>NZ_RZUF01000022.1 GCF_004005375.1 Rheinheimera sediminis | reverse complement strand
GCTGTGGATCACTTTTAGACTGTTGTTGACACCAGTTGTCGTGATGGCTATAACCTGGCTTATGATCCCTATTTACCCACCTTCTGGCCTGCGCGTGTGCCAAACAATATGCTGAACCAGGCTAACTATGCCAAAGTCATTAACGAGGCTTTGCCTTTAACTGAGCGTCAGCAGGCCTTTAATGAGCGGGAGTTCTGGCTGGATGATTTGCCTATAGGCCCTTCTACCGATTACATGGCACAAATCAACAGCATGATTGATCACTTTGCTGATCTTGCTGTGGTCTTGCCACAAAGCAAAGCGGGGATCAGCGATTTTCCTGCAGTGATGCAAGTGGGCATGACACCAGATAAACCTATGCAGTTGTTAAATGCCAGAGCCGATAAACAGGCGGACTTACGAGGAATGGCCCCAGAACAACGCAGACCAGATTTAAGTCAAACTGACAAAGCCAACCGGCTATCGAAGCGCTAAACTGACAGTAGGTTGCAAGGAACCAAATAAGGATCATGATTCAGTGATCAATACAACACAAATACTGGTGTTAGGCGCAGGCATAGGTGGCTGTATTGCAGCTCTTGCTTTAGCGCCGTTTTATTCTGTAGTGCTGGTAGACCTGCACTCAGTACCAAAAGACAGAGTAGGGGAGTGTCTGGCTCCCGCCGCTGGGCGTATTCTGCATAAACTCAGGCTGTCTCAGTTGTTGCATCAGGGCCACTTAGTGTCCCATGGCCTGTTGTCTTATTGGGGGTCGGAAACCCCTAAAGTGGTTGATCAACTGGTGAATCCGGATGGTCATGGCTGGCATCTGGATCGGCAATTGTTTGAACAGCAATTACGTGATGTTGCACAAATGAGAGGCGTATCCTGCTTTTGGCCAGCTGCTTTTATCCAGAGTAAGCAGCAAGCTGAAGGGTGGTGTGTTGAATTACAGCATGAGTCGCAGCGGACAGAGGTGCATTGCCAACTGGTTATAGACGCGACGGGTCGGCACAGTCGCTTTGCTCGCTCCCTTGCTATCAGCCGGCATAATTTAGATCAGCAGTTGTCAGTCTGGTTGACTGCAGAAGTCAAAGTTCGGAAGCATATCAGTGTGTTAAGTTCTGCTGCTATGGGGTGGTGGTACAGCGCCCCCTTACCTAAACTGCCTTTTGCAGCTAAAAACATGTCGCAGTCTGATGGCTCTGAAGGCCAGGCCCGGCTTTTTGCGTTACAGATCCAGCCAGGTCAACTCGACAAGAGCTTAAGTCAATCCAGTCACTGTTTTCTAAAGGCAGCGGCCGAAGCGCCCGGTCTCGGTACTTTAGTGCAGCAGATTGTTCCCGGAACCGAACAGCTGCATGAACTGGTGGCTGCGAACTCATCGAAGTTATCAGTAGGTTGCGGCACAGGGTGGTTCGCCATAGGTGATGCCGCTATGAGTTTTGATCCTCTGTCGTCACAAGGTATCTTCAATGCGATGGCCACGGCCATGCAACTGGCGGATTTGCTGATTGAACATGGTTTGCACCATCACAGCACAGTTGCCTTGTATCAGGCTCAGCTGGACAGTATCTGGCAGCATTATCTGCAGCACAGGAAGCATTTTTATGCCTTGGTGGGCTAGTGGCTTTTGGCTGGTAGCGCTAAGTGAGATGTCATAAAAAAACACCCGACATCTGCCGGGTGTTTTGTTCAGTCTTTTACTTTTAGTTAAAGCTGTAGCGCATACCTAAGGTATAACGTGGTCCATACTGACGGGCAAACAGGAACTGCTCCTCATAGCGGCCGTACCCCTCCTCGGTTTCATTATTCAGGTTTATACCTTCCAGAAACACTTTCAGCTGTTCAGTCACTGCATAGTTCAGGTTGATGTCCCACTGAGCATAAGCTTTAGCATACTGAGGTGGCGCATCGGATGAGCCTTGAGATTGACCTACACCAATCAGGTAAGAGTCCCGCCAGGCATAAGTAACTTTGACAGACCAGTCTTCTTTTTCATAAAACATTTGAAAGTTTGCGGAATCACTGATACCCACCAGAGGTGCTTGCTGTGTCAGGCTTTGAGTATCAAATTCCACATCACCTTGCACAAAAGTGGCATTCACACCGACACCAAAGCCGGATTCTCCGAACAAATGCTGCACAGCAAGTTCAACACCGTCCACCGATTTACTGTCAGTATTTTGTGGTTGGCTAATATTCCAGACGATCAGTGGGTCCTGAGCATTAGGTTCAATTTTTCCTTCTGCATTGCCATGACCGTTCGCCAGCATCTGCTCGAAGATGGCTGTGCTGGTGGCTTGTTCACCTCTGGCCTCAATATCGGCAACAGCCTCCAGGTAGCGCGGACCGTTGAGGATATCGTGCAAACCATCGATAGTGGTTTCGGTTATGGTATTCTGAATAAAGTTATCGACGTCTTTTTTGAAGTAGCCAATGGAGGCATAGCTGGCGTCACCATAATAGTATTCCAACGACAGATCCAGGTTTGTTGATTCATAAGGCAGTAAGCCTGTATTGCCCTGGCTACCAGTACGTGAACCAGGTTTTGGACTACCACTGAGACTCCGACCGCCGATCAGTAATCCCAACGGTGCTCGTGTGACGGTTTTACCCCAGGATAAACGACCGACCCAGTCTTCTGCCAAATCAACCTTCAGGTCAAACATCGGCAAAAGTAAATCGTATTTACCTGTAAAATCAACCAGCTTTTCTGCACCATTCTGTTCGTATTTCATGATCCACTCGGACGGACTTTCCCAATTGACCTGAGTTTCAATACGCTGGCGCACAGCGTTAGGTACTTCAGTTTCCTCGTAACGCAGCCCGGCGTTTAGCTGAACTGCATAACTGGCCACATCGAATTCCCACTGTGATTGCAGGTAGGCGCTTTGGGTTTCTTCGGCGACATTACTTGTGCTGTCTATGCCATCAAAATAGGCATCTGGTACGTAGACATCCCCGCCCATCACAGCTTCCGTCAGAAAGGCTTGTTGTCTGGCTACTGCCTCATCAAAGTCGTAGCTATAGTAATAATGTGGCTGAAGAGCACTGCCACCACTGGTAAACTGGTCGAGAAAGTTCGCTGTCGAGTGGCGGGTAAACATTTCGTCAGGGAATATTTGTGGGTAAGCGGGGTTAAAACCTGCGCCACCTCGTAATCCGCTCCAGGCTGAATAGCCACTCATCGTTTGCTCTGTCATGGCAGCACCGAATTTAATATGACTCAGCGGGATCTTAAAGCTTGAGTTAAACCAGGTACCGTCAAGCTGTAGCTGCTGGATTTCAGACTCACCAGGTGAATGGGTAAACTGGCTGAAATTCGAATCAATTTCGGCTGCAGTGAGCTCGTTTGTACCGTTGCGCCATAAAATGATGGCCTGCGGTATGTCACCAGTGCGGTAATCATAAATTTTTGACAGCAGTTGGTCTGACCCCAAAATAACCTGACCAGCACTACCCATGCCTTTATCGGCGCCGTTGTCTGTTTTGTTATTGGAGTCATGGTAATCCAGCGCAAAATGCCAGTCGTCATTCAGTTTCCAATCCAGATTTAAACCTACAGACTGAGCTTTGACTTCAGTGGTGTTTCTGTCTGCTGTAAAGGACCCGTCATTGCCACTAATGTCGGCATAAAGTGCAGTACCATTTTTGTCCAGTTCATAGGCGTTAATATTACCGCCAAACTCATTCCAGATCCCCCAACCAATAGCGTTGGTGCCGGTTAAGGCGCGTGAACCTGTGTAGTCCAGCGTCGCAACAAAGTCATCTATAGGTTCATACTGCAGCGTTAATTGGCCATTGCTGCGTTCACGCTCGACATTTTCCATGCCGTAGTTCATATCTTTAGGGAAAAAGTAATTGCCAACCTTGTTCCCATTTGCATCTTCAGCACGAGCGTCAATTACTTTACTTGCATCCAGAGTAGGTAAATCAACGTTGGCTTGCCAACCCTGAATATTGGCTTGTTGCTTTTGAAAATCACGTTCCTGATGTGAAAAAGAAAAGGCTACACCAAAGCGATCATCAGCAAAAGTATTACTGTAGACAGCAGCTACTTCGGGGGTAACATCATCGCCTTCCACATTGGACGTATCATGGATGGCTTTAGCTGAAACAGAGTAACGTTGACCTGGCTCGGCTAAAGGTCTGGTGGTCACAATATTAACAGTGGCTCCCAAGCCACCACTTGGTAAGTCAGCCCTGGCTGTTTTTTGTACTTCCAGTGCACTTACACCTTCTGAGGATAAGTTTTCCAGATTGTAAGAGCGGGTATAGCCAGTGCCTGGCATTTGGCGGCCATTTAAACTGATCAAATTGAAGTCCGGGCCAAAACCACGCACGGTAATTTGACTACCTTCACCATTGGCGCGGCTAACGGACACACCCGTAATTCGTTGCAGCGATTCAGCCAGATTGGTGTCCGGAAACTTACCCATTTCTTCAGCTGAAATGGCGTCTACTACACCATTGGCTTCACGTTTCATATCCATAGAACGAATTAAGCTGCCGCGTATCCCTTTGACCTGAATCACTTCTACTTTTTCTTCTACTGTTTCGACTGCCGTTACATCATTTTGCTGTGCCATAGCCTGTGGCAAAGTACCGGCGGATAAGATGACAGAAATACAGACCGCGAGGCGGCTTTGATTTGAGTTAAACCTTTTCATGTTGAACCTATTTATTCGAATACTGTTGTTTTTATAGGGAAGCTGCCGGGTTCCCTGCTGCTATGTTCTTTTTATGTTGCAAGCACTGTGCATTGCTCTGGGTTACGGATTGGTAATCACTACATTATCTAAACGGTAGGTCGCACCTTCACCAGTACCCCAGGCAGGGAAAACCATCAGTACATCTATGGCACTGAGATCCAGGCCTTTATCGAACAAGCTTTGTAACGGGAAAGTGTAGGTTTGCCATTGGCCTGGTACTGGAGTTTTACCTTCCAGACTGGCGGATAAGTCGAGTTCGACGGCAGAAGATGTATCACCAGCTTCTATTTTAAATTTCCACACCGCAGCTGAGTTAGTTGGAGCGCTGATCACTTTCATTTCAAATCGTACGACTCCTGTGGCCATAAGCGCAGACGCGTCATAGTAAACTTCGTCATCTGCCAGCAAGCCCATCACGGTAGGCGCGGCACCTATCACGAACTCTGCTGTTTTGCCGTGAGCTGCATCGTCATCTTCCACTGTTGGAGTACTGCCACCACAACAATCCCAAATTGACCATTGCTCTGCAGCTGCATCCGCAAACAGGGTTAGGCCATTGGCTACAGGTTTATCTCCATCTGGATGGAAAATTTTAGCGTTATCAACCCGATACACAGCTCCATTGCCAGTGCCCCATGCAGGGAAAATCATGATCACGTCGATAGCACTCAGGTCCAGACCTGCCGCAGCCAGATCAGACAGCTTATAACTATAAGTTTGCCACTGGCCTGTCACAGGAGAAGTCGCTTCTACACTGGCTGTCAGATCCAGTTCGACAGCTTCTGCGCTATTGTTCGACTCTACTTTGAACTTCCAGCTTGCATCCGGGCTGGATGGGGCGCTGACCACTTTCATTTCAAACTGGATTAAACCGCCATCGATCAGAGCTGTTGCATCAAAAGGAGTATTAGCGCCTCCATTGGCGGCACGAGTAATAAATCCCATGACGGTTGGAGTAGCGCCTATTTTAAACTCGGCTGTCATGCCATGAGCAGCATCATCTATCTCTTCGGTAGGGGTAGAACCCGCACAGCAATCCCACATAGGCCAGTCCGGGTTAACTCCATCTTCAAATAACACCAGCTTGGGCAGGCTTTGATTAGGCTGAGCTATTTTAACGTTGTCGATACGATAGACCGCACCTTCACCTGTTCCCCAAGCTGGATAAATCATTAGTACATCAATAGCCGCCAGGTCCAACCCGGCATCCGCCAAGGTTTTTAATGGAAAGCTATAGTTTTGCCATTGGCCTGTCACAGGATTTGCACCATTGGCGCCAAGGCTTAAATCCAATTCAACCGCTGTGGTGGCACCCACGCTTTCTACCTTAAACTTCCATACAGATGCTGGATTAGTGGGGGCAGACACTACTTGCATATCAAAACTAATGGTGCCGGATGCCAACAGAGGTGAAGCATCAAAAGGTGTTGCTTTACCTGCCGGGTCTTTAATAAATTCGCTTCGGCTGACAAATCCATTCACTGTAGGTGCAGCACCAACACTGAATTCGTAGACATCACCGCGATCGGTGTCTGCTGCCAATGCAGGCGTGCTACCACCGCAACAATCCCAGGCTGGCCAATTTGGATTAGGAGTGCCGTCAAAAACAGTCAAATTTTGTGGAATACCTGAAGAAGGCGGAGATGGGATAGGGGCTTTACCTTCGACTAAGGCATCATCAAGTTTATCGTAGCCTGGGCGGATCGTTTCACAACCTTTGCCTGTGTCCGGGTTGGATGCGCATTCATAGACCCGCACATAGTCAATCTGAAAACGCTGGCCTTCGGTGAATGCCGATGCGTCTATACCACCATTATTGACGCTCTCGGGCCAGTTGCCACCTACCGCCAGATTCAGGATCATATAAAAGTCCTGATCAAAAGGAGCCTTGTCCCAATGAGTTTCTAGTTCACCAGTGCTTTGATCAAAATACTCTGCAAACCAACCCCTGTGTTTCAGACCAACAGCTTCGCCTTTGGCGTTAAAACGCACATCAGACTGACGTTGCGTTGCGTACAGATAATTATCGACGTACCAGCGTATTTCGCCTTGTTGCCATTCCACAGCATAGGTATGGAAATCGTCAGCTGGATTTTTACCATCAGGTAACGCATAAGCTTTGCCAGAGTAGGAGTTATTTGGCCATTCTTTGCCGTAATGCAGAGTACCGTGTACATTGGATTCGACCACAGCTGCAGCGCTGGGTACCTTAAGATTCACCGCTTCCATAATGTCGATTTCACCGGATTTAGGCCAACTACCATAGACCGAGTCTGTTGGCATCATCCAAAATGCCGGCCAGCTGCCCTGACCAAAAGGTAATTTAGCGCGCATTTCAAAACGGCCGTACTTAAAGTCGGCCTTGTTGCGGGTTATAAGACGCGCTGAAGTGTAAGGTTTTTCTGCACCTTCGCTGGCTGGAAGTGCGGCAATGGTCAGCATGCCATCTTTAACAAAAGAGTTTGCGGCACTATCGGTGTAGCATTGCTTTTCGTTATTACCGCCGCCGGCGCAGTTGATTTCATGAGTCCATTTCCGAGAATCTATGCTACTGCCTGTGAATTCATCATTCCAGACCATAACCCAGCCGCTAACAGGCTGAGTAGGGTCTACTTTATTAAAATCGGATACTGTGGCTGATCCCCCACCACATCCGTGCAGGCTGGTCAATGTGACGCCGGCGCAGAGGATGGCGGTACTTGTGGCTCTCTTTCTCATGTGTAATGCCCTGTTTATTGAAAGTTGATTTTTTTGATCAGTGAACCTGATCTTTATGGTGCTGAAAGCGCTTTCAAGAGCGTATTCGGTGAGTGAAAAAATATCAACTACCAGATTAAATATTTTCATGTGTTTAATTTAATTCTTTGATATTCAAGCAAATATTTTTAATTATTTTTATTTCGTAGAAATTAGATACGTTGTAGCGCTATGAAGAGGCATAAAGGGGTAACTGAATTGATTAAGTTCGTGGCATAGCGAGCCGAGAGCTTAAGTGACGATATCCACCGATTTTAATGGTGACCAAATTATTGTTCATCAGGACTGAGGAGCTTGTACCAATGGCTGTGTTGTTATTTTCTGTATCAATTCAGCCTGTGCCTGATTTGTTTACAAAACAACATAGACAGCTGCTACCATTCTTCGATTTTTCAAAGAGCGAACAAGCTTAAAGAAAACCTCAAAACCTTAAGTTTTCTTTAAGCTTGTTACTGCACACTGCATGCTCAATAGCTATCCAGGGGTGCGTTTATGTTGTCTTCTTATCCATTCGAACCATCAGTTGTTGCCAAGGTGCCAGTGACAGAAGCTAAAGCACAGCTGCAATTAGTGAAACGCTCAGACTGTCAGCGGCCCTCAATAGAAAACTTTATCGCCTCTGGTTTTGCAAAGGCTTATCAGGCTGATGTACACAGCTTTATGCCAAATTTGTTAGGGGTCAGTCGGGATGGAAAATGGCAAGCTGTGCTCGGGCTGCGCAGCGCTGTCGGCACCAGGTTATTTATCGAACACTATTTAGCTGCGCCAGTAGAGCAGCTGCTGGCCGCCCAAGATCTCAAGGCTGAGCGTTTTCAATTAATTGAAATTGGTCACTTGTATGCCATCAACAGACAAAGCTTATTGCAGCTGTTTGTCCTTATGGCCTATGCCTTGGACCAACTGAATTACCGCTATTTGCTTTGTGCTGCTACTACACAAGTGCGCGCTATTTTAAGCCGCCATGGTATTGAACTGACTGAGCTTGGCGAAGCTAAAGCAGAAGCTTTAGGTGAAGAGGCTGCCAGTTGGGGCAGTTATTACGATACCAATCCAAAAGTCTGTGTTATGGATTTAGCCTTAGTGACCCGGCTGATCCACTGCGATGCAAAACTGACAACTCTTGCTCATCAGCACTGGCCTCAGCTGCATCTATTGATCGCAGGTTTAGCCGAAGGAGGCCGTTAATGCGATTGAACTTACCTACTACAGCTGTTTTGCATGATTTAGCCACTGGTGTGGCGTATTCACAGGCTCAAATCAAACAACAAATGACGTTATGGCAAGAATTATTACTGGGTTATGGTGCACAACGAATTGCGCTGGCTGCTAATAGTTCAGTGCAGTGGGCTTTATTGGATTTAGCTTGTCTTGATGCTGATTTACTTTTGGTGCCGCTGCCTACTTACTTATCTGAAAGTCAGCTCATGCATGTGATGACGCAACTTGAACCTGATTTTTATATTTCGGACCAGGAACTAAAGGCTGCAGAATTTACCTTGCTGGAACAAGTCGGCGATTTATTGTTGTATCGGCGTGAATTACAAAGCTCAGGCTCTGCTATCCCTGTCACCTGCCAGAAAATTACCTTTACTTCGGGTTCTACCGGGCAGCCAAAAGGTGTCTGTTTGTCGGCGCAAAGTCAGCTCGATGTGGCGCATAGCCTGCTGGAACGTATTGATCAGCAAGCGCCTAAGCACTTGTGTTTATTACCATTAAGCACCTTGCTTGAAAATATCGCTGGTATTTATGCACCTTTATTGGCTGGTGGCGAAGTGTTGATTGCGCCTGACTCACTGCGTGGTTTTAGTGGTAGTCAGCTGAGCAATCCACAGGCTTTACTGGGGCTTATCAGCAGCACAGCACCAAAAAGTCTGATTTTAGTGCCTGAACTGCTGCAGTTATTAGTGATGGCACGTGCTCAAGGCTGGCAAGCACCTGAATCGCTGGAGTTTATTGCCGTCGGCGGTGCCCACGTGTCCACAGCTTTATTGCAACAGGCGGCCCGACTTGGTTTACCTGTGTATCAGGGCTATGGCTTAAGCGAATGTGCTTCTGTGGTGGCTTTATCCAGTGTGGATGCATGTCAAAGTTCGACCACTGAATTGGAACTGGTGGGCACGCCTTTGGCCCATCGCGATATTGAAATCATTGATGATGAAATTGTCGTTAAACAGCCATTTCTAGGCTATTTAGGCGATGCCGCTTCAGCAAGCGATAAGGTCTTTACCGGCGATTTAGGTGAACTGGATGCGCAAGGCCGGTTACGTATTCTGGGCCGTCGCAAAAACTTACTGATCTCGAGCCTGGGTCGCAATATTTCGCCTGAGTGGCCAGAGGCTTTACTGACTCAAAGCGGTTTAATCCGTCAGGCCGTGTTGGTAGGTGATGCCCAGCCTTATTGTGCCGCCTTATTGTATCTGGCTGATGCCAAAGCTGCAGAACAGTTGCCTGCTTATCTGGCTCACGTCAACCAGCAGTTACCGGACTATGCACAAATCAAAGCTTATCAGCTATTAAGCCAACCTTTATCACTGGCCGACGGTACGTTAACAGCCAATGGCCGGCCACGCCGCGCTGAAGTAGTTAAAAAATACCAACGCGAAATCAATGATTTATTTGTTTCTAATGATCTAACAGGAGAACCCTATGAGTTTTTATCAAAGGCTCGTTAATGCCACCGAACAAGAGCGTGCTTATTTACTGGAAGCTCCGATGATCCGTCGTACTTTCGCGGGCGACTTTACCCTGGATCACTACGTTGCTTTTCTGAATCAGGCCTATCACCACGTTAAACACACAGTACCGCTGTTGATGTCGGTCGGCGCTTTGTTACCTGAATCAAAAGAATGGCTGCGTGAAGCTGTGGCTGAATACATAGAAGAAGAGCTGGGCCATCAGGAATGGGTGTTAAACGACATCGCCGCTTGTGGTTATGACAAAGAGCAGGCCCGTGCCAGTACTCCGGCATTTGCCACTGAGCTTATGGTGTCTTACGCCTATGATTCGGTACGCCGTATCAATCCCTTATGCTTTTTTGGCATGGTGCTGGTACTGGAAGGCACCTCTATCGCTTTAGCAGAGCAAGCAGCCAGTAAAATTGCCGGTACCTTGCAGCTGCCACGCAAAGCTTTTACTTATCTGAATTCACATGGCGCTTTGGATCAGGATCATATTAAGTTCTTTGAAAGCCTGATGGATAAGATCACAGACCCCGCCGATCAGGCTCTGATTATTCATAGCGCTAAACGCTTTTTTCACTTATATGGCGATGTATTTCGTAGCCTGGAACAACCTCATGGTCTGACTAAAAAAGTTGTGGCAGAGGAGAGTGTGGCATGAGTTTCTTAGCAGGCAAAACTGTGCTGCTGACCGGTGCTACGGGTGGTATAGGCGCTGAAGTAGCCAAACAGTTAAGCGGTGAGGGCGCACGGTTGATTTTAACCGGTCGTTCTGTTGAAAAACTTCGAAGCTTACAAAACCAACTGGCGGCTGAAACTTTGATCTATGCCTGTGATTTAACCAATACAGCAGAGCAACAGGGCTTACTGCAGTTTTGTCAGCAGCATGGTGGCGTTGATGTACTGATTAACAACGCAGGGATCAGCCAGTTTGGCTTATGTCAGCAGCAGCAGTTTAGCGATCTGATCAGTATTAACCTGTTAGTGCCAATGCAACTGTGCCAGCTGTTTTTACCTATGTTGCGTCTACACAAAGGCCAAATCCTCAACGTCGGATCTGCCTTTGGCAGTATTGGTCACCCTGGCTTTACCGGCTACTGCGCGACCAAGTTTGGTTTGCGGGGTTTTACCGAAGCCCTGCAGCGTGAACTGGCTGACAGCGAAGTACAGGTGAAGTATTTTGCGCCAAGAGCGACTGAAACCAGTATTAACTCCAGCGATGTAGTGCAATTAAATCAACAGCTTGGTAACAGTATGGATAGTCCGGCCTGGGTTGCTGAGCAGCTACTGAAGCAGTTGAAGTCGAATGAACTGCGGCGTTTTCTTGGCTGGCCTGAACGGATTTTTGTCCGCCTGAACGGGATTTTTCCTGCGCTGGTGGATATGGGCTTAAAAAGTAAATTAACACTGATTGAATTAATGGCAGTGGGCAAAAACCACTAACGAGGCAGATATGAATAGCGTAATGAAAAAATTAGTTTTAATTCCAGCTTTATTTTTAGTGCAGGTGGTTCAGGCCGACGTGTTGCAGGATATTAAACCTTTGCAAGACCGCTGGGCTGAAGTCAATTACAGCATGACAGAGGAGCAGAAAGAAAAAGCTTATCCTGAATTGCTGACGCAAGCCGATGCGGTGGTTGCGGCGAACGCTGGCAAAGCTGAAGCTTTGATTTGGCGCGGTATCATTAAATCCAGCTATGCTGGGGTAAAAGGTGGCTTAGGGGCCATGTCGTTTGCAGAAGAATCTAAAGCTGATTTGGAAGCCGCACTTAAGATGGATAGTCAGGCGTTGCAAGGGTCTGCCTACACCAGTTTAGGTGTGCTGTATTACAAAGTACCTGGCTGGCCTATTGGTTTTGGCAGTGACAAAAATGCAAAACAGATGCTGGAAAAAGCCCTGAGTATTAACCCACAAGGTATTGATCCTAATTATTTTTATGCTGAATTTTTAACTGAAGAGCGCGACTATAAGGCGGCTATGAGTTACATTGAAAAAGCAAAACAGGCAGCACCTCGCCCTGACCGTCTAAGTGCGGACCAAGGCCGGATGCAGGAAATTGCTGCACTGGAAGCCAAAGTAGCGAAAAAGCTAAAACGTTAATCTAAAAAACGTGTAGGAGCGGGGCTTGCCCCCGCCCGTCTCAAATTACAATCAGATGCTGTTTGGTTTATTTCCGTTCTTATTCAGGTTCGAATACAGCACTGCCAAACTAATTGATGTTGCAGTGAGGCGGCAAGTAAAGGAGTCCCCATGAACATAGATCCACTATGTGATTGGGGCGAGAGCGCGCAGCCAACAAAGCGGCGGCTTCAAGTACGAAGGCAGGAGAGGTATGAGATTATTGTTGGTCGAAGACGACCTGGATTTAGCCAAAGGCCTGGTACTGGCATTGTCCAGCCAAGGTTTTGCGGTAAATCACGTAAGTTTGGGGCAACATGCCTTAAGCAGCATTAAAGCCAGAGACTGCGATGCAGTGATCCTGGATTTAGGTTTGCCCGATATGGATGGTTTGGATGTACTGAAACAAAGCCGTCAAAAAGAGACTCATTTGCCTGTGCTGGTGCTGACTGCCCGTGATGGGGTTGATGACAGGATCCGAGGTCTGGATTTAGGCGCTGACGATTATTTAGTAAAGCCTTTTGCTATGCCAGAACTCTTTGCCCGTTTGCGGGTGATTGAGCGGAGGCTTGGTACAGCAGCCACGCACTTAATTAAACTACAACAAGTAGAATTGGATACCAGCGCGCATTTGGTGCGGGTTGACGGGGGGGCTGTGAGCCTGTCACGCCGTGAATATATGTTGCTCAAAGAGTTAATGGAGTCGGCTGGGCGAATAAAAACCCGCGAGCAGCTTGAAGCCAGTTTATACGCTTGGGGTGAAGAAGTAGCGAGCAACGCGCTGGAAGTGCATATCTCCAACTTACGGAAAAAGTTGCCAAAGGACTTTATTAAAACCCTAAGGGGCGTTGGTTACAGCGTCAGCGTGAACCCTGCGTGAGCCAAAGATGAGTCTGCTATGAGATCGTTGCGCCGTTATTTAGTCACAGTACTGATCGCGCTTTTTACGCTGATCAGCTTTGTTGCGGCACTACAAAGCTATAAACAAAGTGCCAGCAGGGCCGAAGCTTTGTTTGATCAGGATTTACAGATCCTCGCGTCCAGCTTATCACAGCAGTATCAGGCAGGTTCACAGCAAGAGCTGGGGTTGGCGTTGCAAGTCTGGCAAAAAGATGAGTTGGTGTATCGCAGTGCTTTGGCGCCTGAAACTTCGATGTCAGAGATCGAAGGTTTTAGCGAGCATAATTTTGCCGGTAAAAGATGGCGGGTGTTTCGTCAGACACCAACCGATGTGCTGACTGTGATAGTGGCGCAACCCCTCACACAACGGCAGCAACTCGCTGACGAAGTGATTACCGCCTCAATTTACCCTGTGGTGCTGAGTTTACCTTTGCAGGCCCTATTGATATGGCTGGTGGTTAGTAAAGCTTTGTCGCCTATCAAACGTTTCTCTGCCCAGCTATCGTCTAAAAAGGCCAATGATTTAAGCCCTGTCGAGTTGGACCAAGTGCCGGCAGAGCTGGACCAGATGCTGAAAACCACCAATCAGTTATTTGCTCGTTTAGCTGATGCTTTTGAGCGGGAAAAACGTTTTGCCTCTGATGTCGCGCACGAGCTACGCACCCCTTTAAGCGTATTGCAGGTGAATTTGCACAATGCATCCCAGCAATGGCAGCAGTCGGGTATCGGCGACCCAGAAGGTTCTATGTTGGCCTTGCAGGCTGGTGTTGAGCGTATGAGTGCTTTAATTGAACAGATTATGCTGTTGAATCGCAGCAACCCTGAGCATTTTCAGGCCCGCACAGAACAGCTGGATTTAGCTGGTTTATGCCGTCAGGTGGTGGCGGACTGGTATCCACACATTGAGAAAAAGCAGCAACAAATAGAGTTGCTGGGGCTGGAGCATTTATCGCTGAAAGGGGACGCTTTTGCGCTTCGCTTGCTGGTCAGTAATCTGATCGGTAACGCTAGTAAATATACTCAGGCGAATGGTTCTATCCAGCTTGAATTATCCATTGCGCAAGATAAAGCCGTGCTAGTGGTACAGGATAATGGTCCTGGTATAGCGCCGGAAGAATACAACAGAGTGTTTGACCGCTTTTATCGGGTGGGAGGCGACAGGCATCAATCTGGTACCCTGGGTTCTGGTTTAGGCTTGGCGATAGTGCGGGATATAGTGGTGCTGCATCAGGGCCAGATCCACCTTGGGACCCCTGATTTTAGTAGCGGATTAAAAGTGACAGTGGAACTGCCTCTGTGAGAAAAAAACAGTTGAGAAATAACAGCCAGAAAGGATGGCCCATATACTCCATCTTAGTGCTGGCCTTCGCTTTGCCTGTTGTAGCAGAGCTAAATGTATTTGAGCTCCACATTAAAGATCATCTGTTTCAGCCTTCGGTGCTATACGTACCCGCTGGTGAGAAAGTGAAGCTGATGGTACTGAATCATGACCCGTCGCCGGAAGAATTTGAAAGCTTTAGCTTAAACCGCGAAAAAGTCATTTTAGGCAAAGGCAAAGCCACTTTATTTGTTGGGCCTTTAAAACCAGGAAGATACGAGTTTTTTGGCGAATACAATCCGGACAGTGCGCAGGGCGTGTTAATAGCTCTGCCTGAGGCAGAGTGGCTGCAGCATAAGGCGAATCATGCTTATTAATACAGTGCTGATGTTTTTACGCGAGCTGTTACCGCTTTGCTTGTTGCTGGCAACTTTGCTGGTATGGCACAGAAGTGTCTGGCGTAGTTTTGCAATGTATTTTGCCTTGCCCTCAGTGCTGATGTTAAGCCTGATCAGCCTTAAAATTGTATGGATCTCGGAGCAACTGGATGGTCTTGGCTTGGAGCTTTTATACAGTTTTTTGTATCTGATCTGTTTTGTGTTGCTCTGTGTGGCAGCTTTGAAATCAAAGTATGAGCTTTGGAGTTCAGCTTTTGCCGCTGCTTGTTTGTTCAGTATTAGTGGCAGTAACTTGTTGTTATATATCTGGTTACCCACTCAGGGTGACAATACACCTGCTGATTTAGTGTTAGGGTCTGCTTTAGGGATCGGTATAGGGGCCAGTATAACTGTGCTCTGGTACTACCTTTTGACTGAGCTGAAACAGTGGCGTTCCCAGAGTTTTGCTTTGCTGTTGTCTGTGTCAGGCGCTCGTCAAGTAATGATGGCATCGGCTTTACTGATCCAGTCTGATTGGCTCCCCGCAGGGCCACAGCTGTGGCAAACCGGACAGCTACTGCCGGAGCAATCCGAGTTAGGTTTTTTTTTACAGGCGCTGATGGGTTACGAAGCCACCCCCAGCCTGTCGCAGTTGCTGTTGTATTTGCTGTGTTTTGGCTTGTTGTTCTGGTGTTGCAGTTTTATGGAGAATAAAAGATGAAGCTTTACAGCAAAAAAGCGGTAGTGAAGGCTTTGTGTTTTGCTTGTCTGTGCAGCAGCATGCAGGCTGTTGCGGATGGACGTGTGGTAGACAAGGTCTATCACCCTTATGTGCAGCCGCTGGAGCGTGAATTTGAGTACCGCTACTTTTATCAGCGCCAGGCCGATCATCCGGACAACAATGCGATGGGGCAAAAACTGGGGTACGGTTTTTCTGTCACTGAACGTGTAGCCTTGGAAATCTATGTCGTCGCAGACCGCATCAGCCCCGATGATTATAAATTGACAGGTTACGAGCTGGAGCTGCGCTGGATGCTGACAGAGCAGGGCCAGTACAGCGCCGACTGGGGTATGTTGTTTGAATTGGAGCGACAAAATAATCAGGATAATTTTGAGTTCACCACAGGGCTTTTAATGGAAAAAGAATTCGGCCCAACCAGCCTGACATTAAATGCGCTGGCCGTGTATGAATGGGGCCAGACTATGCAGGCAGAGTGGGAAAGTGAGTTCCGTGCTCAATACCGCTATCGTTGGTTGCCAGCGCTACAACCTGCCATTGAATTATATGCCGGTGAAAACTACAAAGGCGCAGGCCCAAGCTTAATGGGGGTGCATAAGTTTGATAAACAAGAGCAACTGAAATGGGAGTTGGCGGTGATAGTGGCTATTGATAACGAAACAGTAGACCGCACCTTACGTTTTGCATTGGAGTATGAGTTTTGAGTTTGGCTATTTTGTCGTTAGGACGTAAAACCTGCAAACAAATCAAATAGCTCCTCATCAATACTGCTTTGGCGCAAAAGATGGAAATGACGTTGCATCTCATCGAGCAATTCTTCGATGTTTTTCTCGGCTCTTTGCATAGCCAACAACCGGCTGGCATTTTCACTGGCCAGTGATTCAGCACAGGCACGAAACAAAGCAACAAATAAATATTCATGCACAAAAGCCAGCAAGCTTTGTTCTGTATTGCCTATCACTTGTGGCAGGTTGTTAGTGGGCCACTGCAATAGGGCTATGTGATTGCGCCAGCTGTCATCCAGCGGCAATAAGCGCTGTTGTCGTGGACTATAGAGAGCTTGCGACTGGGGTTGATGATGAAACAGCACCACTTCACAAATTTCGCCTCGCTCATAAGCGGTTTCCAGTCTGAGCAACAGTTCAGTCACCAGCGGTGTAATGGCAGCCAGTGTACCAGGCAGGGCAAAATGTTGCGCAATGCTAAGTTCAGTGTCGGCAAGCCGAGCCTGAATTCGTTCACCTATGGTCCAAAGTTGTGTTACCCCTGACCATTTTCCCAGCTCGGTAGTTACAAAGTCAGTCATCGTCTCGTTAAACTGGCCCACCAGCCCCTGATCAGAACCAAAAACCACTACTGCAATAGCGCCGCCCTTAGCTGGAGGCTCATTGTAGAGAGTCGCGAACGCTGCAGTTGTAGCTAAGGCGGTATTAGGTTGTAGCCGAAGGCAAGTGTGTAATGCCAGCTCAAGGCTCAGATAATACTGGTTCAGAGACAGCACAGATTTTTCATACTGGCCAATACTGGCGCCAGCCATGGCTTTCATGGTTCGTACCACAGCCTGCAGGTCTTGCGCACTGCCGATTTTACGTTGCAGGCTGGATAAGGTTTCACTCATGCTCTGAGCTGCTTTGCTGAGATTGTATTGCTGGCTGAAAGGGCTCAAGAGCTGTTTGGATTAAACTAAGCAGCTTATTGCGAATTGCTTCCGTAAGCTCTTGGTCTGAAACAATTCCTTCAGTGATTGCCGCAGGAATAAGTGCAGTTGCTTTATGCAGAGCCTGCTCTGCTGCTGCCATTTGATTTAAAGGGATGGCGTCAAGCAAGTGTGCGCTCAGCGCTAACAAGGTGATGATCTGAACTGTAACAGGAACAGGGCAATATTGAGTTTGCTTCAGGCTTGCTCTAATGCGCAAGCCATGTTCAATGGTCTTTTTCGAATCCTCATCTAGCCGTGCGCCAAAACGGGCAAAAGTTTCCAGTTCTTCAAATTGGGCATAGGCCAGTTTCAAATTACCAGCAACAGCTCGATAGGCTTTGCTCTGCGCTTTACCACCGACACGGGACACTGATTTGGCCACATCCACTGCGGGCAACACACCTAATTCAAATAAAGCCGGGGATAGATAAATCTGACCATCCGTAATTGAAATTAAATTGGTTGGAATATAAGCCGAAATATTTTGCGCTTCGGTTTCAATAATAGGCAGGGCGGTCAGTGAACCGCCGCCACGGTGCTGATTCAAGTGGGTAGCTCGTTCCAGCAGGCGGGAATGAATATAAAATATGTCTCCTGGAAAGGCTTCTCGTCCCGGAGGTCTGCGCATTAACAGCGACAATTCCCTATATGCTCTGGCATGGTGGGTTAAATCGTCGTAAATAATTAATACGTCGCGACCCGCTTCCATAAAATATTCAGCGATGCTTGTTGCTGCATAAGGGGCTATGTAGGAAAGACCAGGTGCATCATTACCTTGCGTCACCATAACGACAGTGTAGGCCATGGCGCCTTTTTCCTGCAAAGTAGCTATGGTTTTCGCGACAGCTGAGGTACGTTGGCCAATAGAGCAATAAATACAAATGATAGCCTGGTCATGCTGATTCAAAATGGTGTCTATGGCGATGGTGGTTTTACCGGTTTGCCGGTCGCCTAAAATTAGCTCTCGTTGGCCGCGGCCTATAGGGATCAGGGCATCCAGCACCTTTAAACCTGTTTGTAGCGGTACAGTGACAGGCGCTCGATCCATTATGGCTGCAGCAGGACGCTCGATAGGCAGACGTTGGCTTGTACGAATAGGTCCTTTAGCATCGAGAGGACGACCAAGAGGATCAATCACCCGGCCAATTAATTCATCACCCACTGCGACATCCATCACTCGACCGGTGCGTTCCACTTTGTCTCCTGTCTGCAGACGGGCGTAGTCGCACAACAACACAACACCTATCTCATCTTCGTCGATATTAAAGGCAATACCGTAGTTTGGTTCAGCGAAATCGCTGTTGCTCTGAAAGATAAGCAGCTCTTCAGCACCAACACCGGGCAGACCTGAAACCGAAGCTATACCTGTAGCCACAGCCTTCACCTGGCCAGTTTCAACCACGGCAGACTGCATCGAAAAACTATCCACAGCAGTGTTGATGTCACTCAACAGGCGTTCCAATATGGGTTGTGGTTTCAAGGGGTAGTCTCT
Source organism: Rheinheimera sediminis (assembly GCF_004005375.1). GTDB lineage: Bacteria > Pseudomonadota > Gammaproteobacteria > Enterobacterales > Alteromonadaceae > Pararheinheimera. The sequence continues at coordinate 74,627 of NZ_RZUF01000022.1, read as the reverse complement.
TGTGCTGTTAAAGAAACTGGCGCTGAACTGGCTAACCTATCGGCAATGTGTTTCTCTAAAGCGTCCAGGCAAGACTCAATAGTCCATGCAATCAGCTGACCTTCAGCGCTGAGTTCAATACCAGCAATACTTTGATCTGAGGTGACAAATCTAAGCTGCACTTGAGCTGAAAAACAGTGATTGACTGCCTGCTGAATCATGGATTGCTCGGTATCCTGCAATGCAAAAGCACTGCGAACCAAAGCTGAATTTTTTGCTTTGAACAGGCTCTGTTTGAAGCTGGATTTTGCCTCGTCCTGTAACTGGCCTAATTGTTTGACAAACACAGCAACAATGGCTGATTCCAGAGCTTGGTTGGCAAGAACTGTCAGTGTTTTTCGTGTGATAGTCATCACCTGTGTTTGTACCAGGCGACTCAGTTTCTGAGACTGCAGATGCTGTTCGCGCTTTACGCTTAGCTGATTTTTGCGGGCTAAATCCTCTGCTGCAGTTCGCACTTGTGCCAGTAAACGCTGGCGTTCGGTCTCTGCTGCTGCAGTGGCTTGTCTTAGCAGGGCATCACGTTGCTGCTCGAACTCGCTATTTTTCTGTTGATAGTCATCTCGTGCTTGCCCGGCTAACTGTTGTTTTTCTGCTGCGTCCGCCAATTCACTGGCAATACGTTGTTCGCGTGCATCAATGGCATCGAGAATAGGCTGGTACAAATAGCGTTTTAACAGCCAGACCAAAATTAAAAAATTAACTGTTTGCGCAAGTACGGTAAACCAATCTATCAGCATGCTTTAGTTTCCCGCAGCCTGTGTTACAGCAAAGTTCCAGAATGGGTTGGCGAATAGCAAAATCATCGACACCACAAAACAATAAATCGCCGTGGATTCAATCATCGCAAGGCCGACAAATAAAGTACGGGTAATAGTGGCTGACGCATCAGGTTGTTGTGCCAGCGATGTTAAAGCAGTAGCGACCGCTTTGCCCTCCGCCAGAGCAGGTCCCATGGTGCCAAAGCCAGTGGTAAGGCCCGCCATGATGATGGAGATGGTTGCAATCATTGTCATACTATCCATAAATATCCCTGCTTGTAGTGATTTAGTTGATAGAGGCTGGTGAGCTGCTACTGGTTGCTGCGGCTATGTAAACCGCGGCCAAAATAAAAAAGATATAGGCTTGTACTATGCCGGTGAGTAAGCCCAGTAAAGTCATCACTATTGGAAAGATAAAGGGCGTAATGCTGACTAAAATAGCGATGATCATGCTGCCACTCATCATATTGCCAAATAGCCTTATCGCTAATGCCAAAGTGCGGGATAGCTCACTGATTAAATTGAACGGCAACATCAGCAGAGTAGGTTGGGTATAGGATTTCAGATAGCCAGCAACACCTTGCTGCTGTACACCAAAAATAGGTACAGCAATAAATACACAAATGGCTAATGCGGCTGTGGTTGAAAGCGAAGCGGTAGGTGGTTCATAAAAGGGCAGAATTGTGGTCAGGCTGGCTGCTGCCACAAAGATAAATAAAGTGCCTAAAAACCCAAGGTAAGGCATGGGGTTTTGTAAACCTACATCACGAATTTGTTGCTCCAGGCTGGTGACTATAATTTCCAGCAGATTTTGCCAGCGAGAGCGCTGCATAGTGGCAGATAAGCGGCGGGTGATCAGGTGTGAACCTACCACTAAAATCAGCATCAAAGCCCAGGTGTAGGCGATAGTGGCATTGATTTTAGCAATGCCAAGCTGCCAGAAAATGATTTGATCCGGACTAAGCTCCATGCGGTTTAGCCTTCAGTTCTTGCTTGTTTTTTGCGCCACGCTGTGGGCTTAACTGACCCCTGTCTGTGAAGCTTAGCACTGCAACACGGGCCACTAAAAATCCAACACAACAAGCAATCAAGCCTTGCCAGCGTCCATCACTGATCCAATTGATGCTGATAAGTACAGTGCTGGTACGCAGGATAAAACCAGTGATAAACCAAAGTGCAGGGTATTGAAATCTGTGCATCTGCTTTGTGGTCCACCACAGACTGCCAAAAAATAGTATGCCAAGTGCGACACCAGTCATCAAACAAACAACTAGTAACCAGAACAGATCGAGGCCATGAAGGTTGTGGTCATTTAGCTGTTGTATCATCGTTCTGCTCTTTATGTGCTGGAATAGGGGGTTGTGCTTCTCGCATGGCGCTATCTTCTTTCTCAATCCAATGCCAGGCGTTGAAACAGCCAAGTGTCAGACCCGCCATTAACAATGCCAGTGTCCAGGAATGCTGACCCGGATGATGGCTATCCAGCCATAAGCCAAGTGAAGCGCCCAGCAAAGTGGGCACCACAATGGACCAGCCGACTAAGCCCATCAGGCCCAATCCCGACCAGGCGCTGGTCGCTCGTGTTTGTTGTGTATGCAGCTTTCTGCGGGCTTTGGAGCCAATTTGCGCTGAGAGATTAGTCGATGTTTTGGGTTTACCCGATGGGTGCTTAATCATGCTGAAAACTCACAAAGCGCCTTAAAAACCCGCTTTCCAGTTTTGCTTTTAAGCTGCGTTCTGCCATTTCATTTGCGTCAAGCGTTAAAAACTCCTGCTGAACCAATCTTTGCAGCTCAGCCAGACTCTGGCTTTGCAGTGCACGCCGCACTATGACTGTGACGGTGTGACCGGTTTTGACCAGCACCCCTTCATCTATCGCGAGATAGACTTCACCATCAGTCTGAGTTTCATAGGTCAAAATGCCTGGGGTTAAGGCAGCAGCACAGTCCAGGCGTTGCGGCAGCAGGCCTAAGCTGCCTACGGTTGTTTCAACCACAATACGCAGCACTTTTTGTGTTTCAACCAAGGTTTGTGATGGCAACAGGACTTTAAGATGCATCGGCTGCAGGCTTTCTGTAATCGGATAGGGGGGGCGCCGCATCTTTTTGTTTGACTTCATCGATAGAGCCAATCATATAAAGCGCGCTCTCGGGATACTGGTTAAATTCATTATTTAAAATACGTTCGCAGCCATCGAGGGCATCGGCGAGAGTCACCAGTTTGCCTTTGATGTCACTGAATTTTTCTGTAGTAAAAAAGGGTTGAGTAAAAAATCGTTCCAGCCTGCGCGCTCTTGCAACCAGTTTGCGATCATCAGCTGACAACTGCTCTAAACCCAGCATGGCAATAATGTCTTTTAGCTCAGCGTAGCGTGCCAGAGTGCGCCTTGTCTCTTGTGCTAATGCATAGTGGCGTTCGCCCACAATGCCGGGTGTTGCCATTTTTGAACTGGATTGCAATGGGTCTATCGCTGGGTACAAGCCCTCGCTCGCTCTTTTGCGCGACAGTACTATGGAGGCTGAAAGGTGAGAGAAAGTATGGACTGCAGCAGGATCGGTAAAGTCGTCTGCAGGCACATAAACCGCCTGAATGGAGGTAATGGCAGCATTTTTTGTTGTGGCGATACGCTCTTGCAGTTCTGAAAGTTCTGTGCCCATAGTGGCTTGATAGCCTAAGCGCGAAGGCATTTTCCCCATCAGAGCGGAGATTTCAGATCCGGCCTGAATAAAACGAAATATATTATCAACCAACAACAACACATCGCGGTGCTCGTCATCGCGAAAGTATTCGGCCATGGTGAGTGCGGCATGGGCAACACGAAATCGTGCGCCAGGTGGTTCATTCATTTGCCCAAACAGCATCACCATAGTGGGTAACACCCCGGCTGTTTTCATATCGTGATACAGCTCTTCGCCTTCACGCGAACGTTCGCCTATGCCACAAAAGATGCTGACGCCAGCATGATGCCCAATCATATTGTGGATCATTTCAGTCAGTAATACCGTTTTACCAACACCGGCGCCACCAAATAGCCCGGCCTTGCCGCCACGTTCTAATGGCAATAACACATCAATGATTTTAATACCGGTTTCAAAAATTTCCGCCTGAGTGGAGCGTTGGGTTAATGCAGGTGGTGGCTGATGCACTGAGCGCCATTGCATGTCTTCAGCGGCAATTTTAGCCTCTCTATCTATAGTGTGGCCAAACACATCAAAGATGCGGGACAAAATAGCTTTGCCTACAGGAGCTCGCAGCGGGAAACCGCGAGCTTCTACCATTGCACCCCGAGCTAATCCCTGGGTTGGTGTTAAGGCGATGCCGCGCACTCTGTGTTCATCACTTTGTGTCAGCACTTCGATAATAATACGACCCTGATCGGCCTCAAGCAGGTGGTGGATCGCAGGTAGGTTGGTTTCAAAATAGACATCAACAACACTACCGCGCACGGAGATCACCGAGCCAAGGTTTGGAGCTGGTGTATTCAAGTTCATAACCCCTCCAATGTCATCAGTCAAAGCATCTGAGTTGTTTTGCCGAGTTCGTCAAATCAATCTGTATTGATACTTTACAGGATAAGCTAGATAGGTCTGTGCGCTATACCGCACAATAGAAGCAGAGTAATAGAATAACGGCTGTATAGAGCCTTGGGCTAACGGATTGCTGAATTTGGGTGAAACTAGTTAAAGAACTCTATGCGGCAAAGTCTGACTGCTCTGAGAAACAACTTAACGCCAGCTTTTTACTGCATGAACCGCCAAAATGAATTTATCGTTGAGCACCGGTTAAAAACATCTTTTCCATGGTATCCAGCATATCTTTGCGGGCTATCCGGCCTGAGCGTTCAGCATTCATCAGGGCGGATAACATGCCTATCATCAACTCAGATAAGGCCGCTGCGCTGATATCGATCCGAAAAAAACCTTCCTGTTGGCCACGTAAAAAAAACTGATCAAAAATAGCCTCAAACTCCGCCCAGCGATGCTCAGTGTCTGATGTTTCTAACAGTTGTGGCTCCCAGGTATTGGACACAAAAACAAAAAGTTCTTTGTGGTTCAGGTGGCCTTCAATCAAAGCCCGGAAAGCGTGAGTAACAGGGGCTGTGTCCAACTCAGCTGCGGCAATAACCCGATCAAACTGGCGCACAGACTCAGAGAACAAGCGTTCGATGATATTGTCCCGCGTTGGGCACATTCGATACAAAGTGGCTTTACTGACACCAACAGCTCTCGCCAGCTCTAGCAAAGATGCTCTGGGGTTGTCCACCATGGCCATAGCAACAGCCAACAACAAGGGATCTGTAGCTTCACTTTTTATCATCATCTTATCCATATCAACAAAACTGCCCGGAGCATTCTACGTGGTTCACTGCCGTTAATCACTATACTTTTGCCTTTAGGAAGAATCAAATGAATCTATATTGATTCATTTGATTCTTAATGGTATCGTGCATGCCTTCAAATTAAGCTGGTTAACTGAGGTAGTGGTGATGGGTAAGGGTAAAAATCTGCTGGCTATTACTTTGGCCATGATCCTGATTGGCTGTGCACCAGAGCCTGTGGCTGAAGCTGGCACTGTGGTTAAAACAGCTGATGCTATAGTGGTGAAAAAGGCGCCGCTGGACATCACCGAAGACTTGCCGGGACGAGTTGCAGCCGTTCGACAGGCCGAAGTTCGTGCTCGTGTTGCTGGCATAGTGCTCAAACGTGAATTTGCTGAAGGAAGTCTGGTCAGTGCAGGTCAGGTTTTATTCCAGCTCGATCCTGCCCCTATGAAAGTGGCGTTGGCGAAGGCTCAAGCTGAACTTGCAAAAGCCAAAGCGGCCCGGCAAGAAGCCGACGATCTGCTGAGGCGATATAAGCCACTAGTGGCCACAGCCACAGTCAGTCAGCATCAATTTGATAACGCAAAAACCAACCTGCTCAGCGCGGTAGCTGCAGTTCAGGCTGCTCAGGCAGATGTAGATAATGCCAAACTCAATCTTAGCTACACCAGAGTCACAGCTCCTATTGCAGGTCGGATTGGCAGAGCTTTAGTCAGTGAAGGCGCTTTAGTTGGTCAGAATGAGGCAACTCAACTGGCCGTCATTCACCAGATAGACCCTATGTATGTCGACTTGAATTTATCCTCAGGCAGTGAAATGCAACGCCAGCACGCCATAAAGCAAGGTTATGGCCAGGTAGTCAATCAATTGAATATTCTGGATAACGCAGGGCAGCCAGCTCAGCAGGGACAGGTGTTATTCGCCGAAAGTCAGGTAGATCAACACACCGGAACTTTAACGCTCAGGGCCGAATTTGCCAACAAAGATAGCCTGTTGTTACCCGGCATGTATGTCAAAGTCCGGACCCGGCTTGGTTTTGTGCCAGATGCTATTCTGATACCGCAGCGGGCTTTGAGCCGGGATCAACAGGGTCAGCAATGGGTGTGGGTACAGAACAATAAAGGTGAAGCTGAACCCAGAGAAGTCCGCACTGGCCTGATGGTGGGTAAGGATTGGCAGATCACTGCAGGTCTTGCCGCAGGCGATGTTGTGCTGACCAGCTCGACCTCACAGCTGCAATCTGGAGACAAAGTTCAGGTGCAGCTGGCTGCTGATCTTAAGCACACAGCTGCTACTGCGCCTTCCATTTCTGTTTCACACTGAGATAACAAACATGTCTGAGTTTTTTATATCCCGCCCTAAATTTGCCTGGGTAGTGGCCATTTTTATTACTTTGGCCGGCCTTTTCGCCTTGCCTTATCTGCCTGTTGCTCAGTTTCCTGTGGTCGCGCCACCGCAAATTATTGTCACTGCAACTTACCCTGGTGCTTCTGCCGAAGTGATGGTTGAGTCTGTTACCTCTGTGATAGAAGAAGAGCTGAATGGCATCAAAGATATGCTTTATTTTGAGTCGTCCAGCGGTTCTTCTGGTTCTTCAGACATTACCGTCACCTTCAAACCCGGAACCTCTGTTGCTGTCGCTCAGATGGAAGTGCAGAACAGCCTGAAAAAAGCCGAATCCAGATTACCTGCCGCTGTGACTCAGCAAGGCTTGCAAGTGGAGGAGTCCAGTGCTGGTTTTCTGATGTTTTACGCCCTGAGTTACAAAGAGGATGCTGCTTCTAAGTCCATGGTGGCCTTGTCTGAGTTTGCCACCCGCTCGCTGAATAAAGAAATACGCAGGGTAGAGGGGGTAGGAAAGCTGCAATTTTTTTCCTCAGAAGCTGCAATGCGAGTGTGGCTGGATACACAAAAGCTGGTGTCCTACGGTTTGTCTGTTGAGGATATCAGTAGTGCGATCCGGACTCAAAATATTCAGGTGCCAGCCGGAAGTTTTGGCAGCAGTCCTGGCAACACAGAGCAGGAAGTCAGCGCATCTATAGTACTGGATGGCACGCTTAAAACAGTGGAAGACTTTGGCCAGATCTTACTCAGAACCACAACCAATGGTGCGGCGCTTTACCTCAAAGATGTGGCTCGTATAGAAATTGGCATGCAAGATTACAATTTCAATACCAGGCTCAATGGTAAAAATGCGGTCATAGCGGCCATTCAGTTGGCGCCAGGTGCCAACGCTATCCGTACAGTCAATGCAGTCAAAGCCAGACTAGATCAGTTGAGTCAGTATCTGCCGTCCGATATGGAACTATCAGTGCCTTATGACACCTCAAGGTTTGTCAAAGCGGCTATTGAGAAAGTGGTGTACACCTTACTGGAAGCCATAGCTCTGGTTTTTCTGGTGATGTTACTGTTTTTGCAAAACCTGCGTTATACGCTGATCCCAATACTGGTGGTACCGGTTTGTCTGATGGGGACCTTTGCGGTGATGTACCTGCTGGGCTTTTCCGTCAATATGATGACGATGTTTGGTATGGTACTGGCCATAGGTATTCTGGTGGACGATGCCATAGTGGTGGTTGAAAACGTCGATCGCCTGATGATGGAGGAGGGCCTGACGCCTAAACAAGCGACGCTAAAGGCCATGAAGCAGGTGTCAGGTGCCATAGTGGGCATCACGCTGGTGCTGAGCGCGGTATTTTTACCTTTGGCCTTTATCAGTGGTTCAGTCGGCGTTATTTATCGGCAGTTTTCTATGGCATTGGCTGTGTCTATTTTATTGTCGGGGTTTTTGGCCCTGAGCTTAACACCAGCCCTTTGTGCCAGCTTGTTAAAACCTGTAGATGGCGCTATGCACCTGAATAAATCAGCTTTTTTTGGCTGGTTTAACAGGTATTTCGCCGAACTGACCTCTGGCTACAGCAAGGTTAACCAGCACCTGATCCAGCGAGCTGGTCGCTCTATGCTGCTTTATAGCCTGTTAATTGGTGTATTGGCTTACGCGTATAACACAGTACCTGAGTCTTTTGTGCCTGAAGAAGATCAGGGCTCACTGATGGTGGATGTTCAGCTTCCGGCTGGCGCAACCTTTGGCCGCACCGAAAAGGCTGTGGCTCAGGTCGAAGACTATTTAAGCAGCCGTGACAGCATGAAGTGGGTCACCTCAGTGATGGGCTTTAGTTTCTCCGGAACAGGAGAGAATGCCGCAATTTTGTTTCCTGATTTGAAAGACTGGTCAGAGCGTACTGAACAACAGTCTGTTGCCGCTGAAACTGAGTTGCTCAATGCCCATTTTGCCAACTTTAAGGATGCTGCTGTGATGGCGATGGCACCTGCTGCGATAGAGGGATTAGGCAGTTCGGGTGGTTTTTCTTTGCGTCTGCTGGACAGAACCGGAGTAGGTCGCGAACAAATGCAGTTGGCTTTGGATACAGTGTTAAGCAAAGCCAATCAGTCTCCTGCTATTGCCTATGCCATGATGGAAGGGTTGCAGGATGCTCCTACACTGCAACTTGCTGTAGACAGAGCCAAAGCTGATGCTATGGGGGTGTCTTTTAATGCGATCAGTGATGCGGTATCAACAGCTTTTGGCTCAGCGATGCTGAACGATTTTAACAATCAAGGCCGGCTGCAAAGAGTGGTGGTTCAGGCGCAGAGTGAGCAACGTATGACTCCGCAGAGTCTGCTGCAACTGCACGTGCCATCCCGTAATGGCAATCAGGTCCCTGTCAGTTCTTTCGCCAGCCTTGAGTGGACAAATACACCTGTGCAGCTGTCCCGTTACAATGGCTATCCATCATTTAGCATCTCCGGAGATGCGAAACCAGGCACCAGCAGTGGGGAAGCCATGAAAGAAATGGAGCACATCATCTCCGCCCTGCCACAAGGCGTAGGTTATGAATGGACTGGCTTGTCTTATCAGGAGAAATTGTCAGGCTCTCAGGTCTCGCTTTTGATCAGTCTGTCGATTCTGGTGGTGTTTTTAGTGTTGGTGGCTTTGTATGAAAGCTGGTCTATTCCACTTGCTGTGCTGCTGATAGTTCCGGTTGGGGCGCTGGGTTCAGTACTGGCAGTGGCTGTGCTGGAACTGACTAACAATGTGTATTTCAAAGTGGGGCTTATTACTGTTATCGGACTGTCAGCAAAAAACGCTATTCTGATCATAGAGTTTGCCAAAGAGCTGCATCATCAGGGGTTGTCTTATGCTCAAGCTGTTTTGCAAGCTGCTCGCATGAGATTCAGGCCCATAGTAATGACGTCCGTTGCTTTTATACTTGGCGTACTGCCTCTTACTGTGGCCACAGGTCCGGGCGCTGCAAGTCAGCAAGCTCTGGGGACCAGCGTGATGGGCGGCATGCTCAGTGCAACTTTATTAGGGGTGATTTTAGTGCCGGTGTTTTATGTCTGGGTGATGTCTTTGCTTAGCAAGAAAGTTGTGGTGGATAACTCAGTGAACACCTGACTATCCGTAAGTTAGGACCTTCAAAAAGTGTTTCCGACTTCATAGTTAAGTCTTAAGTTTGTCTTAAGTATCCACTTCTATGCTGGCCTCAATTAAAAACTGAGGCCTCTTTATGTCTGCTGTTAGCGTCGAAAAATCCTCCTTTGTTGCCAATTTGTTTTGCTTAGGTCCTTATCGCTATTTAATTCGTACCGCTGTGTTGGGACTGGTGCTGTTGAGTCTGAGTAGGTTGGCGTTGGTGGTGTGGCAATTCGACAGAGTAGCGCAGACTGATGTGCTGATGCAGTTGTTCGTCCAAGGCATTCGCGCCGATATTATCGTTGTTTGTTTACTCTTGGTGCTGCCTGTGCTGCTTATTCCTCTCTCATCAGTTCGTTACTTAGGCAAGTTCTGGTTTCAATTCAGTTATTACTGGTGTCTGGCTGCTTTGGTGTTGCTGGTGTTTATGGAATTGGCAACACCAGCTTTTATTTTGCAATACGATGTGCGGCCGAACCGGCTTTTTGTTGAGTATCTGAAATACCCAAAAGAAGTGCTATCCACTTTATGGTTTGGTTTTCGTGTGCCTTTAGTTTTAGGTGTTGTTGCAACTTTGGTTTTGACCTGGTTCATGCGGCGGATCTATCGTTCTGGCAAATGCAGTCTGACTAGCTGGTCTGTCGGCAAAACCATGGGGCTTTGGTGTCTGGCTTTGGTGTTGATATTTGCCGGTGTTCGTTCTACCACTGATCATCGACCAGCTAACCCGGCTCTGTTTGCGATCACTTCAGATTCGATGGTCAATTCGCTGGTGTTAAGTTCTGCTTATTCAGTGCTTTATGCCATCTACAATTTGAAACACGAAGCGCACTCCAGTGAAATCTATGGCAAATTGCCAACAGAACAAATGCTGAAGCAAAGTCTGGACTGGCCCTGGCTGAAATCTTATCAGTTTACCAACCCCAATTACCCCACAGCGCATTGGCAACAGGCGGTGATGAAGCGTGAAAAGCCACTGAATCTGGTGATCGTACTGCAGGAAAGTCTGGGCGCTACTTTTGTAAAGTCTTTAGGTGGTTTAGCCGTCACGCCTGAGCTTGAACAATTAAAACAACAGGGCATCTGGTTTGACAATTTGTATGCCACAGGCACCCGTTCTGTGCGTGGTATTGAAGCTGTAGTGGCTGGTTTTCCGCCGACGCCAGCGCAAAGCACTGTGAAGTTATCCAATAGCCAGCAACATTTCACTACTCTTGCGTCAATTCTGCAGTCAGTGGGCTACCAAACCCAGTTTATTTATGGTGGTGAAGCGCATTTTGACAATATGCGCAGTTTTTTTAGCGGTAATGGTGTAGCGCAGATTGTGGAGCAACACCAGATACAAAACCCGGTGTTTACCGGCAGTTGGGGTGCCAGTGATGAGGATCTATTCAACACTGCACATCAGCAATTACAGGCCTTGCATCAGCAGAGAAAACCCTTTTTTAGCCTGATCTTCACCTCCAGCAATCATGAACCTTTTGAGTTTCCGGATGGCCGCATCGATTTACATGAAGAGCCAAAAGCTACCGTCAATAACGCGGTGAAATATGCCGACTGGGCCATGGGGCAATTTTTCAAAAAGGCTAAACAAAGCGATTATTGGCAGGATACCTTGTTTTTAATAGTGGCCGATCATAACAACAGAGTATATGGCGACAATCTGATCCCAGTCGAAAAGTTCCATATTCCTGGATTGATTTTAGGTGCGGACACAAAGCCGGAACTGCTGAAAACCTTAGCCAGTCAGATTGATTTAGCACCTACCTTATTGTCGATGATGGGTGTATCCAGTTGTCACACCATGACAGGCCGTGATTTTACTTTGGATAACACCAGTCCTGGCCGCGCTTTACTGCAGTTTGAAAATTATTTTGCCTTGATGCAGCAAGGGCCGCAACAGCAGGAACTAGTGATCCTCAAACCTGATGGTAAAAGTGTCGCTGGTGTTTATCAGTCAGAGCAGCAAAATCTTCATCTAAGCAAGCAGCCTGTGTCGCTTGTAGATAAAAACAAAGCTTTGGCTTTAGTGCAGTTGCCTTCGTATTTATATCGGGAGCAGAAGAATTCAAGTGAGGCGACTTGTATATTAAGATGATTGCAGAGTGATGCATTGCCGCTGCGCGTCGAATGCATCCTACAGATAAAGGCTGTAGGGTGGACTGGCCGCAGGCAGTCCGCTATAAGTTAGATCAAGCATATTGCATTTTGCCTGTGCCGGAGTACTCTGCTCTACAACTCGCCTAGCTCAGGAAACCGCATGAACCGCAAATTATTTATCAATTTAGCTGCCAGCGATTTAAAAGCCTCTACCGACTTTTTTCTGCAGCTGGGATTTGGTTTTCATCCTCAGTTTAGCGATGATACCGCCAGTTGTATTGTGCTGAGTAATGACTTGTACTTGATGCTTTTGACCAAAGTTAAGTTTGCGTCTTTTAGCCCACATCCTCCAGCAAATAGCCATCAGCAGACTGAAGTACTGAACTGCTTAAGTTGCCACAGCAAAGCTGAAGTGGATGAACTGGTAGAAAAGGCGGTAAAAGCTGGTGGAAAGACTTATAACCAGCCCCAAGATCACGGAGTTATGTATGCTCATGCTTTTCAGGATTTAGATGGTCATGTCTGGGAACTGGTGTATATGCAAATGCTGCAAGCTTGAGTTTGAAACTCCAGTAGTCAGCGGCATTTCAGCTGTTATAATGCCTCGGTTTTTTATATGTCCAAACTGACAAATTTGCTGTCAGTGCATTTAGATAAGGATTTGAATTTTATGGCGGACGTTGAACATCGCCCAACTAACTTTATTCGTCAGATCATCGATGCTGATCTGGCTTCAGGCAAACACAATACGACTGTGACCCGTTTCCCGCCAGAGCCTAATGGTTATCTGCACATTGGTCATGCGAAGTCTATTTGTCTGAACTTTGGTATAGCGCAAGACTACAATGGCCAGTGTAACTTACGTTTTGACGACACCAACCCTGAAAAAGAAGACATCGACTTTGTAAATTCGATCCAGCAGGACGTGCAGTGGTTAGGCTTTAACTGGTCTGGCAATGTGCGTTATTCGTCAGATTACTTTGATACTTTGTATGGCTATGCGGTTGAGCTGATTAACAAAGGTTTGGCTTATGTTTGTTTTTTAAACGCAGAGCAAATGCGTGAATACCGTGGCAATTTAACTCAGCCCGGTAAAAACAGCCCAACCCGTGACACTTCACCTGCAGAAAACCTGGCTTTGTTTGAAAAAATGCGTGCCGGTGGTTTTAAAGAAGGCGAATGTTCGCTGCGCGCTAAAATTGATATGAGCTCAGCTTTTATCTGTATGCGCGATCCGGTGATTTATCGCGTTAAGTTTGCTCATCACCATCAAACCGGTGACAAGTGGTGCATTTACCCAATGTACGACTTCACCCACTGTATTTCTGATGCGCTGGAAGGTATTACCCATTCGTTATGCACGCTGGAGTTCCAGGATAACCGCCGTTTATACGACTGGATTCTGGACAACATCAGCATTGACTGTCATCCACAGCAAATCGAATTCTCTCGCCTGAATCTTGAATATCAGGTGATGAGTAAACGTAAGCTGCACAGTTTAGTCGAAGATGGCCATGTGTCGGCTTGGGATGATCCACGTATGCCTACTATTGCAGGTTTACGTCGCCGTGGTTTTACACCAGCGTCTTTGCGTGAATTCGCCAAACGTATTGGTGTCACCAAGCAAGACAATATGATTGAAATCAGTGCTTTGGATTCGTGTATCCGTGAAGATCTGGATGCCAATGCACCAAGGGCTATGGCTGTGATTGATCCGTTAAAAGTCACCATCAGCAACTACAACGCCGCAGATGTCGAATGGTTAGAGGTTCATAACCATCCAAAAGAAGAAAGCATGGGCAGCCGTAAAGTGCCGTTTGGCCGTACTTTGTATATAGACCGTGCGGACTTCCGTGAAGAAGCCAACAAAAAGTACAAACGTATGGTGACAGGTGGTGAAGTTCGCTTACGTGGTGCTTATGTGATTCGTGCTGACGAAGTGATTAAAAACGAAGCTGGCGATATTGTTGAACTGATTTGTTCGTACGACCCAGAGACTTTAGGCGTGAATCCAGCGGATGGCCGTAAAGTGCGTGGTGTGATTCACTGGGTTGAAGCATCGCAAGCTGCTCCTGCTGAATTCCGTATTTACGACAAGTTATTCACAGTACCAAACCCTGCGGCTGAAGAAGACTTTTTAGCTGTGATTAACCCTGCTTCACTGACAGTGAAAACAGGTTGGGTTGAGCCAAGCTTAAAAACAGCTGAAGCCGAAAAAGCTTTCCAGTTTGAGCGGGAAGGGTATTACTGTGCTGACAACAAAGATTCAACGCCGGATCATTTAGTCTTTAACCGCACTGTAGCTTTGCGCGATACCTTCTTCGAAGACTAAAACTTCTAATTCGGGTCAGAGTAAAATTAAACCTACCGGTTTAATTTTACTCTGACCCGAATTCTTCTAGACTCTAAGCAGTTCATTTTTCAGGATATGCCTGATGTACAGATCGTGCTTTTATCTGCTGCTTTGCCTGACATTTTTTCCTTTAAGCTCTTTTGCTGACACTGTGCGTTATCCTGCGATTGAAGACTCAGGAGACAAACGCTCAAACTATCCTATTGCTTTACTTGAACTTGCTCTGAAAAAAGCCGGTAGCACTGCCACTTTGCAAAGCACCTCTGCAAGAGTATCCAAAAGCCGGGCTTTGTATTTACTGGAAACTGGTGTTGAAGTGGATGTGGTCTGGACCATGACGTCCATAGATCGTGAAAAACGCTTTTTACCCATACGTATTCCGATCTATAAAGGTTTGGGTAGCTACAGATTATTGCTTATTCGAAACGAGGATCAACCGAAGTTCAGCGCTTTAAAAGATGAAGCTGCACTGAAACAACAAATGATGTCTCAGGTGCATGACTGGGTCGATACAGATGTGCTGCGCCACAATAAATTCAAAGTGCTGAATGCCTCCAGCTATCAGAGTTTGTTTCAGATGTTGTTGCATAAGAGGGTGGATGCAGTACCACGCAGTGTGTTGGAAATAGAGGCCGAGCAACAGCTTTTTGCAGATCAGGGCTTACATATTGAAAGCGACTGGCTGCTGCATTATCCAGGCGCTGTGTATTTTTTTGTTTCAAATAAAAATCCGCAACTGGCAGAAAAAATTGAATTAGGTTTACGTAAGTCACTCAAAGACGGCAGTTTTGATCTATTGTTCCAAAAACACTTTGTCAGTCAGTTGAAGAAAATGAAGTTGTCGCAGCGTAAACTGGTTGAGCTTGAGAATCCGTTGTTACCACCGGAAACCCCTCTGGCGGAATCGATCCTTTGGTACAAGCCAGGTTAACTATTTTTTTGTTGTATTACGGCCCTGATCTGCTTTAGATTCAATGCATTAAATCCTTGTAGTCCGGAGTTGAATTGGACGTTTTTTTCGCTGTACTGTTTTTTGCCTTTTCTACCACTATTACCCCAGGTCCGAATAACATCATGATGTTGTCCTCCGGCGTGAACTATGGTGTTAAAGCCAGCTTGCCGCATTTTTTCGGTATTTGTTTTGGTTTCCCTTTAATGGTGTTGCTGGTTGGTTTGGGTTTTGGCGTGGTGTTTGAACGTTATCCACAGCTGCATCTGTGGATCAAAGTCATAGGTGTTCTGTATTTGCTGTGGCTGGCCTGGGTAATAGCTTCCAGCACACCCAGTAGTATTGAAGGCTCTGATGCTAAACCTTTTAGTTTTCTGCAAGCGGCCTTATTTCAGTGGGTGAATGGCAAAGCCTGGATCATGGCATCAGGAGCTGTGGCTGCTTTTACCACAGTGGCAGGTAACGCCTGGTGGGATGTCACTCAAATCACCGCAGCATTTTTGCTGGTTAGTTTTCCGTGCGTTGGCGTTTGGTTAACCTTTGGCGCTTTGCTGCGTTCCGTTTTAAACCAGCCTTTGTATCAGCGTATTTTTAATTGGGCTATGGCCTTGTTACTGGTATTGTCTGTGCTTCCGGTATTGACTGAGCTTTATAGCAACTGGATAAACTAAGATGTTGATTATTGACAATTTAAGCTTTGGTTATGGTAAGCAGCAGCTGTTTTCAAATTTAAGGCTGCAGCTAGATACTGGCTTACATTGGTTAAGTGGTGCCAATGGCAGCGGTAAATCCAGTTTATTGCGGGTTTTGGCAGGATTGGATAAAGCCCAGCTGGGCAGTATTGAGTTTGAGCAGCATAAGGCGGGTAGCGCCTCTTATCAAAAATTAGTGGCAATAAGTGCGGATGCAGTGGCGCCTCTTCAGGACAACACTGTGCTTGGCATATTGCAGCTGGTGGCTCGTTGTCGTGGCGCATCCATGGATCAACTGATGCTTCATGCAGACGCTTTTACGCTCGGCTCTTTGTTGCAGCAACAAGTGGCTGTGTTGTCGTTAGGGCAGCAGAAAAAATTAAGTTTAACTTTGGCCTTGGCGACAAAGCCGCAGCTGCTATTGCTGGATGAGCCTTTTAACGCTTTGGACCTGGATTCTTTGCGTTATTGCTGCACGCAATTGCAGAAGGCGAAAGAACAGGGAGCTTTAGTGCTGATAGCCAGTCATTTATCCCCCCAAAGTTTTGAACTGGCAGTCGATCAACATCTGGAGTTAAAGGCTGGTGGGCACTTATCTTTTAGTTCGCTTTGAGCTGTTCTGGCAGCAAGCTTGTAACGCCTTTGCGCCTCTGCATAAGTTTTCAGCTTTGTTTGTCATGCTGGCTGGTCATGCGCTGTTGGGGCTGATGGCTCCTTTGGTGTTGCTGGGATTCCAGTTGTTTAACCCGGAGCTCGGGACTGTCGAACGCTGGCCTTATCTGCAGATGTTATTGGTGGTTCTGTTCTGCTGGCAAGGTGGCGTGGCATGGCAGCAAAAACCAGTGGCGCAGCAGTATTTTGTTGAAAGTCTGGCGCCTTCTGCCAAAGTAGCGAACTTGAGCAATACATTGATGGCCACTGTAAATCAGCTGCCATTCTGGTTTTTAACCTTGCCGGCATATAGTTATCTGTTACTCAGCGGTAAAACTATGGCCTATGTTGACGCTATCCAATTACTGCTGGTGCTGATGGCACTCTGTTTGGGCTTTAAAGCCCGTCAAACCAGCTGGCTGGCATTAGTGGCAGTTTTTGTGTTGCCTGCCATCAGCTTCTGGAGTTTGCCTTTATTGGCGTTGATGCTGCTGGAAAGGGCATGGCAACAACAGTTAAACGGGCAGCAGTTATCAGCGGGCTCGTTGCTTCGTTATTGGCTCTATTGGTTTATCCGGCAGCAACAAAATAAAGCTATGGTATTGCTGATCGTTTTTGTACTGGCTTTATGGCACTACTGGCTGGAGCAACAACTCAAGCCTGAAGCTATACTATTTATAAGTGCGGTTTTTAATTGGATCCTGGCTTTGTTGTGTTATGCGCAGCAAAAGTTATGGCAACAGCATCTGTTGGCTCAGCATTATTTTTGGTTAGCTCTGTGTACGACAAAGCAGTGGCTTGTGTTAAAACTGTTGAATGTTTTACCTGTATTGCTGGCTCTTCTGCTGGCACTGAGCTTATTTGATGCTGTGTCTGCTGTTTGCACTATAGCTTTGGCTGTTGCTTTGAGTTTCAGCCAACAGCTGAAGTTACTGTCGGTGGCGAGCTGTTGTTTTATCCTTTTAGTGGTATTGAACTGATAAGGTCTCCTGCTATGAAAACCTTGATGACATTGCTTTTACTCTGTAGTCAGATGGCTTTAGCCCACACTTTATGGATAGATGTGCGCACTGCAGAAGAGTACAACGCAGGGCATTTAGAAGGCGCGATCAACATTCCTTATGATGAAATTGAACAAAAAATTGCAGCTGTCAGTGCGGATAAAACAGCCGATATTCAGCTTTATTGCCGCAGTGGACGTCGCTCAGGCATAGCTCTGGAAACCTTGAGAGGGATGGGCTACAGCAAAGTGACGAATGCCGGAGCTTATGAGCAGCTCAAACAAAAACAGCCTAAATCTAATGAGTAGCTTGTGGTGCTTTTACCTGGTAAAGAGGGCGCTTTAATTCGGTTTTAAAGGCAACATAGCTGGATCGTAGCGAGCTTATAGTGAGTTGTTGCACCAGCCATTTAGGCAGTTCACCGCCTGGGTTGGCGCTGCCCTGATACTGCATGATAAACCCCTGGTCCCTGGCGGTTAAAGTCCAGACTGCTTTGACATCGCGAATTCGCACATAGTTTTTAGTTTCAGGCACTATATAGGAGCAGTCACTGATTTTGATCTCGATCTTACTCTCTTCTCTGCTCACATCAGCACAGGTCACCATATCCCGTGGCCTGACTGGCCAGACCGAGGTAAAACGGGTATAAACCTTCCAGTGATGTTCTGTGCTGCCATCCAAAAGCCTGGCATCTTCGCTTTGTTTCAGCCAGCGCTGTACTGATTTGGTGTCTTTGAGTAATAGCAAAAAGCTCTCTGGTGTGCCCGAATAAAAGGCACTGGCTTTGACCTCCAGCTCTGGGGTGTATCTGTAGCTTAAACTGATGCCGGCTTTGGTTTTTAATGAGGTCCATACAGGTTCTGCAGAAGCAGAGGGTTGAGCCAGCAACCATAAAACCACAGCGAATAAAAAATGCATAACCACCTGACTTTTTTCGTTAAGATACAAGTCTATCCGAAACACAAGGTTGTTGGGTGCGATGAAAAGCAGTATCGATGAAAAAATAGCGCTGGAACATCAGGCCGCCAAACTTTTTATGCGACTGTACCAGCAGAAATTCGGCGTCAAAATGCAGCATATCTGGCACAATGAGCCAGCTAAGCCTGATGTGTCCTGTTATCTGCAGCAACAACGGCTGGATCTGGAGATTGCGCATTTGTATGGCAGCGAAGCCGAAGCAATGAAAATACTGGGGAGGGAGCTTAAAGGCGGCACCCTTGAAGCTTTGCAGTCTCTGGACCACTGGCCTGTCGCAGAGCGTTTATTGCAGGCGCTGAATAGACTCATTAGCAACAAAGCACAAAAAAGTTATGACTCCGAAAAAGTCTGGCTGGTGATCCGCAATGCTCATCCGGATTGGCAGGCACAAGAGCTGGAACAAACCCCACATTTGTTAAAAATTCCGCTAAAACATCCGTTTGAACAGATTTGGCTGGTGGCGGATATGACGGGGCAGGCCGGACTTGTGCCTTTGTACCCGTTGTCCACGGCCAATGAAAAGAAAGAGCAAAACTGATGAAACTGCTTAACAAAGCTCAGCAGTTAGCGCAAAGGCTGTATTTCTGGCGTTTTGGCCTACTATTTTTAGGTTTTTATGCGCTTGGTTTTGGTTTTTATTATCTGTTGCAAGGCCCATCCGTGGTCTATGAAGTCGCCTTGTTATTATGTGTAGTATTGTTAGGCTGGGTGTTATTGGCCTGGCTGGCGTTACTTTTATTTCGTCATTTACCTGATTGGCAAACACCACAAAGTGGGTGGCAGAGATTAAAACAAGCAGTGCATAAATTGTGGTATCAGGCCTTGCTTTGGGGTTGTCTGCTGCTTAGTATCGCCACTTTGTATTTAATGGCCAAAGCGCTGAAAGCTTTGATCAGCCAACTGGTTTAATAGATGAAAGGTAAGCATGCGCTGTGATTTGTTTTGCTCTGTAGTAGATAATTTTGGCGATATTGGTATTTGCTGGCGTTTAGCTCGCCAATTACAAAATGAACATCAATGGCAAGTCACCTTGTGGGTCGACGATTTAGTCAGTTTTCAGAAAATTTGTCATAGTGTAAATCCACAGCTGGCCAGTCAGATGCAACATAATGTGCTGGTACGACATTGGACTGCTGTATTGCCAGAGCTTGTCGCGGCGGATAGGCCAGATTTGGTGATTGAAGCTTTGGCCTGCACCATTCCGCAAACCTATTTACAGTGGATGGCTGCTTTTACTGATAAACCTCTATGGCTGAACCTGGAGTATTTGTCGGCTGAAGACTGGGTGCATGGTTGCCATGCCTTGCCATCGCCTCATCCGCAGTTACCGCTGCAAAAGTATTTCTTTTTCCCGGGTTTTACTGAGCAAACTGGTGGCTTGTTAAGAGAGCAGGGGCTGGTTGATTCTTTGGTAAAACTTAGTGATACACCAGTGCTGCAACTGCAGTTTTGGCAACAACTTGGCCTGTTGGATGCGATGGATTATCAGCAAAAAATCTCATTGTTTGCTTATAGTCAGGCTGGAATTCAACCTTGGCTGGAACAGCTGGCTGGTGCAACAGTAAAAACGCTAGTGTTGGTACCACAAGGGCAACTGGCAATAGATTTAACCCAACTTTTCTCCGAACTAAAAACAGGACGTTTTGACCATAAGTCATTGAGTATCCGTATTTTAGATTTTATGCCTCAGCCTATGTACGATCAGTTACTGGCCTGCTGTGATATCAACTTTGTCCGGGGTGAAGACTCGGTGATCCGAGCTCAGTGGGCGGGTAAACCTTTTATTTGGCAAATATACCGTCAGGACGAGCAGGCGCATTTGATTAAATTAGACGCGTTTTTGCACAAGTACCTGCAGCAGGCATCAGAGGAACAAAAAGACTGCCTGAAAAATCTGCATATGGCCTGGAATCTGGAGCAGGATATCAGTACAGAATTCGCTTTGTTCGGCAATTTTAGTGAGCAAATTCAAAAGCATAATAAAAAATGGCAGGAATATTTAATTCAGCAGCAAGATCTTGCCAGCAACCTCGTGCGTTTTGCTGAAAATAAACTTATAATGTCGCGCAATTTTTCCTAACAAGAAGATATTTCAATTATGATGAAGACTGCTCAAGAAGTACGCGCTGGCCAGGTAATCATGGTCAACAACGAGCCAATGGTTGTTCAGAAAGCTGAATTCAACAAATCTGGCCGTAACGCTGCTGTTGTAAAAATGAAAATGAAAGGTCTGTTAACTGGTGGCGGTCTTGAGACTGTATACCGTGCTGACGACAAGTTCGAACAAGTTATGTTAGACACTAAAGAAGTAACTTATTCTTACTACGCAGACCCAATGTATGTATTTATGGATGCTGAGTACAACCAGTACGAAATCGAAGCAGACAACATGACTGATGCTCTGAAGTATCTGGTTCCGGATATGCAGTGTTCAGTTGTATTCTACGGCGAGCGTGCTATCTCTGTTGACTTACCTCCATTCGTTGTTCGTGAAGTGGTTTACTCTGAACCAGCAGCACGTGGCGACACTTCAGGTAAAGTGATGAAGCCAGCTAAGCTGGATACAGGTTTCGAATTAATGGTTCCTGCTTTCGTTGAAATCGGCGACAAAATCGAAATCGATACCCGTACTGACGAATACCGCAGCCGCGCTAAGTAATTAGCCCTCCTGTGATACCAGGGGCCAGAGTAAAGTTAAATCCTGAATTTAATTTTACTCTGGCCCCTTTGTTTTTCTGACCCAGTACTTTTTTAAGGAATTCTGATGAGCATTATTTCAACCCGCATTGATGGCCTTGAACTGCGTTTAGCAACAGAAGCCGATGTTCCTGTTATTTTAAGTTTTATTCAGCAATTAGCTGAGTATGAAAAGTTGCTGGATCAGGTGGTAGCCACTGAGCAAAAATTGCGCGACACCTTGTTTGCTGACAAAGCTTATGCCGAAGTGGTGCTGGCTAACTATCAGGGTAAAGATGTAGGTTTTGCATTGTTTTTTCATAATTACTCGACCTTTTTGGCCAAGCCAGGAATTTATCTGGAAGACTTGTTTGTCGAACCAGCCTGCCGTGGTGTGGGCGTCGGCAAAGCGTTGATCACTTATCTGGCGAAGCTGGCGGTAGAGCGTGATTGTGGTCGGCTGGAATGGTCTGTACTGGACTGGAATCAGCCTGCTATCGACTTTTATCAGTCTTTAGGCGCTGTGATGTTACAGGACTGGCGCATCAACAGGGTGACTGGCGCTACCTTGACCCAGATGGCAGAGCTTTTCCCTGCCCCTTAGTCTCAGGCTTTGTACTATCGAAGTGAGTATAAAGCAGATAGGGCTGGCGTCTCTGACCTAGGCTTGGTGCATCACACAGCCAGCTCTGAAGAACGCATGCTTTGTTCCATTCTTGTTCAATCTCTGGCCTGGGTTTTAAAATTTCCGATTGCTGGTAAAGCCAGTTGAGATAAAAGACTGCAGCTGTTGTGTTGCATAAAAAGGGTCTTTTGCCTGCATTAACCATCCTCAGTGCTGCTCAGGTAATAAAAAACCAGTCAGGACAAAACCCATTTCATTGGCAAGGCGAGATACGAGAGAGCATAGCTGCTCTTGTGGCTGCTTTGGCTAGTTTAATGATGCCTTTGTATCAAAGCTTATTTAAACCAAGCGAGGCAAGTCGGGATTTAATGCAAACTTGTTGGATAATCAACCTTAACTCGACATAAGCCTTGCCACTGAATAGACATCTTTTCGCGCCTTGAGATCCACAAAATCTGTGCATTCAGTCAGCAAAGACTTTGCTTGCTTGACCTAATAGTTTTACTTCGTTGATTTAATTCATTACATCAAAAAAAATCGACACTCTTTATCCCGAGTTCAGGTTAATCAAATCTATTTTTCTGTGACCTTTTTTTAAAAGGGGCGTTCTGTTTCTGTTCTGGTTCTGGCATACTCTTTTAATATTGAGAACGGTTACATTGATAAAAATGAAATTTATGAAAGAGTTTTTGGTTTTTTGATTGATTATTTGATAAAAGTGAAATATGTTTAAATAACAATAAACAGTGTTTCTTATTTGAATAAGTCAGGCAAGGCCTCAGGCTCAGTCACGTTTTAGTCCGGGTGCGACCGGACTAAAGCTTTCGTAATAAAACGGACTTTAATTACGAAACTTGGGTTAACATTCTTTAAAAAGAATGTCCTGAAACAGCAGAACCCTGCTTTGCATGGTTTTGCAAGGCCAGTCTTATTGACTGGCCTTTTTTATAGCCTTGCCCCTCAACACAAGCTATAGATACAAGCTATACATAATAGTCGGTAAGAATGGCATTGTACTCATTACCGACTAGGCTATTCATGCAGCTTTGATTTAAATCACTTTTAGTCGAAGCAATTTACATACACCGAGGGGGCCCTATGTCAGTACAGCGCAAGTTTATGTTAACACTCACAGGCCTGGTTTTACTGGCAATGTTAGCCTCTATCATTCTGATTTCATTCACTAAATATCAAGAAATAGAAAGCTCCGTCAACCAAGACCAAGACCGTTTGAATCGGGAAATCACCAATATCCTGACCATCACTGACAGCTTGCTGAGCCAACAGGTTCAAAGCAGCATGAAACTGTTCCTCCGTCGTATTGCTGAAATGGGAGCTGTATCGCAGGGCGATGATTTAACTTTTGGTCCACAACAGGTTCCTGATTTACTTTTAGGCACTGCAGCTCAGGGGAACAATTACCAGCTGGTCGATGACCTTACAAGCATTATGGGTGGGACAGCTA
This sequence comes from Rheinheimera sediminis, assembly GCF_004005375.1. GTDB lineage: Bacteria > Pseudomonadota > Gammaproteobacteria > Enterobacterales > Alteromonadaceae > Pararheinheimera. The sequence continues at coordinate 51,539 of NZ_RZUF01000022.1, read as the reverse complement.
CTATTTTTAGCCGGTCAGGAGAAGATTTTGTTCGTATCTCCACTAATGTCGTGACAGACAAGGGCAGAGCTACTGGTACTCTGCTGGCGCCGACCGGTGCCGCTATAGCTGCGATAAGGCAAGGTAAAGCATTTTACGGTTCTGTGGATATTTTGGGTAACCCTTTTGTGACTGGTTATGAACCATTACTCAACGCACAAGGTGCAGTGGTCGGTATAGGATATGTTGGCTACAAAGCCGATTTAGAGTCTCTGCAACAGTTATTGGCGTCCAGCCGTCTACTTGATTCAGGTTTTGTTGCCTTGCTCGACAGGAACGGTGCTATTCGCGCTCAATCCAGTCATATTCAGGCATCAGAACTGGAACAAATCCTGAAAACAAAAAATCCGGATTGGTCTATCCAAACCGCACAATTCGCCCCTTGGGGTTACCAAATTGTCTCGGCATATTCCCATGCTGAGTTAAATGCCGCAGTGCGCGACAATGTAATTAAACGGTCAGTCGCTATAGCTGTAGGTGCCATTATTCTTCTGCTTGTAGTGTACTGGCTGACCCATAGCATAGTAGTGACCCGAGTCAATGACACCATACGTGCTATTAAAGCTATTACTGAAGGCGAGGGTGATTTAACCCGGCGTTTTTCCAATTACAGCAGTGACGAGTTTGGTGAAATGGCCCGCTGTTTTGATCAATTGCTCGAGCAACTGCGCCTGACTATAGTTGAACTGAGATCCATGACCCATGGTTTGGTGCAAGCTTCTGTCGAACTAACCAAGGTTGCCGAAGAGTCCAGTGCTGAAGTTGCAAAACAGACCAGTGATATTGAAGTAACAGCGTCATCCATTCATGAGTTAGCTACAACATCTTCTGTCGTGGCGCAAAATGCGGAGCAGGCAGAACATGCCAGCGTTGAAGCGTCAAAGTTGACTCAAGGCGCAATGAAAACCTTGGACGCAGCGGTGAAAAATGCTGCACAACAGCTTCAGGACTCTCAGCATTCGCAACGTTCAATTGCAACTTTATCGGCTTCAAGCGCTGAAATTGGTAAAGTACTGGAAGTCATCAATACCATAGCGGAGCAAACCAATCTGCTGGCTTTAAATGCTGCCATCGAAGCAGCCAGGGCTGGGGAGCAAGGCCGCGGTTTTAGTGTGGTTGCTGACGAGGTACGCTTGCTAGCTGGCCGCACTCAGTCCTCTACTGGTGAAATTAAACGCATGATAGAGCAATTGCAGCAAGGGGTGACCGAAGTTCAGCTGTTAAACACTAATGCACAGGACACAGTAAAAGATAATGAAATCAAAGCAAGCCAGGCCAATAATGCAATGGTCTTGGTACTAAAAGCTATTGAAGAAATCAACCAACTGAACGCACAAATCAGCTCGGCCGCAGCCGAGCAGCGTGATGTGGCTGATGCTGTAAATCAAAAAACCAGTCATATTCACTCAGCGGCACAGCAAAATGCAATGCATAGCGCCACGACGAAAGACTCAAGTCAGGGCCTTAAGCAAATAGCGGAAAATTTTAGCGCCGTCTTATCTAAGTTTAAAGTCTGAATAGCTTTTGCAGGGGCATCAGCAGCAGTCTGATGCCCTGTTTCTTTAATTCAGCTTTACTTTACCAATGTAGTGGCATTTTTCAGATATAAAGCACCTTGTTGCTGTACCGTGCTGACATCCATTTTTTCAGAAGCAATATGCACTTCTTCCAACACCACTTTGAGTTGGGCTGTTTCCTGATGAATTTTTTCCAACGCTACTTCCATGCTGTAGGTCAGCTGATGAATTTCAGCCATAGCCTCAGGGGTAAGCTTGGCAGATTGCAGCTGAGCAAAACGTTGATTTGCTTCTTTAAAGTTAACCACAGCTTCCGCCAGAGTTTTGGCTTCTTTGCCTTTGAAATGATCTGGCCGTTCCAGAGCGGATATGGCAAAAGAGCTGGCTATCAAGGCAACACAACCTAAAACTAATACTGAACTTTTCATCGCAGACTCCATTAATTACATTTAGATGAGAATAGTTATCAACAAGGTTATCATGAAGTCAGGGGCTACACCAGATCGGTTGTGTTATCGTAGATTATTTTATCGCTTTGTTTGGTGATCCACTCGATCAAGCTATCCAGCACATGCCTCGCTCTGGCCGCTTTGGGATCATTGATAAAGCTGGCCACTACCCAAACCCGGCCGCTTTGGTCTGTAACAAAACCAGCCAGCGCCACTACATTTCTCAAAGAGCCGGTTTTTAATCGAGCTTTACCTAGGGTCTGGGCTTGGGTTAAACGTCGTTTTAAGCTGCCGTCGACTCCTGCCAGGGGCAGACTTGCCAGTAACTCCGGCTGATACTGTGCCCGAAATGCATGCTGTAACAGGGCCGCCAACAAGTGTGGGCTGATGCGCTCAGTTCTTGATAAACCAGAACCATTTTCTAAGCTTAGGCTGCTATCGTCCAAAGCTAATTTACGGATAAAACTACGAATGTGTTTCTCAGAAGTGATGGCGGTCAATTCAGTTTCTGTTGCGCCTTGGTGTGCTCCTATTGCCAGATACAGTTGGCGCGTCAGGGCATTGTCAGAGTTCTTATTGATATCCCTCAGTACTTCAGCCAAGGTACGACTTTGGTGCTCAGCAAGCAGCACTGTGGCCGCAGCGGCCTTTTGCTCCAGCACAGGGACTGCTATTTGTCCGGAGATTTGCTGCCATAGCTGCTGAATCGCTAAACGGGTGAAATCGACTCTGTTGATCAGTTGTAAATAATCATAGTTGTGGCAGTTTTTTGGAAACTTACCCTGTACCACCAATTGCACTGCATGAGGCTGACGTTTAAAGGCCAGTTGGTGCAGATCTGGATACCAGTCTGAACAGGCTGTGTCTGTCAGCTGAACCTGGTCCGTGATCAGTTCAAGACCTTGCAGCGACGGATAAAATTGCCCAGAAAGCTGTTCTGCAGTGGACTTCAGGCTGATCCCCAACATATTCCGCTGTAAAAACAAAGCGTCTGGCAATAGGTTGTAATATTCACGTGGAGTTTCATCAAAAGGTAAAGCGCTGAGCTCTTGACGGGCTGGATTAAACCAGCTGCGGTCGATATGAATTGCCGGTATCTGCCTTATGCCCAAGTCATAGGCCTGCTGTAGCAAGAACCAAAGCTGCTGCAGCGTCAAATCCATATCTGCGACCCCTTGAAGTACTAAGGGGTGCCGCATTTGCTTTTGTGCCTGCTCATAAGCTAGTAACTGAGTTTTACCGCGATAGGCAGCACCCAATAGCTCCAGCCCAGTGATACTGGTCAGCAGCTTCATGGTCGATGCGGGTTGCATAGATTTTTCCGCTTGATAACTAACTTTTTCTGTCGGATTGGTTAAAGGATAGGCTACATAAGCGAGAGCCTCAGCAGGTAGCCGTGCTTGTTGTAACTGCGCTACTAACTGTGATTGCAATTCTTCTTGTGTCAGATGCTGTGCTTTATCTGCAGGACTGCTGGTACAGGCCAGGATAGATAAGGCAAAAACACAAAGGACTATAACTCGCTGAGCTGGCATTCGACATCCTTGGTTATTGCACCGGAAAATCAAAGTAGGTCGTAGGGTAGTTTTCAGCAGTCAAGCTAAAATGCCACCACTCTCTTGCATACGAGATAAAGCCTTGTTGTTGCATCAGATCTTTGAGTAACAAACGATTGGCTTTTTGTTGTGCGTTCACTGCTGTACTGTCTGAATATGAGATGCTGTCGAATAATAGGTAAGAGCCTCCCATATCAAGCTGTTGCCATTGGCCTGCAGCATTTTTTTGCAACAAGGTAAGGTCCACGGCAGAAGCTCGGCTATGGTCTGAATAGGCCGTTATAAAAGTGGGACTCAACTGATTTTTCTGCAGTTTGGGGTAAAAAGATGCTTTGGTGCTTTGATCTGTAGTGTCAGCACTCCATAACATCAAGTGATTGGATGCGCGCTGGGGACGGTAACAATCCAGTAATTGCAGCTGATAACCCAGACGTTGTGCTTTTTGCGCCACGAGAGCCAAAGCTTCGGCAGTATTTTTGGTTAGAAAGCAGCTATTTGCCTGATAACCTGGCACTGTTTTGCCAGTAAAGTTATTGTTGCCTGCAAAAGCCATAGCGATTTGAAGCTGGTTTGTCACCTCCAGAAGATTGATAATATCTGCAGGTTGGCGGGGCTCAACCCTAATCTTATCCAGTGTTTTTGCAGTGTCAGTTGCGGCCTGCGGCGCTGTTTTTTTTTGCTGTACTGTAGTGACGCAGGACACCAGTAAAAAGCAACTAAAAGTGACTAAGGCTGGTATTTTCATCTGATGATCATCCCGTTTTTGCTGTGTTTGTCTATCGTTAGCCTATCATCAACCAGCCACTGATTAAAAAAGCCAGCAGCGCCAGCGCACCGCAAAACAGAGCATAAGGCAGTTGAGTTTTTACGTGCTCTAACACGTCACAACCGGCAGCGACGGAGCTGACTACCGTGGTGTCGGAAATAGGCGAGCAATGATCACCCCAAATCCCACCACTTAAAATAGCCGCCAGCAGCAGAGAAGGAGGTAAGCCCAGCATTTCCACCAGTGGCATACCAATAGGGATTAAAATGGCAAAAGTGCCCCAAGAAGTGCCTGTAGTAAAGGAAATAACAGCGCCAGCGATAAAAAGCAAGGCGGGAATAAGTACCAGTGGCGTGGATTCTTTGACAAAAGATGCAACATAAAGCCCAGTGCCAAGATCTTTCATCGCACTACCCAGAGCCAGCGACAGCAAGACGATACTAACTAAAGGTAACAACTCACTCATGCCTTTAAAGCCCATAATCACCAACTGTTGATGGTTGAATTTTGTGCTGTAAATCATCAGACCATAAGCGACGACACAAGCCAGGGTGGTTGCGTACAACGCCGCTTTGGCGCCTGAGCCATCCACCAAATTGCCATTGCCAGTCCAGAACATAAAAGCCACCATACCTAAAACCAGTGTCAGAAGTGGCACCAGCATCAGCGAAGATGTGGTTGGCGCTATCTCCAAATCACTCTGATTCGATACTGAATTTAACTCGATTTCAGACTGTTTCATCGGGCCATAGACTTTGTCGGTATAGATGGTGTAAAACACCGTTATCAAGGTGAATAACGCATAAAAATTAAGTGGGATACTGCCAATTAACACGGATATTGCAGATTCTGGCAAGCTATAGCTGCTTAACAGTCCCAGTACATAAGCGCCCCAGCCATTCAGTAAGATTAAAATACAGATAGGAGCGCTGGTGCTGTCTACAATATAAGCCAGACGGGCGCGGCTCATTTTAAACTTATCGTATAAACCGCGGGATACTATGCCAGCCGTCAAAGCACTCAGGTTGGATTCAATAAAAACCAAAATACCTATGCCATAACTGATAAAACCAGCCTGGCGTTTAGTCCGGGCTACGCCTTTGCGAATAAACCAGTTCACCATAGCTGAGACGCCACCAGAATCGCGCATATAGGCCATTAGCGCGCCTATCAGCAATGAAAATAACAAAATTCTGCTGTTATCGGCGGAAGAGGTGACTGAAATGATTCGCTCCAGACTTTGCACTGGACCCTGTAACAGGGCGCCAAACAGGCTCAAGTCAGGTTGTTTTAGATAAAGTAAAACTTCAGCACAAGAGACGGCTAAAATCAGTGCCAAAATGACTTCTTTACGCCAAATAACGACGGCAATAGCCACTACAGCGGGTAATAAACTTAAACTATCAGGCACTCTAGCTTCCCTAGATACAGAGTTAAGCAAATAATAGCTTTTATACTGCAGCAATTAGCAGTGCCTTTCCAGTTCGCTTAAGCTTTTTATCAGGTGAGTGGACTGATTTTTATGAAGAATAGAGGAAACGTCAGGTTTTCAAGGACAAATAGCAAGGAAAAACAAAAAAAATAGCTACGGCTTGGATTGGAGCTGTAGCTAATTCACTGCTGTTACAGCTGCTGGTTTGGGCCATTGATGCAGCTGTGCAAGCAAAATCGGAACATGCTTTTATTTAAAGGTCAGGCTTGCGGCATCCACGCTTTGCACACCTTTAATATTCTCTGCTAGTTGCACAGCCAGCGCTTTTTCAGAACCACTATCAACCAAGCCATCAAGCGTAACCACACCTTTGTTCGTATTGACAGCTATGTCGGAACCGTCGACATTACTCGAATACATCAAAGTGGATTTCACTTTAGTGGTGATCCAGCTATCGGCGATCACTGTGCCAGGTTTGGATTCGTTATCCGGATCCGCGACTACTGTTAGTTTGTTGTCCACTGAGACTACACCTCTGGTGGTTATCGCCAGGTTGCCAGCTAACTCAACCGCTTCCTTCGTTTGCGCACTGCCGGTTAAGGTGACCATGCCTTTTTTGGTGGTGATTTTTGTATCGCCGCTATCGATATAGCGACTCCACATTAACTTTGATTTGACCGCCGCTGTTACACTGGCATCATCAATATGTTCAGCATAACTTGTGCCGTCTTTCCTGATGGGGGTTTGGTAGTTATCTTCGGTGATCATCTTATTATCAACGTCGTCTATACCTTTGACGCCTTGCGCAATTTCAGTGGCTAAATCTTTATTTACATCATTTTCTACTCTACCACTGATAGTGGCTTTGCCCTCTGTGACAGCGACACTGATATCATCGTGGCGTAAATAAGGGCTGAGCTGGTATGTGGTTTGAATTTGGCTCTCCAGCCGCGCATCCAGTAGTTGCTGGCTCGTTTTGCTGTCTTGAGCTATCACAGGGACTGACACACTGGCTAACATCAAAACCAGCGCTGTTGAGTGTTGTTTGTTGAGTCGTTTCATAGTGTTCTCCTTGGCAAGATTAACCGCGATTATCGATAAATTTTTTCACTTGTTTGTCAGCGTCAGGGCGACTGATGGAATAACGTTTTTGTACCAGCTCAGCTAATTTATCAGCTGCGCCTGCTGATTTTTTTAACTCACTTTGAGACAGCTTGGTCCACATTTTTTGGGCCGCTCCAAGGCGTTTTTGCCAGGCATCTTCTGCTACTTTGTCTTGTTGTGGCGTTGTTACTCCGTTAACCAGACTCTTTTGCGAACTAGCTGCTGTTGAGGTTTGAAGTTGATTTACTACTTTGGTGCTTGCTGCCGAAGTTCTTGTACTTGCAAGACTGATGCTAGTTATGTTCTGTTTAGATGAAGTCATAAGTATTCTCCTGGGCCAGCATGCTGTTGCAATGGTGCAAGGCATGCGGGGGATAACGTTTGACTACCATAAACCGGATAGGAAATCAGTTCGGTGCGCTGACGCGCTAAACGAACCAAAAGCTTATTTGATTTGCATATCATCTTGAACCGACATAACGCCGGCTATGCTGCGCGTCAGCACAATGGCGCGGTTGGCGTCAGTACGTGACTGAATAAAGCCACTTAATTGCACCACGCCTTTGAAGGTTTCCACGTTGATTTCCGCAACGTTTAAACCTGCTTCTGCTAAAAAGGCTGCTTTTACTTTAGCGGTGATCACTGTGTCGTCGATGTATTCACCCGTTCCTTCCGAGGTGCGGTTGGAGGCACAGCTCAGGCTGCCCAGGACTGTTACTGCCAGCAGGCCAGCAGTTACTAAAGCTTTTATCGTCATCAGTTGTAGTTCCTTGATTTTAGTTGAACTGAGTTCAGGTGCTTGAAAGAGTCTGGTTCAAAGCAAGCTGAGTTCATAAAAGGCCAGACTGGGCTGAAGTGATCAAAGACGGCGTCTTTGTACTATGCGCAGTATAAAAAGCACTAATGCCACAACCAGCAAAAGGTGCAATGCACCCCCTAACGAGTAAGATGACACCATGCCCAACAGCCATAAAATGACCAGCACAGCAACAATTGTTTCTAACATGTGGTACTCCGGATCGGTAAAGAGGTAGTTACTTTGGAGTAAGAGCTGATCAGGGTCTGTGCGTTGACGTACTCAGAGCCAACTCTCTTAACGCTGCAGAACTCAGCTGGAGGCCAGAGGCTAAAACTTAAGTAACCCGGGTGTGGATAGAACCGAAAAAAGCCCCAAAATCAGGGGCAGAGTTTGAGTGATTTGACTATCGGCAGTTGTTCATCAAGAGCTGTGTCAGGAGTTGCTACTCTGGTAGTAACCGTGGATCAGTTCCTGCCAGCTGCTGTCAGCCATATCGGGCCAGTGGTCTTTATCAAAACCTGGCGCGTTATCCAGTTTGTCTTTATTGACATTCAGTTTAAATCTTTTGTGTTCGGTATCCAGAACTAATGAGCTCCATGGCACCGCAAACAGTTTTTCCCCCATGCCTAAAAAAGATCCGAAGGACAACACGGCATAGCTGACCTTGCCAGCTTTCATATCTAACATTAGTTCTTTGATATCACCGATTTTTTCTTCATGGTGATTATAAACATCATTGCCTATCAGGGTTTCCGCGCCCATCAGACCAGGGCCAGGTCCGTTGTTATCATGTTGAAATGGGCTGGTACTTTTATAAATGCCGTACTGATCTTTATCATTGTAATTCACTGAGAACTCCTTGAGGCTTTCGCCTGAGCTGCCGGCACAGCGGCATGATACCGGAACTCAAGTCTGCCTTATTCTGAGGGTTGCTTCCGTTCGTTAACGAACGAAGTCAGTCTGTACACTAGGTAAATCGGGTAAAAAAAGTTGTTGTTTATCAAGCAAGTCGCGATAGCAACTGCAGCTTACCTTCTCCAGTGCTGTGCGATTTAAAATATGAATTTGGCCTCTGTGATAATCGATGATATTTTTTTGTAGTAGCGCCCCTGCAGCTTCGGTCACACTGCTGCGCCTTACCCCCAACATCGAAGCCAGGTACTGGTGAGTCAGAAAAAACTGATCGCCATCAGCTCTGTCATGGGTCATCAATAACCAGCGGGCTAAGCGGGGTTCAGTTTCATGATAATGATTGCAGCAGACTAAACGGGTCAGTTGTATTACATAAAACGCGAGATACTGTTGCATTAGGTGTTGCAATGTAGAGCTATCTTTTAACTCTGCAGTAAAGACCTGAGTCTCGATCTGTAAAGCAGTGCCATTACCCTGAACTACGGCTTGTACTGGAGATAGATGCACACCAATACTAGACAACACTCCCAACATGCCCTCATTACCAATTAAACCTACTTCTAATCCTTGGTTATGCTGCATTGAGGTCAGAATGGAAATAAAACCTGATAAAGGGAAATAAACAAAACCACAGTCTTTTCCTTCCTCGCACAGCAATTGTCCAAATTCCATTTGGATAGTTTTGCCATGCCGTATGATCTTTTGCAGATCTTGATCGGACAATTGTTGCAAAAGTTTATTTTGTGGTGGGGCTCGTTGCATCTGATACGCCTTATTTAACAGGAATAAATAGCATTCTGTTTGATTTGATTGCAGATTTCTGTTCGCCACAGCACTAAACTTTTTGCCTCGCGCATCAAAGCTCAAAGGCGCAAAACGATGTTCATGCAGTCCCGTGCTACTTATCGCGGGTTCAGGTGAGATAGGTGGCGCAGGCTTACTCACACAACCGCAGTTGAGGCACTGTATCCAGGAGGGCGGGAGTCACAACCATAGCAATAAAAGCGCAGAAAACGTCAGGCAGCACAGCACAATCAGGTTCTTTTTGTGCTTTTAGCCCAGTGTAACAAACGGTCAGACTCTTTGCGGACTACCGCATAACACTCACAGCTTAAGCTCTCCAGTTTTGGACGATCAAGTACCTTTATATGACCTCTGTGATAATCAATCACTCCCAAACGTTGTAAACGTCCGGCCGCGTCAGTCACGCCTTCTCGGCGCACCCCCAACATATTGGCGATCAATTCTTGTGTCATCACCAACTCATTGCTGTCCAGTCTGTCGAGTGACAGCAGCAACCAGCGACATAATTGTTGGTCAATAGAGTGATGGCGGTTACAAACCGCAGTTTGTGCCATTTGAGTAATAAGTGCCTGAGTGTAGCGGAGTAAGGTATGCAACAAAGCACCGTGGCGATTAAATTCATCTTTTAAGCGCTGGCCTAATAAACGATAAGCCTGGCCAGCGCTCTGCACTATGGCTCTGCTGGTTGTACTTTCGCCCCCCATAAAAAGTGCGACACCAATCAACCCTTCATTACCTACCACCGAGATCTCGGCGGAAGCGCCACTTTCCATCACATACAACAAGGAGACGATCGAATTGGTAGGGAAGTAGACATAACGCAATGTATCACCGGATTCATAGAGAACTTTGCCTAAAGGTAATTCAACCAGCTCCATATGTGGACAGAGTCTATCCTGCGCGTCGGCAGGCAGGGCGGCCAGTAGGTGATTCTGTTGCGGGCCTTTTATATCAGACATCAAAAACTCCATGTATAAGTTAGCGATCAAGACCGATCGACGCCAGCTTATGCGGTTTGGACTTAGAAGTCTGTACGTCGCCGTACATAAGGCTGAAGATTATTGAATTGAGTTTTCAATTCAAAGACTAAAACTGCTGTCATTGCTGCGTCGTACGCTTTTTCTGTAGCCAGTGTTGCGCCAACCTCAAAGCGACAGACCAGAGCAAGGCCGATTCTTTGCTCTGAACTTTGTTGCTCAGCCGCACCAGCCAAGGGGCTGAATCCGCAAGTTGAGTTTGTAACAACCTCATCCCTAAACTTCGGGGAAAGGGATCGGCGTCTTTTGAGTGTTGCGGCTCGATAAGTTGTTGGATCAAAAGGCGTTGCTGTTTTATTCTCTGCCGTAGCAGCAGGATCTGGACCTGGATGGATAGTGACTGCTCTGTACTCATAGCTGGCGCCTGATAAGTTGTAGGTCAGTTTTTAGTTCCTCATAACAAGCACTAAAGGCGCTCTGACCTTTTTTGCCAAGTTGCTGGACTAGAAAAAAACAGCTGGCTGCAAGCAAGATAAATACCACAGGTAAAAGCCAAACAAAGAGGCTGAAGTGTGGATTAAACCTGTTCAGGTAAAGCAGTGCAAAGCCTGCAAACAGGCAAGCGAGCAACACAAAACTCATGCTCAGAGCGCTTACAAGCATAATCCACTGCAAACGACGTTTTTCTTGCTGCCATTCCAGTTGGATTAACTGGCTATGTAAACCCAATTGAGTCAGCAGTTGTGGACTGGCTTTATCGAGCAACCAAAGCCAAGGTGCAGGATCAAAACCAACAGAGGCATGTTCCATTTCAGGTATTGACATTTGAACTCCGATGAAAAAACCGACCTTAAACTGGTCGGTATATTTACCCGCCTTATTTCAGGATATAAAAACTGCGTCCTGAGTGGATGGGGGCTGAATTATTCAACCTGAACTCGGGATAAAACTCGGGATAAAGAGTGCCGGCCTTTTTCGATTTAACGAATTAAATCAACGAAGTAAGATTGTTGCTCAAAGCAGCACAAGTCGTTGCTGACGGAATATGCAGATTCTTATGGAGCCAAGGCGCTTTGTCGTTCGTCGTAGCAAGCTATGGCCAGACAGAGCAACGCACAGAGGAGTAAAAAGATGCCTATTCAGTGGCGCGGCTTATCCCGGCTTCAGATTATTTAGCCGCTGTACCGCTGTAGCGAGCGATAAAAGCACCCAATACGAAGCTTGTTGCAGCACAAACAGCAATAGATTGCCAAGGCTGCTGGTGCACGTAACGGTCTGTAACTTCTGCTGAGTGTCGTGCCTTGGCAGCAAAGTTTTGTCCTATCCCTTCCACTGAGGCTTTGGCTGTTGCCACTCGCTCAGTCAGCTTTTTCTTTGCTTGCTCAAATTCTGCTCCTGTCAAAGAAGTTGTGGTTTTGAGTAAGTCTTCGATGTCAGCAATAAAGTTGTGGAATTCATCGGTTAAAGCCGGGCCACTAGTGCTGATATGTTGAGCTGCGCCATCGATATGATTTGACATACATGCATCCTTTTAGAGTAGAAGAAATCTGGTCCTTGAAAAAATCTTAGCGTCAAATCCTTTTGCCCAGAGTGAGGAAGCAGAGTACAGGGTCGAAACTGGACTGTATGTGGGCCGTAACACAAAGCTGTGTATTCACTTTGTTTTACATCTTCATTTTTTTGATCAGTTCCAGTCATGTGATTTTGTGCGCGCTGGCGCACCGATAACACTGAGCTGAGGGGGCAGAATGCAACCACAGTCAGACTAGTACCCGGCTGAATTTCAGCAAGAGAATTGTCCTTTGGTGTTGTTTATTGATTAATGATCAGGGAGTTACCATGTATTTATCCACGAATGTATTTTCGTATGCCTCAAACCTCTACCCATCTGTTCGCCAGACTATAGTGCTCATCAGTCTGACTGCGCTGCTGGCTTCTTGTGCTTCAGCCCCTGAAGCACCGACAGGGCAGATCCAATCAGCAGAACAAGCCATAGCGGCAGCTGAGCGCATCACAGCCAGTGATTATGCATTGCCTGAATTACTGGAGGCCAGAGCAGATTTAGTCTCTGCGCGCACTGCTGTTCAGAATGAAGATATGGTGGCAGCGAGTCGTTATGCCGAGTTATCTAAAGCGGGTGCTGAACTGGCTTCTGCCCGGGCGGGAGAGGGAAAAATAAGAGCTGTTATCGACGATATGCAAAAAAATATCGATGTGTTAAGGCTGGAAATGCAACGTAAAACAGGACAAATGCAATGAAAATTACAACAAGTACAACGCCAATTCTTGTCCTAATCGCTGGTGTTATGGGTTTATCCGGTTGTAGCGCTACAGTAGTTAAACCTGAGGGATCTTATGCGGTCAGACAAAAACTAACGGCCTTGCAGGCCGACCCGGCGATGACAAACAGGGCTGTATTGCCGGTACAGCAGGCGACTACAGCTGTCGTCACAGCAGAGCAACCAACGAAAGACAAAGCTCTGGCCATCTACAGAGTCAAATTGGCAGACAAAAAAGTGGATATTGCGAAGGCTGTGGCACAGACCAGTTATCTGGAAGATCAATACAAAAGCTTGGGACAACAACAAGCGGATGCCCGTCTGAATTCCAGAACTCAGGAGGCAGATGCAGCCCGTTATGACGCTAAATTAGCCAGGCAGGATGCAACTACAGCTCAGGCTGAATCGGAAATGGCCAGACAACAGGCTTTAGAGTTAGAGCGAGAAATTAGCGAGCTCAACGCAAAACAAACCGAAAGGGGCTGGGTTGTGACTTTGGGCGATGTGCTTTTTGATACAGGCCGTGCCGAGCTCAAAGATGCTTCCCGGACTAACTTGTCGAAACTCTCTGCTTTCTTGACCCGTTATCCAGAGCGCACTGTAAAGATTGAGGGCCATACTGACAGCGTTGGTAGTTCTGATTCGAATCAAGGTTTGTCAGAGCGGCGCGCTAACTCAGTGCGACGTTATCTGGAGAATCAGGGAATAGCGTCGAATCGCTTGAATGCATCAGGTTTAGGTGAACATTCACCTGTCACTGATAACGATACAGCCAGCAGTCGTCAGCAAAATCGCAGAGTGGAAGTCATTATTGCCAATACAACAGCTGCAGCACTCTGAGTAAGCAGTGACCTTGTGATGCGGATAACTGCCAGAGCAGGTAGCTCTGGTGGCAACCCGGTCTACATTTGAACTTTGCAACCGTAAATTTTAGCGGACTCAATCTGGATGCAGTACAGCGCTGCTGGCACAAAGTGAGCAGAATTCACTCTGTGCAGCAATGCCACAGTTAGGTTCCTGCCGCTGCCGGATCACTGCTGTGCGCAAAGAAGACGGGTAAGAAGTACAGAATTTGTGCGCTACCTGAGTGCGTTAGCGAACATTGAGTTTGATTCTGCTGTATTAAGTTAATTCAGAGCATCCAAAAGGAAATATTGATGACTAAGCAAATGACCGAACATAAACAATTACGCCAGCACGCCAGAAAACATCTGGAAGCGGGTGCTGTTACCCATGGTTACCAAGCCGGGCGGGGTGAGTTGGTGCATTTATTGAATTCTGCCTTAGCTTCAGAACTGACTTGTGTATTGCGTTATCGCAGCCATCATTTTCTGGCTAAAGGTATTCATGCCAACGCAGTGTCAGCGGAGTTTTTGCAGCATTCCAACGCTGAGTTGCAACATGTGGATTGGCTCGCTGCCCGCATAGTACAACTGGGAGGTGAGCCTGATTTTTCACCTCAGGGTTTGATAGAACGGAGTCAGTCAATTTTTGGCTCTGGGCAAAACCTATATGAAATGATGAAAGAAAACCTGATTGAAGAGCGGGTTGCGATAGATCATTACAGAGAAGTGTTGCAGTTTATCGGCAGTGATGACCCAACCAGTACACTGCTGATCCAGAAGATCTTACAAACGGAAGAACAGCATGCTGACGAACTTGCCAGCTTATTATGGGGTCTGCCGGAGCAGCATAACTAAGCAGCATAACCAGGCAAAGTATCAGGAATGGAATCGATGAAATCAGATCAACAATTGACCACAGATATTGAGGCGGAATTGAGGTGGGACAGTGCAGTAGAGTCTGACTCTATTTTGGTGTTAGTGCATGCCGGCATTGTGACTTTATCTGGCAGAGTATCGTCTCTGGCTGAACTGTGGCACGCTCAATCTGCAGTGCACAGAGTCTATGGAGTACAATCGCTGGATAATCAACTTGTAGTGTCCTTGCCCCACCAACATGTGTATCAGGACGTTGATTTAACCCGAGTGGCCGAGGCTGTATTGCAATGGTCCAGTCATATTCCGCCTCAAGGTATCGAACTCAAAGTGGCTATGGGCTGGATCTACTTAACAGGTGAGGTTGCTTTTGATTACCAGCGTCGCGCAGCGACTGAAGCCTTGTGTTACCTGGCCGGCGTACGGGGAGTCACAAATGAGATCCGCCTGACTCCGAAAAATCTGGCTGGCTCTGTGAAAAAAGACATCGAAACTGCGCTGGCACGACAAAGCCGAAAAATGAAATCGGCCATAGAAGTGGAAGTCATCGAATCCGATGTGGTGCTAACGGGCACAGTCAATAGCTGGTCTGAACATGACAAGGCGCTCGTGTCAGTCTGGAGTACACCAGGTGTCAGCCATGTCACTGACCATATTTATGTGCTCTAGCTGTGCTTTAAGGCTTGAAACAGGCTGGTGACTAAGGCTGCTTTATCAGGCTACAGGACTGTCGAAGTCCGTTTACTGTGACTTAACCCGCTGCACAGTTAATCTATCCTGTCAGAGGCTTGTTGTGAATTTGTGCTGTACAGAGCATCTTGGGAAAGAGATTAAAATCCGTTAGTATGAAGCCAGGTGTTATTTTTCGGCCAATCTAAATGGACAAGCTTCGTCTTTCCCCCTTACGCAAAAACAGAACCGCAGGCCAAACTCAGCGACGGATCTTGTTTTGCAGTCAGAAAGCTCAGCCTAAGGTCCGGCATTATGCCGGTTTATCTGTTTGTAGCTCCATAACAATGGCTCTGGTAAAACAGGCTCAACCTTTAGCCTCCATCCTTCACTACGCTGCTGATAGACAGGTCCCTGAGCTTTCGATTGATTCTTTAGTGAGTTTATGATGAAAGCCTTTATCAAATTGAATTGTGATTTAGGCGAAAGTTTTGGCGCCTGGCAAATGGGCATGGATAGCCAGGTTATGCCTTTGATTGATCAAGCCAACATTGCTTGTGGTTTTCATGGCGGTGATCCGACAGTATTAGTCCAGACCTTAACTCTTGCCAAACAACATCAGATCGAAATTGGCGCTCACCCAAGCTATGACGATAAACAGGGCTTTGGTCGGCGTTCAATAAAAATGCCAGCCGATGAATTAAAACATTTACTTTGGTATCAGATTGCCGCAGTAGATGGAGTGGCAAAAAGTCTTGGTTTGTCAATTAGTTATGTTAAGCCTCATGGTGCTTTGTATAACGACATGATGGCAAACTCTGCTTTGCTTGAAACTGTGATGCAGGCAGTGGCCAGTTTCTATCGCCCTTTAAAATTGATGTTGTTGGCGACAACAGCGACAACGCAGCATAAAGCGCTGGCTGAGCGTTATCAACTGGAGCTGTTGTTTGAAGCTTTTGCTGACAGACGTTATCAAAGCGACGGTAGCTTAACGCCCCGCAGCCGGCCGGGCAGTGTACTGGATCATCAGGCAGCACTGTTGCAAGTACAACAGCTACTGCACAGTGGCACGGTACAAAGTGACAGTGGTGAGACTCTGTCTATTGAGGCCGATACTTTGTGTGTTCATGGGGATAACCCGGCGGCTCTTGGTTTGGTGCAGTCTATTCGTGATTTGTTGGCTGGCGCATGATTTCACTGCAGCTGGCTGGTGAAAATGCACTGATCCTATATTTGTCGCCTGAAATCTCAGCACAGCACCTGATGCAGCTGCAATACTTAGCGCAACAAATCCGCACTTTAGTTGCTGATCAATTGCAGGACATTGTGCCTTCCTATGCATCACTGCTGATTGTGTTTAAGCCAGAGCATAGTGGTATTCTGGCACTACAAGCTATGTTGCAACAACAGCTTGCCTTAGGCTGTTCGGAGATTACACAACAAAGCCAGCGCATCACACTACCCGTCTACTATCACACTGCCTGGGACCTGGGGCAGGTTGCGCAAAATTCAGGATTAAGCGCTGCTGAGGTTATAGAGTTGCATCAGGCTCGTGATTACAGAGTGTATGCCATAGGTTTTGCGCCAGGTTTTGCCTATTTAGGTGAACTAGACTCACGCCTGAGCACCCCACGTCTGGTAAGTCCGCGGCCTGCAGTGCCAAAAGGGGCTGTTGCTATTGCTGACCGACAAACCGCAGTTTATCCGGCAGCATCACCTGGCGGCTGGAATATTCTGGGGCTTTGTCCAACCCCCTTATTTCAAGCCGAAAATGCCGGTACAGCTAAGCCTTTGATGCCTTTTAGGGTTGGGGATCAGGTTCGTTTTCAATCCATCAGCAGAGATGAGTTTTTAGCCTTAGGTGGCGAGTTGCCGCAGGAGCTGCGCTGATGTCAGCTTTTGTGGTACTCAAGCCTGGCGTAGTCTCCACGTTACAGGATCAGGGACGCTTTGGTTATGCGCATTTGGGTTTAACTCAAGGCGGGCCTGCAGATCATCGGAGCTATCGCATTGCCGATTTATTGTTGCAAAACCCAAGCCCCAGTTGCCAAGTTGAGGTCTCGGTAGGGGGGCTCAGTGTAGTGGCTTTGGCAGACACAGTGTTTTGTGTGACTGGTGCGCAGATGCCGCTTACAGTAAACGGACAGCCTAAAAGTTTATGGCAAACGCACAGGGTGAAGAAAGACGATGTTATTGCGCTTGGATTTGCTCAAGCTGGAGTGCACAGTTATCTGGCGGTGGCTGGAGGGTTTCGGTTGCCAAAATATTTTGGTAGCAACAGTACGGTGCTGCGTGAAAAAGTAGGAGGTATAGCGGGGGGAGCTTTGCAGCAAGGCCAGTTTTTACCAGTCCGACCCGCGTACCGGTCTTTGCTGTTCACTCTGCCAGAGTCATATTGGCCCGGGTTTTCAACCCCGCTTGAGCTGGGTTTGGTGCCGGGCTACCAGCAGCAGTGGTTTGATACAATACAGTGGCAACAACTTTACAGCACCGACTATAAAGTATCTGCTTTGTCTGATCGTATGGGGTATCGCCTTGAAGGAGAGCCACTTTGCTGCCAGCCCAGAGCTTTATTGTCCGAAGGTATTTGTTATGGCGCTGTGCAGCTCCCGCCAGAGGGCTTACCTATAGTACTGTTAAACGACAGACAAACCTTAGGAGGCTACCCTAAACCCGGTGCGGTATTAGCCACAGATGCGGCCGCTTTGGCACAGTGCAGGCAAGGTCATTCTATCCGGTTTTATCCTGTTTCGCCTCACCAGCTTCATGTTCATCAGATGCAACTAAACCGCTACTGGGCTGAACTACCTCTGATGTTTCGAAGTACATCTTGATCTAGTTAACCTGCACTCGGGATAAGCTGCGCCACTGAATAGGCATTTTTTACGCCTCTCTGCGTTGCTTTGTCTCACCATAGCTCGCTATGGCGTACGACAAAGCGCCTTGATAAGCGCGAAAATTTGCGCATTCAGTTAGCAAAGACTAAAGCGACTTCAATAAATTCGCTTATCTATTTGATTTGTTTGGTTAGATATAGAGTATTCGACAGTCATTATCCCGAGTTCAGCTGAGTTAGCTGGGTTTCACTACTGATACTCTGACCCGGAGAGCGACATACTGAGCATGGGGTTAGCTTCAACAGCCTAATTTGTACCCATTATATTTTATGTCATGACTACAAATACGATGAATGATGATGAATCTTCGGTAAGGTCATGAGTTTTTTCGTAATTTTCGCCTATGCTTTAGGGCGATGATAAATATCAGTGAGTTGTTAGCACTTTATAGGATGGGCAAATATGCTTTTACGGAATTACAATATTGGAACCCGCTTATTGGTTGGTTTTGCAGTTTTAGGCTTACTAGTACTGTTGCAGGGCAGTATGGCACTTCTTACTATGAGCCAGATGCGCACTGTATCGGTTGAGATTGAACAGAATACGCTCCCTAGTCTGGATAATCTGGCAGGGCTGAATTTAAGTATGGTGAGAGTCAGGGTTAACACCTTTCGTTTGATCCTTGCTGAAACTGATACACAAAAAACTCAGTACAAAGCTGCGCTGGATACAGTCAGGGCTGAGGTGACATCCTATCAACAGGCCTACGAAAAACTGATTTCTATTCCCGGCGAGCGAGAGCTGTATCAGGATTTCGTATCAGCTCAGCAGCAATATTTTGCTGGCCAAAGTTTGCTGCTGCAAGCGCTGGATTCGTCAGACAGAACTGAGGCTGTCCGTATTAGCAATGAGCAATTAACAGCGCATTCAGATCGCATGACCCAAGCTTTGATGAAATTAATGCAAATGAACCGGGACTATGCAGGGCAACAAACACAACTCTCTTCTGATCGTTATGAAAACAGCAGGATGCTGATGGTCTTCGCGATTTTGGTTGGCATAGTGGTGAGTATTTTTATAGCCTTGTGGATGACTCGCAGTATCACAGCCCCGATGAGCCAGGCTTTGACTGTGGCGGAGAATGTCGCCTCAGGTGATCTCACGCAAAACATTAGTGTGTCGGGTCAGGATGAGGCTAGCCGGTTAATGGCGGCTTTGCTCAAAATGCAGCAGAGTCTGCGTGATGCGATGAACCATATTTCCAATTCGTCGAATCAATTGGCTTCCGCCTCTGAAGAGTTAAACTCTGTGACTGAGGATTCGTCCCGTGGTTTACAGCAGCAAAATGATGAAATACAGCAAGCGGCAACAGCCATTACCGAAATGAGCTCTGCTGTGGATGAAGTGGCGCAAACCGCAGTACAAACGTCAGAGCAATCAACAGAGTCTGCGAAAATGGCGGTGCAAGGCCAGCAACAAGTGGATGAAACAGTGACAGCGATTCGTGACATGAATCAGGATGTTGCTTTAACCTCAGAACTCATTCAGGGCCTGGCGGTGCAATCTCAGGACATAGGTAAAGTGCTGGATGTGATCCGTGCTATTGCTGAGCAAACCAACCTACTTGCGCTGAATGCGGCAATAGAAGCAGCTCGGGCCGGGGATGCGGGCCGCGGTTTTGCTGTGGTTGCCGACGAAGTCAGGGCTCTGGCGCACCGTACTCAAACCTCCACTCGTGAAATTGAGGAGATGATTGCCAAAATCCGCAGCGGTACAGGTGATGCCGTCAATGCCATGAAACACAGCAGCGAAAAAGCAGTTCATGCTTTAACTGTGGCTCAGGCTGCAGGTCAGGCGCTGAGCATTATTACAGAGCGCATTAATAAAATCAGTGACAGTAATTTGGTGATTGCAAGCGCAGCAGAGGAGCAAGCTAAAGTGGCACGCGAGATTGATCGAAATATAGTGAATATCAGTGATTTAGCGGCTCAAACTGCGGCAGGAGCCAATCAAACAAGCGCCTCTGCTCATGAACTTTCCCGTCTTGCTGTAGATTTAAATGCGCTGGTGACCCGCTTTAAAGTCTAGATAAAGGGCCTTTGCATGGATGCAGTTTATCCTGTTTCATCTGCTGTCTCATCGCGAGTGTATCTGTTTGATGCACTCCGCGGTTTTGCCGTCTTGATGATTTTATTTGCTAACATTTTCGCCTTTGCCTATCCGCTTGAGCTCGGGGATAAGGCTGGATTGTCAGATACAATGACTCAGTGGTCTCAGCTGCAACATCAGCTGTATCTGACTTTTATCCGGGGTAAATTTATTTGTCTGCTGACCTTATTGTTTGGTGCCAGTTTGTTTTTACTGTGGCAACAAGCGGGTTCATTAAGGCTCAAACCGAGAATGTTGGCTTTAATGCTGCTTGGTTTTTGTCATGCTGTTTTTGTCTGGTCGGGCGATATTCTGTTGATCTATTCTCTGGTGGCTTCTGGCCTGTTATGGCAGCGGGCGTTACAGTGGCCTATGGCGCAGCAACTCAGTCGGGCTAAAACTTATTTGGCAGCAGGATTAATGCTTCCGCTACTGATTTGGCTTGTCGCCGAATCGGATCCGAAGATGCAGGCTGATACTGAAACACTAATAGCGCTTTATACCGGCCCTTACATGGTACAGTTGTGGCAGCAAATTCAGTATATCGCCTTGATAGCCGTTGATACGCTGCTGGTCAGTTATTGGTGGTTTGGCGGCATGATGTTACTTGCGTTCTGGGCTCTGCAGTCTGATTGGCCTTGTTTGCTAAAGAGGTATTTTTATCCGCTACTCTTGCTCGCTGTCGCTTGTGCCGTGCTTCCATTAGCCTGGACCGGATTTTCAGTGCAGCAGCAGGTCCCTTCGCCCTTTCAGATGATTTCCGATTTGTGTTTTGCTTTGGTGTATATCAGATTATTTATCTTGATGTTGCCCAGGCTTCCTAAAGTGATGGAGCTGCTCAGGCGCTGCGGTCGTTGTTCTTTGTCCCTGTACCTTTGGCAATCCATCAGTATGGTGGCACTGTTTCGTTGGTTTTGTCCTGATTGGTTTGGGACAGTGAACAGAGACACACTGACTGCTATTGCAGCAGCAGCTGTGATGCTGCAACTGCTATGGGTCTGGCTGTTGTACCAGCCTGGTCAGCTCTGGTGGTGTGAGCGTATTTATCGGCAACTCGGTGCTGCACTGGAGAAAAAAGCAACAACTGCAGAAATACATAGAAGTGACTGAGCCGCCAGCGCTTTTTGCGTTTGTCTGACGGCGCTTTGAGCTGTGGTGTTTGCATAGATCTCGACAGGATCCTGAACAGGAGCAGAAGCTTCAACCTAAGTTTGAACAAACTACATGAAATCTTCACAAGGGTCAGAAGATCGGACACGCGTCCTAAAGATCAGTGTCAAAGACTCTGATCTTTAGGCAAGACCAACCAGATTTTACCGTAATGTCGTAAACTATCGCTGCGCTGCTGGGCTTCATCTCCAATGCCCTGATAAACATCGATACGACCCGGAGTTTTAATGGCCGCTCCTTTATCTTGCGCCAGCATCAATCTGAACTCATGACCTGTTAATTCACCTTTAGCATCCAGTAGAGGCACTTGCGCCAATAATACCGATCCTAATGGTATAAAAGCAGGGTCTACTGCCACTGAATGCAAGGGAGTTAAAGGCTCATTGGCTGCACCTACAGGTTTACTCAGGCCAGGTGAAAAAAAGGTATAACTGGGATTTTTGCTCATCAGCTCACGTTGCCTGTGCGGGTTTTTCGCCAGCCATTCTTTAATAGCAGTGGCAGAAATGGTGTCTGCAGTGTATTCGCCCATTTCAATCAGCACCTTGCCTAAACTGCGATAGGAATGGCCGTTGCCGCCACCGTAACTCAACAAATGCTGCTGACCGTATTCATCTTCAACTACGCCTGATCCTTGCACCTGCATAAAAAAGTTGTCAACCAGACTCTTGCTGTAAAAAAGCTCCAGGCCCTGGCCAGACAATGCCTGTTCGAAGTCGATTTGTTCGCGGCTGGGGTATGAGCTCATGCCGGCTGGTTTACGGTAAAGAGGGTATTTGTAGTCTGTGTCAGGTCTGGAACTTACAGTAAAAACCGGTACATAGTATCCGGTAAATTGTACGTTACCTTTGCCATCTTCTCCGGCTAACTGATGCAACGCAAAGTTTTCGCCACCTGTTACTGCAGGTTGTTCTGCCCAGCGTTGTAAGTCTCGTATTGTTTGTTGCAACTGGCTTTTACTGACGGCTAATCCCGGTAAATTATGCTGTTGTGGAACCGACTTTTTGTTTAAATAGTTCAGTTGCAGTTCAAGGCCAGCTAATAACTCTGGTGTGAGCCACTGAGCTTTTAAACGTGCCCCGGCTTGAAGTTCGTATATGCCGTTGATGGGTTTCGCTTTGTGATCCAGTCCATTGTTAGCAAACTGATTAGACTGATGTATGCCAGAGGGCGTTTGACTACAGCCAGACAATAACAAGCTGGCCAGAGCAAGCCAGGAAAGAGTGTGTTTCATAACAGTCAGAATTCAAAAAACATCGGATGGCGGCACTCTATGCCACTCAAGCATGACTGACAATATCTGGCCTTTGATTTTTTAGCAAAGCAGGAGAGAAACAACTATTTGATAAAAATATTAATACTTGTATTATCAGTAGTGAGCAAAGAAGGTTGTACTTTGGTGTGACAGGTAAAACAATGAAACTATTGAAAGCGAGAGTTTTGGTGTTGCTGGTAGGGTTGTTTGTCCCTTTGGCTGTGCAGGCGGCGGCTAAAGCTACAGAGCTCAAGTTTGTGTTGTATTTTCCACAAGTTCCGCCTTATATGTATCAGGATAAAGAATCTGAGCTGGTTGTAGGTTTAGTACCTGAGGTTCTGCAGGATTTTTTTAGTCAGCAGAATATTCAGGTACAGTATGTGGCTGATAACAGAACCCGGGCTGAGCACAGTCTTTACCAAGGTGACGTAGACGCGATTTTGCTTGCGAAAGAATGGACTCAACATCCGGATAAATTGGTTTTTTCAGAACCTTTACTGGAGCATAAGGACTTCTTATTCTCCCGCCAGCCTATGGCGACAGCAGGCCAATTAGCGGATTGGGTGAAGGGCAAAGCCATTTGTACCCGTCAGTATTATGTCTATCAGGCTTTAGAGCCATTTTTTCAAACTAACGACACAGCGAGGGTAGACTCGTCCAGTGAGCTGACTCAACTGACGATGTTACTCAATGGTCGTTGTGATTTTGCTTTTATGAACGAGCATGTTGCAAACTGGTTGTTACATCACCATTTTCCTGAACAGCAATTGTACCGTTCTGCCAGCGGCTTTAACCCTGTAGGTTTGACAGTGGCGTTCCATCCGCGTTGGAAACCACAGATGGCCGCATTTAACCGGTATTTACGTGAACAACAACAGCAAGGTGTTATTGCACAGTGGCTGAAGTTTTACGTGACTAAATCCTGATCATTCGCATCCTGGCTCCACTGCTGTCTGCTGAAGTTTCCAGATTGAACCATTGATACACTGCTTTAGATCAAATCAAAGCAGTCTTTTTTGCGCCATACTCCGTAGCGTTACGTAACCCTTTGGGATCTGGCATTGCAAGATGGCGATAGGCGAGCCAGGTCAAGCTTCATGCTCGAAGCCGGGTTAGAGAGCCAATTCAACAGAACTGCAATCTTAGATACTAAGGTTAGATCAAGGGGCAGAACACCTTGAATCAACCAATCAAAAATACGGAGTAAGAGATGGGAAATTTAGACAGACGTAATTTTTTAAAACTATCAGCCTCAACTTTAGTGGGTATTACTTTAGGTGGTACTGCGTTACATGCAGTAGCTCAAGAAGTGGTCAAAGATGACGATCCGATGGTTGTAGCTATGAAATATGTGGCAAAATCTACGGTAGATGGAGCCAACTGCGCCAATTGTATGCATGTACAAGGCAAAGACGGTGAAGCCTTAAGAGGCTGTAATATTTTCCCGGGCAAACTGATTCATGCTGAAGGATGGTGTGCAGCCTGGGCGAAGAAAGCTTAGTCAGAGTATCTATAGAAAAGTAAGACCTATGAAAGCCGGTGGTTTAAGTTGCCGGCTTTTTACTGAGTGAATGACCAGCTATTTATTGCATAGTGGTAAAGCACTTGATGCTTATCCCCACTTGGCCCTCTATTGACAGTCTGGTACAGGCCATAGTTAGCAGCTAAGATGGTCAGACTTTTTATTGGTATAGGCAAAGTGATGAGATCCTGGGTATCAGCCTTATTAGATTCGGCAGTGGGTCGCTGGTGTGGTGTACCTCAAGCCATCGGATTAGAGCGACCACAAGGCGAAAGCTGCTGTTTTAGCGGCACAGTTGTGTTGTGTGGTAAAACGTCAGAACACAGTGTTTTGCTGCGTCAGCACTTAAACCAACTGCCCGCCGTTTGTTGTGAAGATCTGACAGCAGAGTTAGTGCAGGCCATCATATTTGATGGTACAGAACTACAAAGCACGGCGGAGTTAGAGTTAGTCTGGCAGCAGTTACAAGGTCTGTTACCTGGTTTGGCTAAGCATGGTCGGCTGCTGATACTGGCCAGAGCTGTAACCGATGCTACCACTGCAGAGGCAGCCGCCGCAGCCGCTGCCTTATCTGGTTTCACCCGTTCAATTGCTAAAGAGCTGGGACGTTTTGGTAGTACAGCCAACCTGTTGTCCCTGGCCAGAGGCGTTCAGCAGAGCTTGTTGCCAGCCGCTGATTTTTTCCTGTCTAAAGCCTCAGCTTATGTCACAGGTCAGGTGTTAGCTGTACAGGCTGCAGAGTTAGCTGTGCTGAGTTCATGGCAGTCTCCTTTATCAGGAAAGGTCGCCTTAGTGACAGGGGCCGCTCGAGGTATAGGAGCCGCTATAGCGACAACTTTGACAGCGCAGGGGGCCACCGTGATTGGTGTGGATGTACCTCAGGCAGAAGCAGCTCTGACGGCTCTGATGCAGCGATTGCGTGGCAAAAGCCTGTTGCTGGATATCAGTCAAATTGACAGTGCGCACCAGTTGCAACATTGGTTAACTGAGCATGAGCTGACACTGGATATTCTGGTACACAATGCTGGCATTACCCGCGATAAAATGTTTCACAGAATGACAGCTGCACAGTGGGATCAAACTCTGGATGTGAACCTATCTGCGGTGCACCGTATTACGGCGGCCTTGCTGGAACAACAGCTGATCCGCTCAGCGGGGCGGGTCGTGATGTTATCGTCGATGAATGGCTTGGCAGGACAAAAAGGCCAAACCAACTACGCCAGTGCAAAAGCCGGATTAGTAGGCTATTGTCACTTTATGGCCAAGCAACAGCTTAACGACATCACCTTTAACGTCGTAGCACCTGGTTTTATCGAGACCCCAATGACAGCGGCCATGCCGCTTATACCCCGTGAAATAGGACGGCGGCTAAACTCGCTGAATCAAGCTGGTTTGCCAGAGGACGTGGCTTTGGCTGTTGCTTTTTTTGCCCGGCCAGACGCTGCTGGATTAAACGGCTCTGTGCTGCGGGTTTGCGGTCAGTGTGTTATCGGCGCCTGAGCTTTGTATCTCTGAACCTGGCGATGCTGTTGCCCAGACAAGGGGCGGTAGCCAGGCTTTTTTCCATGGCATAAATTGTTCAGCCGGCATAGGGCGGGCAATGCCGTAGCCCTGAGCTAGTGCACAACCCAGTTGTAACAGCATTTCACCATGCTCTGTGGTTTCGACCCCTTCAGCAATAATTTCACGTTTAAATTCAGTGGCTAATACTATAATGCCTTTGAGAATGGCTAAATCGTCAGGGTCCACCAACATATCGCGAACGAAGCTTTGGTCAATTTTCAGCACTTTTGCAGGCAGTCGTTTTAAGTAGGTCAAGGATGAATAGCCTGTGCCAAAATCATCCAACGCAAAACTAACACCGCTGCGAATACAGGCCTGCATAACCGCCTGTACATGGGTTAAATCATTCAGCGCGCTGGTTTCCAGAATTTCTAGCTGCAATAAAGATGCGGGTACTTCTGAATAAAAACGTAGCAACAATTGCAGGCGGTTGACAAAATCCAGCTGCTGCAAGTGATAAGCCGAAATGTTCACACTGACGGGGATAGTCATCCCGAGACGTTGCCATTCAGCCAACTGCCGAAGTGCTTCTTCGATGACCCAGTATCCGAGTTCGACTCCCAGACTATGTTGCTCAATCGCGGGTAAAAACAGGGCAGGAGAGACCATACCTTTACGCGGGTGCATCCAGCGGATCAAGGCTTCTGCGCCCATCACTTCACCACTGTGCATATTGACTTTGGGCTGATAAAACAGAACGAACTGTTTACGCGCCAGCGCCTGTCTGATCTCTCCTATGGTTTCCTGATGGCCTCGCAAACTACGGGCATAGTCTGTGTCAAATACATGGCAGCGATTTTTGCCATCCTGTTTGGCCTGATACATCGCATGATCGGCTTGGCGTATCAATTGTTCAGCTTCTGTTGCATCTGTTTGCGGATAAAAGGTCAGGCCTATACTGGCGGACACTGACAGCACCCATTCATCAATTTTTAGCGGTTTCGCCACTGTATCCAGCAACAGCTTAATTTTGGCAAGGCCAGCTTTTTTATCGGTGAGTGCTGGTAACAACACCACAAACTCATCACCGCCAATGCGGGCTAACAATTCGGTGCCGGCAAGCTGAGACTGCATTCGCTCCGACAGTGCTATTAAAAATTGATCACCAGTTTCATGTCCGTGGCGATCATTAATTTCTTTAAAACCATCCAAATCGAGGTAGGCCACCGCCAGCATCTGCTCTGAGCTGGATTCTTTTATCAGCAGTTGCAGGTGTTTGGTTAAGGCGCTGCGATTGGGTAAGCCTGTCATCGCGTCATAAAGCGCAATTTTTTCCAGGTATTGT
This sequence comes from Rheinheimera sediminis, assembly GCF_004005375.1. Classification (GTDB taxonomy): domain Bacteria; phylum Pseudomonadota; class Gammaproteobacteria; order Enterobacterales; family Alteromonadaceae; genus Pararheinheimera. Next base: position 24,738 of record NZ_RZUF01000022.1, on the reverse strand, counting down.
TGTTGTTGGTATTGGTTGGTGACATCGGAAAACAGGCCGACATAATGTTGTATCTGGCCTTTATCATCCAGCACTGCACTAAAGGTCAGACTTTGGAAAAAATCTTCTCCCGAGGCTTTGCGGCTCCAGAGTTCACCAGACCAAAAGCCCTGTTGCTGCAAACTTTGCCACATAGAGCTAAAGGCATGCTCATCCTGATGCTCAGATTGTAATAAACGTGGTGTGCAGCCTATAGCCTGTTTAGCGCTGTAGCCCGTGATCTCTGTAAAGGCCTGATTGACATCAATCATTACTCCCTGCGGATCTGTGATCATGATGCCTTCTCGGGCATGAGTGAAGACACTGGCCGATAAGCGCAACTTATTATCTGCAGTGTGCTCCAGTGTGACATCGCGGGACATACCCACTGTGCCGACGTAGTCTTGATCCACCAGTACCGGTGCCTTGTAAGTCTCAAACCAACGCATCTGAGTTTCAGTTTTGTGCTGCGAACGGATCAACTGAGGCTGACCTGAGGTCAGCACTTGTTTATCGTGCACCACATGACTCAATGCTTGCTGGGGATCGAATAACTCGGCATCGGTTTTACCTACCAACTGCGACATATTTAAGTGCTCAAACTGCTCTGCAAACTTTTGATTTACTTCCAGATAGCGGCCATGAATGTCTTTTAACCAAACGACAAAAGGAAGACTGTCGATCAGGGTGCGCTGGTATTGCTCTTTTTGTTGTAGCTTTTGGATTAGTGTCTGACGTTCCTGAATAGAGCTATTGAGCCGCAGCTGGGTAGCCCCTAGCCAGCTCATAATGCTACCGGGTTTAGCCTTGCGCAATTGAGTGCCTGGCAGTACTTCGCCCCGTCCCATGGCTTTAATTTGATCGTATAAATGACTGACGGAAGCCCCAAGAATACTGTTGTGTACTCGTTTAATGTCCCACAACGAATAAAACAGCAGCAACCCAGACAAAATAAACAGCATACGCATCACTAAGGCATAAAACATGGCATCGTCCACTTGCTTTGCTGTACGCTGGTCGACCAGAGCATAAACATTGGCTATGGGTTGCATAATGGCCATCTTCGCCTGGTGATAGTTTTGGTCAAAAACTGCAGCCAGGGCCTGCTGCTTGTTTCTTTCTTTTTGTATCGGGTCAGATTCTGTTTTTTCCAGCAACTGCATCGCTTTTTGTTCAATAACAGCCAACAAGTCAGATTGAATTTTTGCTTGCTGTAAGGCCACCATTTCAGCATCGCTAAAGCCAGTGGCTTTCATTAAATCCAGCAACGCGATACGTGAACCTGCCGGGCGTGGTCTGTTATTGTTGTCGTCGACTAAATCCCAGTAGACCTGATGATAATTGACAGGGCGAGCGGACAGGCCATTACGTATCGAAATAATTTCATTGAAGTGATTTTTGTATCTTTGCTCGCCAGTGGCAATATAACTTCGAACCATGCGGGTTAAGTCATCGGAGGACTGGCGTAATTCCCCAATGATTTTTAAAGAATACACGCGCTGATCATTGGCGCCGTCTATGCGTTTTTCTGCAGAAACATAAGCAACAAAAATAACGCTGAAGGCTAACAACAACGCACTAGCTGCCCAAAATCGCAGCGTAAGCTCAGAAGTAGAGTAACGCTTTACCTGCACAAAAACTCCTGCTTGCTATTTCTGTTCATCTGCGTTGGTGTAGATGAAAAATATTGCTCCATTGCGTGTCAATAGTTATCGAGCTGGCTAACGAAAGCAAGCTGATCTATTCAGTTTTTGCAGTTTTATTTTCAAGAATTTAGAAAAAATGCACACACTTTGTTTTTTCAATGAACCTATCATCGTCTTATCTGGTCCATATATGCTATACGCTAAATAGCTCTAAACCAGGATAAGTGGTGCCACCTCACCAGCTCTTTATTCAGCTTTTGAGTGTCAGGTTCTATTGATGGCTGGGTAGCTGAATAGCGTGCTGTGGTCAGAACACTTGTCCTGTATGCCGCTACAAACTTTACTATGAAAGAGTTTCTATCTTTGTTAAGTTGTTATTATCGTATTGATTTATTTCAATAAAATGAAATTTTTGACACTCATGCCCCCGAGTTCAGCTGCAATGACAACAGGTGGATCTGTGATGGATAAGTACCAAACATTTTATCAAGCTAACCCGGAGATCCCGGCTTTAGTTCAAGCTATAGAACAACAGGTAGCGCAATGGTCACTGCTTGTGGCTTCACTGCCGGCACAGCAACAACAAAGTCTAAAAAACAGCATGTTACAAGCTAGTTTGGCATTGGATCACAATTCTTTGTCTGTTGTTCAGTTGCAGCAGCTGGCTGCTGGAGAGCGTGTAGTAGCTTTAGCACAGGATATACAACAAGCGCAGAATGCATTGACCTTGTATCAGCAGCTTGATCAATACAATCCATATAGCAGTACTGATTTAAAAAAGGCGCATCAAGTGTTTATGCGCGCTGTAAGCTCTGATGCCGGATGCTACAGAGCTCATGGTGCAGGGGTGTACGAGGATCATAAATTAGTACATATGCCGCCAGCACCGGCCAAAGTAAAGCCCTTGGTTGAGGAGCTGCTGGATAAACTGCGGCATGAGCAGGTGCATCCGCTGGTCGTATCTTGCCTGATGCATTTTCAACTTGCCTTGATCCATCCGTTTTCTGATGGCAACGGTCGCCTTTGTCGTTTGTGGCACTATTTAGTCTTAATGCAATGGCAGCCTCACTGTATTTATTTACCTCTTGTTTTGGCACTGCGAGAGAAATCCCGTGAATATCAGAAAACCTTACGTCAATCCGTACCTAAATATGATGCGACCGCCTTTATTCTTTTTATACTAAGGACAACAAAAGAAAGTCTGGCTGCTGAATTGCAACAACTGGAATTGCAGCAAGCTGAGTTGATCCAGTGTAGCCAAGCCGCAGATTTTTTAGCTCAGCCATTGCCCGACCTTTCCCAATGTCTGAAGCTACAAGCGAAAAAAAAGAAAACCAAAGCTTCAGGGCCTTGGTATAAAACTGCAGACCAGATTTTAAAAAAGCTGAAAAAAGACAACAGATTAAGTGCGAAAACATTGGCTGACGAATTAGGGCTTAGCTCAAGAGCCATAGAGAAACAACTGGCTAAATTAAAAGCGGAAGGTAAGCTGTTGCGCACAGGCCCGGCAAAAGGTGGACGTTGGCAAGTACTGGCCTGAGCAAAGTTTAACTCGACTGTGTTGCAGTCACTGGTAGCATTTTTTGTACTTTTGGTCTTTTTTGTCATCTGTTCCGCAGCGCGACTCAGTACACTAGCCTTTTGTCAGATTGAACAGGTGTTTTGTGCGTAGTTTTTTTCTGCTGTTAGTCTGCTTGGGTGCTGGTTTTCAGCTCTTCGCTACGGAAGCGAAGGCGCAGAGACAGGATCAAAGCAGTACGTTGTTGCTTATTTCTATCGATGGTTTCAGTCAACAATACTGGAATAAGTATCCGGCCCCGGTATTGCACCAACTGGCAAAGGGTGGGGCCAGAGCTGTGAGCATGCAACCTGTCTTTCCAACTAAAACTTTTCCAAATCACTACAGCATAGCGACAGGTCTGTACCCGGCCAATCACGGGATAGTCGAAAATAATATATACGACGCCGATTTTGATGCTGTGTTTCGCATGAGTAAAGCTGAGGAAGTGACCAATGGCCGCTGGTGGTTGGGCGAACCTATCTGGGTGACTGCAGAGATGCAAGGAGTGAAAACCGGCACTTATTTTTTCCCTGGTTCGGAAGCTGCTATCAAAGGCACTCGCCCGGCGCTATGGCAGCCTTATGATGGCTCAGTCAGCAATATCGACAGAGTGGAATCAGTGTTGGCCTGGCTGGATTTACCACCTGACCAGCGGCCGCAATTTCTGACGTTGTATTTCAGTACAGTGGACGACGCTGGCCATGCTTATGGCCCAGACTCCAATCAAGTCGCTGAGGCTATTGCTGATGTGGACCAAGCGCTGGACGTTTTAGTCAAAGGCTTGGAGCAAAGACAGCTAAAGCATCAGGTCAACCTGATGTTGGTGTCAGACCACGGTATGGCCAAAGTTCCCCAACAGCAAGTGATAGCGGTCGATCAATGGTTTGATCAGAAAAAAGCAGCCTTGGTATTATGGACTCCAGAGCTTGTGTCGATTTTCCCGAAAAAATCTGAATTGGAAAGCATTTACCAACAGCTAAAAAGTTCTTTGCCGCCTGCGGCCAAAGTCTATAAAAAAACCGACTTACCCGAACGCTGGTTCTATCAGAATAGTAAACGTATAGCTCCGCTTCTGGTGGTGCCAGAAGTCGGTTGGCGTTTAATGCAGCAACACAAGCAAAAAGAATGGTTAGAAAAACCCGGGCGAAGTGCAGTGACAGGCAGTCATGGCTACGATAATAGCAGTCCGGAGATGCAGGCTATTTTTGTCGGCCATGGCCCAGCGTTTACCGCAGGTAGTCAAATTCCTGCTTTTGCCAATATCGAATTGTATAACCTGATGTGTCGGATCCTGGGTATTCAACCTGCGCCTAATGACGGTAACCCGGATTGGGTTGATTCCGTTTATCAACTGGATAAAGCGGAATAAGGCGGGCCAGATACACAGGCTATAGTTTTTTCGTCATAAAGTGTTTGCAGCCGGTGAATGGGTAGTTCTGCTGTGTCCATTCCAGCTGATAGCCATGTCGCTCGTAAAAAGGTTTGGCCTGAAAATCCAGCGTATCCAGAATAACAAAGCTGCAACCCCTCGCTTTGGCGAGGGTTTCAGCTTCAATCAACAGCCTTGATCCTACGCCTTTACCCCGAACTTTTTCGTCCAGCCACAAAGACTCCAGATAAAACCAATGGCCAAAAGTACGGCCAGCCAATGCCGCTATTAAGTTACCATGATGATCTTCAAGCTTTAATCCCAAAGGCTGCCTCAGGCTTGCATCCCAGTGCAAGGCGTTAAACTCTGCAATTTTTTGTTTAGCCAATTCGGCAAATTCAACAGTATGGACAGCAGTAAACATCAAAGGCCTTAGTGAGTTCTTGTTTATTCGTTTTTTTATCTTATTGATTTATTACATAAATGCAAATCTCAGGCTGTGCTTGATTGTTTTTTTCATTATTGCAGTAAGGGGTTAGCTAAAAATGATAAAAGCGATCAACCGTCCTTGCTTTAATTGTTCATTTGATAATAACGATAAATTGTTCTAGGCTTTAGCCAGTTTTTACCTGCTTATCTGTTGAGCTATTCTGGTGCAGAAATGTCGTTAGTAGATTTGCTTACAAATTACTTGTATCTGTTGCGCTATCTGGTTGTGCTGCTGATGGTGCTGTTACTGGTGTTTGCTCTGGACGACGTATTTATTGATTTGTACTACTGGGTAAGGCATTGGAGCCGGCATTTACGTTTTTACCGCAACAAACAAAAGTTTGATGAGCAGCAATTGTTTCACTTAAAAGAATTGCCGATTGCCATTATGGTGCCTGCATGGCAGGAGGTTGGCGTGGTCGGTAAAATGGCAGAGTTTGCCGCTGCTGAACTGGACTATGAAAATTATCAGATTTTTGTCGGCACTTACCCAAATGACCCCGCTACACAGGCTGATGTAGACGCCGCCTGTGCCCGTTTTCCTCATGTGCATAAAGTAGTTTGCGCCAGGCCAGGGCCAACCAGCAAGGCCGACTGCCTGAATAATGTGATTACCTCTATTTTGGATTTTGAACGAAAAACCCAGGTCAAGTTTGCCGGTTTTGTGCTTCATGATGCCGAAGACGTGGTATCCGCCATGGAACTGCGCTTGTTTAACTATCTGTTGCCTAAAAAGGATCTCATTCAATTACCGGTCTACCCTTTTGTGAAAGGTCCTTTTGACTTTACCTCTGGTCATTATATGGATGAGTTTTCCGAAAGCCATGGTAAAGATGTGATTGTACGTGAGGCGTTGGTCGGGCAGGTGCCCAGTGCCGGCGTTGGTACCTGTTTTAGTCGCAGAGCTATTTTGAAACTTTCAGAGCATGGCGACGGCTTGCCTTTTGACGTGCAATCGCTAACCGAAGACTATGACATTGGTTTTCGGCTGAAACATTGGGGCATGACAGAAATTTTTGTGCGTTTTCCTGTGACTGATTCGAAGCTTGCGCGACACGCTGAAACCAGTCGCAGCCGCAGTCCAAGCCAAGGTAATGTTGTTTGTGTCAGGGAGTATTTTCCGGAAACTTTTCATACCGCAGTGCGGCAGAAAAGCCGCTGGATTATTGGCATTGTATTTCAGGGCTTTAAAACTCACAGATGGACTAATAATTGGCGGTTAAATTACTTTCTCTGGCGTGATCGAAAAGGTGTGATCACCTACTTTGTCAGTTTTATCTCGACGTTAATTTTCGCTCAGCTCTGTCTGTTCTGGTTTTATGATCAGTTAGTGCCTGATGGTTACAGGTTTTTATCCATTTTTGTTGACGACCCGCTGGTGCAGACCTTGCTGGGTGTTAATTTTATTTTCTTCGCCAACCGCTTACTGCAACGCATGATTTTTGTCCGGCGGTATTATGGTATAGCCCAGGCCCTATTGTCGGTACCTAGACAGCTGTGGGGCAACGTCATTAACTTTTTTGCCAATGTACGGGCCTGGCGGCAGGTCTTGCAGCATGGCGACCCTCGCCGCGTAGCCTGGGATAAAACTCAACATGAATACCCTAGTGTCAGTGAAAGCAGAGCAAACCGATCATTAGGCTCTATTCTTACCGGATCAGGCTTACTGACGGAGCGACAAATAGAAACAGCCCTGGAGCAGAGGCAAAAAGCCGAACGATTGGGCCAAACTTTATTGCGTTTAGAACTGGTCTCGCCAGAAGAACTGGGACGAGCAGTGGCCTTGCAGCTGGATTTACCTTATGCCGGGGTCAATCCTTTTACGCTGCCCGAAGCAGTGATAGCGCTGTTACCCGCGCGACTGGCACTGAAGTATATGGTGTTGCCACTGAGCTTAGAAAACGGCATGTTACATCTGGTGCGGGAGAGCCAGCTTTCCCCTGTAGCTTTGGGGCAAATTCAACGCCAAACAGGTTTTAAAGTGCAGCTAAGCATTTGTGCTTACGGTGCCGTGAGTTTAGGTATACGTCATTGGTATCGGCATGAGCAGGGGTTAAACCCTGACGATTACCTGCGGGCTTGTCTGCAGACTAAGCAGATTGATGCACGAGAGCTGGAACTGCTGCAACAACGTTATTTTGCCTGTCAGTTGTCTTTCGGTGATTCATTGATCCAGGCTGCTATCTTAGACCCCGCTGTGGTGAACCAGGTCCTGATTAGTTACGATCATCAAAGTGGCCAGCGACTGGGGGATTATCTGCTCAGTGAAGGAATAGTCAGTGCTGATAGTCTTGCGAAAGTGGTGGAGTTGCAGCGTGAGCGCAGGTGCAGTATCCAGCAACTGACAACCAGGCTGTGTCATGATAAAAAACACTACAAGGATGCATTATTGTGGTGTTGAAATATCAACTTTTATTGCTGTTGCTGGTGCACTCCAGCCTGGCGGCGACCACAATGACCGAGTACGAGCAATTTCGCGTTTATCCCTACTTAGAAAAAGCCGATCGTTTACACAAAAAACAAAACCCATCAGGCTCTGTGGCCGAAATAGACAAAGCCTTGGCTCTCGTGCCACAGCAGCCAGATTTACTAAATTTGCGTTTTCGCTATCAAATTGAAGCCGAGGATCTGGCAGGTGCTCAGCAAACTCTTACTCAGTTGACAGCAGCACAGCGTAAGGGGCTTTTTCCGCTGCTACTGACATTGCAACTCAAACAGCAAGAGCAACCCGACTTAGTGCTGGTAGACAGCCATTGGCAAGAGTGGCAGCTTGATGAACAAGTGGCAGTGGCGCAGCTGGTCACGGCCCGAATGATAGCGTTGGGACAGGAAGACGTTGCACAGCGCTGGTTAGCGACAAAGCGTCCTTTAAGCGGTGGACTACTTAGTTTGCATGCATCACTGTCTGAGGCATTACAGCAAACGGCGCAAGTGATTACCGATTTATCTTCTGTGCCAAAGGAGCACTTAAGCGAACAAGATAAAAACAGAATGATGTTGGCATTGCTGCAGACAGGACAACACAATAAGGCCCGGCAATGGGCGCAGGCTGAGCCAGGATCTGAAGCTGCTTTGACGTTTTATCGTCAACAGTTACAGCAACAAATCGCCCGGCAGGACTGGGCCGGAGCCGCGACAAGTTTTCATGCCATTGAACAGCACCACTCGCTGACACCTCAAGAGCTAGCGCAAAAGTTGCAATGGCATATACTGCAAAAAAAGTGGCAAGAGGCTTTCCGTACTGCTGATCAGCTGCAGTTAGACTGTTGGACCAGAGTTGATTTGGCCATGCAATCAGGCAATGAGCTTGAGGCAAAGCGTTGGTTTGATCAATGTGATGCCGCAGCAAAGCCTGATAGCTGGCTGGTGTATGCCGAAAAGTGGCTGAGTCCTGATGCAATAGCACAAGTAGCACTGGCAGAACCTCACCAGGCGCAACAGCGTCGTTTGGTGGCGCAAAAAAAATTAGCAGCGGGAGATTACCTGCAGGTGCTGAAACTGTTGTTGAGCGATCCAAAACAAAGCCAACAGTTCGATCTGGTGCTCGCAGCCACTCAGGCCTTGCCGCAAGGCCAAAGCCGATTTAATGCGATGCAGCAGCTGCATCAATATCAGGCCACCCGACAAACGCTGGACGAACTAAGTTTTCACCACATAACGAACAAGCAGCCAGAGAAAGCTTTGGCCTTGTTAGAGCAAGCCCTACCATTTAGTGCGGAGATTGAACAGCAGTTGGTACTGCCACAACGCCTGCTCGATTTGCTGTTGTTGCAAAGTCCGCTCGATCAAAAGTTGCTGGCGAAAACCGACAGCTGGACAGTATTGGCTGAGCAGCGTGCCGAACTCTGGCGTATTGCCGGACGCTGCAACAGAACCCTGGAGCTGCTATCTGAAGGCGAGTTGACGGCGGCCGGATACCGCAGTCTGGCATTATGTCTTGGCAATGATGACACGGAAATGGCGTTATTGCTGTGGCAAAAGGCTTATCAAAAACAGCCTTTGGTGTCAGATATGCTGCATATTGCCTACATACAGCAAAAACTGCATGAACCAGCAGCTGCTTTTGCATCTTTTATCAGTATAGATAGAAAGTTTTTGGCGGATACAGACAAACAAGTGGTGGCATGGTTAGCACTGGATATAGATAAAATAGAACAGGCTGAGGTGTATTTATTAGAATCATCAGCGGACCATACAGCTTGGTATCTGGCAGCGGCAAGTTTAAGACGTAATCAGCAGCGCTACGATGACGCTTTGGTGTATCTGAATAAAATAACGCGAACCAGCGATCCACAGTGGGTTAGTTTATATTCACAAAAAGCCTGGATTTATCAGCAACTGGGCCAGCAGCTGCAGGCCGAGCAAGCGTGGCTGGCGGCACTGGAAAAGGCCCCAGAGCAAGCAGAGCTGCATGCAGGCTACGGTTATTTGTTGCTGGACATGAAGCGCGATGAGCAGGCATTACAGCATTTAAAGCGAGCCGCTGCAGCAGAGGTTTATCAGAAAGACGCCGGCATAGCGGGGCAGGTGGCATACCTTTCTGCGCAGAATAAAGAAAAAGATCAGGCGTTGTTTTGGATTGAGCAGTCTATTGACCGCCAGGCACTGAACGATAAACAAAACCCCTTAACAGCGACAGAACTTTACCGACTGAAACGTTTTCATCAGACCATAGCGAAACAGTGGCAAATCAGCGGCAGTGTTGCCGCCCATCAGGGCGCCAGTCAATCCGCACTGGACAGCAGTTCTGACCGGCCTTTACTCGATCCTGTGCGCAATGACGCTGCGCTCAGGTTGGAGTACTTTATCGACAGTTTAAACCGGGATAGCAGTGTTTATCTGCAACTGGCTGCTAATGGCAGCAGTGATAGCCCGCTGTCAAACTATGGCCAGGAATTAGGCGTAGCGCACAAACCTCTGGCTGGTGTTAACTTATGGCTCAGTGCAGCAGCACAGCAGTATCCTTTAGGTAGCGGTGAGTGGCGTTCTATGCTCAGAATGAGCGCTGATTTCTTTAATCAGGCTCAGTGGATGGCTGAATGGAGGCCAGAGCAGCAAAACTGGCAGGAGCGTAAGTTGTTTATTGACGCAGTGTATTGGCCAGAGCAAGGGCAGCTGTATTTTCAAGGGAAATTCGAACAGGGCAAAGTGGTTAAGTTGAGTCAGCAAGGGCTCTCAGTGCTCAGGTTTTATGGTCTGACTCAGCTGGATTATCGCAAGCAACAAGCACAAGGCGCTGTGGCTGCTTTGGAAGGCTGGCAATGGACAGCTGGACTGGGTGTGCAATCCCGCTTTAGTACGGGTGAAAGCTATTACGATTCTTACCAACATCAATGGGAGCTCAACCTGGAATGGCAGTATCAATTGGCTGGAGACTTAAGCGACGAACCCAACGCCTTATCTTTGCAATTGCAGTATCGGCATTAGGTAGTTTAGCCGGTTCGGTTCGTGCTGATATTGTGTTTTATCAGCCATTGGTGCGCGATCAGCACTTAACTACAGCGCAATGGCAGCAGATACTAACATCGGCTCAGCAGCAGGGCATGACGGCTTTGGCTTTGCAGTGGGGGCAACATGGCGAGGTGGCGTTTTATGCAGAAACAGGTCCAGCGGCGGCTCTGCTAGCGGCAGTTGAACAGATGAAGTTGCCTCTGTGGCTTGGGCTTTATGCCGACCCTTTATATTTTCAGACTATTACAGCAACGGGGACCGACAAGAAAAAATACTTTAAACAGCAACTTAATTTGTCATTAGAAGTGCGACGTAAGTGGCTGGGTTATATAGCCAGGCATCCACTGCAACTGCAGGGCTGGTATTTTCCAATGGAGTTAAATGATACAGACTTTACTGATGCTGCTTACGTGCACTGGCTAAGAGCCGAGCTAAAACGCATAGCTCAGGTGCTGGAAGAGCCTTTAGCCATCAGTCTTTACTACCACGACGTGGTACCTGTGAAAGACTGGTTGGCGGCTGCAGAGCAGATCGCAGAGAGTAAACTGCAGCTTTGGGTGCAGGATGGCTATGGCGTAACACAAGCTCAATCAAACAGGGCGCTGTTATTAACGCAATTGCCCTGCAGCTTTTCAGTCATTGCTGAGCAATTCAAACAAGTATCAGCTCCGGACGAAATTTTTCGAGCCAGACCTCTTACGCCTGAAGAACAACAACAGCAAAGCCGTAGCTGCCACCCCAGAATTTTGTTTGAACTGCGTTACATGCCGGCAGCAGAAGGGCTTTTACCTTTGACAGACCCTATAAAAGCAGAGTTAAATCCTTGAGCCGTTTAAAATAACAGCAAACAAACTATCTTTTCAAAAAAGTGCTTGCAAGCAAAGCGGCGGCTGCATAACATAGCGCCCGTTGTCACAGCAAAGTGATAACAACTTATCAAAACGCGTCCTTAGCTCAGTTGGTTAGAGCATCACCTTGACATGGTGGGGGTCGGTGGTTCGAATCCACTAGGACGCACCAAATTCTCCTCTCTCGAAACCCTTGTAAAATAAGACTTTTTTCAAAAAAATCCAATTTAAATTTATCGAGTAATAGCCCTATTTTTTGCAATTTTTTCCGTCGGTGACCAAACGGTGACCACGACTTTCAAAAAATCTTCTGATAGTTGTCTTTTTTGACTGCTATACTGATTTCCTTAAAAGGGTAAATTGTTTACGCTACCGAAAAAGTTTGAATAAACCTCAAATCTGCATTTTTATTGAAGGATTTATCTGTTTTGGCAGCTGTCGCGGCCGAGCGGGATGTCATTGACATTATCCAAGGACAGCTTTGCTCCTCACTCAGATCAAAGGTATTTCCAATACCGTTTTACCAGGTTGCCTTTCTATTGAGTACATTGGATCCAAACAAGCCGTCAGTATAAGCCTTTGTCTTCTGGCAGGAAGGGGCAAGTCAGATATATGCTTTATCGACACACTAAAAATATCTTTTTTGTTCAGAGCTTTACGTCCGGCTTAAGCTAGCTAAAATGATAAATAGCAAGAGGAGAAAAGCTATGGATCATGAAGTTATCCTGCTTGAGCAGCAGAGCTTAGAAGCACTGCTACATAACTATCGACAATTAGAACAGCTTAACGGAGCTATTACTTTCCTGGCCGAAGCTGATTCACCCGTCCTTACTGCAACAGCCTGGCACTTTACAGAGTCAGAAAATATGCTTTTAAAACAAAAGGGTATCAAAGCAGCTATTTTAGAGTTGCTGGATATCTTAGTTGAACAAAGAAAGAAGCATCGTATCCGCCCAAATCGAGAGGGCAGATTACATGTTAAAAATGGCACCTTGGCAATTGAATGGTTAACTGAGGGCACAGCGCTCATATCCGCCTATGAGCAGACAGGGTAAGGTTAAGGCAATCGTAGCCACTTAAAACCATAGTGTTGCTGCTTCTATGCGGAGTTGCTCTATATACCATTGCATGGGTTTAGAACTTTTCCACCTCAATCAATAGGTACAGAATTCTCATAAGATGTAACTACCGGGGAAAATAGGTGTAACCGCCTTGGACAGCTATCAGCGGACTGCCATCATCTTCGACTAATTTCTTACCTAACAAAGGATGGTCATCCATTAATTGACCGACAAACTCCCAACGATTATTCGGATAACCTTGTCTTTTTCGGCTAGAAAATGTAGCTCCAGCTTCGAACCAACCCTCAATTGAATAGACTCTGATGACAATACTATCGACAACCGCAAGTGCAATTTTATGAGTTAAGTCTTGCCGTTTTTTCGCAGATACGCCTTCCCAAAATTGCCTGGTACAGTCATAAATTTCTTGTTCAGTTGCTGTGGGCGAATAGGTCCGGTGGATAAAAAATGCTATACAGCACTCTTCAATATCGCTTACTTGTATGGGTGCAGAGGCATACAGCTTCTCAACTGTTTCCGCAGTAATACGGCCTCTTTCAATGCCATGCCCACGCACAGCATTTGTCAGATTTTCGATGCCAATTGAATCAATAATTGCCGCTTCGACCTCAAACGCTGTTTCTTCTGATGACAATCCATACCTTAAGATATCAACTCTGGGTTTAGTGCCATCTGCTTGAATTTCATCAATTTTCTGAGATTTTTTTGACTCATTTTTGAATGCTTTAAAATGGTCGAAAGCACGATTGTTACCTGATGCTTTTCCGACGTAGAAGACTTTGTTATCTCTTGGATCTACTAATCCGTAGACGTAGAAACCGAGTTCTTCCTGTGTTTTTCTTGAGAATTTCATAGTTATACCTAGGTTTAACGTCATTTTTAAAGCTATGCGAATCATTACATAGTAACGACCAGCGAGCTTTTTTGGTAACGCGTGAATTATTCCTTTAGCGTTGCTGCGACTATGGTTCGAATTTTGTAGCCTAAAGTTGCTTTAGTCAGAACCATGGTGCTTCGCTTCCTGTGTTTTCTTATTCAATGCTAGCCTTTGTGGTGGGCAGCGTAAAGTACTGCCGCAACAGACTGCTTTAAGATTTTTCGATGTCTTTAAAGAATAATTTTACGTGGCCTATACAGTTTTTGGAGTTTTCAATTATGTGCTCTGGCACTATCAGCTCGTTCCCCAAGCGATAGAGAGGTTGCACCATGCCATACAACGCAAGTTTTTGAAGCCGGATGGGAGTTTGTTGCATGATAAATACTTGTTTAAGTTGTTCTTGAATAGCCTCCCAATAGCCTACCGTGCTCACCACCCATTCGTAGGGATCAGCGGAGGGCATCAGCAGGAATTCGTCATACGCCAGCATTTCTTTGCAGCAAATAATAGCCGTGGCTGTGTGTTGTAGCGGGATTTTGATCATGGGCATATTACTCCTGGTTTTGTTCTGACAAAGAAGTTACAACTGAGTTTAAAGCGTCAATTTGCTCAGCAGAAAACAGCTGCTTTACACTATTGTTGGTGCGCCATAGGTGGGCCAGATTGGCTAGATTCTCCCGGCCAGACTTCAGCACCAGGTAAAACACTTGTTCGTAACGCAGATATGGCAAAGCTTGTTCGAGCATAGATAGGCCATCGGGTGCCAGAAAAACACAACGGGTGATGGTGCGTTGCAGCCAGAGTACTTCAGCGTAAAAAGTCGGCATCACCTCGCACTGGCAAAAGGCCAAAGTTTTGAGTACCGGATGTGCTTGTGCTTTGCTGATAACCAACTGAGTGGCTAGATAAAAAAAGGGCCATAACTCATAAAACTGTTGGCCTTTGCTCTTGCTGTGTTTGGATCTATTGTCTGAGAAGCAGCAGTCGCTCGCGCTAATAGTAACTTGTTGAAAGAAGCCTGCTTGCAGCAGGTGCAACAGATCTATGGCTTCGTCCAGGGCCTGAACCGACACAATGAGCTGCTCTGCGAAAGCCCAGTCTTTTAGTTGTTGCTGTAAAGCCTGGTAGGGAAAGTGCAGCCCATCCATGAAGGCTTGAATGCGCTGCTTGTCGTCTTCACTAAACGCTGAGTGGATAAGCTGTAGCTCTTCGTTGGTCAGCTGCCGTTGCAACCGCTCAGTTAAAATACGTAGTATCAGCGATAGCGATGAATAGCCGTGATCCTCTGTACGCACCCTTTGCAAAATAGCCAGCAGTGATGGGTTCTCCTGGATGTCCCATTCGGCAAAATCCATTGTTATGCCGCGATACATTGACTGCAGCATTCCAGCTTCCATACAAAATCCGCACATAGCTTTACTCCCATCAATTGACCTGAAGTCAGCTTATCAGTCGGTGCGACGTATTGTGTCGTATGGCTGGCGTTAGTGAGCCTGTACGGGCGATATTTGGTTTGGTAATGGGTAAGAGGCGTTGTTTGTTAAAAGGGGACTTCGCTGTTGTCCAGCCCTTCTAATTCAGCGGCTTTGGGATAAATTCGATAAGCGACTATATCTCTTCCTGAGCCGTCATGGATCCAGTTGCCTCCTATACAGTCAGGCGAACGGAAATAAATGAGCCTGCCAGAGCGGAGTTTTACATCAATATCTATGCCTGGTGTCAGCATCTTCTGTTCACCCTTCCAGCTAACCCAGCCATTGTTAGGTTGGTCTTGGAAAATGTACTCTCTGCGATAAAGGTTGTCCATCACGGCCCTCTTAGACAAGCGAATATTTAATTAAATTAGATTAAAAAAATAGAAGGAACCAGAGTTTTTAACCATGGTAGCAAGATTCATCTGCCATACAAATCCGCCCCGGCCCTGAGTTTTTGCCTCAGCCGATCTCTAAGCTCTTCCGGGCTTGTTACTTCAACCGAGGTGCAATGCGACAGCAACCACCATTCTAATTGCCAGCCGCCCGGCACTGTAGCTTTTAGCGTGAAGTTTCCTTCTGGGCCTGCTTGTATGACCATATCCTCAGACAAAGGGGATTCAGTTAACAAGGCGGCCATGTAAGCGTTTATTTTTGCTTCTAATTTAATACTATTGCCGTTGGAAAATTGTAAAGCTCCGGTGGCAAGGTAGTCACTCAGTGAAAAGCCGTCTGGTTTTAGCGATTCTGTCTCCAGTAAGACTGCGGTTTTAAATCGATGTAATGCAAAAAGGCGAACGTCAGTAAAAGGGCTGATTGTTGCGACCAGATAGGTAATATGCCCTCGTTGCACCAAACCCAGCGGGTTGAGCAGATGGTTCTTTTCTGTGTTGTCGTGAAGGGCGAAATAGCTGGCTTGTAGCTGTTTATCATTAACCAAAGCCTGCTGAATACTATCGACCACTTCGGGAATTGATTGTGGTTGTAGCATAGGCAAAGTAGGGGAGACCACAGCAATTTTATCTATCAGACTGGCGCTGGGGTTTGATGCCGACAAGGCTGCAATTTTAGATCTGGCCTGCTGAAACTTCGGCTCGAGGCTACGAAGTAACTGTTTCGGCAATACAGTTTTTATGGTGCCTTCAACCATATGCAGACTAATTGCCTCAGCAATACTCACTCCGGGAATATCAATAGAAGCATTGTCCATCCAGCGCCACAGATAAGGGGTAGCTGATTCGTCGCTTATTAACGGAAAAATGCAGGACAGTTCCTGTAAATCTCTTTCTACCGTTCTTTTTGATACCTCAAAACCTGCATCTTTGAGCAAATGACATAGCTGCAAAGCAGAGCAACCGGGATCACGAGTAGGCATCAGCTTTAGCATTTCCCAGTGTCTGCTGAGGGTATTTCTAAATTTTGTGGCTGACATAAGATTTCCTTGTTTGCTTTGCTTAAAGAACGGCCCTGTTTCGTGCTTACTTTGTACCAAAAAATACAGCCTGCTCGATATCGTTCTGAGGTTGGGACAACCTGTATTTATAGTCCGACCATAGTTGCTGATAGAAGACCTTATCATCCAAAAAATAGTGTCGTGCTTCGTTCAAACTCTTGTTCGGCAAGCTTGGTGTGAAACTTAAGGTATTTATATTCTAAGATGGTGTGTTCACAACAGGTCGCTGGTCTCTTGATTTGTCGTTAATGTTTAACAAGGTTATCGTTTTCATTCTGGTGATTAAGTCGCATCAACTGCGGACCAGGTAGCCCCGAATAAAAAGCATCTTCACTTCGCCAACTCTCTTCTAATAGGGAGTTCTGTTGTTCGTTGGACTGAATTCACTCAGCGGATAAACTGGGAATATTCGATAGTCTGTTTTCGAGGCGGTGAATGCAATAGGCAACCAACAGGTAAAAGCGCGCACAGCCGGAACACTGTAACGCCAGATATATTTTAGCGTGATGAACTAGTCAAAGAATGGGTATTTAACTGTGCCAAGAGGAAATGCAAAAAGCTGCTGCAAGGAGCCTTTCCTAACTGATAATTGGACTTTATACTCGGAAATGCACCAGGTTAAACAATGAGCCAATGGAGGAAGTCATACCGTAAACCATGCTATTGCTATTTGCTCAAATTGCCACAGGGAACTTTTATTTTGGCATATACAGAAACGAAAAGGTGTTAAGTTTTTACACTTTTGTTGAACGGCTTATCAGAGAATAAGCTCTTCGCTCACCAGATCCTCTTAGTTATGACCTGAATTCAGGTCTTTAATAATCAGTTCTATAGCCCGTAGTAAGAAGGAAAGCGTATGCGTAGATTCATCCCTGTTTTTTGTGCCAGCGTGCTGTTGTCTGCCTGTGGTGGCGGAGGTGAAGCCACTGAAGTCGCTTCAGCCATCAGCGCCGTTATTTCTGGCACCACGACCAATCTGATCGCTGGTGATACGCTTAGCCTGAGTGCCAGTAAGAGCGTGACATCGAGCGCAGCCGCGTCCTATCGTTGGACTTTATCTGAAAAGCCCGCTGGCAGTGCCGTGCTTTTAGAGAGCGCTAATACAGCAGACTTGCAGTTTATCGCCGATAGAGCGGGCGATTACAAAGTGAATTTAACGGTGTCAGACGCGGGTCAAACAAAAACTACCAGTCTGGTTATTCAGGTGGCAGTCAATCAACAGCCGGAGCTTAGTTTACTGAGCCCTGAGCTACAAAATGTTCTTATTGATCAAAGTATGAGATTTGATGCGGCAGCCAGCCGCGACCCTGAGGGCAGGGCGCTGCAGTTTCAGTGGCAGGTGTTGTCTGAACCTACAGGCAGTCAGTTGGTATTAGCTGATCAAAGTGTGCTGAATGTCACACCCGCTGTATCCGGGCAGTACAACTTCAGGTTAGTTGTCAGTGATGGCATGAATAGGGTCAGCAAAGATATCGGATTTACGGCCTACAAGTCGGCCTTAAGCTTCAAAGCCGATGCGACCAGTGCAAAGACGGCTGAGCAGCAAGTCACCGCATTTTTTGGTGAAGGAAGCCTGGACATGCCACTCAGCCATCCGGCTGCTGAGCATTTACAGATAGAAACAGATGATGTAGTGGGGCCACATTTTGTCTTTAAGCTGCATTTGTTAGACGATGGCGACCGGGAGCTTGGGTTTAACGACACAGACCGGCAAAGAGCAGAAATTAAAAGTTATAGTCAGAGTGCGGACGCTTTAGTCTGCCGCGAGGGCGATAGAATGGAAGTCGACTTCAGCCTCAAATCCGACGACATTAATCTGTCGACCAGTTTTACCCATTTGTTTCAACTGAAAGGCAAAGCTGATACGCCACTCTTTACTTTGTCCGCCCAGAAAACAGATGGCGAGACGGCGTTGCGGTTAAATCATGTGCAAGGCACAAGCCGGCTATCGCCGCTCGCCGCTGTACCCTGGGACAAAGTAAAAGACAGCTGGTTGGCTATCTCTTTGGGTTTTTCCTGTGGTTCGCAAGGTTATCTGAATATAGTGATTAAAGATCAGCACCCGGGCGGAGTAACTTATTTAGACCAGAAGTTCCCCGAGCTGAAGATGTGGCAGGATCAAAGTAATGATGTATACGGTATAAAAACCGGCCTCTACCGAAAAATAAAAGAAAATTGCTTACCAGCTCAAGCTGACGCCACGGCATCCTGCGCCGATCTCAGCCTTATTAAAAAGGGGTTGGAGCGGCCTGAGGATAAGGTACGGCTGGGTCAAATCAACATTCGGAAATTGTAGTAGTGCATCGAAGATCGGGCAATTCGATGCACGGTCTTCGATACTGAAATTTTACTAAGGTGAATAAGTTAAGTCTCCATTCCTAAAAGGTATTGTAGCGGTTAGTACATTTATATTTTCTTTTAGGGCTGCAGCACGTGATATTGTCTGTTTAGACTACTACTTACCTGTCTATTGCAACATTGGCTTGTCTATGTTTCTTGTTTGGAAGTATCTATAGCTAAATAGCCAGCTCTGCATCTGGTTCTAGGTTATGTCTGCTATGCGACCTATGGTTTAAGAGGGCAATTATTTAAATTGTATTAAGCTCACCGTGCTCTGTGACATTAAAGGATGTTATTCGTATACATATTTACACTAAGATTGATACCTTGTATCAGTAATAGGCTGCTCGGACGGATATGCTAGTAGTGCTCATGTCACAATTCAATTTAGTATCTTGCCCCGTTTGGTGTTCCGAACCTGTGTTGATTCAGACATTCGTTTCTGGATTTGCCATGCATACTTTCAACAAAGGTATTTTTACATGTGTTTACCTGGCTGTATAAACCCCAGAGTAATGCCTGTTTCATTTATATAAATGATACACAGCTTCGCGAGTAAATTCAGTTTTATTGTCGCAGATAATCTTGTTTGGCATGCCCCGTTGTGTAGATAGTAGGCTCAGGAGTCTAGCCACCTGTCTACCGCTAATAGATACAGAAACGAATTGACCTAGCCAAAACTGTTTTGAGCAAATCGAACAGACTCTAGAGCAAATAATCTGCATTACTAATTTTGATATGCCTCGATAGCGAGGTAACACAAGCTATCTTCACTCCAAAAGTTCAGTGTTCGTGGACAGCATCGCCCACTGACGTGAAGAAGCGAATTGTTTTGTAAAGAACAATTGATTTGTACCTTTAGTTGTGTAATTGTGTAAATTAAATATAAATTATGTATAATATAAAAAAGGTATGTAATGAATAAATTAGCATATGTAATTTTATTCACTTGGTTGGCCAGTCTGTCATTAAGTGTTCAATCACAGACTTTTGACAGTGTTCCGGAAGCTGAAAGTACACACGTCCCTGAATCCAATAAAAGCTCTACTCTTCTTGCACCTTTGGCATTACCGCCCGGAGATGGCGGTGTTGGAGGGGGAACCCAGTCTCCAAGTCTCTTTACGCCAACTGAGCTTTATCAGCTCTCTTTGGACGGTTTTGCGGTCCTAGATAAAGGACTATTTGGCGATCAGCATGAACTCTACACTGGGGAACTCTGGTTTAAACAAACCGATCTGGAAATCAAAACAAATCTTGGTATACCGATATCAGTAACGCGTTCTGCCGGAACGAATAAAGATGGCAAGTATAATGTATTTGGTAATTGGAATTTGGATATCCCATCACTTTATGGGCCTATAATGGGTAATTTCATGACGGGTGCCAATGTTTGCTCCACGGCCTGGACAACAAGCAGATATATTCCGGGCTCGAGCAACGCAGAAATGATGGATAATGGTCCACACCTCGGGGGGGTGAATGCATCAAGAGTTCTCTTACTTCATGATGGCAGTATCAGCGCCCCAGCCAATACTCTTTACGTCAGTGAGGATAATTGGGCGGTTACTTGCGCCAACAACATCTATAAAGCAATTTCTCCTCAAGGCATTACTTACACATTCGGTCAGTTAGTTCAGTTCAACATGAACAGCAACCGCAACAAACCTAGCACAGTGCTCACTTCAGATGGCCACAGAGGGAGTGTGATGTTAATGGTAACAAACATCACAGATCGCTTTGGCAAAACTATCAATTTTACTTATCAGGATGGTTTGATTAGTAAGATAAGTAGCAGTGACGGCTCAGAAGTAAACTTCGCTTACAACGCTAATTATGATATCTCCAGTATTACAGCCAATGGCAGAGTTTGGAATTACACTTATTCCGGCGTCGCCCTTACAGGTGTGACTTTGCCAGATGGTAAAAGTTGGTCTTTTAACTTGGCAGAAATGCTAGCGACCCCCTCAAGTTATCAACCCACAGTGAGTGGAACTATTACTCACCCTTACGGGGCTGTTGGCAGTTTTACTGCACAGAGAACGAAGCATGGGCGCTCTTTGGTTCCAGCGTATAAAAATGTCAGCGGTAAATATATTCTGAATAAAGATGAATACCACAATTCATTAACATCCAAAAATATTTCAGGTCCAGGCTTGCCCTCTATGGCGTGGTCATACGTTTATTCTGCGAACGACGGTGCATATGCTGGTACAACAACTTCTGATATAAAAACAGTGCACATTTATGATCCAGAGGGAAATTCAGAAAAATACCATTTTTATCGTTCTTTTGACTGGCGTGAAGGTAAAATTTTTAAAAAAGAGGTTTTTCAGGCAGCAACGCTGAAGGGTACGGAAGTCAGTACATGGAGCAAAGGCAATAAAATAGGTCGAGTTTCAGGAGATAATATTTTAAGTGCAGGGAAAGATGATTACAGGACTAACCTTTCACAGCGCCTAATTAGCCGGGGCACTGATAGCTTTACTACAGATTTCTCCTCCTATGATGTGTGGGGCAACCCTGGAGCTTATACAGAATATTCAAATTTGAATTCAACCAGAAAGTACTACTCTCAGACCTATTTTAATGATTTGGCTAAGTGGTTGATTGGTTTTCCATTAGAGACAAAGCTATCCTCGGATAATATAAATTATCAATCACTAAATAGAACAGCTTATTATGCTACGAGCCACGCCTTTGCTTCGCTCCCACAATTTGAGTACAAATCTGGACGACTATTTCGCACTTATACATCGTACTTTGGCAGCGGCACCTCCAGCGGCATGCCTAACAGGATCACATTCAATGATGGCCGAGGATATGTTGAGATTGGTGCTTATAAAAACACAGTTCCGACGTTAATAACTAGGCCAACATCAGATGGCTTATCGACAGAGCAAGCTAGTTTGAGCGTCGATGCAAATGGGTGGGTGACCTCCTACACTGATTACAATGGGAACTACACAACTTTTGATTATAACCCTTTAGGTTGGAGGACGCTCGTTGACCCTGGTGATTCGAAATGGAATAGTACCTCTTTAAGCTATGCACCAGTTTCTGGATATCTGACAAGGACTACTTCCAAAGGTAATTATCGCAAACTAGAAAAGTTTGATGCTTTTTTAAGAACTATTCAGTCAGAAGAATATGACATCACAAACAGTGCAGGAAAAATTGTTCGTTATTTTGAATACGACAGCAATGGCAATTTGACCTTTGAAGGTTTCCCCCTGCTTGGGTCTTATTCTTACGGATTAATGAAATCTTACGATGCTTTAGGTCGAGTAACTTCAGTTCTAGATAATTCAAATAATGCAGAGACTAGATACTCCTATCTAAACGGTCATACAGTATCAATAACCGATCCTAAAGGTTATTCCACCAGCATCGCTTACCTAAGTTTCGGTTCGCCGGATTATCAGAGCGTTGCAAGTATTACTGCTCCAGAAAATGTACAGACCATTTTATCTTATGATATTCGGGGTAATCTGATATCTGTGACACAAGGAGGCATTACAGAACGCAGGGTTTACAATACATATCAGGACCTATGTAAAATCATTCGCCCTGATGTTGGGAATACAGGGTTCTTCTACAATTCATTCGGGCAGATCCAATGGAAAGCTTCGGGTTCATCCATAGACAGTGTAACTACGGCATGCGATACCCTCGCTGATGCGTCACAAAAAGAGACCTATAGTTTTGACCGTCGTGGCAATCTAAAAACAGTTGTTTTTTCTGACAGTAATTTGAACAGAAGTTTTGGATACGATGCCAATGATAATCTTATTTCAGCTAGCAGCGGTGCAGTGTCTAAGACGACCAGTTATGATTCTCTGAATCAAGTCATAAATCAGAAATTAACCGTCGACGGCAGAGAATTCAATTTAGTTTATGGTTATGACGCAAATGCTAATCTTAGTTCTCTGACTTACCCTGATGGAGAAGTTGTTAATTATCAGCCAAACGCTTTGGGACAACCCACACAGGTCGGTGCTTATGTAACTAACACGTCTTATCACCAAACAGGAGCAGTAAAAGGTTTCAGCTATGGTAACTCTTTTGTCCGCAGCACAATTGTTCAAAACAATGGTCTTTTATCTCGTGTGACTGACAACAGAAGCACGGTATCTGCTTTAGATCAAGGTCTCGTATATGACTTAAACTCCAATGTAAGCCAATTAACAGACTATGTGAGCTCAATTAATTCGCTTGTATTAACTTACGACGGTTTAGACAGACTAAAAACCTTTACTTCATCATCAATTGGAGCTGGCAGTGTATCCTACGACACATTAAGCAACATAACATCGCTGAAACATGGTAGTGAGATTTTAAATTATAACTACAGTTCAAATAGACTGAGCTCGGTGACGGGTTCAAAAAACTATAGTTATTCCTATGATAGCCAAGGGAATGTCGCGAATAATGGTTTATATTCGTTGACGTTCAATGCCGCAGGGCAATTGGAGTACGCCAAGGGGAACAGCTATCAGTATGATGCGAGTAATATAAGGGTAAAAAGTATAGAAGCTCAGGGTGTCAGTTACTTTGTCCATGGCGTTGATGGCAAGCTGGTATACCGAGATAAACAGGGAGTAGTAGAAAAATATTACTATCTGAATGGCTCACAAGTGGCAAAAACATCCAATTCTACGATTAGTTACGCTCATACTAACTATCTAGGGAGTCCAGAGGCACACTCGAATACATCTGGCGCTGTTACATCCCGAACTTACTATCGTCCGTTCGGCGCAACTATTGGCCTAACAGCGGATGATGTCGGGTATACCGGTCATAAGTATGATGCAGAGCTGGGTCTAACCTATATGCAGGCACGATACTATGATCCAGTCATAGGTCGTTTCTACAGCAATGATCCGGTTGATATGCTGGGGCACATGCAAAAAGGCAACCCAACGATGGGGTTCAACCGGTATGCCTATGCGAATAACAATCCATATAAATATACTGATCCAGATGGAGAGTTTCTCCAGTTTGTTGTTGGTGCAGTCATTGGCGCTGCAACGACATTCAATTCAATTAAAGACTCTGATATGAGTTTCGGTCAAAAAGCTGGAGCGATGGCTGTTGGGACTTTAGTCGGTGGTGCATCAGGAGGAATAGGTACACTTATTAACATGGCCAAAGGCGCAGGTGTTGCAGCATCGCTAACTACTGGAGCATTAGCTGGTGGCGGAAGTGAAGCCACAACCCAGTTAATTAGTGGGCAAGAAATAGATGGGGTCGAAATTGCTGGGAAAGCTTTGGAGGGTGCTGTTGCTGCTGTCAGTGGTAATGTCGTTGCAGGTATCACAGTACAAGGCAATGCAAAATCTCAAGTAGCTAAAGAGATTAAAGAACAAGCCTCTGCTGTTGTAGAAACTGCTACGGCTGGTTTAGTCCAAATGGGTGTGGACGAAATTCAGAAAGATTAGTTGATATACTGGTTTTTACATCGAGCACTAAAGGGGTGTAAATGAATATTAAGAGATATGTTAATGCATGGCTTATTTTGAGTATTGCTGCCGTACTTACGGGCTTTTACGTCCATTATGTGTTTGTTGTGGATGATGGTGAAGTTCCAAGTAAGGCGGATCTAGCAACCGTAAGAGGTCAACTTAATGACTTTGAAATTAAAAATAATGGCATCAGATTAGAAATAGATGGTTTTGATCCTGTTTTTATTTTGAAGACTAGAACTAACAGTTCTAAAGTTGTAAGTGTTCTTGAAAATTCAAAAAGTAACTCAATTTATACGATATTGATCGATGAGAGTGAGAAAGAGTGCAAACAGAAGTTAGACTACGCCTGTTCTATCTGGGGGTTGGAAATTGATGGTGTAAGCGTCTTGGAATATGATTTGGCGGTTAAACAGGCTCAGGGAAATATTAATCGCATAGATATTTTATCGAGAATTTTAATTGCTATCGGTATCATCGGGACTGTAGTGTTAGCGTTATTAAGGGTTAGATTAAGAAAAATTAAATAAAAATTACATTCCGTTTTTGAATCCAAAGCCCCGCCCTCACCAGTAGCTTGGTGTCAGTGGGGCCTTTTTCTGACCTGTCGTCGGGATTTGTTGTTACCAAAGCTGGGTGTCCCGCTCTGGCAGGATAGTTGTCACTACTT
>NZ_RZUF01000021.1 GCF_004005375.1 Rheinheimera sediminis | reverse complement strand
GAAGTAGGTGGTTTAGGGCCGAAAATAAAAACAGACTACAGCAGCGGCATCAGCCAGACTACTTAAATGGACTTTTAGGCAAGAAGTGCGGAGCAACAGACAAAGTGAAGGCGGCTTCACGCACTGAGCTTGATGCGCTGAGCTGAATTCTCCAGTGGGATAAGAAGCAAAATTCTGAGCTTTTTAACCTGAATCTTTGTAATTAGTCTCAAGCCGGGTGGTTATTTTGCCAGCTCTGAGTTAAACAGTAGGCTGAACTAAAATAACAACAGTCCTATCAGGAAACTTATGAAAATCAGTCCACTTCTAGTGCTCGGCTTATGCCTGAGCACCACCAGTTTAAGCACAGCTGTTCAGGCAGACGAAGCTAAAACCGCAAAAAATGCGGCGATACAAATAGATGCCGACTCAGTGGTGGTTACCGACCATAAAACTACAGTACTGGATCAAAGCTTTAACTACAAAGCTTACACTGGCACTCAGCCGGTATGGAATGAACAAGGCGAGCCCACAGCCGCCATTTTTTATACCTACTATGAACGTCAGAATGTAAAAGACAGAAAAAGCCGTCCTTTACTGATCTCTTTCAACGGTGGCCCTGGTTCTGCTTCGGTATGGATGCAAATTGCATACAGTGGCCCCAAAGCGCTGAATGTAGATAGCGAAGGCTACCCGCTGCAGCCTTATGGCGTAAAACAAAACCCTTATTCAGTGCTCGATACGGCCGACATAGTCTTTGTAAACCCGGTGAATACAGCCTATTCCCGCGTCTTACCGGGCAAAGATGGCAAAATGCCAAGCCGTGATGAGCAACAAAAAATGTTTTTTGGTGTAAACGCCGATATCAAATACCTGGCCGAGTGGGTCAATACTTTTGTCAGCCGTTACAACAGATGGGAATCGCCTAAGTATCTGATTGGTGAAAGCTATGGTACTACAAGGGTTTCAGGTTTAGCTTTAGCGCTGCAAAACCAACAGTGGATGTACTTGAACGGCGTCGTACTGGTGTCTCCGACTGATATAGGTATTAAACGTGACGGCCCTGTCGATGTAGCCAACCGCCTGCCGTATTTTGCGGCGACAGCCTGGTATCACAAGGCGCTTAGCAGCGAATTGCAGCAAAAAGACTTACTGGATTTTTTACCTGAAGTAGAAGCTTTTACATTAGACACTTACCTGCCTGCTTTGGCTAAAGGCAATTCATTACCTGAAGCTGAGAAACAAAAAGTTGCAGAACAGGTAGCAAAGTATTCAGGTTTATCCGTCAAAACTGTGCTGCAAAATAACTTAGATATTGATAACAACTTCTTCTGGAAAGAATTACTGCGTGAGCGCGGCCAGACCGTAGGCCGTTTAGATTCGCGTTATTTAGGCATAGATAAAAAAGAAGCTGGTTCAGCGCCGGATTACAACGCCGAACTCACCTCATGGCTGCACTCTTTTACTCCGGCTATTAATCATTACCTGAAAAACGAGCTGAATTACAAAACTGACATTAAATACAATATGTTTGGCAATGTGCACCCATGGGACAGAAGCAATGACAATACAGGTGAAAACTTACGTCAGGCCATGGCACAAAACCCCTACCTGCATGTGATGACTCAGTCGGGTTACTACGACGGCGCCACCAACTATTTTGACGCCAAATACAATATGTGGCAGTTGGACCCAAGTGGCAAAATGAAAGACAGATTAAGCTTCAAGGGCTATCGCAGCGGTCACATGATGTACCTGCGTTATGACGACTTACGCCAGTCGAATCAGGATTTACGTGACTTTATCAAAGCCACTTTACCTAAGCCGGATCAAGCAGCCAAGTATTGATGTAAGTGAGTCAATGTGAAAAAGGACCGCAAGGTCCTTTTTTTGATGTCTGCTGTAGGGTGCAATAGCCGCGAAGCGACTTTGCTCTGTCAGTGCACTCAAGCACAACCAGCACCGACCTCAATTCAGCATTTCATTTTGCCGCATAGGCATGGCATCAATCTCTGAAAATATCGCTTCTAAATCCATACGGTCGAGCAAAAACTTTACGCCGCCATCCTTGCCAATCAGCATAATTTTCCCTGGCGTGATCTGGTAACGCTTTCTGGTTTTCGCGACAAAATCTGCTGACAACTCCCCCTGATAGTTCGTCTCTGCCTGATCAGCTGTAAATATAAACCAAAGCAGATCACGCTCCTTGATTTCAATTTTATTTGTATCAAGCAAAACCAAAACAGTGTCCCGGCTTTGAACCTCATTTATAACAAGAATCCGATTATTCCATTGCAAAGTGGCAAGGTCAGAGAGCACTGTTTGCTGCTTGCTGTAAGCGGACAGACTGAATATGAGCAAAAGCAGTTTGATCAAGTTATTCATTATTGTTCTCCAGCTTTAAGCTTTCACCTGAGCAGACATAACGGATACTACAAAGATTCGGATCAGGCCTTACAGACTACGAACTTTTTGATCGTGGCCGCCATCCCCTCTTTAATAGGCACAGAGAACACTAACTCAGCCACCCTTCACTTTAATACTTGCCAAGCTCATGCCTGCGTCAGTAAATCCCAGCTCGGATGTAAAAATGATTAACCATATATGAACTCGGGATAAAGAGCGTCGACCTTTTTGATTTCACGAATCAAATCAACGCCACGAAAGCCTGAATACACTTGTTTCGTTTTGTAGAAAATACCTCAGGTTTATTTATTCGACAGCAATTTAAATGAAGACATTTTTCATAAAAATCACATTTTAATTACTTCATTTTGTCATCTTCCTTTCACTTTGCTGTCATTCGACCAGTTCAGAATGGCCGCGCTTTCTTCAATTCAAACAACAATATGGAGTTTCACGTGGCATTACATCACAAACATCTGCTCGCTCTGGCAGTGAGTTCAGCCTTGGGTTTATCGGCGCCTGTCATTGCAGAGGAAGCAGCAGTAGCTGCAGCCGAAGAGCAAGAAGTAGAAGTGCTGGCCATTACCGGCAAACGCATCAGCTATGCCAACAACAGTACAGATGAAGCTATTAAAAACACCAAAGCTCCTATAGGCAACGTATTAGATTTAGTGAGTCAATTACCAGGTATCAGTGTAGGCCAAGGCGACGCTTTTGGTGGTGACGACTGGTCTACTACTATTTCGATGCGTGGCTTTAACGTCAATCTAAGTGAGCAGCAGCTGGGTATTACTATTGATGGTTTGCCAAATGGCGGTTCAGGTTATGGCGGTGGCAGTAAAGCCAACCGCTACCTGGATTCAGAAAACACAGCTTATGTCGAAGTTGGTCAGGGAACCTCAGATATAGCCTCGGCTTCCCTGGATGCATTGGGTGGCACTCTTAACTTTGTTTCTAACAACCCACTGACAGAAGAGAATTTATCTTTGGCTGTCACTGGCGGCGATCACAATGCACGTCGCTATTACACTCGCTTTGACACAGGCCAAATTGGCGGTAACACCACAGCTTATGTCAGCTTGTCGGACAGCTTTAGCAACAGATGGATAGGTTCAGGCAGCAACGGTTTTTCCGACCGCTTGCATGGTGAAGTAAAAACTGTCACTGAACTGGATAACACTACCATTACTGCACGTTTTTCGTACGACGATACAGAAGAAGATAACTACAACACAGTTTCTTTACAGCAGTTTTTAGACAATCCGGACTGGGATCGCCTGACCAACGTCTGGACTGGTAATCCGGATATAGACCAGAACTTCGCTGAAGCCTGGTCGACCTTGAGGGAAAACAGCTTAACTTATGTCAAAGTGGACACAGACCTGAGTGATAGCCTGAATCTGACGGTGACGCCTTATGTCCATATGCAATCAGGCCGTGGTGACTGGTTACCGCCTTATCAGGTTTATGTAGAAGACGCTGCAGGCAACCGTGTTAGTCGAGGTACAGGCAATGGCAATCTGGTTCGTTACACCTATGTGAATGCAGCAGGGCAGCCTATTTTAGACCCCAATGCAGATTTAACGAACGCGACACGAGTGTCTTCTTACCGCCACACCCACTACGAAAAAGATCGCTATGGCCTGACCTCAGAACTAAAATGGGCCATGGACAATCATGAGCTACGTTTAGGTGCCTGGATTGAACAGCAAGACCGTAACGAAACCCGTGACTGGCATAATGTAATAGATCCTATTCAGTACCATTACTTTAATAATCAGCCTTACTGGGTACATTACGACCGCAACTATGAAACTGATACACAGAAAATTTATCTGCAGGACCAGATCAATTGGGATGACTTAACAGTCACTGTAGCTGTGAAGCAGTTCTATGTAGATGTCAGTCGCAAAGACAATATAGTGGCTGCAAATACAGACAAGCTGAACAGCGATTCTGACTTATTACCTAGTCTGGGCTTTGTCTACCGCTTAAACGAAAGTTACGAAGTGTTTGGTGGTTACGCCGAAAACTTCAAAGCTATCAGCGATGCGATTTTAGAGACCGATCAGGATTTTGATAATCTGGAGGCTGAAACTGCCAACAATATTGACTTAGGTTTGCGTTATTTTGGCAATGATTTAAGTCTTTCCGTCACTTATTATGATGTGCAGTTTGACAACCGTATTACCTTTTTACAACCCGGAGCTAACGCGGGTGGCCCGGATTATTTAAATGAGCTAGACGGTACTTATGTCAACGTGGGTGGTATTGAATCCAGCGGTTTAGAAGCCAGCTTAAACTGGGAGTTTATGCAAAGCTGGAGCCTTTACAGTGCTTTTACCAGCAACAAGGCCGAATATAGCCAAACTATCAATTCCGTGATTTTGGACGAAGACGGCAAGGTAGTTTTAGGGCCTGACGGCAAACCGGCAATTAACCCGGCTGCTATATTTAAAGGCGACAAAGTTGCAGGTTCACCTGAAACTATGCTGAGCCTGTCGCTGCGTTATCAGGGCGAAGCGTACCGTGCAGGCTTAACTGCCAAACGCACAGACAGCTACTTTGGTGCTGCCTTAGGTGGCAATAAAGATGAAATTCCTGCTTCAACCCTGATGGACTTTTATCTGGGCTACAGCAAAGACTTGTCATCAAAAGATATGTTTAAAGGCATCGACCTGTCCTTAGTGCTAAACAACCTGACCGATCAGGACTATTTAGCCGGTGGCCAGGAAGGCGCTTATTACTTAGGTGCAGAACGCACTGCGACTGTGACTTTAAAACTGGATTTCTGATCTAGCCCAGAGTAACAAAAGCCAGGCCGGAGCCCTCAAAGCTCCGGCTTTTTTATTGTTGCAGCTGTTCATTTTTATCGGTTAAGCCTGCCTAAAAATTACCAGCAGCCGGAACTTCTGCAGCTTCGCTGCAGATAAAGAATCGACAAAGCACNCTGCGTTGCTCTGTCTAGCCATAGCTTGCTATGGCGTACGACAAAGCGCCTTGAGATCCATAAAAATCTGCACATTCAGTCAGAAAAGAGTTTTGCTTTTTGAAAAGATACTTTTACGTCTTTGATTTTATTGATTAAATCAACAGAGGTCGACACTCGTTATCCCGAGTTCAGGTTAGTTATTGATTTATATCAATTTGGTGCAACCAATGCTTTAATGAATGCGCAGAGAGTAAGATGCAAGATGCAGCCATGGCTGCATTTCACAGTGATCACCAAGGAGATCTATCATGGCCACCTCACAAAGTGCTACAGAACAAGCAACAAGTAAAAGCAAGAATGCGTTAAATTCGCCTGTGACCGAAAAAGCTGTGGAAGCAGCACACCATGTAGTAGACGCAATCGCAGAAAAAGCTGCAACAGCTGAAGACATATTACGAAAAACAGCAGCCGACTCTCAGGAAACCCTGACAGATAAGCAAGATGAAATTAAACAACAATTGCAGCTGTCTTATAGCAAAACCCGTGACTTTGCAGTGCAACATCCACTGGCTGCAGCAGGAATAGCTTTTGCTGCTGGCGTATTGTTAACCACTTTACTACGCCGTAAATAAGGTCGTATTTGAGGCGGCAACAAACGCAGAAACAACCAAGGCGGTTAGATGCAAACTACTGAAAGTCCCGAAGTGCCTGTACAAAAAACCGGGCAGCCTGAATCGGTAGATCAGGCTTTGGCTCAATTGACTGAATTGGCTGAGCTTGGCCATTCAGTTCAACAAGCTTATGCCAGCCAATTAAAACTGACAGGGCAGATAGCAGCTGCAGAATGGCAGCTTACAGGTCGAAGCCTGACCATTGCCGCGGCTTTAGTGGTGTGTTTTGGTGCAGGCATGATTTTACTTTTGGGCAGTTTTTTGGCTGTACTGGGTTATCTGCTATTCCAGCTAAGCAGTTCAGTCGCAATTACGGCCACTGCTTTGTTGCTGTTGCAATTTGCCGTATTGTTTTGGTGTTGGCGCAGTTTAGCTTATGTGTTGTCACAAGCTGGCTTTTCAAATACCTGGCGGCAATTGCAATTGCTATTATTCAGGCCACAGAAGGAAGACAAAAATGCTGATCCAACGGCTACTGACTAAACAACAACAGAAGCTGACTGAGCTGACAATAAAAAGCCAGCTACAGCAGCAACTGCTGCTGGTAAGGAAACAGCAATTATCAGAAGCGGCTCTGAGGTTTATTGGCTCAACTCCGGGTTTAATGCTCAGTTTTTGCGCTGGTTGCCTGTTTCAGATGCGCCACAACAGCGCTGTGAAAATCATGCGCAGCCTGATAGGGTTTCGCTGGATCACCAGATTTATTGGCTAACACCCAAAGGGTACTTCAGCTCGCTGGCTTTTGAGCTAAAAGCCAGCGAAACAACTTGATCAAAGCTCAGAATAATGTTTGCAGTGGTTTAAACCTCTTCCTACCAAAGTCAGTTCAAAGCCAATTTTCAGCACATGCTGTTTTTGCTTTATCCTCATAACTCAGTCCTTTAATCAGTGCTTAGGCCATTAGGTGTTGCTGAAAAAAACTGGTCATTTTGTCAAAGGGGATCACATCAAGCCGATCGTACAGGTCAATATGAGTCGCGCCTTTGATAATCATTAACTCTTTTGGCTCTGCTGCTGCGGCATAGGCAGTTTCAGCAAAGTAACGGGAGTGCGCTTTTTCACCATGCACCAACAATAGCGGGCGGGGCGAAATTTCGTTGATATACGACAGCAACGGCATATTCATAAAGGATAATGGATTAGTCATGGTCCAGGAGCTGTTCGAGTTAATAGCTCGTGGGTGAAAGCCACGAGCGCGGGATTTGTAATACCCTGCATAATCTACTAAAAATTGTGGTTCGCCCCCTTTGAGTTCATTGTAAACAGGACCGAGCGCAGGTTCACCTTTCTCCGCATCTTTCCAGCGCTGCTGACCTAGTTGTTCCAGTGTTGCAGTTCGCTGTTCTTTGGTCACACTGTCGTTATAGCCTTTGGACATCACTCGCGTCATATCGTACATAGTACTGGCTACTACAGCTTTCACTCTCTTGTCGATGGCAGCAGCATTTAACGCCATGCCACCCCAGCCACAAATACCAAGTATGCCAATACGCTCACGATCGACATTAGCTAATAAGCCAATAAAATCCACTGCTGCACTAAAATCTTCGGTATTAATATCAGGTGAGGCAACATGACGTGGCTCGCCACCACTCTCGCCGGTAAAGGATGGATCAAAAGCAAGAGTTACGAAACCTCGCTCAGCCATGATCTGCGCATATAAACCAGAGGATTGCTCTTTAATAGCACCAAAAGGCCCCCCCACCACAATAGCTGCCAGCTTGCCGCTCGTGTTTAGTACTCCGGGATTTTTGGGTTGATATAAATCAGCAGCTAACCGAATGCCATAGCGGTTTTTAAAGCTGACTTTTTTATGATCCACTTTGTCACTTTTGGCGAAGGTTTTGTCCCACTCTGTACTAAGTTTCAGTTCCGTTTGAGCACCAACAGAGACTGGGGCTGCAGCAGCCACTGAGGTTGTAAAAAGTGGCGCAACACAAGCGGCAGCAATACCTGCGCTTGTCATTTTTAATAAATTACGCCGACCAGCGTCCGGTTGTCCGGCTTGTTTCATCTTGGGTTGACCCTTGTTCATGATTTCTATCCTCATAGCTTAATTAGAGTGAATAAGGCTGATAGTGGCGTACTTTTCGCCGCTAAAGTTCAGGTGTTCTATACCGCTGCTGATCCGTCCAAGCCTTACGAGATACTGGGAATAGGCAAAATCTTTATAGAAAATTGCCAGATTGCCCCAAGGCGCGTAATAGCTGATGTCGCCAACCGAAGGTATGCTGCCGGGCGGTGCATTTTGCGTGGTCAGCTTGTCAGGCAAAAAACCAATTTTTTCGGTCGATGCGTAGTCTTTTAGCTCTAATGTCATCGGCAGATGGGTGATAAAATCCCGTACTGTAGGGTTATCATCCAAAGTGGCAGAGATCAAAGCTCCATCCAGTTCAATTTGAATTTTGTATACCTTTTGTATCTTGAACACTGGGGCCTCCTTCGACCTGACTACAGCGTTAGCTGCTGGCGCAAAAACGCCGGCGAATAGAATAAGTAATGCAATAAAAGCCCTGACATTGAAGAAGTGATCAAATGTTTTAGTCATCTGAACCTACCTTCTGCTGCATTGGGTCTGCCCTAGGTGCAGTGATGACTGTCAGGCCTGCGGAAATCAGCAGCAGGGCAGCGCTGAATAAAAAAGTACTTTGGT
Organism: Rheinheimera sediminis; assembly: GCF_004005375.1. Taxonomy (GTDB): domain Bacteria; phylum Pseudomonadota; class Gammaproteobacteria; order Enterobacterales; family Alteromonadaceae; genus Pararheinheimera. The sequence goes on along the minus strand of NZ_RZUF01000021.1, from coordinate 94,286 downwards.
AGCCACTGTGATCAAACAGCAGGCCGCCGACTGTCGACCCCAAGGCAATAGATAGCTGCACCATAGCGACAAAGAGGCCACCACCTGCTTCAGCGTCATCAGGAAATACCTGAGCTATCCAAGCCCACCAGCCTACAGGTGCTGCTGTTGCAGTCAGGCCCCATAACCCAAGCAAAACCAGCACAGCGTGACTGCGTTCACCAACCAGGGTCAGCAGCAATGCTGTTAGTGTCATCACCAGAGGAATAGCAATCAGCGTTTGGTAAAAGCGCCAGTGCAGGAGCTGACTTATAAACACAGTACCGATAAAGCCGGTAGCCCCTGCGACCAGTAAATAGAACGAAATTGTGGCACCTTGAACCCCTGTAACAGTTTCAAGAAAGGGCCGCAGATAAGTGAAGAGTGCAAACTGTCCCATAAACATCAGACTGCTGGCAAAAAAACCAGACAGGACAGCGGGTCGTTTTAGTAAAGCAAATACTTTAAATAACTGACCTGGCCGATTTTTTTGAACAGTTGCAGGCATCGAAGGCAAAGAAAGCCACAACCAGCCAAGCGCCATCAGCGCTAGAGGCACCAGACAAAAAAACGCAAAGCGCCAACCCACTGTGGCCCCGAGCCAGGCTCCAAGCGGTGCAGCGACCACTGTAGCCAGAGCATTACCGCCATTAACGATAGCAAGGGCGCGTGGCACTTGATGTGAAGGTACTAATCGAATAGCGGTAGCGGCTGACATAGACCAAAACCCGCCGACAACTACGCCGATCAGCGCACGGCCGAGCATATACATCTGATAGTCAGGCGCAAAGGCAACAATAGCGCCTGACAAGCCCATGACAGCGGTCAGCCCCAGCAGCAAAGTTTTGCGGTCAAGCTTCCCAAAAAGTGGAGAAATAAACAGGCTGGCCAGCACAGCAAAAAAGCCAGAGATAGCGATACCCTGACCAGCTAACCCTTCAGTTACGCCTAAATCTTCAGCTAAAGGAGTGAGCAAACTGACAGGCAAAAACTCAGATGCAACCAGCGCAAAAGCGCACACTGACATGGCAAATACGCTACCCCAGCTATTCGCTGTCTCAGCAACATCGGAGCTATAAATATAGCTATTCATTTCATCACGTCTTCAAAGACCAAAACATAGCTTTATCTTGACAGAGCTTTTATATTTTGATTAGTAGACATAATCTTTATGTAGTTGTGAGAAAAATTCAGCAATGGCACAAGACAAGATGAAGGATTTACAGGCCTTTCTGGCGGTGGCGCAGCAGCAAAGCTTTACCAAAGCAGCAGCCATACTGCGGGTTACACCTTCGGCTTTGAGTCACACCATTCGTGCTTTGGAAGAACGTTTAGGAGTGCGTTTGCTAACCAGAACAACACGTAATGTCTCGCTGACCGAAGCTGGTGTGCGGTTATCAGAGTCGATTAGTCCTTTGTTTGAGCAGATCAACGCCGAGTTGGACGCTCTGGGTGAACTCAGAGATAAACCCAAAGGCACCATTCGATTGACCTGCACCGATGATCAAATCCAGCTGCATTTACGCCCTATGCTGGCTAATTTTTTGCGTGATTACCCGGAAATCCAACTAGAACTCTACGTAGATTATGGCTTTACCAATCTGGTAGAAGAACGCTTTGATGCAGGGATCCGGCTTGGAGAATCCATCAGTAAAGATATGATTGCCGTGCGTATAGGGCCTGACTGGCGCTTGGTGGTGGTGGGATCTCCTGACTACTTTGCACGTCACTCAGCACCATCAACACCAGATGAACTTACAGAACATGCCTGCATTAATATTCGTCATCGAGTGGCTGGGTCAATTTATGCGTGGGAATTTGAAAAAGACCAACGCTCTTTTACTGTAAAAGCTGAAGGCCCGCTGGTGTTTAACAGCATTATGCATGTGCTGAATGCTGCTGTGGATGGTATTGGACTGGCTTATGTGCCTGAACCCTTAGTTGCGCCTTATCTGGCAGATGGCCAATTAAAAATGATCCTAACCGACTGGAGTCCGTATTTTCAGGGGTACCATTTGTATTACCCAAATCGTCGTCAAGCTTCACCTGCTTTTATGGCTTTTGTAAATGCCATCAGATACAAAGAGAATAAACAGATTACTGTTTTGCCAGAATTATGATTATTGAAAATAACTCATCATTGCATAGAGTTTTACCCGGCTAATCGACTTGCAGCTTCATCTGTACAATGGATTATGTATCCTTAAAGCACTGCAGTAAAACCTCAGCACTTCGATGCTGTGGACCCAATGTGAAAAGCTGCCTTAAACAATCAGAGTTGATACATGATAAAAAAACTATGTATTGGATTTGCCTGTCTGCTGGCTCTACTAGCAGTCTTCACTTATGCCTATTTTCAGCATGCCTTATTCGGCAGCTTGCCTGATGGAGCAAAACTGGACAGGATCCAGTCCTCTGCAAACTATGCTGAAGGCGCCTTCCAGAATCAGCTTGAGACGCCTTTTTTGACAAAGGGCGCGACCCAGTTATCTATCCGTATAGAAAACTGGCTTGCCGACAAGAAAACAACCCGGCCTGAACATCTGCTCCCCACAGAAAAAACCGACCTGTTTAGCCTCAATCCGAAGGATGACCTGGCGATTTGGTTAGGTCACTCTTCCTGGTACCTGCAACTGGGTGGCAAACGCATGCTGATAGACCCAGTGTTCAGCGACTATGCAGCGCCAGTACCAGGTATGATTAAAGCCTTTGACGGTACCAATTTGTATTCCGCAGCAGATATACCGGCGCTAGACCTGTTACTAATTACGCATGACCACTATGACCATCTGGACTACCATACAATTCTGGCACTAAAACCTTTGGTTAAACAGGTGGTTACAGGTTTAGGGGTAGGAGCGCATTTTGAGCTGTGGGGCTACGCTTCCAGCCTTATTCAGGAACTGGACTGGTACGGTGAACTAGAGATCAGTGCAGATCTGAAGATACATGCCACTCCTGCCCGGCATTATTCAGGCCGCACTTTTACCCGCAATCAATCGCTGTGGCTTGGCTTTGTCATAGAAAGCCAGCAACGTCGGCTATTTTTTAGTGGTGATTCTGGCTATGGATCACACTTTTCGGAGATCCGCAGTAAATTTGGCGCCTTTGATTGGGTGACCTTGGATAGTGGTCAGTATGATCCGCGTTGGGCACACTTGCATATGACTCCGGAACAAGCAGCCCAAGCTGCCGATGACCTCAACGCTCAGGCTATGACTCCGGCCCATGTTGGGCGTTTTACTCTGGCACCTCATGACTGGTTTGAACCATTCGAGCGTTTGTCGAAAGCGAGCCAAAACCATGATTACCAGCTATGGACTCCTGTGATTGGCCAAGCCATTTATTTTGATGGCAGGGAACAAGCATTTAAGCCCTGGTGGAAAGCTGCTCTCTAACAGAAAGCAGCATGGTTTTAATAGCTTAGCGATCATGCAAAACAGATATTAAAGCTTACAACTTTGCTGAAACAAGGCGCGTTGTTCCAGCGCTAAATCTGGATAGTCCGTAAACAGTCCGTCTATGCCCTGCTTGAACAAAGCCTGCATTTCTTGATTATAACTAAATGTAGTTTTTTCATCTTTGGGCATTAAATAGTTCGCTTCAGCCCTAAAGGTATAAGGGTGCACTTTTAAGCCCTGCTGCTGGGCCGCTTTGACAAAGGGCTTTAAATTCAGGCTGTGTTTTTGGTAAATACTGCTGCGCCATGGCCCAATACCAGCGGCATAGTTTTGTATAAAGTTAAGGCCTTTATCGTTGAGTAAAACTGAATAATCCAGAGGTTTGGACTCTAAGGCTACAAAGCTGCTGCCTTTATAAATGGAAGCTAAATCTGCGCTTTGTTGCTGATGATAAAACACATCATAAGGCACAGAAAAACTGTCTTGTGGTGGTAGATAAGCTTTTTCGGTATCACCAATCAGCTGGATCAGCGGAATCTTCAGCTTCAAAGCTGGCATCAACTGCTGCTTCAGCTCAAGTAAATTTTGCACTTCAAAAGACTGAATAAAGACCCGGCTTGGTTCGGTAAAACGCAGCTGCTGTAATTGCTGTACCAGCATTTTGCTGATATCCAGCGCTATGGGGGCTCCTGCAATCCTTTTGCCTTCATAACGAAAATAAGTCGGGTGTTTGGTTTCAATATAAAGCCCGACTTTGCGACCGGTATCGGCCTCAAACTGTTTTACCAGCCCCACAATCTCAGCCAGAGTAACAATATCAAACTTGTCATTGTGCTCTGCGCCCTGAGGCCTTAATGCGGATAAAGGTTCGCGTGCTTTCAACTGCTTTATTTCAGCCAGAGTAAAGTCTTCACTAAACCAGCCCGTAATTGGAATACCATCGATACGTTTGGTGGTTTTACGATCGGCAAACTGTGGCACTACAGCAACATTGGTGGTATGAGTTAAATCATTTTCATGACGGCTGATAAGCTGACCGTCTTTGGTGGGTACTAAATCGGGTTCGATAAAATCAGCGCCCATTCGCATGGCAAGCATATATGCTTCCAGCGTATGTTCGGGTAAATGACCACTGGCACCACGGTGTGCAATAACCAAAGGAGCAGTCACACAAGCGTCAGCAGCCATGGCAACACCAGATAGCATAGTTAAAGACAGCAGGCTCAGAGGCAGCAGGGAAAAACCTTTTTTTATCAGCATATTATTCACACCTTTTGCAAAAACTTCATACTAAAACCACAGAATGACAATAGCATGACACAAAATGTAGGGGCTGGGCTTGCCCTGCCCGTCTGGTGTTCAAAGCTATACCAAAAAGGTTAGATCAGCGCCGCTCCTGCGCCCATAAATACAAGCCGCTGGCCATAATGACCCCAGCGCCAATAAGCAGCGATAAGCTTGGAAACAACTGCCATAGCAGAATATCAAAACCTAAACCCCACACCAGCGCCGTGTATTCAAAAGGCGCAATCACAGAAGCCGGCGCTAAACGAAAAGCTTCGGTAATAAACACCTGACCTATAGCACCACTTAACCCCATCAGCGCTAATAACCACAAATGATCCGAAGATATAGACACCCAATCCGGATAAGCTAAAGCACCGGCACCAAGACCTATCATGGTCATCAGCCAAAACACCATATTGCCGCTGTTGTCAGTGCGGGATAAAACCCGTACCGTAATAGCAGAAATGGCATAACAAAGTGCTGAAACCAAAGCAGCCAGCGCGCCTAAACTCAGCAATTGATCGCCCTCTGGTTTTAGCATAAACAGCACCGCCAGCATACCAATACCGATAGCACCCCATTGCCTGATTTGCACATGCTCACCTAAAAACCAAACCGACATCGCAGTGATAAGCAGTGGTGCTGCAAAAAAGATGGCATAAGCATCAGAGAGCGATAAGGTTTGAATGGCATAGACAAAAGCCGACAACATGACGATACCAAGCACGGCTCTTAGCAAATGCAAAGACCAGCGTGAATTGAGTAAATGCTTCACCCTATTGGTTGTCACTAACCAGACGACTATTAAGGGCCAGGCAAACAAAGCTCGTAAACTGGTAATTTGCATAGGGCCATAATGTTGCGTCAGTTGCTTCATACAGGCATCCATAGCGCAAAACATGCCCACGGCCAGTAACATACATAGAATTCCCTTAGTCGGTTGATCGACCGCAGGGTGAAGCAGACTTTTCATAACCACCTGATGAATGCAGAAAACAGCGGGCTAGTGTTGAAAAATCCTTAAACTAAAGCAAGTGCAAAAACAGCAAAGATTAAGCCTGCTGCTGAAATACCGTGATTCCAGAGATGATCCCGCTTTTATGGCACCAGAGCAGCATAGAATTTCGTCACAACAGCATGCTGAATGTAAGGATAGTTAGCAGCTTAGTAACTAACTGTTACCCCTTAGCCTCCAGCATACCCGCTGCTGATAAACTCGGCTTCATGCTATTTTTGTGTAAAGTTCAGCCCGCTATGCAGCCAGGTCCTCTGTTATCTCTTATCGTCCCTTTTTACAATGTAGCCAGGTATTTTGCTCAGTTGCTTGATTCCATCGAACAGCAACTGACAGAGCAGGTTCAGGTGATTCTGATCTGCGATGGTGCCACAGACGGTAGCCTGGAACTGGCACAACAGCACATTTGTAGTTCAGCACGACCAGAATCTTACTTGTTGCTCTGTCAGGCTAATGCTGGTGTAAGCCTGGCAAGAAATGCCGGTTTAGCCAAAGCAGAAGGCGGCTATATTGGTTTTATCGATGCTGACGATATAGTGCTGCCTGGCTACATCAGCAATGTATTAGCTGTGATCACTGAGCATCAACCAGATTTGATTGAACTGGGTTACAAACGCTTTACGGATGCTGCAGCGCTGAATCACGCCAAGGAGCGCTATTTGCATCGTAAACAAGGCTGGCTGGAAAAACACAAAGCGGTCAAAGAAGTGTACCAATCCAGTCGTTGGTTTCCATGGTTAAGGATCTATCGCAAAAACCTCATGCCAGATTTTCAATTTCCGCCCGGCATCGCTTTTTGCGAAGATGTAATGGCGATGCCAGCTTTATATCAGGCAGCAGAGCGGCTTTATCATCTGCGTTTGCCACTTTATGGCTACAGAGAACACTGTGCCAGCGCGTCTTTTCATGTGAAAACCGAGCATCAGCAGCAATTACAAAGCTTTTTTAACGCGCTAAGGCAGAAGCATTCGCTCCCTGCTCTGTCAGAGCGTTTACGTTACATCCTATTGTTTCATTTAGCTTATTTGCTTTATAAATTACAACTGAGCAATCAAACTCAGCACAGCTACCCAGCTGAGCTTGATCGGCAATCTAAAGCGCTGATCCGTAAAGTCTGGTGGTGGCTAGGTTTCTCGTTACGAAAAAAACTCCATCTGGCTTTTGCGCCATTTTTTTTCCAGCGACACAGAAGTAAAGGCTAACAGGGGAAATTGGCAAACTAGGTATTTTATTGTTCTATATCAAGGTACATAGCGCAAAACAGGTGCACACTCTGCTCCGTTCCTGCCGCACAGCAGAACAGGTTGTAAAAGCTACAGGTCTTTTACTTGACCAATCCCAGCCTTGTGTACTTTGCGCCTGATTACAGCTTTGTCATCAGGCGTTTTTTTACATCTGTTCTTGCGATAAAATCAGACAGATGTGAAATCGAGTAGGAGGCGGGATCGCTCCCGCCGTCCTCTCACACCACCGTACATGCGGTTCCGCATACGGCGGTTCCTGTCTGTATCGAACGTATTCAATACATGAGTCTGTTTCGTGCATCGTGTCGCCGGTTATCGTTTAGAACACCGCAAACACCGTCCAGGTTTCCGACCCTTCTTGTTTATTTGTCGGCACAATGATTATTTTCATTGCCTTGTGTTCCGATAACTCGAGAGCACGCGTGACTTGCCGCTCGTGACAGGTTCAGCCCTTCATGATGTCGGTTTTACATCACTAATACGGCCTCTGCTGACTTCTGTTGCCCCATCCCGACACTTCACAGCGCCAGTAGCTCGTGGCAGGGCGACAGATCTCCCAGGGTAATTCGCGCGACCTTCCTGCTTATACCTGTCGACTTTACGTTGTAGCATTCCGTGTAAGTATTGGGCTTTAGTGATAATGGCCACCTCACCCTGCTACAACGCCTAAATCGCTTCCTGTTCGTCAGGCCAGCATTTTGCTTTCAGCTTCCTTCAGATTTCACCTCACGATGAACACCCTTGCCGTTCAGCTAACACTTCCCCTTACCGGGTGTGTAGAGGACTTGCACCTCCAAGTCACCAGTTTGACTACCACAGTCAAACCAGTTGCGCTTACGCGCAACGCGCCATGCCTGGCGCACCACAATAAGGGCGACCATAAAGGTCGCCCCCAGGCTATCTATTCGACCAAAATCATCTATTTTTCGGCTAACGCCGCCTGAACTTCAGCTTCTAACTCTTCTGGTTTGGTCAGAGGAGCAGCACGTAAAATCACCTTGCCATCCCGGCCAATCAGAAATTTAGTGAAGTTCCATTTAATAGATTCTGAGCCTAACAAGCCTGGTTTTTGCTGTTTCAGATTTTTAAATAGAGGTGAAGCGTCCGGACCGTTTACATCCACTTTGGCGAACATGGGAAAAGATACACCGTAGTTCAGTTCACAAAACTCACTGATTTCCGTTTCATTGCCCTGCTCTTGCTGACCAAACTGGTTGCAAGGGAAACCTAAAATCTCCAGACCCTGCTCCTTGTATTTCTGATACAACACCTCCAAGCCTTTGTATTGCGGCGTAAAACCACATTTGCTGGCAGTGTTTACCACCAGCAGCACTTTGCCCTGATAGTCTTTTAATTCGACCGCCTGGCCTTTGATGTTGGTGACTGCTAAATCAAAAATTGGGTTTGGCATCATGTGCTCCTCTGTTAGTTGGGGTTTCAGTACATGCTGAAAGTAAAAACATAATGCCCAACAATTAAATTGCATGCAATTTAATTTTATCAATGAAACTGACGAAAAAAACCGAATAACAAAGTTTAAGCTGCAGGCTCGCTGATAAAGCCTAACTTCAATAAACCCGATTGCTGTACAGCGGCCATAGTTTTGAGTACATGCTCGTAAGGTGCAGCTTTGTCACCTCGAATATGTACTTCAGGCTGTGGCTGTTGTTGCGCTTGTTGTGCCAACTTTATTTCAAGCGCAGCCGCATCAATAGGCTCATCGTCCCAAAATACGGCGCCATCGGCTTTAACTGTTAACGTAACAGTTTGAGGTTTAATTTGCTGTTTTTCGTTACTGACCCGAGGTAAATCTACTTTCACACTATGAGTGATCACCGGCACTGTGATGATAAAAATAATCAGCAGCACCAGCATCACGTCAACCAACGGCGTCATATTTATTTCGCTCATCACTTCATTGTCTGAATCTAAACCGCTACCAAAAGCCATTTATTTTGCCTCCTTTAAAGGCACAACCACTCTGCTGCTTTTTGGCGCTGCGCCCGTCAGAAAATAGGCGTGTAGCTGATGGGCAAAACGCTGCATTTTATTTAATACATCTTTATTACCGCGCTGCAGGGCGTTGTAACCAAGCACAGCAGGAATAGCCACAGCCAAACCAAAGGCTGTCATGATTAATGCTTCACCAACAGGACCTGCAACTTTGTCGATACTGGCTTGCCCCGACACACCAATACCCACCAGCGCATGATAAATGCCCCACACAGTGCCGAATAAACCAACAAAAGGTGCAGTTGAACCTACAGAAGCCAAAATGGCCAAGCCTTTTTGCATCTGTTCAGCACTTTCATCTATAGCGCCACGCAGACAAGAAACCAGCCATTCGGCGAGCGGTAAATTGCCATGTAAGTCTTGCTGATGACTTTGATGATGATCCAAAGCCGCCTGACCTTCATCTGCCATGTAACGAAATGGATTCATAGGCCCCGTCGCAGTGTCGGCCGAGCTTAAAATGCGTAACCCCTCAGTGAAACTGTGAGCATGCCAAAAATCATTGCTGGCTCTGCTAATACGTTTTAAGCGCCATAAACTAATGGCCCGGATCACTATCACAGACCAACTTGCTACAGACATCAACAGCAGCATCACAGCCACAGCTTTGATAACAAAGTCACCCTGTGCCCAGAGTGCCGCAATACCATAGGGATTTTCTTGCATGATTTACTCACTAATGGATTGAATTTAAATTAAAAACCACAGGTTGCACAAACCAGAAATCTATCGGTTGCCCCAATTTCAGCGCTGGTTGGTAAGTCCAGCCGCGTACTGCATTTAAGGCCGATTGATCCAGTCGTGCAAAACCCGAACTTTGTTTCAGTTTTAACTGCCCTACTTTGCCGTTTTTCAATACCAACACCTGTAAATAGACAGTGCCCTGCTCTTTCAGACGGCGCGATAACATAGGATAAAGCGGCGCTTTGTTCAGTGCCGTGTTGGCAGAAGCCACAGGTGGCTTGGCTTGCGGTTCAGGCTCTGATGCTTTGGCCGCAGCGTTGTTGTTGGCCGCTGGCGACACTGGTTCGGGTGCACTGACCGCTTTGGGTGAAGCTTGTGCCAATGGAGCTGGTTTTACCTGAGCAGCTTTTGGTGTAGCCACTGCCTTTTTCGCTTCAGCTTGGCTCTGTTTCAGCGGTTTAGGCTTCGGCTTTTTAACTGGTTCAGGCTGAACTGGCTTAGGTTTTTCTGGCTGGGGCGCTACAGGAGCTGACACAATAACCCCTTCAATAGCCTTTTCGACCGCTTTGACCTGAGGTTCAGTGGTTTGACTGACCACAGCCGCAATCAAACTTAAGTGCACCATCAGCACCAGCAAAAACAATGAGACGGATCGTTTCACAGTTCAGCCCATAGCCTTACTAAGTTATGGTAATGCCCTGTCAGTGTCAGAACTTCTGAGCTATCGCCATACTGGGAGCGTAATTGTTGTATGGTCTGATCAAGTTCAAACAACATAGAACGCTGTTGATCGTTACGCACCATACTTTGGGTCCAGAAAAAGCTGCATACCCGCTCGCCCTGCGTCACCGGTAATACCTGATGCAAACTGCTGGAAGGGTATAAAATTAAATCCCCCGCCGGCAGTTTAATTTCATGCAAACCGAAGGTATCCATGATTTGCAACTCGCCGCCCTGATAGTCATCAGGCTCGGACAAAAATAAGGTCGAAGACAAGTCTGTTCTTAAACTTAAACCAGAACCAGGCAAACCACGAATAGCGCCATCTACATGCAAACCATAATGTTCACCGCTCTGATAGCTGTTAAATAATGGCGGTACTGTGCGAAGTGGAATGGCCGCTGCCATAAAAAGCGGATGCTGATACAAAGCCTGTAAAATCACAGCGCCCAGTTGTTTAGCCAGCGGGGATTCGACAGATAACTGTTTGTTTTGCTTCACCAATGCACCTTGTGGCCCAACAGTTGCGCGACCATCAGTCCAATCTGCTGCGTCAAGCCATTGCCTGAATTGTGCCACTTGGTCTTTGTTTAATACTTGCGGAATATGGATTAGCATAAAAAATCCTGTATGAAAGGCCTCATTGCTGAGGCCTTGTACCTGTCAGTGCTTAGAACTGTACATTCACACCCAAACGGAACGAACGTGGAGTCCCGGCAAAATACCGTGAGCCACCGTTGTTCAACTTGGCGATATACTCTTCGTCCAGCAGGTTATAGACGTTCAGTTGTACGTCGACATATGGGGTTACAGGGTAAGAGGCCATAGCATCGACCACCCAATAATCCGGCATTTCCACCACTGCAGTTTTTGCCAGATTTAAGGTAGTGCTACTGGAGCGAACTACTGTATCGACGTAACGAACGCCTCCACCTAAGGTCAGACCTAGTGGTAACTCGTAAGTATTCCACAACGTAAATGTCAGTTCAGGAGTCCACTGAATAGTGCCGCCATCTGTCACTATGCGTCCAGACTGATTACCCCGGGTAATCTCAGAGTCCATGTAGGCAGCACCAGCACTGATTTGCCAGGCTGAAGTAATGGCACCCACTAGGCCCAACTCAAGACCTCGAACCTGACGCTCACCCACTTGCAAAGCTGTGCCGTCCGGGTCTGTGGCAATTTCGTTTTCGTTGTTACTTTTAAACACAGCAGCAGTTACTGCCAGCTTTTCATTCAGCAGATCCCACTTAGTGCCCAATTCTAAATTAGTGCCTTTTTGTGGATCCAAATTTGGGTTATTAATATTGTTGGCTGTTGTGCTTAACGTGAAGTTAGCCCCGCCCGGCGGTAACTGACTGGTGGCGTAGGATAAATACACACTGCCATTAGTTGCAGGTTTGTATAAAGCCCCCAGCTTGAAGCTGGCCAAATTGTCTGATGCTTCTACAGCAGAACCTAACTTAGTGCCGACCGGGATAGTTTGTGGCGTTGACGTCCCCTGGATGGTCACTGTGTCGGTTTCAGTTTTGTAGTGATCTAAACGTGCGCTGGCGTTTAACTGCCATTGATCGCTTAAATGAATAGTATCCAAAAGGTATATGCCAGAAGTTAAAGTACTGCCATCAGTGCTGGCACCGGTATGCACCGGGTTTACAAAAACATCAGCTGTACTTGGGTTGTATAAATTAGCCGCCACCTGAGCAGTGCCTGCAGGCAAACCCAAGGTGTTGTTACGCTGACTCTCATAAATAAACTCGATACCTGAACTGATATCGTGCGTCAGACCTGCTAAAGCAACAGAGGTATTTAACTGAGTCTGGTTAGTTAAAATCTGGTTTTGCTGATCTTTGCCTTGTCGACTGCGAGACACTGTCCAGTTGGCAGGATCTGCAATAGCTACAGCAGCTGCACCAGTGCCTGTTGTCGTAGTAATGGCATTCACCCCAGTCAGCAGATAATCCTGCGTAGACTGACCAAAACGTGAAGTGTTACGAAGAGTAGTTTTATCGCTTAAGTCATGCTCAATTTTTGCTGTCACCATAGTGGCTTTGACATCGTCAAAGTCATTTGTTGAACCATAAAAATTGCTGGTATCTACAGGCACCAGCGTCTTACCTGCATTTGGGCCACCATTTGGAAATGCCGTGCTCCGGTCTGCATCAAAAGCCGCATTGTAGTAGCCTGCCAAACCCACTGTTGTCAGGCCACCGTCTGGCAGATTTTTCTGATCGATATGGAATAAATTTAAATAAGCGCGGGTGGCGGTGCCTAAACCCAGGGCTAAAGAAGTTGCAATACCAGTTTTGTTGTCCTCCACTTCATCACGATCCACTACGCCTGAATCCTGCTTTAACAGGTTCACCCGGATGGCAGAGGTATCAGATAACTGGCGGTTCAGATCCACAGTAGCTCTTTTGTGCGAGCCAGAACCTAAAGTCAGGTTGCCTGTAGTAAATTCGTCTTGTGTAGCCTGTTTACTCGACAAATTGATATAACCAGAGGAAGAACCACGACCATTGTCTGCACCTGCCGGGCCTTTAGCGATTTCAACTTGCTCAGTATTAAAGGTATCACGACTGATGGTGCCTAAATCGCGGATACTGTCGACAAAAATGCTGCCTTGGGTATCAAAACCGCGCATAAAAATAGAATCACCAGTGGCGGTATTGCCATTTTCACCCATCAGCATAGTGATGCCTGGTGTATTGCGTAAGGTATCGGATAAAGTCGTTGCTGCCTGCTGCTGGAACAACTCTTTTTTCACCACAACCAGAGTTTGTGGTGTGTTGACCAAAGGCTGAGTTTGCTTGGTTGAACTTACTTTTTCCGCTTTGTATTTTGCTTCCACTGCATCAGCGGTAATAACCACGGCATCAAGTTGAGTGTTGTTTTGCGTTGCGGCATTTTGTTGATCAGCTGCTGCTGTTGCAGGTAACGCCAAAGCGAAAGCTGAAGCTAACAAAGTGGTATTAAAGCGGGCCACCTGCTGATGTTTTTTAGCGGTGATAAAAGCCATCAAATAAAGTCCTTCTATGAAAATGAAGTGTTAACAAAAAGAGTTGAAGGCATCGGCGCTGATCCTGCCAATCATGCTATCGATAATCATTCTCATTTGCAAATAATTTTCATTTAGATGGAACTTTTTTATAGTCTCCCGCTATTAAACCACTAAAGCGCCTTTAACGACGGCGAACCAGTAACCTTAGTCCTACTACAGTAGTCAAGATCAACAGCACTAATCCAATCACACCCACTATTTGGTCCAGAGTCTTATGTCCTGTCCACTGCAGGTAATGAGCTTTGTATAAATTGTTAATTAATTCAGTATCTTTACCTTGTTGCGACAGACTCAAACTATGCCAATCCAGTTGAATTTGTACAGCGGTATCTGTAATAAAACCTTGCTCTGTTTTTTGAAGCTGTTGGCCATAACGCTGAGGATCCACGCTGATTGCATCTTGAAGTAGTAAGTACACTTCATCATCTGTAGGCTGGGGACGGACTGTGAAGTCTTGCGGGTTCAACTGCTGCCAGCCGTCTGATTGTTTCACCAACAAATGCAAACCGAGCACGGTTTGCAGCAGCTTCATTTCCTGCCAATCAGGCTGAGGGCTTAGCTGAACACTAGTGCTGATGGGATAGGTTTTAACCGTGAGAGAGGAAAAAGCCGCCTGATAACCAGGCTTAATGAAAAACACCAGGCCAGTTGTAGCCCAGATAAAAAATGGCAGTATTAAACACCAGCCTAAAAAGCGGTGTATACGACGGGGCACAGACATAAAGCACAAAACTCGCTAGGGTAAGAAAAACTACAGTGTAGCAATAAGACTCGCCAAACTAACTCTGGTTTTTTTCGCTTAAATAACATAGCTCAGTTGCAACACAAAGCTGATTCCCCCCTGCCTGCTTAGCTCTATACATAGCCCTGTCTGCAGCAGCGAGTAAACTGGCTGGATCCTGTGCATGCTGTGGAAAAAATGCCAGGCCTATACTGGCTGATAACTGCAGAGCTTCTCGTGTAAATAGAAAGGGTTGCTGAAGACTTGCCAGCAGGTTGTGCAGACTCAGCACCACAGCAGCCTGGTCGGTGATGGCATCCATGATAACCACAAACTCATCGCCACCTAAACGAGCCACGGTGTCTGTATCCCGCACTGAATGCAACAAACGCTTGGCTACAGTTTGTAAATAAAAGTCACCTGTGGCATGACCATGACCATCGTTTACTTCTTTAAGTTTATCCAAATCAATAAAACATAAAGCCAGCATACCCTGCTCCCGCCTGGCGCGTGCTAATGACTGTTGCAGCCTATCTTCAAATAAAGCTCTGTTGGGTAATTGAGTCAAAGGGTCATAAAAGGCGATATGCTGCAACTGCGCTAACAGTTGTTTATGTTTGGTGATATCGCGGGCCACGGCCACCCGCACTTTTTGATCTTCAGACCAGCGGGCAGACCACTGGATGTAAGCAATCTGACCATCTTTGCGAATATAGCGGTTTTCAAAATCGATTTTCTGATCCCCGGCCATAATTTCGCTGGCGGCTAATAAAGTCCCTTCTCTGTCTTCCGGATGCACTAATTCGATCATAGGCCGGCCAATCATTTCAGCGCTTTGATAGCCAAAAATCCGTTCACAGCCAGAACTCAGATACAAAAAACGGCCGTTGGCATCCACCACACAAATAGCTTCAAGTAATTGATCAATATAATCACTTAACGAGGCTAACGACGGGCTTGACATACAACTCCTGCGTGAATTTGTTGCACAGTAACACCAGAACTTTATGTGCTTGGTGAGCAGGGCAGCAAGCTGCGTCATCCAAAGCAAACAACAATAGACTCAGTGCCATTTTACCTTGCTATCCAGACTTAAAGCAGAAAATAACAGAGTCGACCTTAACACACAATGAAAACGAAAAAACTGAAACAACATTAAAAGACAAAGGGCTACTCGCAGCCGGGGCCAGACCCAGCTGGGCTATTCACAATGTTAAGGCTGCTTTAAATAGTCGATATACCAGCCGTCTGCTCGGGCTTTAGTGAAATAAATTTTTTCTGTGGTATTTCTTTTGCCTTTCATATGAATTTCGGGATTAAATTCAGCCAGTACAGCGGGTTGGTAGCTATAAGCCAAATAAGCACCTGCTCCGGCAAAAACGAAAGACCATTTAGGTTATTTAACCATATTTGAACTCGGGGAAACTTTGTATTAAGTGTGGCCTTTAAACTGCAGGCAGCAAAAGGCAACACACAAGCCCTGCTAAAACATTGATTTTCATTTGTTTACATCTGCGGCTGGCAAACCATACCAGTGATAAATAAAGCGAAACCAGGCCTGATCTTTATTTTGCATCAGGCCCTGAATTTCACAGTTATTAAAACCATGAAAGCTATAGTCAAGATGATTGCCGTAGGGCGATTTTTTCAGCTCTAGAATGGCGCTGTAGAGCTGCTGTAAGGCCACTTTGATAATATCGGGCTCAGAAAGCAGCGTTTTACTCTATATCACTGTGCTATTTTCAAGTTGCAAGGTCGCTGTATAAGCTGCTGTAGCCACAGAATTTAAGCCAGCCGTTAAATTGTCGGCTGAAAAAAAGTTTCTGTTGCATGCAAATCACGCAATTGAATACAGATTTTGCGACATCAGGCAGATAGGTCCGTATGCATTTATCATTTTTATCACTTTTGTTTTTTCCATTTATTTCTGCTAGTCTGATTAAAGCAGATCTGCTTGCTGGCTAGTCATGAAATTTGCTTCAGATGTAAGTATTGCAGTAAGTAAAGACCAGGCTGTGAGGCATGCTGCAGATATGGCGGCCAATACATCCGAAGAAACGTCGGTCATTGTCGCCACAGGCGTGGAAAAATTACAAGAAACAGTAAGTGTGACCAGCACTATGGTCAACAAAATAGGCAGCGCTTACCAGCAAGCTGAGACTTTAACTTCGCATGCAAAAAGTATAGGTGCTATTGTGAGCACTATCCGTTCTATAGCGGAACAAACCAACTTACTTGCGTTAAACGCTGCGATTGAGGCAGCCAGAGCTGGAGATTTAGGACGAGGTTTTGCAGTTGTTGCAGATGAAGTCCGTAGTCTTGCTTCCAGAACAGCGAATTCAACAGCGGAAATTGCAACTGTGATTTCCGCCACTCAGCAGATTGTGGACTCTATGATGACTGTCATTACTGATGTAAATCAGTCTGCTCAGCAGGTTAACGAGCGTATTAGTCAAGTTGAGGATGTAATGTCTGATATTAAAGCTGGGGCCGATAATGTGGTCAGCCAAATTTCTAACGTTATTTTGACCTCTTGATCGTTGCCTTAAGCCAGCTATGCTGGCTTAAGCACTTTGGTACAAGAATAAAGGTTTTTTTCGATGCGATTTCACAACATAGTAGTGCTAACCGGAGCTGGCATATCGGCGGAATCTGGTATTAAAACCTTTCGTGATCACAATGGTTTATGGGAAAACCATAGAATAGAGGACGTGGCTACACCTGAAGGCTATGCCCGGGATCCGGCTCTGGTGCAGCAGTTTTATAATCAACGCCGTGCTCAGCTCTTGGATCCAAAACTCAAACCCAACACCGCCCATCTGGCGTTGGCGCAGTTCGAACAGCAGCATAAAGCCCAAGGTGGCACCTTTTTGTTAATCACACAAAATGTGGATAATCTGCATCAAAGAGCAGGCTCAGAACATGTCATTGCGATGCACGGCCAGTTGCAAAAAGTAAAATGCCCTTGGTCAGGCAAAAACCAAAGCTGGTTAAAAGATGTAACAGTCACAGATCTGTGCCACTGCTGTAAAATCCCACAGCCACTCAGGCCCGACATTGTCTGGTTTGGTGAAATGCCTTATCAGATGGATGAGTGCACAGCTGCATTGATGCAAGCCGATTTGTTCATATCTATTGGCACTTCAGGTCAGGTGTATCCTGCAGCGGGTTTTGTGCAAATTGCAGCTCAGGCGGGCGCTCATACGGTAGAGCTGAATATGGAAGCCACTCGTGGCGATTTCTCTGAAGGTTATTATGGTCCTGCCGCTAAAACAGTGCCGGCTTATCTGGCAAGACTGAGATAAATAAGCAGAGTTCGGCATAAGCTCTGCCGCCACCGAATAATAGCCCTCTTGTCACGCCTCTCCTCTGTGTCCAGCCATAGTCAGCTCTGGTAAGACAAAGCGCCTTGAGACCCACCACAATCTGCCCACTCGGTCAGTGAAAGTTTATGCGACTGATATGATAATTTTACCTATATGATTTATAAAGTTAAAGGCAGTGTGTTCGACACTCACTCTTCAGAACTCAGGTTCAATAACAAAGCAGTACCAATGCGTTGGCTATTTTTACATTGTCTTTATTTTATCAATAAAAGGTAACCTTACTGAAACAAACAACAGCTCTAATGTCGCGGCAGATTTCTAATTCAACCGACATCGGAGTCAAAATGCAGAACAACAATTTCCAGATTGATAACTCGGGTATAGATCCACAAACTAACTTTTCAGATAACCCGGATTTTCAATCCGTGCTGGCCTCACGCCGCAGTTTCTTAAAAGGTTCTTTAGGTGCAGCTATCGCCACTATTATGGGATCAGCCCTGGTAGGTTGCAGCAGCGATACTGCAGCGCCTGTGACAGGACCTGTTGCGGTAAAACCGGAACCAGCGCCAATCTTATTAGGTTTTACTGCCATTGCCGCCAACCGCTTAGACACAGCAACAGTGCCAGCTGGTTATACAGCCCGGGCTTTTTTACCTATGGGTACTCCTCTTTTAGGTAGCTACCCGGCTTATCTGGTCGATGGCAGCAACAGTGGTGCCGATATGGAACAGCAGGTCGGCGCTCACCATGATGGTATGCATTTTTTCCCTTTAGATGCCCGCAGCACAGGTCAAAACAGCAATGAAGGCCTACTGGTATTCAACCATGAATATCTGGATGCTAACGTATTACACCCTATGGGTCCTACAGGTCTGCCACGTCCTGCTGACGAAGTACGTAAAGAAGTAGCGGCTCATGGTGTTACTGTGGCTCATATCAAAAAAGACGCCCAGGGCCAATTCCAGTTGGTACAAGGCAGCCCGCTAAACCGCCGTATCACAGGCGCTACACCTATGGATATCACAGGCCCGGTGCGTGGCGATGCCAAAGTAGTCACTAAATACAGTCAGGATGGTACCCGTACCCGTGGTACTTTAAATAACTGCGGTAACGGTTTTACACCTTGGGGTACCTATTTAACCTGTGAGGAAAACTGGGCTGGTTATTTCATGAACGCTGATGCGACAAAACCACGCGAACACAGTCGTTACGGCGTAGGCAGCAGAAATGGCCGTTACTACTGGGAAACTGCAGACTCAGGTGCTGACCAATTCCAGCGTTTTAATGCATCCAGCCTGGGTGCAGATGCAAGCGAAGATTACCGTAACGAACCAAATACCTATGGCTGGATAGTAGAAATCGATCCGTTCAACCCAGACAGCGTACCGCAAAAACGCACTGCTTTAGGTCGCTTTGGCCATGAAGGCATCATTTTTGGCCCGGTAGTAGAAGGCCAACCTATTATTGCCTATTCAGGCGATGATTCTACCTTTGAATACATATACAAGTACGTCTCTAAGGCTCCTTACTACAAAGCAACTGCTGGTGGTCATTTGTTGAATGACGGTACCTTGTATGTGGCAAAATTTAACGCTGACGGCTCTGGCGAATGGCTGGCATTAGATATTAATAATGAAGAGCTGATGACTAAAGCCAACGCTGCCAATGTCACCTTCGACAGTCAGGCAGATATTTTATTAAATACCCGCTTAGCCGCTGATATCGCCGGCGCCACAAAAATGGACAGACCTGAATGGGGTGCAGTGCATCCAACAACAGGTGAAGTGTATTTTACTCTGACGAATAACACACGCCGCACAACTGAGCAGATTGATGCCGCAAACCCACGCGCCAATAACGCTACAGGCCATATTATTCGCTGGAAAGAAAATGCTGCCACTTCAGGTTTGAGTTTTAACTGGGATATATTCTTGTTGGCTGGCGATGTAGGTACCACTACTGAGGGCAGCAACATTACGCTCACGGCAGACAACCACTTAGCCAGTCCGGATGGATTAATGTTCAGCGCCAATGGCTTGCTTTGGATCCAAACCGACATGAGCGGCTCTCAGCAAGGTCAAGGCCCTTATGGGAATAATCAGATGCTGGTAGCAGATCCAGCAACAGGTATGATCAAACGCTTTTTTGTTGGCCCTGTAGATGCTGAAGTTACAGGTTTGGCATTTACACCCGACTTAAAAACCATGTTTGTCAATATTCAGCACCCAGGTGATCGCTCTACCCCAACCCAGTTCACCAGCAACTGGCCAGCCAATGACGGCACCAGCAGACCACGCTCAGCTACTGTTATTATCACCAAAGATGATGGTGGCGTTATAGGTTCTTAACTGAGATTAACGCAATAAAGCCGGTGATTACACCGGCTTTTTTTGCTTATACTGAAGTAGCATCAGTGACCTGTTGGACTTTCAACGATGAAAGAGGACAGTTTTCGTACCAGAGGTAAAATTAGCAGCAATACAGGATAGGCCACCACCCAGGATAAGAACCAGGCGCCGCACCAGAGCCTTAGTTCAAAGTCTGCAAAACCAGTGCTTTTCAGGGTGCTGATCAAAGACACAATGCAGCTCATGATGATGGACAACAACAATGGCATCACATAGGCCATACAGGGCGCAGGCAGTTTTTTAAACACAGGTTTCGACATCGTCACCACCAGAGCACAGAGTAAGCCGTGATCATAGCGACATCTACACATGTTGCGCAGCCTGCCGCTAAATTTTGCGACTAACAGATAAAAACCCAAGCCAAAGCAATAGCAAAAAGCCAGACCACAGCGTCTTTGAGTTCAGTGGCAAGACGTACTGAACTTTTTAACGCTTCACCCCAGGTTGGGTGCGTCATATCCTTCTGGTTCGTCACTGTAAATACATACATTCCAGTCCTGCACCAGGCCTGTTTCGGCCAGACAGTACGTCTGAAAAAATTGTTTGATTTCATTGCGTTGGCAATGAGCTTCAAAGCTTTGCAGATCAGCCCAAATCTCGTTGAATACAATAGGAAAACTTTTTCCTTCCGCAAAAGGGCTTGAAATATGGCGGGTCACTCTGTATTGCAAACAAGCATCTTCACGTAAAGTATTGGCTTCTAAACCTTGCAGCACTTTAAAGAGTTCAGCTTCCTTACCTGGTTTTGGTAAGAACTGAGCAATGCAATAGACTTTTTTAGACATTAGTTTTCCTTTGGCACTTTTGCAGTTGGCCAACTTTGTAGCTGGCGGGGTGATTCAAACTGATGCTCCAGCCCAGTGACAGGATCAGTGAAACTTAAGTGTTTTGCCAGTAATTGCAGCGGCTGAGTATAATTCTTTTCTCGCTCAGGCTCTTTCGGCAATAACACTGGGTAATATTTATCAAATAAAATAGGGCAGCCGACAGACCACATATGCAACCTCAGTTGATGAGTTTTGCCTGTGTGAGGACAAAGTTCAAACAAGCCCAGCTCAGCAGTTTTTGCTACAAGGGTGAGGCTGGAAAATGCATTCGCTTCCCCATCTACCTGTTGCATTAAAAAAGCAGGCGTTGATTTTTCCAGCCGGTTTTTAACCTGCCAGGTCTGTGGTAGTTCTTGTGACTGAAGCTCTCTGGGTAAAAGGGCCACAGCCTGATAACTTTTGTGGATCTTCCCTTCGGCAAACAACTGATAGTACAGAGGCCTGCTTTGGCTGTTGATAGAGAACAATACTAAACCCGCGGTTTCTTTATCCAGCCTGTGCACCGCCACCACATCCTGTAACGACGTCTCACGCTTTACTCTTTCAAGCAAGCATTCATTGACAAAATCGCCGCCTGGGGTCACAGCTAAAAAATGCGGTTTGCAGGCCAGGATAATATGCTCGTCCCGATACAGGATCTGGTGTTCAAACGGGATCAAGGGCTCAGCCAGCACTTCACGGTAATAACAAACACGGCGGCTCGGCAAAAATGCCGTAGTCGCATCAATAGGCTCGCCGCCATACCAATAGACCTTGCCCTCAGTCACCCGTTGTTGCCAAACGGCCGCATCAATACGATGAAATTTCTCAATCAGAAAATTCAGTACAGTACCCCAACCTCTATCCTTAGGAGGTAAAGTAATTTCAGATGGCTTTGTTGCTATGCTCATACACCCTCACATCAGAGGGCCTGAGTTAAGACAATTCGGCGCTTTGAGTCAACCTGTTTTCACTTTTCCTGCTGAATAATGCCGGCAAGCTCACTAGATGCATCAGCGATCAGTCCGGGCAGAAACAAAACTCAGCGTGGGTACACAGTTAGCTGATTCGAAATAACAGCAGGCCAAGGCCGCTCAGAATTAACATCACAGCAGAAAGCCGCACAGCCAGGTTTCGAGTGCCAGCGACCCACACCATCACTGTTTTCACCACAGAATTACTAAAGATGGCTATACCAATACCTGTTGCCGCCAAATCAAAAGACTGACTGCGACTGGCATAATCAGCAAGGGATAAACTAATAGCATCCACGTCAGTTAAACCTGCCAGAGCGGCCAACCAATATAAACCTTGCCCAGGAGCATAATGTTCAGCCAGTTTGACCAGCAGCAATACCAAAGCAAATAA
The DNA here is from genome assembly GCF_004005375.1 of Rheinheimera sediminis. GTDB lineage: Bacteria > Pseudomonadota > Gammaproteobacteria > Enterobacterales > Alteromonadaceae > Pararheinheimera. Next base: position 72,214 of record NZ_RZUF01000021.1, on the reverse strand, counting down.
CAAAGCAAATTGAATAGCCGACCATAAACTAAAAGGATTAGTCACAGGCACAGCAGTAGCAACAGAGGCTGATTGCAATCTGTGACTGGCCAGAAAAAAAGCCATGGCTGATACTGAGGTTAACATGGCAAGCCCCAGCAATGGCCACAGCAGCTGTTGCACTAATGGAAAAGATACAGCAGACACTATCAGCATCACTCTGCCCAGCATCACCAACCAGGACAGCAAAATACCAGCAGCCAGTCTGTTAGCTGCGCTACTATCAGTTTGTGTTTTACTGCTGCGGGCAAAACTTAACGTCATAGCGGTAGAAGACACCAGACCTCCGGTTAAGGCGGTGATCATAGTGCCTTTGACTGAACCCAGCGAGCGCACAGCAACATAACCCACTAATGACAAGCCAGAAATTAAAATAACCAGCAACCAGAGCTTATAAGGATTCAACGCCTGCCAGGGATCAACAGCTTCATTCGGTAACAAGGGCAATACAATAAAGCTGGCGATCAGCAGCTTGAGACCAGCATAAAGATCATCTGCACCAATCTTGTTAATTAAACCATGTAAAGGCTCACGAAATGCCAGAATAGCCGAAGTTAAAATAGCCAGAGACACCGCGATTTCGGCAAAACCAAACAAAACGGCACCGCCCAACAAACAAACGGTAATAGCGGACAATTCACTGGTGAGTCCTAAAGCCACAGCTTTGGTTTTATTCTCCAGATAATAAGCACTTAAGACTATCACTGTCACTGCAGCTAATGCCGCGATAAAGAGCCAATGCGTCTGCAAAAATGCCGACAGCCAGGCACTGACAGCCCCTAATTGCGCAAACAAAATATAGGTGCGGACTCCGGCAAAAGAACCAGGATGATCATTATTTTTGTGTTTTTCCCGCTCAATACCCACTAAAGCACCAATCAGCAGTGCTATTAAAAAGTCTTGCGCCAGCGCTATATCAAATCCAGCCATGATTCATCATCTTAGTTCGTTGATCCCAGCATAGCTTAATTGTTGTATCAGTCGTTGATCTGTCGCAACACAGAGTGCTTTACCTTACTTCATCGTAAAAAATACAGCATTGAACCGCAAAATCAGCCTAATTATTGGCTAAGGCTTGAATCCTCCATATAGTGCACCCATTGCTGTCTTAGTTTCATACCAATCGGTATTAAATGCAAAGAGTCACAGCACAGCGGAGCCTTGATGATCCCTTTTTCTATTTTAGATTTAGCGCCAGTTTCGGCAGGCAGCACCATCAGTGCTAGCTTCTCTAACAGCAAAACCTTGGCTCAATACGCGGAAGCTCTGGGATATAACAGATACTGGCTGGCTGAACATCACAATATGCCGGGCATTGCCAGTGCGGCCACAGCGTTGCTGATCAGCCACTTGGCCGCAGCGACCTCCCGCATTCGTCTGGGAGCCGGCGGTATTATGCTGCCGAATCATTCACCTTTAGTCATAGCCGAACAATTTGGCACTTTAGCCACCTTGTATCCGGATCGCATCGATTTAGGTGTTGGCCGGGCTCCGGGCAGCGATCAGCAAACCGCCAGAGCATTGCGGCGCAATAGAATGGAAACTGAAGAACAATTCCCAACAGACATTCTCGAACTACAGCAGTATTTTGGCCCGGTAAAAGCTGAGCAAGAGGTACAGGCTGTACCGGGGCAAAACCTGAATGTGCCTTTATGGATTTTAGGTTCGAGTTTATATGGTGCTCAACTGGCAGCTCATTTGGGTTTACCTTATGCCTTTGCTTCCCATTTTGCTCCCAGTATGATGACGGAGGCTGTACAGTTATATCGTCGGCAGTTTAAGCCTTCAGCTCAACTGGATAAACCTTATCTGATGCTGGCACTGAATGTCTTTGCCGCAGAAACAACGGCACAAGCCCGGCATTTGTTCACTTCACCGCAGCAACAGTTTGTCAACTTGATCAGAGGTGTACCCGGCTTGTTACCCGCCCCCGTAGAGGATATGGATCAAATCTGGCAAGCCCACGAAAAATCCTATGTAGATAAAGCTCTGGCATGCTCTGTGGTAGGTAATGCAGCTGAAGTGAAAAAGGGGATTTTGGATTTTGTCACCACACACCAACCTGATGAGCTGATGCTAACCTGCATGATGCATGACCCAGAAGCACGGCAAAAAAGTTTCCAGACAGCGGCAGAGCTTATCACAACTTAAAAATAGCATAAGCTCAGACTGATCACTGTGAACTATCTGAGCTGATCCATTTTTAGAATTTGGCGCCTATGCTGAGTTTTTGATGTAATTCACGACTATCTACGGAAATAGCCAGCCCTTGATTTAATACAACGTCAATATCTGACCAGTCGAAATCAACAGAAAATGACAAACGGACACGCTCTGTCAGGTAATAATGCAAACCTGAACTGACATCAATCTCATGCCCAAATTTGATAAAATTAACAGGTTGATTGACGGGTTTTAAATAACTGCCTTCACTGAATATTTCAAAGCTGCTCTGTGGCCATAAATAGCGCAGGTCCCACTCCAACTGGGCATGACGGAAATCCAGACTCTGCCTGTCGCCAATAAAAATCTCCAGTCCTGCCGTTTCTTTAAAGTGAGTGCGCTTTAAACCTGCCAAAGCGATAAACTCAACTCGAAGCTCAGCGGTATCGAAAAAGCTATAGCCAACACCTGAGCTCAAGTCTGTGTTTCTGTAATCTGTTGCGATAAAGTCCTGTGAGTAATCTACTTTGGTACGCCAAAACAATTGGGGTTGGAAAAAATAGTCGGCACCAGGATTAAGCAGATATTTATGGGTCTTCTTTAACGAGTTACTGGTCTCGTAATCGTATTTTCCATCAAAGGTTAGGCGTAACTTGTCATCTCTTTGTTCAAAGGTAGTTTTAAACCCCAGATTATCTGTTCTGCTGTTACTGCGTTTTTTACCCGCTGTTAAATCAACACTGTAACCTGTGGCAGGATGTTTTTGAACATGCACAGCTTCAGTCTGGCCCTTAGCGGGCACAGCAGCATCTTCGGGCGGTGAGGGGTGTTCTATACGTTCAATCTGAGTTCGGGCGAGCAACAACTGGCCTGCATAGGGCAAGTCAAAAAATACCCTGTCTTTGTCCTGCTGCATAATAGAGCCGGTGAGTCTGTCACCATTTTTCATCCATATCACAACAGTCTGGCCGGCAGCACCAAGCTGAAAACTCCAGCCTATGAGGACAAACATCAGCACAGCTCTGAGCACAGCCATCATCCTTGCACAAAAAAATTCGTTTCAACTGGGAGCAGTTTAACAGCAGTGAATCAATTCGGCATTTGTCTGTCGCTGAAAAAAAAGGAGCACCAGGCTCCTTTTATCAAACACAACAGTAGTTATTCAGGTAATACAACGGCATCAATAATGTGAATTACGCCATTGCTGGTTTCGATATCAGTGCTGATCACCTTGGCGCCATCAACATAAACTGCGCCGTCTTTGACTTCAATTTTCAGCTCCTGACCCTGCACTGTTTTGGCTGACGTCAATTTTACTACGTCGGCGGCCATCACTTTCCCCGCCACTACGTGATAAGTCAGCACCTTAGCCAATGCAGCTTTATCTTTTAACAGCGCCTGTAAATCTGCAGCTGGTACTTTTGCAAAAGCAGCGTCATTGGGTGCAAACACAGTGAACGGACCTGCACTTTTCAAAGTATCGACCAGGTCAGCGGCCTTGACTGCTGTCACCAGAGTATTAAAACTACCTGCAGCTACAGCAGTGTCAACAATATCAGCCTTGGCGGCAGCATAAGATGCAGCAGAGACGACTAAAGCTGCAGAGAGCACGGTTACATTCAATAATGCGCGAAATTTCATACTGATTTCCTTTTAGTTGAAGTTAAAACCCGCAGTGAAAACGTTGCGCTACAACGAAAAGATCAGAAGTATTTTTGTTTATTTTCTGTGAGCCTGGATAAAAAAAGGCGTAATACGCTGCAATTTCATACTGGTTTTTTTGCATTAACTCTTCCGTTTCGTACTACTGTTTTACTTGCTTTACAGCACCGCAGCTGAATAATGTACCGATCGGAATAAAATAAAGATTGAATATTGAAATAAAGCGATATATAGTTCGCCACATCGCGATATACCAATATGAATTACAAGATGAGCTCTGCAGAACTCGACGAAATGATCAAAGCCCTGTCCCACCCGGTGCGACGGGATATTTTAAATTGGTTGAAGCAGCCTGAAGTCTATTTTGCTGATCAGGAACACCCACTTAGCCTGGGGGTTTGCGCAGGAAAAATAGACCAAAAAACCGGTTTGTCTCAGTCGACAGTATCCGCCCACCTGGCCACCTTGCAACGCGCTGGTTTTATCAGCAGCAAGAAAGTCGGCCAGTGGCATTTTTTCTCGCGTAATGAAGAGGTGATTCAACACTTCCTAACGCGGTTAAACGATCAACTTTGAGGAATTACAGATGCCCACTTTATTTGACGCTATTACCCTGGGTGATTTACCCCTGAAAAACCGTATTGTGATGGCGCCTTTAACCCGTTGCCGTGCTGACGAAGGCCGTATACCTAATGCCATGATGGCTGAATACTATGTGCAGCGCAGTGGTGCAGGCTTAATATTGGCAGAAGCCACAGCAGTGACTCCTATGGGCGTGGGCTACCCGGATACACCCGGTATTTGGTCACAAGCTCAGGTAGAAGGCTGGAAACTGGTGACAGATGCTGTGCACAAAGCGGGCAGCCGTATATTCCTGCAGCTATGGCACGTAGGCCGTATTTCTGATCCAATTTATCTGGACGGTGCAAAACCTGTAGCGCCAAGTGCGTTACGCCCGGCTGGCCATGTCAGCCTGGTTCGCCCAATCAAAGACTATGAAGAACCACGGGCTTTAACTTTAAGCGAAATTAAAGACGTGGTAGAAGCTTTCCGTCTGGGAGCAGTCAATGCCAAAGCCGCAGGTTTTGATGGTGTATTGATCCACGGTGCCAATGGCTATTTGCTCGACCAGTTCCTGCAAGACAGCACCAACTTACGTGATGACGAATACGGTGGCTCGCTGGAGAATCGTGCCCGTTTGATGCTGGAAATCACAGACGCTTGTATCAACGTCTGGGGCAAAGACAGAGTAGCTATGCATTTGGCACCTCGGATGGACGCTCATGATATGGGCGACTCGAACCGCACAGCCACCTTTGGTTATGTCGCCACTGAATTAGGCAAACGTGGTATTGCTTTTATTTCCACTCGTGAACATGCAGCAGAAGACAGCATTACACCGCTGATTAAGCAGTTATTCGGCGGCACTGTGATTGCGAATGAAAAATTCAGCAAAACAGAAGCTAATCAATGGCTGGCTGAAGGTAAAGCCGACGCTATCGCTTTTGGTATTCCTTTTATTGCTAACCCTGATTTACCAAAACGTCTGGAATTAGACGCTGCATTAAACCAGCCAAGACCTGAGCTGTTTTACGGCAAAGGCCCGGTGGGATATACCGATTATCCAACCTTGGCCTAATTTTCTTCACGCAAACAAAGGCCAGCTTCCATGCTGGCCTTTTCGTTTTAGTGCCCCCTAGACCGATTTTGCCAGAACCTCACAAGAACAAAAGCAAACAACGACAACACAAGTAGCGGAAACAGCATCACCAGCACCAGCAAACTTAGCTTTAAACCCAAAGGCAAACTGTCAGTGTTTTGCAAAGGCGGTAACCAACGGTCAGGTTTTCTGCGTCGCCACCACAAGGTTAAACCTGCAATCAGAGCCGCCAGCACCAGCATGCAAAACAGCAAATTCAGCCACTGATTCCATACCCCATATTGCCGGCCCAAATGAGTCATAGTGCCCCACTCCACCACTTTGGCTAAAGCCGAATAACGCTGCCAGCCAATATCATCCAATAATTCACCGCTGGCAGGGTCGATATAAAGTGTCTGCTGACCTTCTGCTTTATCAGGCACATAGTTGATTTTAAATACATCTGTTGCAGTTGCCGGATAGAAAATCCGTACACCTGAGCCATAAGTATCCAAGGCGAGCCTCGCAAGATAAGGTTCAGCTTTGCCGATATCGGCTTTCATAGGCTGATGCTGCATAGCGCTTACAGGTGCAGGATGATGTTCTGTTACCCAGGACTCTTTTCCTCCCGTCACATGCACTTGCGCCTCTTGCATTTTATGCTCGTGATGCGGGTCAACAGCTCTGGTTTTGACACTGTCAGGTAAATGGAAGTTTGGCGATGGCGTCACCCAATGCCACTGGGGGCTAAAATCCCGACCTAATTGCGCAAACTGCTTGCCCCAAAAGGTTGACCAGGGCATACCACTGACCACTAAAAATGCCAAAGCTAAAGAGCTGACTAAAGCCAACACAGCGTGCCAGTCGCGCCAGTGCACCCTGCCATCACTGCGCGTTCTTGGCACTAAAACCCCGGCAAGCCGCCAGTGTTTAGGCCACCAAAGCCAGGCTCCGGTCAGCAGCAAAAACAAGGTCCAGCAGGAAAACCATTCAATGATGTAACCGCCGACAGTTCCAGCCATCAGCTCACCATGCAAACGCCGCACTATCGCCATAGGCTGGGTTGAGGGGTCAATATCCGCCTTTACCTGCAAGCGATAAGGATCCAGATAGATTAAGTGCACGGCGTCAGGCGCTGTCAGTTGCCAGCGCACCGCATGAGCAGATTGTTGCGGTAACACCACCCTGTTGATGGTCCAGTCCGGATACTGTTGCCGTAAAAAATCCTGCTGCTGCGCCAAAGTGGCTGCAGTGCCTTTAGGCGTAAGTTCCAGCGCGTCCTGTTGCCACCATTGATCAAATTCGCGATCAAACAGATAAGCACTGCCTGTTAACAACAAAACCAGCAGCACTGGCGCTATCATCAAGGCAGACCAGCCATGCCAGAAAAACACAGCGCGCATAGCTCCAGCGGCGTTTTTATCTGCAGTTGAGTTATTTAGTACAGTCATCTGTTACCACTGCCACATCAGTTGCAAACTGACTTGCTGCGGCTCTCCCGGATAAACCACAAAACCATTACCTGAAGCTGTGTAATACAGCTCATCCAGCAAGTTGTTCACCGCCAGTTGAGCTGACCAAGCACTTTGCTGATAACGCAGACCTGTGCCAATCAAACGATAACCATCCAGTTGCCAGGTAGAGCCTGTCACTAAAGGCCGGCTACTACTGTAATTTGCCCGCACAAAAGCCGACCAATCATTGTCATATTGCCAGTTGGCGCTAAAGTTCAACCGATGACGCGCCAAATCGCCCAGTGTATTGCCACGATCGCCATCATTACTTTCGGTGATTTCGCCATCCATATAGGCATAACCGGCTTGTAATTGCAGAGCAGAATTGAATTGCCAACTGCCTTCAAGCTCCACACCATCGACACGTTGTTCGCCACTATTCACACTAAAATCTGAGTCAATAGGGTCTGTAGTCAGTGCATTTAAGCGCTCTATCCGGAACAGAGCCAGGCTACCTCTGAACTCGTCCGCACTGTAACGAATACCCAACTCGGTTTGAGCAGACTCTTCCGGCTCCAGCGCATCCCCTGAACTGCTGCGTGCAGCAGCGCTGCTTTCGACGTCAAAACCTGTGTTATGACCAGTAAATAACGTCAGTTGATCGTTAAGCTGCCAGGTTAAACCCAATTGCCAGATAGTGGACGAGACCGGCACTCATTCTGCCGCACTGCCCCAGGCACCGCTGCCTGCTTTACTGTCGGTGTAACGCACTGCACCTATCAATTGTAGATCTGGAGTTAACTTAATTTGGTCCTGCAGGTACCAGGCATCAGAATCCAGGTTGTAAAAATTATCAAAGCCAAAATCCAGCACAGGCTCTTGTTTATCATATTGATACTGCGGGTTATTAATATCGACAGGGTTTAAAGTACCAGTCCTTATATTGGATTGAGTAAAACGGCCCCGCTCCCGTCCTGCTTCATAACCCAGCAGCACTTTATGCTCTAAAGCCCCAGTGGTCACACGACCATTCAAATCCAGCTGGGCTATCTGGTAGTCGTCATTTTCGCGGCCCTGACGGCCGGTGCGGCTGATCAATTCTGGCTGACCTGTAACTGGAGCGCGTAAGTTAACCTGACCAAACACAGTGTTAAATTCCTGATATTGCAGACGCGGTGTTAGTGTCCAGTCGGTATTGAGTTGGATATCTAACCAGTATTGATACAAAGGCGCAAAAGATCGCAGGCTGGTAAAACCTGGCTCACCTAATTGGCTGCTGATGTCCAGTACTTCGCTATCCTGATCGGGCAAGACCACAGATACAGGCAAGCCAACATAACGGTCAGTTTCGCGTTTAAAGTACTCAGCAACAAAATGGCCTGTGGCCTTGTCGCCGACCTGATGCTGCAGCATCAGACTGGCATTGTTTCTGTCCATCGGCTGGCGATCAACAAAAGTGTCTGAGCGCTCAAGCTCGCCAGTTAACCGCAACGATACAGAGTCAGAAAGCACTTTACTGATGTCGCCATTCGCAACTTTTTGATTGTCTGTACCAAAGCGCAGTCCTGCGCTACCGCTGTTATCTGCGCCCGGCGCTTTACTGACCAGATTAATCACCCCACCCACAGCAGACTGGCCATAGAGCACACCGGATGGGCCTTTTAATACTTCCATCCGTTCTATGCTGTTAAGAGCTGACGCATCCACATCCTCAAAATAGCGCTGGCGCATACCGTTACGCATCTGGTCAGCAGCGAAGCCCCGGATTTTCAGACTAAAAGACTGATAAGGCCCTACCCTCGAATAACCTGGATTGGCACTTGGAATGTCGCGTAACAAATCCCCAACAGACACCAGCCCCTGGCCCCTCATCTGATCCACATCCAGCAGTTGAATACTCTGCGGTAACTCTTTTAATAAAATGCCCGACTTACTGCCAAAAGTGTCACTTTGGCGCTGACCGTACACTGATAAGCGCTCCAGACTAGCTTCGGCGGCAGTATCAGTTTTATTTTGCTCGTCAGCTACGGCGGAAAAAGACAGTAAAGAAAAAGCCTGCACACAGGCCAGACTCAATAGAGTTCGACGGGGGAAATAGACGGATTGCATCAAATAGCGCCTTAAAATCAGAAAGTTACCTTGGCACTATTTTTACATAGCAGGCTGTATCAGCCGATGCGGCATATTGTCGCAGTGGAGCTTATTTAGGGAACTTTTTTAGTTGATGCTTAGCCCCGCTAATGCGGCAATTTGTCACATTGGACCTGGTGTCTCCACATTATAAGCTGTCGGCATTTTTAATCTGACTTCCCTGACCTGGTTTTGTCTGGTCACAGAAATCAAACCAAAATGCAGCGGTTACCGTAAAAATACTAAAGATGTAAATAACGGAGTAAAAAGTGCTGACTGAAATCCTAATATTTGTTGCCCGCCTGATGTTATTAGCGCTGATGTTGATTAATCTGGTGTATCTGCTGTTTCCTGCGAAAACTATTCCAAAAGAAAAAAAGGTGGAGTACCGACTTGAACACAGTCTTTTGGCCCTCACAGGTGGTATTGGTTTAGCAGTGCTGCAATTTATCTAAAATCAGCCTGAGTTACACAGCTCTGGTATTTCGTATCTCAAGCATCAGAAGTTCGTATTGAAGTGAAACATACTGTCATTGTTGCAATTAAAGTTCCCTCGGCACTCGGAACTCTTAAACATCGAATGATAGCAAGTTGCATTATTGTATTCAGTCATGTCTTCAGACACCAGCGCAGGATCCTGTTGTTGACAGGTCTTTGCTTTTACGCTTTGAAACTTCATAAAAATGCAGTTGACGCCGTATCAGAAAAGACAGAAGATCTCGCTGATTTTTTTTCGGGCAAATTGGAATAATTTCCTGTATATTGTCGCACTATTTTCAAACCCTAGCTTATCGAGATGACTATGTCAGCAGATTTATCCTTATACAGAAACATTGGTATCTTCGCCCACGTTGATGCCGGCAAAACTACTACTACCGAGCGTATCCTGAAACTGACCGGTAAAATCCATAAGATAGGTGAAGTTCACGAAGGTGAATCGACCACTGACTTCATGGTACAAGAAGCTGAGCGTGGTATTACTATCCAGTCAGCAGCTGTTACCTGTTTCTGGAAAGGTCACCGCTTCAACGTAATCGATACACCAGGCCACGTTGACTTCACAGTTGAAGTTTACCGTTCTCTGAAAGTATTAGACGGTGGTATCGGTGTATTCTGTGGTTCTGGCGGTGTTGAACCTCAGTCAGAAACTAACTGGCGTTATGCGAACGACGCGAAAGTATCTCGTCTGATTTTCGTAAACAAACTGGACCGTATCGGTGCTGACTTCATCCGCGTAACAGAACAAGTGAAGAACGTTCTGGGCGCACACCCATTAGTAATGACTCTGCCAATCGGCCGTGAAGATACTTTCGTTGGTGTGGTTGACCTGCTGAGCGAAAAAGCTTATGTGTGGGATGATTCTGGTAAGCCAGAAAACTTCGAAGTTGTAGATATCCCAGCTGATATGGCTGACGACGTTGCTATGTACCGCGAACAGCTGATCGAAACTGCTGTTGAGCAAGACGACGACCTGTTAATGGCTTACATGGAAGGCGAAATGCCAACTGTGGAACAAGTGAAAGCTTGTATCCGTAAAGGTACCCGTGAACTGGCATTCTTCCCAACTTACTGTGGTTCAGCCTTTAAAAACAAAGGTATGCAATTACTGTTAGACGCTGTTGTTGATTACTTACCTTCTCCAACTGAAGTAAACCCACAGCCGCTGACTGATGAAGAAGGTAATGAGACAGGCGAATTCGCTATCGTTTCTGCTGACGAGCCATTCCGCGCTTTAGCGTTCAAAATCATGGATGACCGTTTCGGCGCCCTGACCTTTATCCGTATTTACTCAGGTGTTCTGAACAAGGGTGATACCCTGCTGAACTCATTCACAGGTAAAACTGAACGTATCGGCCGTATGGTTGAGATGAACGCGAACGACCGTACTGACCTGACAACTGCTCAGGCAGGTGACATCATCGCTCTGGTAGGTCTGAAGAACAACACTCAGACTGGTCACACCTTATGTGATCCAAAACACATCTGTACTCTGGAACCAATGGTATTCCCAGAGCCAGTAATCTCTATCTCTGTAACACCAAAAGATAAAGGTTCTGTTGAGAAGATGGGTATCGCTATCGGTAAGATGGTTGCTGAAGATCCAACATTCCGTGTTGAAACTGACGTTGACTCAGGCGAAACCATTCTGAAAGGTATGGGTGAACTGCACTTAGATATCAAAGTAGATATCTTAAAACGTACTTACGGTGTTGAATTAGTAGTAGGCCAGCCTCAGGTTGCCTACCGCGAAACTATCACTCGTGAAGTTGAAGATAGCTACACGCACAAGAAGCAATCTGGTGGTTCAGGTCAATACGGTAAAATCGACTACCGCATCCGTCCGGGTGAGCAAGCTTCTGGCTTCAAGTTCATCTCTACTGTTGTTGGTGGTAGCGTGCCAAAAGAATTTATGCCAGCCATCGAAAAAGGCTTCGCCTCAATGATGAGCACTGGTACTTTAGCAGGCTTCCCGGTATTAGACGTTGAAGTTGAAGTATTCGACGGTGGTTTCCACGCAGTTGACTCTTCAGCCATCGCGTTCGAAATCGCTGCGAAAGGCGCTTTCCGTCAGTCAATTCCAAAAGCTGGCGCTCAGCTGTTAGAACCAATCATGAAAGTTGACGTCTTCACTCCGGAAGATCACGTAGGTGATGTGATCGGTGACTTAAACCGTCGTCGTGGCATGATCTCTGGTCAGGAAGCTGGCGTAACTGGCGTACGTATCAAAGGCGACGTACCACTGTCTGAGATGTTCGGTTACATCTCTACACTGCGTACTATGACTTCTGGTCGTGGTCAGTTTTCTATGGAATTCTCTCACTACTCACCATGCCCACAAAACGTGGCTGACACAGTGATTGCAAAAGAGAAAGAAAAGAAAGCTGCCGCTGCTAAGAACTAATTAGCCACTAAAGCAACAAAAAGCCCCGCTGGTAAAAACCGCGGGGCTTTTTTTATTGGGGTCAGGTCTTGCTTTTTTTATTGGGGTCAGGTCTTGAATGTTGAATTTGATTCAACATTCAAGACCTGACCCTGACGAATCCAAAGAATTACCACAAGCGGTTTCGTGCCAGCCAAATCCGAGCACCAGTAATACTGAGCAGCAAAGGGACTAAACCACCAATACACCATAAAATCCGGCTGAACCAGCCGCCAAATTCGCCAAAATGCAACGGGAGCAGCCACTGCGCCATAAAGGCTGAAGCTCTTGGCAAAGTCGCGGGATCATAACTGGATAACAGCTGACCGCTTTGCGGATGCAACTGTAAAAACACTCGGTATTGAGCACCGGCCTCGATACTGACGCTTTGCTGATACCCCAACGACAACACGCCTTGCGGCTTTTGTGTCATCCACAAATTCCGCGGTTGTAACCCCGGATTCAATTGCTGCATCAGACTGACGACCTGCTCTGCAGACAAAAACGGCCCATCCATGGGTGGCTGAGTATGCTGGCTAATCCAGCTGTCTTCGGGAGCCGAGTCCGACCAGGTCACTACATCAATGACTTTCTGCATAGGAGCTGTGTAGAGAAAATACGCACCAGTGAGGGCCATGATCAACAGAGGAATGCTAAACCAGGCACCTGCACTGGCGTGCAGGTCAAAATTCAAACGTTTTGCATTGCTGCGATTGACCGTCAAAGCCTGCTTTAAACGCCTGACAGATTTAGGCCACCATAAATACAAACCAGTGATCAGACCGGACAAAGCAAAAAGCAAAGAGGCTGTGGCTGTAATATAACGACCCGGTTCTCCCAACAACAAATTGGAGTGGATACGGTACACTAACTCAAGTGCCGGGTGATTATAGGCGCCGTCGTCAGAGCTGATCACTCCGGTACTTTGATCAAAAAAGTACCAGTGTTCATCCTCAAACAACTTAAAACTATAAGTTTCACGGCTACGCACCGGCCACTGCAAGCTTTCAATCCGGCTTTGTGTCTTCTGCTCTATAAAGCGAACCAACTGCTGATCAGAGCTAAATTGGCGGCTTGTGTGCTTTGGCTGATAATAATCCCGCTGCAGCCACCCAGACAATTCAGGTTCAAACACATACACAGAACCCGTCACTCCGACCAGACTGACAATCAAAGCACAAAGCAAGGCGGTGTATAAATGAAGTTGTCTGAGCCAATAGCGCATCAGTGCCCCCGCAATAAGAGCCGGTGGTTAAAACCACCAGGCTAATTCCACACGGGCATCACGACCTGGTTCAGGCAAACCAGCCAAACCTTCGTAATCAGGAATATGATTAAAGTCAGGTAAGGTCGCCTGATCTCTGTACCATTTATCACTCAAATTACGCAGCGCAAAGGTCAGGCTTAAGCCTTCAATCTGACCGGATTGCCAGCGGGCAAAAGCGTCAAACACAGAATAACCAGGTTGATCTATTAAACCAGCCGAAGTTTGCACTTGATGTATGCCTTCCACAGAACGCATACCAGCGCCAGTCAGCCATTGGTCAGTCAGTTGATACTGCAGCCGCATAGCCACCGTCAGGCCCGTGCTGGTGCCTAAACCTGCATGGTCGTAGGCATTCAGTTGCACCCCATTTAAGGTTGCATCGGTTTTAGTAACGCTGGTCAACCATTGCCAGCCAGCCTGTTGGTAGCGCAGGCTCAAATCATAACCTTTGCTCTCTATCTCCCCGACATTGCGATACACTCTGCTACGCTCAGCTATAGCATTATCAATTTTATTCCGGAACAGGTTGGCGTTCAGCAGCCAGCTTTGATACAGCCACTCGGCTCCCAGCTGATAATGATCCGCTTCTTCAGCCTTTAAATCTGCTGCATTACTGCGGCTATCCAGCACAAAGCTGTTGGTGGTTAGCCGGCCTCGTAATGCACTGCTGTAGCCCGCGTAAATACGCAGCTGCTCGGTGCTTTGCCAGGACAAGCCAAGGTTAGGACTGATGCCATTGGAGCTTAAGTCCTGCTGCTTCATATCCAGCACCTGATAATGGTCATAGCGGGCGCCAGCATTTAATTTCCAGTCTCGTGCCAGTTGCCAGTAATCCTGTAAAAATACGCCATACACTTTAGCGTCTTCACGGCTTGTTGGTACTGACGGATCATTTAATGCGGTTAAGTCGGTATGTTCTTTCCGATAATCTACGCCATAAACCCAGTGGTGATTACCCACTGCGCTGCTATTTCGCAGGTCTAACCCAGTATTTTCCACTCCGCCCTCGTACAAACCAAAGCGGGCATCCTGACGTAATTCAGTATCGCTCTGATAGGCTGCAAACTTCAGTTCAACCCATTTAGATCCAGGCGAAAAATCATAGTTCAGCGTATGAGTAGCGCGTTCAGTTTCCAATGGGTAGGCTCGGTTCCAGTCGCTTATTTGCCAGTTAGGGCGCTGGGCGCGCAAGCCTTCATCTGTCGCATGTTCGCTGCTCAGACGAAGATGATGATGCTCTGCAATCTCACCTGATAATTTAGCAAAGCTGAACTCTTGTTCTGCGGCAGTACCTTGCCAGCGCTGCCCTTCAGCATCCTTAAATTCATCGCTGTTTTGACGCGAAGCTGAACCTAACAAGCTCCAGTTTTCTGTCAAACGGCCAGCCAGAGTCAAACCATATTTGTCACTGTTATTGTTACTGGCATGGGCGGCTTTAATTAAACCGGAAAAGCTCTGTCCTGGTGCCAATAAATCAGTCGCGTCTTTGGTTACAAAGTCAATGCTGCCGCCTAAAGCACCTGCGCCCTGAGTGGCATCCCCTGGACCTGCCTGCACTTCCACCTGACGTAATAATTCCGGCTCCAAAGACAAACGGCCGGTATGATGAAACATGCTACCGGATTGAATAGCGCCATCCAGCGAAACGTTCAACAGTAAATCTTCCAGACCATGCAAATAGAGTTTTTGCGCTACGCCCAAGGCTCCGCCCACTGCGATAGCGGACTGATCGGCGAATAAATCTTCTAAGTCCCGTGCCTGGCGTTTTTGCCAATCATCTTCAGTAAGTAACAGACGTTCTGCGCTGACTCTTTGGCCATGTACATAGATTTTTTCAATCTCCGCCTCACTGGCCATAGCAGACCAGGCTGGCACCAGACTGGGCAACAGTACTAATGTCAAAGGACGTAATTTCAGGCTCATAACAGCTCCAAGATGAGAATAATTATCATTGGAGAGCATTCTGGCGAAACAGCGGGTCAGAACAAAGAACTTTTACAATCGTTACATTTGCGGTAATTCAATTTCCATCACCAAGCCGGAACCTGGTTGATTCAGTGCCCGGATCCGACCACCGCAGGCATTGATTAATCGCTGGGTTAAGGCCAGGCCTAAACCATAACCTTTGCCATAATGCTCAGCACCGGGTAATCGGAAAAAGGGGTCGAATAAACGTTGCAGCTCAGCTTCTGGCACTCCGGGACCTTGATCGCACACCCTTATCAACCAGCCACACTCCGTAGCCTGCACCTGCAGCCGTACTCTGCCTCCTACAGGAGTAAAACGTAAGGCGTTACGCAGCACATTCTCCAGAGCCTGACTCAACCATAAAGTGCGGCCACAGTTGAGTTGCAGTTCTGCCGGATAATCAGTCTCTAACTCCCGATCCGGATATTCAAAACGGGCGTTGTCACACAAGGTGTCTAGTAGCGCTGGTAAATCAGTCTGCTCCGCGATTTGACTTTCAGTTTCACTATCCAGCCAGGCCAACGTCAGCGCATTAGCAACCAGTTGCTGCATAGCCTCTGTTTCCTGGCGCAGCCGCTGTGGTATAGCTTGAGTATGAATACCCTGCTCCAGACAATCCAGAGCCAGACTAAAACGGGTTAAAGGAGTGCGTAATTCATGCGACAAATCAGCCACAAACTGGCGTTGCCTTTGCAGTTGCTGCTGCACTTGCTGCGCCATTTGATCAAAACTATCCGCAAGCTGACTTAATTCATCCTGTCGTTGCCCCATAGCTGGCCGCAATGGTTGATGGGGTAAGCCTTGCTCCATAGTCAGTGCGGCTTGCTGCAATTGCCGGATAGGCCGCATCAAATGCTGATAAATCAGATAACAAAGTGCAAGCAGTAAGCACAAAGGCAACAACAGTTGTAACAACCATTTTAATGGCCGCCAGGCATCACCGGGTCGCAAACGATGCGGCAACTCAATCATTAAATGGCCATCACTGCTGACAAAAGGTAAATCCATCACAGGGTTGTAATCCAGATACAAATGAATAGGCCAATCGATACTGCGCCCCAAAATAAAACCATCGGTAAAACGCGCTTTCAGGTCAGTTTGGTCCACACTATCCACTCTGACATTGGCCACTGTGACCCAGACCTTTTCCTGCTGCCTTAATTGCTGCAACCACAGTGCTAGCTGCGATGGGTCCCGCCGAGATAAAAGTTCCGCCTGATCACGCCAGTCCAGCAATTGCTGACGCGACTCCTCACTGAGCATACTCAGTTCGCGCTCTGTGTTGTCCAGCAGCAAAGCTATGGCCCAGAACAAAGCCACTGTGCCAAGCGCCAGCAACAACCAGAGTTTGAGTAACAGCGGTTTGTTCATATCAGCCGATAGCCTTTGCCATGCACTGTAATCAAGCGCTCAGACGGAAAACCGGCCTGCACCAGCTTACGTTTCAGCCGGCTCCAGTGCATATCCAGACTGCGATCATAGTCGGTCAGGCTGCGCTCCAGCACCAGCGGATATAGCAGACGTTTGGATAATAATTGCTGAGGCTGAGCCATCAATTGCCACAATAATCGGGCTTCAACAGGTGTCAGCTCAACTTGCTGCTCCCCTACCCAGAGTTGTTGACTGCTGATATTTAACTGCAGCTGTTGGTAATTCAGTTGTTGCTCACCTGGAGCTTCTGGCTGGCTGCGTCTGAGCACGGCTTCAATCCGTAACATCAGTTCAGTCCAGTTAAAAGGTTTAGCCAGATAGTCATCAGCACCATGCCGCAATCCGGTGATCCTGTCCTGCTCAGCACCCCAGGCGGACAAAATAATCACAGGAGTACTACGGCGTTGCCTGAGTAGCTGCAAAACACTCAGACCGTCCAACGAGGGTAAGCGGACGTCCAGCAAAATCAGTCCGAAATGTTTTTCCAGCGCCAATTCAGCACCTTGTTCGCCATCCGATGCCTGAGTCACCTCAAAGCCGTGATGCGTTAACAAAGCACAAAGCTGCTGCGCCAATTCAGTATCATCTTCAATTAACAACAATGGGACAGAAACAAAGCGGCGTAAACCACTCTGGGATTGTTCATTAAACGCTGACGCTTCGACTCTGGCTATGTTCATGGATGAGATCAAAAAATCCCGGAGTCTGACACTCCGGGACTTTTATCAGAACTTATACCGCAGGTTAGCGCTGATAGCGCGGCGCTGACCATAGAAACAATCACCACGCACCAGACAGGAGGTGATCACTGTTTTATCCGTCAGGTTTTGTACCTGCAGACTGATATCATAGCGCCCCATTTCATAACCAAGCATTGCATCCAACAAGGTATAAGAAGGAGTGGTCAGCGGGTCGTTCAGCACCACACCATTCATGGCGACAAAAGCGCTGCCATCTGAGGTTTTTCCGACATGGCGTACACCACCACCTACTTTCAAGCCATCAACCATAGCCAGACGCCAGGTGGCCCATACAGAAGCCTGCTGCTCTGGCACGGCTGACAAAGTAGCGCCTTCTTCACCCATGGTATTACTTTGGCTGACATAAGCGTCTGTATAGGCATAGCTAGCGTAAACATCAAGTTGCTGCCATGCCAGTTGAGCTTCCAACTCCACACCTTTAGCTGTGACTTCACCGCCCTGAATTTGACCATTGGGATCAATCAGATCCGGGTCATTCAACTGGCCGGCAGCCAAAGTGGTAGTGCGATTTTGCTCTTTAATCTGATACACAGCGGCTGTTAACAGATGTTCTGTGTTATCAGGCTGATACTTCACCCCTGCTTCCCACTGCTCACCAGTTTGCGGTTTAAAGGCTTTGCCATAAGCATCTGCACCAAGCAGCGGCTCAAAAGACTCGCTGTAGCTGATATAAGGTGACACACCAGCCTCCATCAGATACATCAGGCCCAAACGACCCGTAGTGGCGTATTGAGTTTCAGCATCGGCTCTTTCTGTGCGACTGACAGTGCGATCACGGCGTAGGGCTGCAGAGACCATCCAGCTATCAGCAATTTTCATAGTGTCCTGCAGATACAAGCCACTCTGATACACCTTGTTTGCCGCATAGTCAGTCACATCAGCATCTGTTGGTAAATCTGTTACCTGACCATAGACAGGCTTGTACAGGTCCAGCAAACCGCCGCCTGTGGGTGAGTAAAATGAATCATTGTCTGTGTAGGCATTTTGGTAATCAAAACCCATCACCAGTTGATGTTCCACTGTACCTGTTTGTACCTCGCCATGCAGCTGAACATCACTGGTAACAGCGCGGGCATCGGCATTACTGACGTAAGCCACACGAGAAATAGTGCGGTTATCTGCCTGCAACACCGGAGGCCAGCCATACATAGTGTCGTAATCGGCGTGGCTGTCGCTGTATCGGCTAGCGACTCGTAACTCCCAGTCATCAGTCAGATTGTGCTCCACGATCACGGTAGCAGCTTGTTGCTCTGTGTCATAACGGTCAAAACCTGGTTCGGATACAAAACGGTTGCTTGGGATCTGACCAAATTCATTGGGCAAAACAGTACCTTTATGAGGAAAAAACTGCGTACTGGAGCCAGATTCTTTTTCCTGCCAATTACCCAGCACTGTGACTTTCGTATCGTCGCTAGCTTGCCAGCTAAAAGAGGGGGCCAAAGCTTTGCTATTATCCGGTACAAAGTCAGTCTGAGTATCACTGTCGCGCCATACGCCAACTAAACGGCCTTGCAGTGTTTTATCGTCATTCAGTGAACCAGTGATATCGCCAGCCAATTGTTTACGTGAATAGTTACCCAACTGTGCCCATAACTGACCACTGGTAGCAGCCTCAGGTTTTTTGCTGACTAAATTGACGATACCGCCGATAGACCCCTGCCCATACAACACTGAGCTTGGGCCTTTGAGAATTTCAATTTGCGACAAGGCAAAAGGCTCGGTACGCACATTATTGTAATAACCAAACAAAGATTTCAGGCCGTCCAGATACTGCACAGGCGACACACCGCGGATCACCGACCAGTCGCCTCGGGTATCCAAACCATAAGGCCCATTATATAAACCCGACACATAACCCAAAGCATCCTGAACCGTCAAAGCGCCCAAATCCGCAATGCGCTCTTCGGTCAGTACTGACACAGAAAGCGGAGTTTCAATAATAGGAGTATCAGATTTCGCACCTGACGCACTGATGTAAGAAATCAAACCACGCTGGCTTTTTACCGTGATCACTTCAATTTCTTTTTCATCATTGGTTTTATTAGTTTCCGCCATCAAGACTGTCGAATAACAACCTGCAGCGACAGCCAGAGCAACTAATGACACTTTTTGGAGTTTAAACAACGACATGGCACATTCCTCTAAATATAGTGCCAAAATTCTAAATGAAAATAGCTCTCAATTGCAAAGCAATTAATAACAAATATCATTTGCATTATCCTGCATTGGGATAATGCGTGTCGAATACTCTGGATTTAACCCACTAAATCAGTCAGAGCAGCTAACTTAATCGAGCAGCTCAAGTCTTTCTTCACTGAATGGGCAGATTTTTGCGCTGACCAAGGCGCTATGTCTCAGGCTATAGCAAGCTATCGCCATACAGAGCAACGCAGCGGCGAGAAAATAGAACCAGAGGCTTATTCTGTGACGCTGCTTGCGCCAAATTCATCAGCCTATTCAATACTCTAAAGCGTCTGCTCCTTTCACTTGCTATAGCGACGCATTATGGCAACTTTGCCAGCTTCAAGTTCCAGCACATCCAACGCAGTTTTAGCATAACTAAACTCTGAACCGTCGGCTCGTTTTCCTCTGGCTGCAAACTTGTGTTTAATAACCACAGCATTGTAGCCAACTTCATAACTTATCAGTTCAGCCTTGTATTCAGTATGCACACCTAAATAACGGCTCATTCCCTTACGCATCAACGCTTTGCCGTCAGGCTCGCGAGAATCGTCAGGCGCATTAGGAAAATGCTGATTGCCCACGTCTTCGGTTAAAAAAGACAGGTAATACTCTAAATCCTCTTTGGTTGCGTCTGGCTGCTGAGTCGCCACCTGAGCCTGATAATAAGCTTTTACAAAGGCATCATAGTCAAAATTATCAGCAACAACATGTGCATGATAAAAAGCAACCAAGCCAACCAGCGCTACCACTATCTTTTTCATCTAAACTCCCTTTATTGACTATTAATGACGAACAGCGTTTAACTCACAAGATGTGTCACCATAACTAACACATTTACGCCTTTGGCTTCAACTTTGGTTACAGGTACAAACCCATGACGAGCATACAGGCCTCCCGCCAAATCTTCGGTTTGTAAATACAGCCGTTTTATGCCCAAATGTCGGGCTCGCACCAGCGCTTCCTTCACCAACGCCGAAGCCACACCAGCACCCCGGGCTTGTGCCGTGACATAAACCCCGCCAAGCCAAAATTCGTAGTCTGGAAAGAGTTCCATTTCACGAATTTTAAGCTCGGCGGCACCAACCCACTCTTGGTTAAGTCTGGCTAAAATAAGCATCGGAGCCTGATTTCTGTTGGTTGCAGCCAAAACTTTAGCCAGCACTTGCTCTTTAGTGTAACGACCTGAATCCCGGCACCACTGCTCAAAATACCAGGACGCGACTAGCTCTGCAGCAGAGGGCTCTTCTGCAAGTAATACAAATTCCATAACATCCTTATATAAAACAAGATAGCTAACTGCCTGCTTTACTCTGACTTATCTATCAGTAACTGCAGTTCACTCAGCACCAATTGTGGCTCATCAAACTGCACATAGTGTCCGCTTTTTTTTGTTAATACAGCCCGGCCTTGCGGAAAGGCTGATGCCCATTGCTGCCACATCTCGCCCCACATCTGGCGGGCCTGATCGGTGAAAAACAAGTTGCTTGGCTTATCATGAGTTTTGACCGAAGCAATAACTGTGACTGGCATATCTTTGATTTGCGGGTAATCCGGCAGTGGCCTTTTGCTCCAGAAATCCAGATACTGATTCGACATACCATTGGCCATATCATCCAGCTTAATTTGCGCTATTTCACGATTCGCTCGCTGCAAATCGATGGCGCGCATAATATCCACATCATGTTCAGAGGAAGGGTCTAGCAGCAAGAGTGCTTTCACCTGCGTAGGGTAAGTGGCGGCAAAATCCCGGGCTATACTGCCACCATAGGAATGCGCCACCAGTATGACAGGCGCTGTGATATTCAGTTTGATCAGCAGCTCGCTGGCATACCAGGCGTAGTCACCTGAGGTAAAATGGCGCTTTATAGCAGTGGAGTTACCGTTGCCAGCTCTGGAGTAACGGATCACAGTGGCCTGCTTTGCCATCTGCTGAAATACCGGTTCCCAGTCTGATAGTGCAGCACCACCACCGGCTTCCAGCAAAATAACGGTTTTACCGCTTCCCGCCATTTCATATTCAAGTTCAGCATCTTTCACCTGTACTAATGTGCTGCCTACAGCAGAAAGGGAAAAAGACACCAGTGCACACATCACCAGAATAAACTTCAAACTAACTCCTTACTCAAACTCAAACTCAAACTCAAACTCAAACTCAAACTCAAACTCAAACTCAAACTCAATGATAAAGCACCGACCAGAACAAGGCGCACTCACTAATAACGAATCAAACGCAGAATTTCTTTTTTACTTTCAGCGTTATCAGTGATCAGTAAAGTAGTACAGTCTGGGCTTTTAAGCTGAACTGGCACAAAAGCATTGATATCTGCTGAATAGATATCGCCAGACCAGAGATTAGGCTGCGCAACGTCAGGAAGCAGATTTTTCACCACAGTTAAGCCTTGTGCCCCGGCGTTCAACGAATGCTGTTTCACTTTAATTGTTTGCAGGCTGGTATCAAGCAGCAGAGAAACATCCTTTTCCGCGTGTTTCCAAATGCCGGCAATATCACAGGACTGACTAAATACAGGAAATGACACAAAAGTAATAATCAAACTCAGTGATATAAATGCGTTGTAAAACATACTCCTCCTTGTTTAAACCACTTTGACGGACAGCAAGATTCTATAGTTGAAAAGCGTTCAGGTGAGCGTTTTTTTCTGCTGCTTAGCCAGATAATGTTCAATTTCGAGTGCCGACTGCTGAATAGTTAATCCGCTGCTGTTGAGATGGAAAGTTTCAACTTCAGCTATATCCACAGAAAAATCGAATCTGTTCAGATAATCTTCAAGATAAAGTTTCGACTGAATTTTATTGGTGTTTTTCCGTTGTTCAGACGTCACCCTAATGATGTGCTCTTCCAGATCACAAGATAATCTGACAAAGTCGGCCTTGATCTGATGCTCATTGAGCAGCTCAAAAAGGCCTTCGATAAAGTAATTGCTGGCTGGATAAACATAACAGAAGGTAAAGACGATTCCAGTGACTTTCTTTTCAATCAGCGTTTGGAATGCGTCCAGGCAAATCTTGCGTTGGTACTTTTCAAACCCGGCATTACCAAAGCCCACAACAGCACAAGCAATATCAAAAGCCAGATGCTGAGGAAATAGATGCAAACCATTTCGTTTTGCCAGCTCACGTCCGACGCTTTCTTTGCCAACGCCTGAGGCACCATAAATCATCACAAATTTCACACTGATCATCCTTGAATAATACAACGCCGCCTAATGCACTGAAACTCAGGAGTTGCCGCTACGGCCTTTTGGCCGAACAACAAACCAGCTTGCCAAAACCAGTAAGCCAAAAGCGCTGTACAACAGAATAAATACCCATTCAGGCGCTGTGTAAAACAGCACCTGATGTAACCAGTGCTGAATAAAAGAGCCTGAGTAAGTCACAGCCCCGGCTTCTTTTCGAAGTGCCATTTCCCAAATAGTTAAAGGGCAAATCACCCCCAACCAGGATTGCAGCACCACTATGCCAATAGCAAACAAATGCAGCAACCGAAAGGCCAGGTTTCTGACCCAAAGCCAGTTCAGGAAATACCCCAGATAAATAGCCACAAGCCCAAAGACGATAAAACAGACAAAAAGCACATGCACCAGCAAAATCGCATCTGCCACTACAAGCAGCAACAGTTCTCTGGACATCGCAGTCCCCTCAGTGTCTGTTTATTGGCAGTAACCAGGCAACAAATAAAACTAGTTCAACGTTACACGCGCTGTTAGTACTGCTCTGCACGACGACCAGAGCTCATTAGTCTGAACGGCAACATAATCAGCATATTTAATAACAAAGCCAACACCACACCAAACAGCAAGCCACTTGCGTTCAGCGGTATACCTACTTTGAAATTCTGAAGCACCTCTTTCACCACATGAACTCTGTCGGGGTGCAGCATAAAAATCATCTTCTCTATCAAATTGCCATCGGCAAAGATATCCATACCCTTGGTTAAGTCCTGCAATAACTGAACAGTGTGCTGCTTTTGTTCTGCATCCGTTCTAACACTGGGTTCAGCGTTTTTCAGGTGGTTATCAATCATAGCGTTGACGTCAGCAAACTGATGAGCTTTTGCCGTGGCTTCATAACCATCCACTTGCCATTTGGTGGCGCTGTAAAGGCCAGACAAATACTGATGATAATGATCAACCAGCAAAGGCATTTGCAGCGCTAAAATTAACGCTGCACCAAAAACCAACTTATCGAGCAGTCTTGCAATCAACATTAAGCTTCCTGTATCCAATGTTCGGGTTAGAAATAGTTATGCTGTGAAGGCAAACACCAGGGCCAGCACTAAAACAGCCAGTCCCCAGGGAAATGGCGACGCCCACCAACTGAATAAGTGTTGCCGCGCCGCAATAGAATCTTGTCGCTGTTGTGTTGTTTTTTCGTGAGTGGGTTCAAACTTTGCTTTTAATTGCGGCCCTGGAAATAAGCCAAAGGCAACCCCCAGCACTATCGCATACCAGCCAGCTTTTGAGTGAGCCGGAAAATACCACAGCATAAAGAGGCCAATGCTTAGCAACCCACAAAAGCTTATCAGTTCAATTTTTTTACTAAGCTTCATCATGTTAACCTATCTGCACCAACAGATTAAAAGGCGGCATTTTGTGACACAGGCAGCGCAGGTCTATGCTCTACAAAGGTTGCTTTAACTCTTTTTGAAACGAGCATATACGGGATCCAAATAAGAGCAGCAATCAAAAGTCGCACAAATTCTTTTGTTGTTTCCGGGTCAAACATTTTTTCATTTGGCAACACTTGTGTCAGCAACCAGGCATCAATAGGAATAAACACCAAAGACACGATCATCAAGGCAATGTAAAAACGGGGAAATAAGTAATGCTTTGAAAAGAATAAATAAATCAGATACAAGGAGGCCAGCACAATCAAAGAATTGTATAAAAGCTCTCCCATTAGAAACGCCCCCCAGAGTGGCAGGTACATATCGGAGCCAACAGTCGTTAACCTCTCCCAGGTTCCATCGCTAAATATCTGGGTATACATTGGAATATAAGTAACCAATAACCTGACTGGCGCTAAGATAACTCCTATCGCAACCAAAATAAGCCAGCCACCAAGTCCCTTTAACTCTTTATCGTTATCCATAGTTTTTCTCCATAGTTATTATCCATAGTTATTATCCATAGTTACTCCATTTATTATCGTGCTAAGCATCTCGGTTCGAGACCTCGGCATCGGATAGCTAAGCTGTCAGTGAGTGTTTAACTTGCGACGAATAGCCACACGGATCTGCTTTTCCGTCTCCACAATAGCAAACAAGGCTACACCTATAGCAAATATCAATATGCCATCCAAAAACGGCACTGCCTCTGTGGCAAACACAGTTTGCAGTGCTGGCAGATAGGTAATAGCAAACTGCGCTGCTGTCACGGCAACAACCGCTATTCATACCACTTTTGTGCCACGTATTGCTTTCCAGGTCAACGAAGTGCCATAGATATTTCTGATAAAAAACAGATGAAAAATCTCCATAGCAACCAGGGTGTTAAGCGCTAAGGTACGGGCAAGCTCCACAGAGTAACCTCTTTCTATGGCGAAATAATAAATACCCTAAACGCCAGCTAAGAACAGCAATGAGACAAAAATGATATGCCATATCAGTTTACCGCCTAACAAAGGCTCACTGCCGGACGGGGCGGCCGGCGCATGGTATGATCTTCAGTGGGTTCGAAAGCTAATGCAATGCCCAAAGTAATGGCGGTAATAAGATTGATCCACAGGATCTGTACCGGCGTGATCGGCAAAGCAATACCTAAAAGTAAAGCCACAATAATCACCATGACTTCACCTGCATTGGTCGGCAGCGTCCAGCTAATCACTTTTTTCAGATTGACATTACACAGTGCGGCCGCCTGGGCCAGTTTACCCAATACCCCATAGTCAGCAGGGGACACATGGCTGTCGCCCAGCGACAGCAGACCTTCAGGTGCATAACCTTCACCTTGCAGACTAAACAAGAGCTCCGAAATCAGGACTGAAGTCACCACCATTTTATTGCGGGTTAAAGTTCCGGTTTTATCTGAACACATCACCGAAACAGCCCCGAGGGTTTCGATGGCTGGCAGTCGTTGTACTATCACCTGTCGTTTAGCCATAGCCTGCACACCAACGGCCAGAGTAATAGTCAGTATGGCGGCTAAACCTTCAGGAATAGCGGCAACAGACAAGCCGATCACAGCTATAAACAAATCAGCGAAGGCAGTGTTGGTCACAAAACAACCATAGAGTAGCAAAAGCGCCGCAATACAAAGGATCAGCGCCGTCAGCCAGGTTGCAAAGACACTCATTTGTTTGACCAAAGGAGTGCTCAGGGTTTCTACTTCCGATAAAAGGTGACTGATCCGCCCTATCTCTGTATTTCCAGCAGTGGCGACTACAACTCCCTTGCCCTGACCAGCAACAACCAGAGTTCCGGAAAATGCCATACAGAGACGATCACCAAGAGTAGCATCCGCTGCTACAGCTTTTGCCTGCTTTTGCACAGGCACAGACTCACCTGTCAGAATAGCTTCCTGTACTGACAGGCCATGGACACTGAGCAAACGTAAATCGGCAAGTACCTTATCGCCAGCCTCAAGCAGTACTATGTCACCTGGCACCAGCTTTTCAGCCTTAATACCGGCACGCTCACCACCCCGAATGACATTGGCCCGAGGCGCAAGCATCTGACGAATTGCATCCATTGCTTTTTCTGCTTTACCTTCCTGAACAAAGCCCATAATGGCATTCGCAACCACAACCGCCAGAATAACTCCGGTATCTATCCAATGCCCCAGCACAGCGGTAATAAAGACAGAACCAAGCAAAACGTAAATGAGAATATTGTGGAAATACAGCAGGAAACTCATCAATACATTGCGTTTTGCCGCTTCAGGTAAGCGATTAGGGCCATTTTTTCCAAGACGGGCTTACGCCTCTTGCGCCTCCAAACCTGAAGTAGAGCTGTTCAATTCAGCCAGCGACGACTCACCAGGCTGAGTATGCCAACTGGTTTTCTGCTTATCCAATTCTGAAGTTTGCATTATTTTCCCTGCCTTGTGTTGCACTCTAAAGTGTCAGAGTTATGGATTTTTGTGCGCTCCTGCCTGACAACTAGGTTGTGAAAAACGCAGATAGCTATAAGGCTGCCACAACAGTCACCATAGCCTGTTAGCTAATTTGCCTGGTTGAACTGGATCAATAGAAATTGTGATAAAAACTAACACTACACTGGTCCAAAGCGGATTCCGAGGTACTGCCAGTCTGGGGTATACTGGCTAAAACGTCGGTGCGTTGCCGTACCAGACACTTTGAGATTTAACTGTTCAGCAAAGAAGCAATAACCTTAGTTTGACTGCATGCGTTCCTTAGCTACAACTGAATCACAGCTAACATATCCTCGCCTTCTTCATCCATGCCTACCTCAACAAAACCAAAGCTGGCATAAAAATCCCTGGCTACCGGGTTTTTGGGGTTATAACAAATTTCAATTTGCTGCAGGCCCGGACTTTGTTTTATCTGCTCCAGTGCAAGCTGTAATGCAATCCGGCCTATGCCTTGTTGTTGATGTTGTTGATCCACCATAAAGCGCCAAATTGACACTTTTTCTCTGGACTCTTTTACCCACATCAAAAAACCAACAGGCCTCTGATGCACACAGATGGCTCGGGTTTCATAACCCTCGTTGAACATAGCCTCGACCAGTGACCACATGTTACTGGCCACATAATCCAGCTGATCTTCTGTCACATCGAGATCACACACAGCTTCATAATTTTCTTTAGTAATTTGCTCTAGCGATACCTGCATTGTTTGTCCTTAAACTTTGGAAAAAGGTCACGGCGCATCCGCGCCAGAATGTAAACACAAAATATGCTCCCCATTAGGCCAAAAGTAGCTTTTACTTTACCAAAAGTATCAGAGCACTAATGATAACAATCCGGGCTGTAATAGACCTGTTACAGCAGTATGGCTCCATCGATGTTTGCCTGCCCTGATAATCAGCTGTTCGCGGTAGCCTCAATAAGGCTCTGCCACTCTTCTCTTTCAAGCCTGTAGTGTTTGACAGCACGTTCAGCACTAACATCATCCCTTACATACTGAAAGCCACTTTTGGTGATCACTCTGCCTGAGGCAGGGTTTTCGGCAAGGTGCCTTGCATCAATACGAGACAAAGCGTAGTGATTAAAACCGAACTCAAGGATCCGCATAGAGGCTTCAGTGCAATAGCCCTGCCCCCAATAAGGCAGTCCTATCCAATATCCCAGATTCCCTGCCTGCCCTGAGACTTGCGTAATACTGACAGCGCCTATAAGTTCGCCGGTTTCCCGAACTACAATAGCAAACACAACCGCAGTTCTGTTTTTATACCAGTTTTCATGCAAGCCAATCCATTCCTCCGCCATAGTATCCAGATAAGGATGAGGTATGTTTTCTGTCATATCAGCAATAACTTTTTCACCGGCCAGCAGCTGAACTCTTGGTGCATCTTCAGCTTTAAAAGGCCGGAGAATTAATCTCTCTGTATCTAATCTTGAAATCATTTTGTTCTCAACTCTATCTATCCATGGGTTCATCTAAGGCTGATACCCGCAGATAATAACTTTTGTTTATCCACTGTATATTCGGCTTTAAAGTGAAGATCGATTCTGATTTACACTAAACAGCTGAGCAAACGGGTTGTGATAAGAGGAAACTCCATAGCTCCAGCAAACGCAACAGTAAATACCAAAGCCGTGGCAAAAACCTGACAGGGGCTGGAAGGCGTAAAAAGATGCTCGTTCGGTGGCGTGGTTTATCCCGAGTGCTGGTTACTTATTAAAAACAAAAAGTACCATAACTTAGTAACTGAGTCAGATTATAGACAGAAAAAAGCCCCGAAATCGGGGCCTTTATTCTGATCACTGATTGGCTGACTTAAGCTCGCTCAGGAATACGCTCCAGCACCGCCAGCAATAATTCCCAGTACTGACCTACAGTAGTGATATTCACCATTTCATCCGGACCATGCGGGAAGCGGATAGTCGGGCCTATCGATACCATATCCATATCCGGATAAGGCTTTTTAAACAAACCACATTCTAAACCAGCGTGGATCACCATAATGACAGGCTCTTTGTGATAAATATCCTGATAGGTATTACGCACTATCGCCATCACTGCTGAATCCGGGTTGGGTTTCCAGCCAGGATAAGCACCGCTGAATTTGACTGCTGCGCCTGATAACTGCGCCAGTGAAGTTAACATGCTTTCCACTTGCTCACGGCCGCTGTCAATTAAAGAGCGGATTAAACAAAGCACAGAAATACTCTGATCTTTAGTGCTGATCACGCCCATATTCAGTGAAGTTTCAGTCACGCCTGCCACTTCATCACTCATCCGCATCACGCCGTTAGGGCAAAGATTCAGTAAGTGGATCAGGGTATGTTGCGTTGCTGCTGTCAGTACTTGAATTGGGGTAACCACCTCAGCCAGACTCAGTTTTAATGCTGGCTCAACAGCGGCTAATTCAAACTGCAGCAAGGCTTCAAACTCTGCCACAGCCTGTTGTAACTGGCTTAACTTAGCTGCAGGAACAGTCAGACTTACAGTCGCTTCCCGAGGTATGGCATTACGCAGCGAACCACCGTTAAAACCTGCGATAGCAAGCTCTAACCCTACTGCATGGTCAGCTAAAAAACGTGCCAAAAGTTTGTTGGCATTACCGCGGCCCAAGTGAATATTCACACCAGAGTGGCCGCCTTTTAAGCCTGTTAGACTTAAATCAACAGCGATCACGCCAGTGGCTGCAGCTTGCCATTGTACTGGCACTGTAAATTCAGCGTCCACGCCACCGGCGCAGCCCATATAAATTTCGCCTTCCTGCTCAGAGTCGGTATTGATCAGAATCTCAGCATCCAGCATGCCAGATTCCACACCAAAAGCACCTGTCATCCCAGCTTCTTCGTCTACCGTTAGCAAAACTTCTAACGGGCCATGCTGAATATCGTCGCTGCCTAAAATAGCTAAAGCCGACGCCATACCTATGCCGTTGTCGGCACCAAGGGTAGTACCGCGGGCTTTAACCCAGTCGCCATCAACATAAGCTTCGATAGGATCAGTAGCGAAATCATGAACTTTGTCGGCATTTTTTTGCGGCACCATATCCAGGTGCGCCTGGATCACTACCACTTTACGCTTTTCAAAACCTGGTGTTGCAGGCTTTTTAATGATCAGGTTGCCCACTTTGTCTTCAACAACAGTCAAGCCTTTGTCACGCGCCCAGTGTTGAATATGCAGGCTTAACGCCTGCTCGTGTTTCGACGGATGTGGAATGGCACAAATTTGCGCGAACCATTGCCATAAAGGCTGTGGGTATAAAGATGATAATGCTGACACAACAACTCCTGATTCAAAGGCTCAGCTAAAAAACGCCGGCATCTTAGCACAAAGAGTAGCTGTCGCTGAATGCCATACACGACAGACCGCAGGCACAGTACGAGGGCTGCCTGCCCTTGCTCAGAGCGACAAAAAATCTTAACTAAATTAACGATTAAAACTATATACACATCAAAATCAAGCGGTTAAACCTGATACCCACAACTTGACTGTACCAACAGAATTTCAGGGGCCGGACTGTGATGAGCAAAACTGTGCAATTTTCTTTACTAAGCTTCAGAGGTGCATTGAGTGTAGTGAGTCTGGTCAGCTGTATCGCCCTCGCCAGCTCCGCAGAGCCTGCCACAACAGCTTTAAAGCTTTGGTACAGTCAACCCGCTGCTTTATGGGAAGAAGCGCTGCCCTTGGGCAATGGCCGCTTAGGTGCCATGGTCTATGGCAAGCCAGCAGATGAAACCATTCAGCTGAATGAAAACACCTTTTGGGCGGGTGGCCCACATAACAACATTAATACAGCGGCACTTTCATCACTGCCTGAGATCCGCCGTTTAATAACCACTGGCGACTATGCCGGTGCTGAAGCGCTGGCGGCCAAAAGTATCACCAGCCAGGGCGCTAACGGCATGCCTTATCAAAGCGCAGGCAACTTACACTTAGAGTTTCCTGCTCATACGCAGTATCAGAATTATTACCGCGATTTGGATCTGGCAAACGCAGTCGCCACCACTCGCTATCAGGTGGCAGATGTGGTCTACAGCCGCGAAGTTTTTACCTCATTGGCCGATCAGGTGGTGGTGGTGAAATTAACTGCCAGCAAACCTGGTAAGCTCAGCTTTAAAGCTTATTTGTCCCATCCGTCCAAGGCGGTTTTTTCACAGCAAAACGCCAATACAGTGTTAATGCAGGTACAGGCTAATGATCACGAAGGCATCAAAGGCCAGCTGCAATTAGCCTCACTGCTTTATGCACAACATAGCGGTGGTCACCTAAGCCAAACCAATCAGCAATTAGAAGTTCAAAACGCCGATTCAGTGCTGCTGCTTCTGTCCATGGCAACCAACTTTGTCAGCTATCAGGATATCAGCGCCAATGCGCTTTCCCGTGCACAAGAGTATTTGGCCAAAGCGCAGCAACAGTTTCAGCACCAGCAGTATCCAGCCCGCAAACTAGCCCATAGCAAGGTTTATAAACACTATTTTGACCGGGTGACTTTAGATCTGGGCCATAGCGAGTTTAGCGCAGAGCCGACGGACCAGCGTATCCGTTTATTCGCACAGCGGCACGACCCGGAGCTGGCCAGTCTGTATTTTCAGTTTGGCCGTTATTTACTGATTTCGTCCTCACAACCCGGTGGTCAACCGGCCAATTTACAGGGCTTATGGAATCATAGACAAGACCCGCCATGGGATAGCAAATACACTCTAAATATCAATGCACAAATGAATTACTGGCCGGCGGAAGTCACCCAACTGACAGAGCTACACCAGCCTTTTATCCAGATGATTAAAGAACTTGCAGTCACAGGGCAGCAAAGCGCTAAAACCATGTATGGCGCCCGTGGTTGGATGGCGCATCACAACACTGATATCTGGCGTATCACAGGAGGGGTCGATTACAGCTGGGGTTCCTGGCCTACCAGCAACGCCTGGTTAAGCCAGCATCTATGGCAAAAGTACTTATACAGCGGCGACAAAACCTATTTGGCTGAGGTCTACCCTGTGATGAAAGCTGCAGTGCAGTTTTTTGAAGACTTTTTAATTGAATCGCCGGATAAACAATGGCTGATTGTGTCCCCTTCCATGTCACCGGAAAATGCCCCTAAAGCAACAGGCACGAAAATCGCTGCTGGGGTGACTATGGATAACCAGCTGTTATTCGACTTGTTTTCCAACACCCTGGCTGCCGCCACTATTCTCAACCAAGACCAAAATCTGCTCCCGGGCTGGCAGCAGATCCTATCCCGCCTGCCGCCTATGCAAATAGGACAACACCATCAATTACAGGAATGGCTACAGGATTGGGACGATCCGCAAGATAAACATCGACATATTTCGCACTTGTATGGGCTTTATCCTGGTAATCAGATATCACCGTTGCGCTCGCCTGAATTATTTAACGCGGCCAAAGTGACAATGGAGCAGCGCGGCGACCCGTCCACAGGTTGGTCGATGAACTGGAAAATCAATCTGTGGGCCCGCCTTTTGGATGGTGACCGGGCCTTTAAACTGATGCGTGAACAAATCAAACCTGCCCTGACTGCAGATGGCAAGATTTCCGAAAGTGGCGGTACTTATCCCAATATGTTTGACGCGCATCCACCCTTTCAGATTGACGGTAATTTTGGCTTCACCTCAGGTTTGGCTGAAATGCTGGCGCAAAGCCATGATGGCGCTGTGCATCTGCTGCCGGCTTTACCACAGGAATGGCCCAATGGCAGAGTCACAGGCCTGATGATGCGCGGTGGTTTTGTTTTGGATATGAGCTGGCATAACGGACAAGTCTGTAGGCTAAAAATCCACTCACGCTTAGGTGGTAATTTACGCCTGCGCAGTGCATCGCCTTTGCCTGCAGTCACAGCCTTTAAGCTTTATCAAGCCAGTGACAATTCGACAAACTCCAATCCCTTCTACCAACAGGCACAGATCAAAGCACCACTAAAACACACAAACAAAAACCTGCCCCAACTCTCTTTTTCCAGCAGCTCTTTGATTGATGTACCAACAGAAGCAGGTAAGGATTATCTGTGGAATTGCAAAAAAACTGAAGCACCCTGCTGTGATAAAGCAGAGATGACTCAACACACTCAATGACTGCTGAATGTGGCGCTTCGTCTTATCTGATAAACCTGAGCACGGACTAATGAGCGTCGACCTTCGTCGATTTAACTTTTTAATTCTGACTATATGCAGCCTTGGCTGACTGAGTATACAAATTTTTTGAGACTCAAGGCGCTCTATCTAATTGGCTGAATAGAGCAACGCAGCGAGACGCACAAAGATGTCGATTCAGTGGCGCGGCTTATCCCGAGATCAGGGTAATTAGTTCTTAGCCCTCATTACGCTGGCTAAATCCCCCGTAAAAAGTCCAATCCCTTTGTTACGTAAATCAGAGCTTGTTTTGTAAGGTTCTGAGGTCTGGTAAAGATAGACCTGGCTTTGATTAGCCTGAGCCCTGGCAGCAAACTGTTCAGGCCAACCCCACAAATATTTCCCATATTTTTCGGGAAGAATAATAGTTTTATGGCGGCAAGAGTCAGGATAAAGCCTGGTCCAGCCAAAAAGCAGATAGTCCAGTAAACATTGCTTCGCTATCTGCTGCGAATAAACTTTGGGTACAGAAAATTGTGCAGATATCGCATCATTGATCTGCTGATCACCGATAAAACTAAGCCTGCCCAGCTCAGCGCTAGTTAATCCAGCCAGATAGCCAACTAAGACTTTAATAGCTCTTGGCTGTTTAGTTTTCATATTGATTAGAAAGTCTTTTTCCGGAAAGTGCCGCATCACTTCGGACAATGAGACCATCAATCCAACACCTTTACCCCGAAACGGATACAGCTCGGAACCGACAATACGATAACCATAGCCAAGGTCCAGTGTTTTCAGATAGTCCATGCGTTGTTCGGAGGTAACCCCTTGACCATCGGTGCGACAATCCAAAGTCCAGTCATGGAAAATGGCCAGTTTATTATCCGCAGTCACTTGCACATTCAGATGGATGGTATCAGCCCCCAGCTCAAATGCCCGGGCTATTGCAGGTAGTGTATTTTCAATATAAGGATGCTCCACACGGACCAGTTTGTCCGCGGTGCAGCTATGGCTCTCCACCTCAACATAGCTGGTAGGTTGAACTAACCCCTTGTATGAGATCACTCTTCCCTGTTCAGTCAACTCGATGTTTGGTTGCCGCGCCAGCACAATGAAAAGGACGACAAAGACACCTGAGATCATCCATTTTCTCATTACCTATCCTTCGGCTGAACTAAGTCAGCAATAACCTAAATTTTATACGCCATAAACTGTCCAGGCGGTCTTTTTACACCGGGCCATGGCAGTAATTGCAGTGAAAAAACGCCGAGCATATGTGCCCTTATCAAGCCAAGCCTGCTTTTCTGCAGCATCAGCACTTGTTTGTCAGGAATAACGTGACTGCTCTCGGATGGCTTTGAATAAAAACCGGCCAGACTGCCACAACAGCACTCTTACAACCTCAACACTGCCTAGTTCAAATCCCAATCCAATTGTACTTTCACTCCAATTTCTGTTACTGCGACGCCATTTTCGATCTTTGGCGAGTACTGCCATTTTGACAAGGCACACTTAGCTGGTTCATCAAAAACCCCTGCAGGTTCTGACTTTATCACCTTAATATTGACCGGCTTGCCTTCGGTACTGATATCAAATCCTAATTGAACAAAACCTTCTATACCTTGCCTCGCCGCCGCAATAGGATAACCGCTATCACAGTGCTCTGAATCTATTGCAAAAGCACCAGCACTGAACAAAAGAACATGAACCAGAAATATTCTCATAAGTAAAAATCCTTTTAGAAACCGTCAAAGTGGGCAACAAAAAGCCCAGACCAAACTGCACTGCGGCACTGCAATGCCACAAACCAACACTACTTTCGTCTGCCGCGCTCTTTATCCTGAGCTCAGGTTTCACTCACCATCCCTGTGCAGCACGCTTAGCCTTCACTGCCTTTTACTTTGAAACTTATCTCGACAAAGTCAGGCCCCCAACTTTGTCTTTTCACTTCAAGCATTTTGTCAAAATCAAAATCAGAGATAAGCAGCTGATCATTTTTCAGCCACTGCATGGAATAATCCAAATCTTTTGGATGACCATCAAGCCGAATCACATTATCTGTGCTTTTAGTTCCATCTGATTTTTCGACAAAAATTTGAGTTTGCCAGTTTGTTGTGGCTCCACAGTCCGCATTCACAACAACAGCTCGCATCTTTTTATCCGGAGAATATAATTCCGCATACTCATCAAATGAACAACCACTGATGAGCAGTGAACCAAGACCCCAAATTGCCAAAAACAACACTAAGCCACACCAAAAGATTGCTGCACCAATATTCCACAACAGAGTTAAAAGGGTATTCATCAAAACAATTCCATATAACATATAAAAAGACGGTCAAATGCATCACATCTGCATTGACGATGCACCTACGGGAGCATTAAGGATCTGAGGCAAAGTACAAAGGCCCGGTGTTGCAACGCCCAAAGCAGTAGAAAAATACGCGCAACGGGTTTGAAGCCCAGGCCACACAGTGGCCGTTGCTGACTGGCCTTTTTATGTGAATTTAACCTTTAATCATATACTTACAATTATCTATTGGTAACTTATCAGGATAATCACTCTCTGAAAATCCAAATTTTTCGTAAGCTTTAATGGCAGATTTGTTGTGCTTGAGAACAAACAATGAACAAGTATTAACTTTTAGTTCGGCAGTACCCAATTCACTAAGCCTCATCATTAACTCTTTGGCGATCCCTTTTCCTCGAAAATTGGGATTTACTATCAGCCGGGCTAAATGACACCTATTTAACCGCAAATAATATTGACCAAATGCTAACAGATTAGATTTATCATCGACTAGCGAGAATGCGTTCAATGAATCCAAATTAAGATCAGCACTAAATGAAGCTAAATCGTAAGGATACCTAAAGTTAGGCCCAGTCCAATCTTTTAGTTCTTGTTCACAAGAAAACCATTTCATTAAATTTTCGATATGGCTGGTGTAGGGCTTGATTAATTGCATCTTCGTTAAATACTCATGCATTCACATAACGCTTTGCCTTGGAGCGACCGAAACAGAGCGAAGCCACGTATAGACAGTCCCTGCGGCGCCAACAGCAACTTGTTATACATCACTCTAACTATTTGCTTTGGGGCGGACAATGCACCGCGTTGAGCGTCCCAGATCCGCAGGGGCGACCAACAGCAACTTGTTATACAACTTTTGGTTGCTCATTGAGACTGTTTTTAAAAGACACTTTAAGCGGTTGGAAGAAAGAATAAATCCATAAACCAGGAACGAGAACCACCCATATTACACAGGAGAATACAATCCCAAGCACTGGCCCCATAAAAATGCTGTACAGAAGACCTTCAATACCAGTCCGATAAACTCCATTCCATTGAATCGTCTCAGCTCCAAATGTTGCTGCAATACCACATAAAAGAGAAAAGATAGTTAGTCCCACTGTAAAACCAATAAAAAGAAGTTTGAAAAGTGATTTTTTTGATATTTTTTTGGCAATAACTTCCACGATACATATTCCCTGTTGTTTTATAACGCAACTAATTGGCTGCTGCGTAGCGCAGGTAGCGCCGGTCGAGGCCCGCTTTTTGTGGCCGGAACGAAAGTAAGCAACTTGTTACGTTTTCATTTTAAATACAAAATAACGAAATAGTAAAGCCTGAGCTAAAGCAATACCACCAAGAAACCAAGGTCCTTTAGAAAAGTAACTAATACCAAGGAACAAACCAGGTATTAATGCGTAATAAAAATAAGCCTTGCTGGTAAATCTACAAATGAACCAATGCGTAGGAAAACCGATTAACAACCACCCAAGAAGCGAAATTAAAAGAAATACACCAAAATACAGTAAAAACGTGACTAAAAAACCAAAGAGATATGATGCTTGGATTTCATTAGCGCCAAAAAGGTAAATCACAGGGATTATTAAGCTTGAAATAAATAAGCTTTTGAATAGTGCGCTATCCCATTTACCTAAGTTCAATGATTATCCCCAAAATAATAACACCCAAATATCAGGCGTAAACGCATGAGGCATAATAGCGAAGCGCCCCATATGTTTGGGTCCACGCTCTGGCGCGCGATATAATTTGCTTGTTATTTGCCATTAGTGCCGAGCGCCCCAAGAACGAAGAAAACAAAAACAACTAATGAAATAAACACCCACAATTTTAACCAACGCAAAGACCAAATGGAAAAAGTGTGCTTTTCTGTCTTAGTGTTTTGGTTGATGAACCAGTTTTTCTTTTGCGGTTTTTCTTTTACTTCACTTAAAGTTGCAAGCAATAACGCTGTATAGCTAAGGCAAGCAAACCATGGCTCAAACTTAGAAGTATCAAATTCGACGATATGAACGCCCGCTAATGCAGCTAACAAAACTAAAAATATCGGAAACGCGGCACTTTTAATGATCAAGTGCCAACTATCTGCGTTCGGTTTAATAGCTACCTCCATGGCACATAACGTTCGGTTCAAGCGCAGTTTGTAAGTTGAATTTTTGTGGGAACCTTTTGCGAAGCAAAACCACAAAAGGCAACTTACAAAGTGTCGAGCGCACACCTAGAGGGTCAAGTCTCGCCCTGTGCCCCGTCAAATCAGAACCAACCAAAAATGTTCATAAAATCAAAAAATAGAAAAACATCACCAATTCATTCACAACTAATAATGATGTGTACAACCCCCAAAACATCTTGCCAACATCTAGTTGGCCAAGCTTTGATTTGAAATCAGAGTGATTGTTGCTGATATCAATCAAAGCGGGTTGTTCTTTGCAATTGCACATAGCTTCCCTAGGAATTTAACACAAAGCACACGGGCGACAAAAACGCGTTAGCGGGTTTGGCGTCCCAGCGACCAACGGGAGCGATTGCTGCGTATTGTTAGGCACGATTTATAAGCCCTGCCGTTAAACTTATTAAATATTTTTCCAAACCACACTCATCATTTTGTCCTGAATCAAAGTCGCATGACATTATTTTCATTACCGATTCTAATCCACCACAACAATCAACTAATCGTTGAATCAGCTTAGTTTGACCTGAGATAAGAGTGACATCTTGATCCAACCTACAAACCCAGTTCTGTTTTTGAGAAAAAACATAGTGGTCTGCCGTAAACCGGAAATCACTGCCCAAATATGACAAGAGTGATTCACGATCAGGTTGAACAAATGCAGGTTTTTTATCTAACTCAAGATCTACGAATGAAATGACAACGACTTCTAGATCATTTTCAAACGCCAATAACGCATCCCATAAAAAGTCAGGAGCCAGATCAGTATAAAAATTACGATCGAATGCAAGCCCTGACCAATCACGTTTAAGCAAAGGCATCATTGGCGGATAATCAGGTCGCAAAGTATCAGAAATAAATTTCTTTGGTTGCTCAATCATACCTGCTGTCTTGAAATCCATTTAGTGCCTAACAATTTAATAGAAGGGTTTCTGCCCGCAAGTCGAACATTTTTCCGCCTTCTTTCATGATTTTTACTCATACCAAATTAACGCTGATGTACCTCTATTTCAACAACTTTTTCTGAAATCAGTAAATTTATACCCGACAAAATCTATACAGCCTGTACGCTAGTTGGTGGATTTTTTACTCAAACCGAACCACTGTTTATTTAAACAGTTATTCAGGAGTGGAAAATGGCCTCGCCTTTTTTGGATTACGTCAGGGAGTTTATGGTGTCGCGGCGTTATGCCAAGCGTACCGTCGAAACCTATTTGTATTGGATCCGGTTTTACATTTTGTTTCATCACAAGCAACACCCGAACCAGCTTTCGGATGCAGATGTGGAGAGTTTTTTATCTTACCTTTCCAATCAGCGTACTGTGGCTATTAAAACTCAGGCTACTGCTTTGAATGCACTGAGCTTTTTATACAGACATATTATTTTGCGGCCACTGTCACTGAACCTTAATTTTAATAAGGCTCGGGTAGCGCAGAAACTGCCGGTGGTACTTACTCGTGTTGAAGTTCAGCAGTTGCTGACAGTCATTGAGCCTAAATACAAGTTATTGGCTCAGCTCATGTATGGCAGTGGCTTGCGTTTGATGGAAGCAGTTAGGCTGCGGGTGCAGGATATTGATTTTGATTATTTATCTGTCATGGTGTGGCAAGGCAAAGGTAATAAAAACCGCCGTGTGACTTTGGCACCAGAGCTTATTCCTGCTTTAAAGTTACAAATAGAACATGTAAAACAGCATTTTCAGACGGATCTGCACAACCCCTCTTATGCAGGAGTCTGGTTGCCTTTTGCGTTGGCCCGAAAATATCCAGCAGCGCCAAAAGAGATTGGCTGGCATTATTTATTCCCGTCAGGCCTGCTTAGCCTTGATCCGGAATCAAAGTTAATACGTCGGCATCATTTAGATGAAACTACGGTTAGACGGGCTATTAAAACGGCAGCTAAACTGGCAAAAATCTCAAAAAATGTGACCTGTCACACGCTGCGCCATTCATTTAGAAACTACATCCATGTAGTTTCCCCTGCGGGCCAGCCTGCGGCTGTTCAAATTCATTCCCGATGAATTTGTGCTACTCACTTACTAGAAGCTGGTATTGATATCCGAACAGTCCAAGAACAACTCGGCCATAGCGATGTGAAAACCACGCAAATTTATACCCATGTTTTAAACCGTGGTGGTAATGCGGTGAAAAGTCCGTTGTCTTTATTATTGAACGGGTAAAGGTATAGTGGGTTTCTGACTGAAGGATAAATGGGAGGGTTGCAGGTCTGTGGCTTGTCCCGCCCCGTCAACGGGCACCGCGGTATCCATAGACGGGCGGGCAAGACCCGCCCCTACCGATTACCTTACTATTTCCATCTCAGCCAATAAATTATCAGCGTTATCAACGTATTGCATCATCCACAGCACGTAGCGAATATCCACATGAATAGCGCGGGTGATTTCCGGGTTGAAGTACCAGTCTTTGGTGATGGATTCATAAGTCGAGTCGAAATTTAAGCCGACCAGTTCGCCTTTGCCGTTCATTACCGCAGAACCTGAGTTGCCGCCTGTGGTGTCGGCGCTGGATAAGAAGTTCACCGGCACTGAGTTAAAGGCTTTCACTTCGTTTTTTGGGCAGTTAAAAATGCCGCAGAACCATGGCTCTTTGCTTTGTGCTGCTAAATCGGCATAAAAATAACCTGCAGTTTTACCGGCCTGATAGGCATCCACCAGCTTTTGTGGCGCGTTAAACGGGTAATCAGCCTGGCGTTTGGCGATTAAGCCCTTCACTGAAGTAAAAGGCGTTTTATACACGCCGTCTTTGGCCGGATAACCGTCTACAGAACCATAGGTGATACGCAAGGTGCTGTTCGCATCCGGGTAGACTGGTTTTCCCTGTGCTTTGTTGTAGGCAATAATGGCTTGCATATAAGCTGGGCGTACTTGCGACAACTGGCCTTTCAGTTCTTTATCCTGAGCTTCTAAACTCAGGTTTTTGTCAGAAATAGCCACTGCAATACGAATAAATGGATCTGCACTTTGGGCAAAATCAGCTGGTGTTTTACCCAACCAGGCTTTACGGCCGTCGGTGCTGGTTAAGCTGCTTTGTGGGTACAAGGTTTGTAGTTTTTCTGCAACCTGTGCTTGTGTCATGCCCGCAGTTAAACCTAAAGCTGCGTCTAATTCGGCTACACGCACCGCATCAGGCTGAGCTAAATACTCGGCTAACTGTTCTGACCAAATGGCGATATCCATAGTTGGGTGGAAGCTTTTTTCCATCCGGGCTAAACGGCCTTCAATCATTTTTAAGTCACGTTGCTGAAAGCCCATTTCCCGCTCTGCATCAGGCTTTTGGTTTTCCTGCGCTAAACGATACAGCAGCATTGCCGCTTGTAGTAAATCGCTACGTTTGGCCGCTTCAAAGTAATAGGTTTGCTGGGTAAAAGCCTGTTCGGCGTCTATCACCTGCTTTAATGCATCAATGCTTTGTTGGTACGGAGCGCGCGCGGCATCGGCTTTAATCCAATCCAACAGCGCTTTTTCCTGCATTTCTTTGATAGCCTGAATGTCAGTTACTTTAAAACCGTCCAATAAGCCCTGAAGTTTCTTCATGCGGTTATTGTGGCCTTTGACGGTAGAGGCATATTTCACTTTTAAATCGCCATCAGCCGCGCCTAAGCTGTCTATGGTGTTGATCATTTGCTGATAAGTTTTTACCTGGGCCGGGTATTGCCAATCAGCAGCAAAAGCAATTTCATCGGCTAAACGGTAGCGGCTAGTCTGGCCCGGGTAACCTGCCAATAAAATGCCATCGCCCTGGCGTACACCACTGGCATTTACTTTTAAGAAGTTTTTGCTGCTGTAAGGCACGTTATCTACTGAATAAGGCGCTGGTTTGCCGTCTTTGCCAACATAACCACGGATAAAAGTGTAATCGCCGGTATGGCGTGGGTATTCGAAGTTATCTATATCGCCGCCATAGTTGCCTACTGATTCTGACGGTGCATAGACCAAACGCACGTCCTGCAGCATCAGCTGTTTAATTTGGAAATATTCCATACCATGGTGAAAACTGACCACAGAGCAGCGGTAGTTTGCATCACTTTCACAGTCTTTGATCAGCATCTTGCGGTTAGCTTCTATGGCTTCATAACGCGCCTTGCCTGATAAACCCGCCGCCAAAGAACCGGTAATTTGTGCTGTTACGTCTGTCACAGCTTCGGTGATATACAAGCGTTCCTGCGGCCCAGCTGGCAACTCTTCAGCCATAGTTTTAGCTAAAAAACCTTTATCAATCAGGTTATTGTCTTTAGTCGAATTATTCTGTATCGCGTTGTACGCACAGTGATGGTTAGTCACCACCAGGCCTTTTGGCGATACAAAAGATGCGGAGCAATAGCCAAGGCTGACAATAGCGTTCATAGGGTACTGGCTTAAATCGGCCAGTTGTTTACCCGGAATATCAATGCCTTTGGCGGTTAATTCATGTTGCAGTTCAGCCAGTTGATGCGGTTGCCATTGGCCTTCATCGGCCTGATTGGCAAAACTTATAGCAAGCGCCAATGCGCTGAGCAGGTAGACAGATTTCATAG
The DNA here is from genome assembly GCF_004005375.1 of Rheinheimera sediminis. Lineage (GTDB taxonomy): Bacteria > Pseudomonadota > Gammaproteobacteria > Enterobacterales > Alteromonadaceae > Pararheinheimera. Next base: position 30,397 of record NZ_RZUF01000021.1, on the reverse strand, counting down.
GATCCCTTGGTTGTCGTTTTTATAATGCAAAAGTTCGGTGCAAATTATCCATGTTAAGCGCTCCGGTGCAACCTCGATTAGTTCAATGCGCAGAATTTAACGCCAACAGCAGGCAAGATTGTTTTATCCGACGGATTGAGCAAAAAGCGGCATCATGCTAACAATAGCGACATAAAAACAACATGATGGATCAACTACTTATGCAAGCATGGAACGAACGTTTCCCACGACTGGCGCAGCTGCATTTTGCGCAGTGCTGTTATTTACTGGCCACTGTGTTTTTTCTTTTGTTTTTGCTGCTGGGAGCAGACAACTCAGTACTGGCTAAAATTGCCGCTGTACTGCTGCTGTTGGCCACAGCCAAAGAGATGTGGCAACGTTTTTCGATTTGGTGGCATAGCTTGCTGGGCAAAGCCTGTATTCTGATTTTTTACGCCATAGTGCTGAATTTCTCTTTTGCTTATGCCGAATCCATTGTCAACGGCGTGATAGGCGTAAGGCCCAATGTGGTGCCTTATAGCGTCAACTTAGCAGCTTTATTGCTCGCTCCAGCCTGGACCTTAATTGGCAGTATGCTGACCTTGCAGTTTTACTCCATGCTGCATTTAATCAAAGTGATGTTGCTGTTGATGCTGCGGCCTTTGGGTGTGCTATCCAAACATCTGCTGGATGACGAAGTATTTCCGGTCTGGACTTTAATGGCCCGTATTGTTTACCTGCCTGTCGTTACTGTGATTTTAGTTTTGACTTTATTTAGCTACTTTAGCGGTCATCCTGAAGAGTTTTTGGACTGGGGTAATACCGAACAGCAACAGCAAAACATTCCAGAATCTTTGCAAAAACAACTGGAAGAAATAAAAAAACGTGAAACACAACTACAACAGCCAAAAGGCCCTCACAGCAAAGTCCCTGAGTTTCAGGTTTTTCTCGATGATGGTTATTTAATGAGTAACAGTGGTTTTAAACTACCCACTATGCTGTGGCTGAATAAACTGGTGGCCTCTTTTAATTACCATATTGAAAGCCTTGGCGCGTCCAGCTGTAAACTCACACCGCCTGAGCATCTGGTGCATATTAACGACTACGAAGTGCTTGTGGTCACGCCGGATGCCACTCAGGCTGTGGGTTATAACTACAAAGTGCGGGTTTGTGATTCGCCGGCTTTTCCGGCTGGTGTAACAGGCCGGGCTTTACCGGTACAACATCAGGAAAAGTAACAGTAAAGGCAAAAATCTTAAGCTGTTACCGCTGGTACTCAGGCATGGGCTTGGTTAAGGTTTGCGCATAGTTAACCAGTCCATCTGTCGCGCTGCAAAGCTCTGGACGTCTGGCAAAGGATCCTGTGCCATGTCTAATATACCTTTACTGCTCAAAGTCTTTTTATTGTTATTAGCGCTGCCTGCTGTTTGTGCTGAGCCTAAACAGCACAGCCTTGCACAGAGTTCAGCAACTAGTTACAGAGAAAAAATTCTGCTGGACCAGGGCTGGCGTTTTTATAAATACCCGGATGGCAGTACTCCGGATGCATTGATTTATGATCTGCGCCCTGAACTGATTTCAGACGAAGATGGTAAAGCCGCAGATGCAGAGCCTACAGCAGCAGTTGCAGTGAAAGCAGACCGGCAGGTGTTAAAACCCTGGATCCTGCCCACGGCCAATGCCTTTATTGCCAACCCAAGTCAACATCATCAACGCCCGGCGGCTAAAGCGCCGGGTGCTGACTTTGCTTTTGTTCAGGCTGATTTTGATGACAGCCATTGGCAAAAAGTAACTATTCCGCACGACTGGGCCATAGCCGGGCCCTTTTATCAGGGCGAAAACGCGGCTGTTGGTGGCGGCATGGGCCGGTTACCAAGCCCTGGCGTTGGCTGGTATCGTCATAAATTTCAATTAGATAAAGCAGATAGCGCGAAGTCGATTTTTCTGGATGTCGACGGCGCTATGTCTTATGCCATGGTCTGGCTGAATGGTCATTTGGTCGGCGGCTGGCCTTATGGTTATGCCTCGTGGCGGCTGGATTTAACGCCTTATGTCAAAGTGGGCGCTGCGAATCAGCTGGCTATTCGTATCGACAACCCTCCGGCTTCATCACGCTGGTATCCGGGTGGTGGTTTATACCGCAACGTCTGGCTAACCAAAACAGATCCAGTGCATATTGCGCACTGGGGCACCAGCGTCACCACCTCTGACGTCTCAACACAACAAGCCACAGTCAACCTGAGTGTTGAGATAAACAATGACAGCCAGCAGCATGCTGAACTGAGCCTTGTCACAGCTCTTTATACTCTGGACGCCGAGGATAAGCCGTCCGCTACAGCGGTCGTCCGCTTGCAGCCACAGCAATTCCAGCTTGAAGCAGGTAAAAAAACCACAGTATCAGGCTCAGTGCTGCTGCAAAACCCCCGGCTTTGGGGCCCCTTACCCAAGCAGCAACCGCATCGTTATCTGGCCGTCACGCAGTTGGTGCAGCATGGCAAGGTGATCGATCAGTACAACACTCCTTTTGGTATCCGCAGTCTGGTGTTTGACGCGAAAAAAGGGCTATTGGTCAATGGTGAGCCTGTGTATTTGCAAGGGGTCAATCAGCATCACGATTTAGGTGCTTTAGGTGCAGCTTTTAATCTAAGAGCAGCACAACGTCAGTTAGAGATGCTGCAAGAGCTGGGGGCTAACGCCATTCGGCTGGCACATAACCCGCCAGCGTCAGAGCTGCTGGAACTGACAGATAAAATGGGCTTTGTGGTGATCAACGAAATTTTTGATAACTGGCAACGTAAAAAAACACCGCTGGATTTTCATTTGATTTTTGACGACTGGTCCGAAGCCGATTTACGTGCTTTTATCCGCCGCGATCGCAACCACCCATCTGTGATTATGTGGAGTGTCGGCAATGAAGTCGGTGAACAATACACGGCAGAGGCAGGAGCCGCAGTCGCCAAACGTCTGCATGATATCGCCAAACAGGAAGACCCCACCCGCCCTACTGCGGCGTCGATGAACTATGCCAAACCTGATATGCCTTTTGCTGCAGTGATGGATAGCATCAGCCTGAATTATCAGGGCGAAGGCATTCGTAACGCCCCTGAATATGCGCATTTACAAGGCATTCGCACAGCGCCGCTCTATCCTGCTTTTCACAAGGCATTTCCGGATAAACTGATTGTCAGTAGCGAAAATGCGGCTGCCGTTAGCTCCCGTGGTGAGTATTTATTTCCTGTGTCGCAAGGTAATAGTGCACCTGTAGCTGATGGTGCAGGCGGTGATCCGGCGACGTTGCAAGTAAGTTCTTATGAGCTTTACACCGCGCCTTTTGGTTCTTCGGCCGACAAGGTGCTGGCTTCGTTACAACAACATCCTTATGTGGCTGGCGGTTTTATCTGGAGCGGCTGGGATTATTTAGGCGAACCTACGCCTTATTATCAGGCGCGCAGCTCTTACTTTGGTGTGATTGATTTAGCGGGCTTTAAGAAAGATCGGTTTTATTTGTATCAGGCCTGGTGGCGGCCTGACTTGCCGATGGCGCATATTCTGCCGCACTGGAACTGGCCGGAACGACTGGGCTTAGTGACGCCTGTGCATGTGTTTACATCGGGCGACGAGGCCGAGCTATTTCTCAATGGCGTCTCTTTGGGCCGGAAGAAAAAGCAGCCGCTGGACGCGCGTTTACGCTGGGATCAGGTGCGCTACCAGCCTGGCGAGTTAAAAGTGCAGGCCTATAAAAATGGCAAAGCCTGGGCGCAAGCGTCAGTTGCCACCACAGCACAAGCAACGGCATTAACCTTAACGCCGGATCGCGCAAAGATAAAAGCCGATGGTCTGGATTTGTCTTTTGTTACCGTCAAAGTAGTGGACCAACAAGGTTTCACAGTGCCCACAGCCAAACAGCAACTGAGTTTTAGTATTGAAGGCCCTGGTGAAATTGTGGCCACCGACAATGGCGATGCTGCCAGTTTAGTGTCTTTTGCTTCCCACCAGCGCCCGGCTTTTAATGGCCTGGCTTTGGTGATTGTCAAAGCCAAACCAGGCCAAAGCGGAGTGATCAAACTCAGAGTTCAATCCAAAGGTTTAACTGGCAGTCAAACCTTGATTCGCAGCCATTGATTAGCAGTGAATAGAGGCTAGAACACCAAGGCCGGAGTGATCGCCGGCCTTGGTTGCTGTCACTGGTTAGTCGTTTTGCGCCTGGCGTATTTGCTTATTCAACAGCGGCGTTAATGCAAACATAAAGATGGCACAACCCACCCCTACCCAGCCCAGAATAGCGAATACATCAGCGTAAATAGCCAAGGCAGTGCCTGTGTCTGTACCAGCAGGCATAGAAGCCAAGGTACCAAAACGGCCTGCTAACATTTCACCAAAGGCCGAAGCTAAAAACCAGACACCCATCATCAGGCTAACCACACGGCTGACCGACAAGGTAGTGACAGCAGATAAACCTATAGGAGATAACACCATCTCGCCTATTTCCAGCACCAGATAGGCCAGAATAAACCACCAAAAACCGGCTAAACCATTGGCTTCAGGGTTAAGTGCGGCGTATTGCAATACAAAGTGCGCTAAACCCGCAAATAACAAACCAAAACCAAATTTGGCAGGGGCAGATGGGTTCCAGCCTTTTTTATCCAGCACAGGCCAGAGCCAGGCAAAAGGAATAGCCAAAGCAAAAATAAACAAGGCGCCGACAGAAGTTAGCTGCGAAGCGTTAGGCGTAAAGTCGCTGACCAACAGGTTGAAGGTGTAGCTGTTCATTACGCGGTCGGAAAACGCCAGCCAGGTGCCATAGGTTTGTTCGTACAAGCCCCAGAACACAGCGGAAATACCAATCAGCACCATCAGCACTATCATATTGGCGCGTTCAACTTTGCTGCACTGCACAAAAATAAACTTAAACCACCAGATCAGTAAGGCGATGGTCATCAGAATAGCCACTACTTCAGTGGCAGTAATTTCGGTGCCTTCAGCCAAACCTAACAGGGTAGCCAAAGCGCCAAAGTCAAAACGGGTTTGCAGAATTTGCTGCACCACCACAACACCAATTAAAGCGCCAAGATAAATCAGCGTTTCACGGCGAATGCCAAAACGTTTTTCTTCCAGAAGCTCTGGGCGGCCTGGTTCGGCCTGGCCTTGTAAATGTTTAGTTTGGGTGACAAACACCAGTAAACCTAAAATCAGGCCAATACCGGCCGAGCCGAAACCATATTCCCAGCCATATTCAATACCAACCCAGCCAACAAACAAGCTGGAGATAAAGGCGCCCATATTGATGCCCATATAAAACACGGTAAAAGCTGAGTCGCGGCGCGGATCATTATCTTCATACAAGCGCCCTACTATGGTGGAGATATTAGGTTTTAAAAAACCAACACCCACAGCCACCAAAGCCAGCGATAAATACATAATTTGCACCGCGACATTGTCAAAGCCCATGTCAGGCGTAGCAGCATGACCCCGATAAGCCATACCCAGCATACCAACAGCCATTAAAACCCCACCAAAGGTGACAGCTTTGCGCATCCCAAGGTATTTATCGGCCAGCAAACCACCGACCACAGGCAAGGCATAAGCTAAACCAGCGTAAGTACCGAGCAGGATATAACCGTCGTTGTCAGAAAATAAATGGTGTTTGGTCAGGTATAAAAACAGCAGGGCTTTTAAACCGTAAAAAGCAAAACGTTCCCACATTTCTGTGAAAAAGCAGACATAAAGGCCAACAGGATGGCCAAACAGCTGTCGCTGTGCGGGTAAAGTCGTTGTTGTCATAAGGGATCCGCTATTGTTGTCATTCTTTGTTTTTTTATTGATATCTCCCAAAAGTCTGTTGCAAAGCGACAACAGGCCAACCAAGCAAAAACAGCAGGTACTATGGGGGGAACCAGACTATTAAAACCGTTGCGCTTTATCGCGGCAAGCTTTTCCTGTGGCGCAATTTGGTCAAAGCCAAAAGTGAAATTCACTATTAAATAGTGAATTTCACAGTTCAGCCTTCAAGCATATAGACTAGATAACTGATTTATATAGCAATTAAAACTGGCCCTAATCTTGTAACCCTTTTGGCATAGATGAAAAAAGGAGAAAGACCATGGGTGCTTTACGACTGATATTTAATATCTTCTGGTTTGTGATGGGTGGCTTTTTAATGGGACTGGCTTGGTGGTGTATTGGTTTGCTCTGTTTCGTCAGTATTATCTTTATCCCCTTTGGCCGCGCTTGTTTTGTTATTGGTGAAATGGCGTTTTGGCCTTTTGGCAACGAGCACGTCAACCGCGAGCGCTTAAACCGTATTTCCGATATTGGCACTGGCCCTTTAGGCTTTGTTGGTAATGTGATTTGGTTTGTCTTTGCAGGTTTCTGGCTGGCGTTGGGTCATTTGTTTCATGCCGTGGCGTGTTTTATTACTATCATCGGCATTCCATTTGGTTTAGCTCACTTAAAACTGGCGACTTTAAGCCTGGCACCTATAGGTCGCACTGTAGTGAACAAAGCCTATTAAGCTGATTGAGGAGTAAGAGTCATTGCCCCGACTCTTACTCTGGCTCTTGCTCCTGCTTTTGCTCTTGTTCCTTTTGACCTAGCCAGGCTTTTTGCTGGGCGCGGTAATAATCCCAGACACAAGGGCAACAGCTGCCACTGCCACAACAATCGCTGCTTTCTGGTGCTACAGGTTCTTCGGTGGGAATACGCAGCCGAATACCGTCAATAGTGGTAAACATAAAAACTCCGGCAAAAAAGGCGGCCGCATTGTAGCATTGTCCGATAAATATCAGCCAGCCGGCGTTTTTAAAGTAGTGATCTGATGCAACAACACCCTTCTAAACAACAAAAGATCTGGCAAACGGTGTTACAAATTCCGGCCGGAAAAATTGCCAGTTATGGTCAGATTGCCGATTTGGCAGGTTTACCTGGCCGCGCTCGCTTAGTGGGTAAAACTCTGGGGTTAGCACCAGATGAACTGCAACTGCCCTGGTACAGAGTGATGCGCTCTGGTGGTCAGTTGGCTTTTACTGCTGGTACACCTCAAGCTTTAGAGCAGCAACAATTGCTACTGGCAGAAGGAGTAATAGTGCGAAATGGCCGCGTAGCCAAAGACTTCTGGTGGCAACCCGATTTAGCTGAGTTATTGTTTAAACTGCAGTATTAACCTACCTAAAGTTCAGGTAAAAGCTTTGGAGCGCAGTAACCAGCGCAGTGGTAACTGAGAAACCAACATACCCAGTAGCATCAGGCCGCAACCTGTCAACGCCCTGCCGCTTAGCTCTTCGCCCAGCAGCCATACACCGCCTATAGCAGCAAATACGGTTTCTAAACTTAAGATAATGGCAGCATGAGCCGGATGGGCATGTTTTTGTGCCATCACCTGTAAAGTGTAAGCAATACCCACAGAGACAACACCTGCATAGAGCACCGACTTCCAGGCCAATAAAGCATTAGTCACAGTAGGCGTTTCGATGCTAAAAGCCACCACCATGCTCAGCGTTCCACAGACCACAAACTGCAGACAAGCCAATAAAATTGGCGGGACTTTTTTGCTGTAATGGTCGATAGTCAGCAAATGCGCCGCCCAGAACAATGCACCTATCAACTGCAATAGATCGCCGAAATTTACTGAAAAGTTGTCACCCACACTCAATATATACAAACCAGAAACAGCAATAACACAGCCGAGCCAAATATTAGCGCTGATTTGATGTTTCAGGAAAACCCCAAAAAGCGGCACCAGCACTATATAAAGCCCGGTAATAAAACCTGCATTGGCGGCCGTAGTGTATAAGAGCCCAACTTGCTGCAATGATGCTGCGATAAAGAGCAGAATTCCAACAGGTAAACCAGCCCAAAACAGTAGCTTCCAGTCTACATCTTGCAATTTGCCCTGATACCTATACCAGCAGATCAAAGGCAATAAACTCAAAGCACCAATAAAAAAGCGCAAGCCGTTAAAGGAATAAGGCCCTAAATGATCCATGCCCAAACGCTGGGCGACAAAACCTAAACCCCAAATCGCAGCGGCCAGTAATAACATCAGATTGGCTTGCATGGTCGACTCCCTGAAAAAGCCTATTGAAATTTTGCGCTGTACTGCTGTGGATTAAAGCGTGTCGCCATTGCCATCAAAAGCACTGCTATAGCGGCTAATAACAACCAGCTGATGCTAAAGCTTTGGCTAAAGTCACGAATAAAACCAGCAATCAAAGGTGAAAAAGCCGCCAGCGTATAACCTATACCTTGTACAAAAGCAGTCAGACTAGCAGCTGAAGAAGGCTGATGCTGATGATCCATAGACACAATTAAAGACAAAGGAAATAAGCCACCAATACCTAAACCCAATAACGAGGCCCATAACAAACCCAGCTGTGGAGCAGCCACTAAACCCGCAAAACCTGTGGCCATCAACACCAGTAAAACCAGCATCACAGGACGGCGGTCGGCTTTACGACTGGCAAGCCAGGGGCTGATAAAACCAGACAGCACTTCCATACAAAGCAATAAGCCCAGTAGCAAACCACTTTTTTGCTCACTCCAACCTTGCTCCACATAATAAGCAGGCAACCAGGCAAGCACACAGGTAAAAGCGCAGGTCACCAAGCCAAAAAACAGCGCTAAGGTCCAGGCTCTGCTGTATTTCGCAAAACTCAGCGGTTTTTGCTGCGACTGCACCACAGGCAAATTTTGAATAGCGTTTTTTTGTGAAAACCACAACACCAGAGCCACTACAGATAAAACCACCCAACCGGATAATGCCACCCGCCAGCTTTGTGCCCAGTCAGCCCAAAATGCAGCTAAAGATGCAGTTAAGGCCGCACCGGCAATAATGGCGGATATATACCAGCCCATCACTAAAGGCGCTTTCGTAGTGAATTTTTGTTTAATCACACCAGGCACTACAGCCTGTACCATGGCAATACCTAAACCTGCCACTATGGCACTTAAGGTTAGATCCAAAGCGCCAACAGCCCAGTAGCGCTGTGCTGTGGCTGCGGCTATAGCGACAGACGCCCAGAAAACGACCTGATAAGAGCCAAACCACAGTGCCAGCTGATGCGCAAAAAAGATGCCTAAACCCATAGCCAGTACAGGCAACATGGTCAGCAACGAAGCCTGAGTAAAAGACAGATGTAATTCAGGTTGCATCAAAGGCAATAAAGGCCCGATAGATGCCATGGAGGGTCTTAAAGTGAGAGCAATCAGCACTAAACTCAGGATCAAAATCCAGGTTTTCGCGGTAAAGCTTTGTGTTTCAGTCATATCAGTCTCATAAATCAAATCAGCGGCCCTAATGCAAAGCAAATCACCTATACAGGGCGAAAAAGTCGCGCAGATTAACATAATTCTTACGCCCTGATCGACCAGAAGCAAAAGATCAGAAAACCCTGACTTTACCCTTGCGATCCCAAACAGATCTTTTATACTGTTTTTATATACAGTACTTTGAGATAGAAATCATGAATGCTCTGCTGCAACAGCTACAGAACAGACAACTGATCTGGCAGGCCAGTCAAACCGAAGCGCCTTATGAACAGTGCCAAAGCACAGGCTTTACCGCTTTGGATAAGCTTCTGGGTGGCGGCTGGCCACAGCATAACGTTGTTGAATTACAAAGCCATGGCGCTTGTGCTGAAGTGCAATTGATCCAAAAAGCGTTGGAAGGATCCGGAGCTGAGCTGCTGCAAATCTGGATCAATCCACCAGCCACTCTCTGCGCTGAATACCTGCTGCAACAAAAGCGGCCTTTGCATCAGGTATTGCAACTCAATGCCCCCCGCTTTGCTGACGCACTCTGGGCAGCAGAACTCTGCTTAAAAAGTGGCAGTTGTATGGATGTGCTGCTCTGGCAAAACAGCTTAAATTTAACCCAGCTCAAACGTTTGCAGTTAGCGGCAGCACAAGGCCAAAGCCAGTTGTATTTTTTCCGTCCAGCAATGGCTGAGCAACAACTCTTACCCTGGGCTTTAAGCTTACAACTGACTCCCTCTGCAGGTGGCTTACAGATCCGTATTCTGAAACGCAAAGGTGGCTGGCAACAGCAAGAACTAGTGTTGCCATGGGCAGAGCTTTATCCGCAGTTTATCAAACCGGAGTTACAGCAAAAGCACTATTCAAATCCGCCTTTGTCCAGAGCTGGCTGAGGAGATTCGCTATGCCTGATCGGACAGAGTTTTGGTTGTATTTATATTTCCCGCAAATGCAGCTGGATAAGCTGTTATTGCAACAGCAGAGCTCAGTGGTCGCAGAACAACACAAATCAGTAGCCCACCAAAAAAGTACAGCCAAAAATACCTTATCAAGCAAGAGCCATAGCACTACTTTACTTGATTTAACAGCACCTCTGGCGATAGTAGGCGCTGACCATCAGTTGCTGCAACTTAACTCTGCAGCAAGAGAGGCGGGCTTAACTTTGGGTATGGGATTAGCTTCAGCCGCCTCTTTGTGCCATCAACTGCAACTGGTGGCTCATCAGGCAGTGCAAGAACAGCAACAACTAGAGCAGTTAGCCCAGCTTTTATATCAATACTGCGCTGATATAGCCTTGCAGCAGGATACCGCTTTAGTGCTGAAATTAAGCCCTATGTTGGCCTTGTATGGTGGCGCTATGCAATTCTGGCAGCAAATACAACAAGTACTGCAACAAACTGGTTATCAGTATCATTTTGCCACAGCTCAATACCCCTTAGTCGCGCGTCTACTGGCACTACAAGGCTGGGATCAATTTCTGTTGCAAAACGATAAAATTCAGCAGCAACTCAACGTCTTGCCACTGCAACATGCCCAATTACCAGACAAGCTACAGGAACAATTACAGCGGCTTGGGCTGACACAGCTTGGTGATCTATTGAAGATCCCACAGGCGGAACTGGTGCGGCGTTTTGGTGTTGAAATGCTGCAGTATTTACAGCAACTGACAGGAACCAAACCTGCTTTGCTGCAGTTTATTCAACCCGCAGAACAGTTTGAGCAGCAGTTAGAGCTGCTGTACGAAATGGAGCGCAGCGACCAGCTACTTGGGCCACTGCAGCACTTGTTTGGCTTGTTGCAGCTGTACTTGCAACAACGGGATCAACTGGCTTACCAGTTAGAACTTTGCTTACTGCAGCGCCAGGATCAGCAGCAACAGCTGCAATTGCATTCAGCTCAGGGCGAATACCAAACTAAAGACTGGTTAAAGATTAGCGAACTACAGCTAGAGCGCTTAAAACTGAATAAGCCTGTGATCCAGCTGAAGCTAATACTAGGACGTGCCGGGCCGCGTTACGCTCAGTACAAAACCTTATTTACAGGCCATTTAGGTGCAGGCAAAGAGCAGTTGTATTCAGCCCTGCAACTCTTGTCATTACTGCAGGCTCGTTTGGGGAAAGATCAGGTAACAAGCCCTTGTTTGCTCAATGATCTGCTGCCAGAACGGGCCAGTAGTTATGCGTCTGCTTTAGAGCCACAAGCCGCTATTGCCGGTACTTTAGCTGCGGTGCGGCCCGCATTTTTAGTGGACCCACCTTTGGCTTTGGATGCAGAGCAACAACAGCAGTTGAAACTACAGTATGGCCCTGAACGCTTAAGCAGTGGCTGGTGGCAACAGCAGAGCCAGCATCGTGATTATTATGTTGGCCAAAATGCACAAGGCCAATGGTTGTGGTTATTCCGTGATTTGCAGCAGCCAGAGCAGCTCTACCTGCAGGGGTATTTCAGCTGATGAAAATCCCTGCCTCCATTAAAAACTACTGCCCTCCGCAAAGTAATTGGAGTTACGACGCGGCGACAAATGCACTAGGCCCCACGAGCATAGGGCTACTCTGTGATAGGGACGAGTAAATGCAGTCAACAAAGCAGCAGCTTCAAGCAAGAAGAGGATATTCGGAGCTATTTTGTCAGAGTCATTTCTCTTTTCTGCAGGGGGCTTCCAGTCCGGCTGAATTAGTGCAGCAAGCCGCAGCTTTAGGCTATAAAGCCTTGGCTATTACTGATGAATGCTCGCTGGCAGGCGTAGTACGTGCTCACCATCAGATCAAAGAAAAACAGTTGCCGCTGACACTAATCATTGGATCCTTGCTGGTACTGAACCCACAGTTACGGCTGGTATTGCTCTGCCCGGACAAAACAGCCTATAGCGAGTTATGCCGTATTATTACCCAGGCCAGACGCCGCGCCGAAAAAGGTGAATATCAGCTGGCCGAATGGGATATTCAGCGTGTTCAGCATTGCCAGATCCTCTGGCTACCCAGTGGCGATCAGCAAACCGACCAGTACTGGGGCCATTGGTTACAGCAACATCATGCTGAGCGCTTATGGCTTGGAGCCAGCCGCAAATTACAAAGTAAGGATCAGTTTTATCTGCCTTATTGCCAGCAGTTGGCAGAACAACTGCAACTGCCCTGCTGCGCTACAGGTGAGGTGTTAATGCATCAGGCCAGTCGTTTGCCTTTGCAGCATGCATTAAGTGCTATTAAAGCTGGTAACACCGTGCCTGCTATGGCGCGGCAGCTATTAAGTAACGCTGAACAAAGCTTAAGACCTATTAAAAAACTCCAGCAGTTATTTCCAACTGAGCTTTTGGACAACAGCCAAAAACTGGCTGACTTATGCCATTTTTCATTGGATGAATTAAGTTACCAGTACCCGGCTGAACTGGTGCCTGCAGGCAAAACCGCCATGCAGCATTTACGTGATTTAGTCAAAATCGGCGAGAAACAACGTTTTCCTGAAGGCGTACCAAGAGATATTCAGCAAACCATCAACAAAGAGCTGAATTTAATAGAGCAACTGAACTACCCCTACTATTTTTTAACTATTCACGATTTAGTGCTGTTTGCACAAAAACAACAGATTTTGTACCAGGGCCGTGGCTCAGCAGCGAACTCAGTGGTCTGTTATTGCCTGGCTATTACTGCTGTGGACCCACGCCAAATTCAGGTCTTAATCGAACGCTTTATTTCCATAGAACGGGCAGAACCTCCTGATATAGATGTAGATTTTGAGCATGAACGCCGTGAAGAAGTGATCCAGTATATTTATCAGAAATACGGCCGTGAACGCGCAGCCTTGGCTGCCACTGTGATTTGTTATCGCTTTAAAAGTGCCTTTCGCGATATCAGTAAAGCTTTGGGGTTTGAGCTGCATCAGGTGGAGTTTTTCTTAAAAAACCTGCATAGAAGGGATAAAAATCAACACTGGAGCAGTCAGTTGATTCAACTTGGGCTGGACCCAGAATCAAAAAAAGCTCAGCAGTTGGTGCAACTGGTACAGCAGTTAGTCGGCATGCCACGGCATTTATCCCAGCATGTAGGTGGTTTTTTAATTTCACAAGGGCCTTTGTACGACTTAGTACCAGTGGAAAATGCAGCCATGGCCGATCGCACTGTGATCCAATGGGATAAAGATGATCTGGAATCATTAAAGCTATTAAAAGTAGATGTGCTGGCTTTGGGTATGCTAAGCGCAATTCGCAAGACGTTTGATTTGGTCAGGCGTTACCAGAGTACGGAATTAAGCATAGCGGCCATAACCAAAGCAGGTGACGACCCTGCGGTCTATAAAGCTATTCAGCAAGCCGATACTGTCGGCTTATTTCAGATTGAATCGCGGGCTCAGATGTCGATGCTGCCAAGGCTTAAGCCCAAGACCTATTACGATTTAGTGATCCAGATTGCTATAGTGCGGCCAGGCCCTATTCAGGGCGATATGGTGCATCCTTACTTAAAACGCCGCAATGGCGAAGAAGCAGTGTCTTATCCTTCAGTTGCTGTGCAACAAGTGCTGGAACGCACTTTAGGTGTGCCTATTTTTCAGGAGCAAGTGATTAAACTGGCAATGGTGGCCGCAGGTTTCAGTGGTGGTGAAGCCGATCAGCTGCGCCGCGCTATGGCCAGTTGGAAAAAAACCGGCGAGCTGATTCAGTTTAAACAAAAACTGATAAACGGCATGTTAAGCAGAGGCTATCAGCAAGACTTTGCCGAACGTATTTACCAGCAAATTTGTGGTTTTGGTGAATATGGTTTTCCTGAGTCGCATTCAGCCAGTTTTGCTGTCTTGGCTTATGTCTCGGCTTATTTAAAGCATTATTACCCAGTGGCTTTTTATGTTGCTTTGCTCAATAGCCAGCCTATGGGGTTTTATGCTCCCAGCCAGCTGATTCAGGATGCCCGTATACATAATGTAGAAGTGTTGCCTATTTGTGTGAATCTGTCCGATTGGGATCATTTAATGCTAGCTGCCCCCTCCACAACTAACTCAGGCTTTGCAATTCGTTTAGGCCTTAGGTTGGTAAAAGGATTAAGCCGGCAAGGTGCTTTGCTTTTGTTAAAACACAGGCCAGAGGGTGGTTATCAGCAACTTGCTGAAGTGGCGCAGTCTGGCCTAAGTGATGGTGATTTAACAGCCCTTGCCAGTGCCAATGCCTTACAACAACTGTCAGGGCAACGTTATCAGGCCCGCTGGCAATTACTGGATCAGCAACATAAATTACCATTATTAGCAGCCGAACCTTACCAAACCCAGTACCAGTTGCCGATGTCCTCTGAGCTCTCAGAAGTGGTGGAAGATTATCAAAGCACAGGCCTGAGTTTACGCACTCATCCTGTTCAATTATTAAAGCAACAAGGGCTGCTGGGGAAATTTGCACAGGCAGCAGAGCTTGCTGCACTGAACCATAAGTCAGTGGTGACTGTAATAGGTTTGGTCACAGCGAAGCAAAGCCCTGGCACTGCTTCTGGTGTGACTTTTATTACGCTGGAAGATGGTACAGGTTTTAGTAATTTAGTGGTCTGGTCGGCTACAGCTTCGGCACAGCGCCAGCCGTATTTAAAATCTAGACTACTGAAGGTCAATGGTATTCTGGAGAAAAAAGAGGGCGTAATTCATATTATTGCCGGGCGTTTAACCGACCTGACGCCACTACTTGGCTCGCTTAAAAGTTACTCCAGAGACTTTCATTAATTAACACTAAAGAATACAAGCGATGTGGACACCTAAAAGCAATAAACAAAACAGACCCTACAGGGTGAAAAAGACCGGTATTAAAGATGAAAACATCGATCGGCAAATTTTGGTATTGCATCAGGCTATAGCAGCCAAATTATTAGCAGAGCCAGCTTTAGTTGAACAAGTAAAAGCCAAACTTGAAGAACGACGGGATAACGGCCAACTAGGCTATGGTGCTTATTTGCATTGGGTTTCTGTGCTGGAGTTATATCAGCAGCAAGAACAATTTTACCAAGGCATTACTGAAGATAGTCCCTACTTGCGAAAGTTACGCCGCCGTACTCCTTTTGTCGGCATTTTAACTGAACAGGAACGGCAACAGGCATTGTCACAGCACAGCCTGGGTACTTTGGATCAGGTACTAACAGGTTTTTAACAGCAACATAAAAGATAGCCTTGCTATATCAGTCGCTTGCCGAGACAATTAACCAAAGCTTTTCAATCTGGTGTGCTATGCACGATCAAAGTCTATTGCACAAAGTCCGCTCTCGTCTGGCGCATCAGCTAGACCCTGTATTATATTCAGGCCGCGGCATGTCTCCGCTCAATATAGTTATAGCACTGGTGATACTTGCCGGTATTCTGCTAGCTATAGTGCAAACAGAACCCAGCATACGTCTGGGCCATGAACACTGGTTTCGTTACACTGAGCTGGCTTTAGGTTCACTGTTTTTAGTGGAATATCTGGCAAGGCTCTGGACCTGTGTTGAAAATGATTCAGTAAAAAACCGCTGGCAGCATTTCTTTTCCTTTTTTGCCATGACCGACTTATTGGCAATAATAGTGGCCTTTTCGCTTTATATGGGCAACGGTGGTGTCATTTTACGTCTGGTGTTGTTAATCCGTGTAGTGCGCTTAGCACGACTTGGGCGCTTTTCTACGGCTCTGGAGTGCATAGTAGTCGCCATTCGCAGCCGCACTTATGAGTTACTGGTCAGTGGTATTTTTGGCTTGGTTATTTTGCTCTTTGCCGCCACTTGCCTGTATTTAGTCGAAGGTCATATTCAACCTGAAGCTTTTGGCTCTATACCCAGAGCGACATGGTGGGCCGTCGCCACTTTAACCACCGTAGGTTATGGCGATGTGTACCCTATCACAGTACTTGGCCGTGTTTTGGCGGGCATCACCGCAGTCACGGGAATTTGTATGATTGCAGTACCTACCGGCATTCTGGCGTCCGCTTTTAGTGATGCTATTAAGGAAGCCAAAGAAAAACATCGTCGCTTGCCGAAGGTGTTGGATCATGAGATTTAGTAGCAGCCTAAAATCGGGCCAGCAATGGCCCTTTTGTTCAGAACCGCAGCAACGCCTTGCGGCCCAGACTTAACACAGCACTAAATACCATCAAAAATAAGCCAAGCAGTTGCAGTACAGTGTTGCCAGTGCGGCTAACAAGGCCGACCGTTTTATATTCAAAAGTACGGCTACCGCCATCCACAGTGCGAATGTAATATTGGCCCAGATATTCAAAACTATGTTCGGTCAGTTGAGCGAAACGCTGATACATCAACTGTTCTTTTTCAGCCCTGTTTTTCATCGACTGCCGCATCTCTTCACTAGTACCGGTCAGTATTGGGAAGTTTTGATCCCAGTCAGTAAATACAAAAGCGGATTCGCCCGGTAACACAACGCCCTGGGATTCATACTGATGAAAGCGCTCAGGAAAACACAACGCCTGAAATCCCGCATAAAAACAGGCGGCCCCCAAGGCAAATACAAAACTTAAACTCAGCACTAACCAACCGGAGTGGCGTTGTTGCTTGTTGCACTGCTGTTTCAGATAAAACTCGACATCCGCTATGGCGGTCAGCTGTTGTATTTCCTGCGCAGAAAAAGCCGCAACAAATGCAGGTAAGGATAGGTTCAAAGCTGTCAGAAGACGACGGAATACATCGTTGGATGGCAGGGATTTATCGTTTTCCAATTTGGATAAATAAGACTGCTCAATGCCTATTTGCTCAGCCAGTTGTGGTTGGCTTAACTGCATTGTTGCACGCTTGTCTTTAATATAATCGCCTAAGGTCATAACAGTTCCTTGTGTGTTGAAGTCCTGGTAATGCTCGGGAATTCCCACAGAAATAGGAAGCTGAATATACCGGAATACTAATGAATCTCAGGAATAGCTCAGAATTTACAATGCGTTTTGTGCTACCTGATGTTGTTTGACCAGTTCTAACAGTTTTTTCTGTATCAAGCGCCGCTGCATTTTTTGCTCCAGAAAAGTACAGAAAAAAGCCCCTGCCAGCACGGCACAAACAGCTTCTGCAGACCAAAAGAATCCTTGCGCAGAAACCTCCAACAGCGGCTGACCAATAAAACCAGACAGCAGGGTAAAACAAAAAAACCAGGCGATCATCAGCAGTATTTCCAGCCTTTTACAAGGCTGTGTTGCTTTGGCTTGCTGAATTAAGGCAAAGGAGTCCACGGACGGCCATGTCTGTGTTTCCGGACATTGTTGATGTAACCACTGGGTGTAACTCATATGACTGCTCCTTCAGGCACTGTTAAACAAATGTTAGAAACATAATGCCTAAAAGTCCAGAACAGAGTGCTATGCGTCAGGCTGTTAACCAGTCTGCGAGCTCCAGCAGATCGTCTACCACCAGATCTGCCAACTCTGCATAAATATGGTTATCGCCATAACGGTATAAACAGCAATAAGCGCCGGCATTACGGGCAGTTTGAATATCAAACAGATAATCGCCCACATAAAGTATTTCTTTGGGCGCTACAGCCAATTGCTCGGCGATCAGCCATAAGCCTTCAGGTTGAGGTTTAGCCGGAGCATCGTCGCGGGTCAGCACCAGCTCTATAGGAATATTCAGCGCCTGCATACACAAGTCTGTAGCCTGACGCATATTACGGGTTAAGATTGCCATCGGCATATTTTGGCGCTTCAATTGCTGCAGCAACACCTCAGCATTAGGCATCCAACTGGCACGACGCGCTCCTTCCAGTTCAAAGTCGATAATAATCTGCTCTGCCTGCTGTTTTTTCACTTCACAGTCTAAAGTGGCTAAATGCTCCAGGATCAAGCTTTGCTCAGGCCAGCCTAAACGGCGGCGCAGTTCAGAAAAATCCAGTTTGGAGTCCACCAAAGTACCATCTAAATCAAACACTACTGCTTTAATTTTATTATTCAATGCCCATCTCTTTCACTTTGTGTTGTTGGTATCAGGCTACGTGCAAAACCATAACATAGCCCAGTCTGATCAGGTAGCTGACCAGACTTTTAGCCAGGGGTAATGGCTAAAAGCTTCACTAAACCACTGCAGTGCTTTGCCCTGACTTTGTTTTTGCCAGGCCAGATACAACATCGCCTTTTCACGTGGAATGCTGGTTTTTTTGGCGATTAATAAGCCTTTGGCTAATTCATCCTGAATTAAATGCTTTGGTAAAAAACCTACCCCTAAACCCTGTACCTGAGCGGCAATTTTCGCTTGCATTGAACTCACTTTCAACACGCGGCGGGTAGCAAATAAACCTGAACTTCGTTTCGGTGCATCTAAAGCCGAATCCGACACTACGATGGCCGTTTCCTGCTCCACATCCGCCAAATCAATCTGTCTATTGATATTGGCCAGCTCATGCTGGGGTGATAAAGCAAAGACAAATTCGACTTCCCCCATAGGCACCAGTTCGTATTTACCTTTGGGCATATCAGCCGACACCCCTATCGCAATGTGTGCCCGACCTGTTTCCAACGCTTCCCAGCCACCGCCCAATACTTCTTCACGCATACTGACTTCCGTCATTTTGCCCAGTGCCATAAATTGATCAATAAGGCTTAGCACAGGTGGATACGGCACTATGCTGTCTTTGGCTATAACAAACTGAGTTTCCCAACCTGTGTCCACTTGCTTAATCGCATCTTGTAATCGACTGGCGGCCTGCAATAATTCGCGGCCCTGCTGTAATAACAGCTGACCTGCCGGTGTCAACTGCGCTTTTTGTTTGGAACGATCAAACAACTGTACTTCAAGGTCAGCTTCAAGTTTTGCAATGGTATAGCTAAGAGCTGAAGGCACTTTGTATAGGTGTTCAGCCGCAGCGGCAAAACTTCCCTTGCGATCGATAGCGTCCAGTGCACGCAAAGCGTCCAGCGTCAGAATAGGATGATTAGCCATAGAACCTTTATTTTCATGTTCAAATATTTTGAATTATGAACTCAGTTTATTCCGCTTTTTTAAAAATACAAGCCGCTCTAAAGTACAGACATCGGAACTGACAAGCGGTTTAACGCAGTCTGACAACCCCAATTAATAGTCAATTTATTTAACGGTGAATACGATGAGCAACGCAACTTTACAGAAAATTTTTGGTACTAACGCAGGTTTTGGCGCTTTAGCTTTACGAGTTCCAGTCGGTATTATTTTTGCGGCGCACGGTGCTCAGAAATTATTTGGTTGGTTTGGTGGCTACGGCTTAGAAGGCACTGGCGGCTGGATGGAAAGCATAGGCCTGGCTCCTGGTGTACTGATGGCGTTTTTAGCTGGTGCAGCTGAGTTTTTTGGTGGTCTGGCATTAGTCTTTGGTGTACTGACCCGTCCTGCTGCAGTGACTTTAATTATCGCCATGTTAGTGGCCATCTTTAAAGTCCATGTTGCCAACGGTTTCTTTATGAGCACTAACGGCTACGAATTTGCTTTAGCCCTGTTAGCCGCCAGTGTTTCGCTGCTGTTCAGCGGTGCAGGTAAAGCTTCAATCGACGCCATGATTGCGCAGAAACTGAACTAATAATCCACTCAAATGGATACTCTCTGCAAAGGGAGTGTCTAGCGGAGTATAAAATGATTGAACTAAGATATTCCACCGACCGCGGTATCGCTAATTTTGGCTGGTTGAAAAGCAAACACAGTTTTTCTTTTGGCCGTTATTATGACCCTGCTCATATGGGTTTTTCAGCGTTAAGAGTGATAAACGATGACCAAGTCGATGCAGCCGCAGGCTTTGATACCCATGGCCATCAGGATATGGAAATCATCAGTTATGTGCTGGAGGGACAAATTGCCCACAAAGACTCAGCCGGTAATGTAAAAACTTTACCTGCTGGTGAGTTTCAGCTGATGAGTGCAGGCAAAGGTATTTATCACAGCGAATTTAACGCCAGTGATAAAGACAACTTAAAATTTTTGCAGATTTGGATCCAGCCAAACCAATTTGGCGGAGTACCAGGTTATCAGCAAAAAGAGTTTAAAGCTGAACCTGGCTTAACGCTGGTGATATCGCCGGACGGTCGTGACGGTACGCTGCAGATTAAGCAGGATGCCTATTTATCACAGCTACTGCTAAGTGAGCATGATGTTGTTGAGTTACCTGTGAGGGTTGAACGGAACTTCTATCTACATTTAATTTCAGGCGAGTTAGAGCTAAACGGCACAGCGATGCAACCAGGTGATGGTGCAAAAATTAGTAAAGAAACTGAACTAAAAGCTTTAGCCACTCAAGGCCCGGTTAAAGCCTTGTGGTTTGATTTGCCTTAAACTTCAAGCAGGGAGCATTTTTGCTCCCTGCTTTTATTGTTGTGGCTCTTACTAAAAAAATGCCTTCATTAGTTAGGCGTTTGAATTTAGCAGCCTGAGCTTTACTCCAGAGCACGTAATTCCAATATTGTTGGTAGGCTATTGAACCCACAGTGCTGAACTCAACAAAGATATTGTGGTGTTTCCTTTTCACCTCATAGATTTGCCAGCCCATTTACTTGAGAACGTTATCATGACCATCTTCAATGCTTGCCATCCAGAGTAACTTTAATGAAGTAAAATAAGTACCCTTTGCCAACCCCAACCATCCCTCTCAGACATCAACAAAATCCGACCAATGCTGAAGATTACATCAGAAGCACAAATTATCAATTTGTTGACTTTGTCCCTTATGTCCTGTAACTTTATGCGCAAATCAGGAAAAAATCTTCTGGTTACTTTTTCAGCTGACATAACTAGAGCGCCAACTGGTGATTCAGTTCTAAGCTAATAATCTACGAGAGGCTTTGTTTATGTTGAGCGCTATTTTAAGATTCCTAAAACAAGCTCCTCAGCCTGTAAAAGCCTCACCTGAAGCCTTATTTTACGACGCAGTTAAAAAACAAATTCCGTTGATAGTTTTTGATCCTCAGGGATTGATTTTGCAAGCCAACGACTTGTTTCTTGCCGTTGTAGGCTACAGTCAGGAAGAAATAGTAGGGCAACATCATAAAATGTTTTGTGATATGCATTATGCCCGAAGCTCCGACTACACAAAATTCTGGCAAAGCCTCTCACAAGGTATTCCTCATTCAAAAACCTTCACACGCTATAAAAAAGATGGCTCTGCTGTGGCGCTGGAGGCAACCTACTTTCCAGTGATTGAAGATGACAAAGTCATACGTATTGTAAAATTTGCCAGTGATGTGACGGAAAAAACAACACAACTGAAAGACCAGCACGCCATTATTCTGGCTTTGCATAAATCTCAGGCAGTGATTGAGTTCGAACCAGACGGTACTATTATTAACGCCAACGACAATTTTTTGCAGACTGTGGGTTATAAGCTGCAGCAGATCAAAGGCAAACATCATAAAATATTCTGTACCGACGACTTTTATCAGCGATACCCGTATTTCTGGTCTGAATTGGCCAAAGGACAATTTAAGTCAGGCCGCTTTATGCGACTGCAGGCATCCAAACAGCCGATTTGGCTTGAAGCGACCTACAACCCTATCTACGGTGACAATGGCAAAATCATTAAGGTAATAAAGTTTGCTTCTGATATCTCTTCGGACATTAAAAAGGAACAAGCAGTAGAACATGCAGCAAGTGTAGCAATGGACGCGTCCGTGAAAACAGTCGAGGTCGTGGTATCCAGCAAAATACAAATGCAGGATTTGGTAGAGAATTCAACTCTCATTTCAAACGAGATCGCAGAAGCAACCCATCAAATCTCTAATCTGAATGAAGACTCCAGGCAAATATCAGCCATAGTCACCAGCATCAGATCGATCGCCGATCAAACCAACTTGTTGGCCCTGAATGCAGCTATTGAAGCCGCCAGAGCCGGTGAACATGGCAGAGGTTTTGCGGTGGTCGCTGACGAAGTTCGTAATCTTGCATCGCGAACCAGCACTTCAACTCAGGAGATAGAATCTGTTGTACTCAGAAACATGCAACTGACAACACAAGCTATGCAAAAAATGGCCAACGTCAGTGCTTTCGCTACTCAGGGTACTGTCCTTATTGAAGAGGTGCATCAATCGCAAAACCAGATAGAACAAGTTTCCAGAGCAGTAACAAACACCATAGCAGCCCTGACTCAGCAGCCGCTGTAGGCTATCAAATAAAACCTTATTCAGTCTGTGGATAGACGAGAGTAAAGCCATAAACTTAAAAAATGACCGCTTGAATTGGCTAAAATGACTGGTTAAAGTGGCGGCTTTGTGAATACGCCCTTGAACAGCACTTCTATGCTTTTATCGCCCTATCGCTACTTTTATATGGCCGCTTTAGCTGCAGCCCTGATGGCTACTATTGGTTTCATAGCACGCTTTAGTGCGTTAGATCCAGCCAGTCTTACATTTTACCGCTTGGGTTTAGGGGCTGTAATACTCGCTCTGTATTTAGCCTTCACTGGCCAATTGCACCTATTGGCCAGTAAACCACCAGCCTTGGTTATATTGAACGGGGTGTTGTTAGCTGGTTTCATTTTGTGTTTTCTATCAGCTATTCAAAGTATGTCACTGACCTTGGCTATTCTACTGGTGTATCTGGCTCCTGCTTTGTCGGCCATTATGGCCCACTTTGTTTTCAAAGAACGTCTGACAAGCAGGACCTTGCTGCTAATCATCACTGCTTTTTTCGGCTTTTTTATGCTGCAGGAATTTCAGATCAATGCCAGGGTCGAGCAGCAACAAGGACTTTGGTTTGCGCTGTTGTCTCTATTTACCTACACAGCCTTTATTTTATTGAATAAAAAAGTACCTGACACAGTTCCTTTGTATCAAAAAAGTTTTTATCAGCTACTGGTAGGGGCGCTTTGTGTTCTGCCCCTGTTGATTAACAAGCCAATACCAGAAGCGGAACAGTGGTTATGGTTAATGGCGGCCGGTTTATTTCCCGGGTTTTTGGCCTTGGTATTTGCATTGCAAGCGATCCAGCATTTGCCCACCAGAGTGTTTGGGACTTTGGCCTATCTGGAACCTGTGGTCGTTATTATCGGTGCATGGATGCTTTTTGCTGAACCTATGTCTGTGTTGCAATGGTTTGGGGCATTACTTATTTTAGTGTCTGGCGTCGCTCAAGCCTGGTTAAGTCACCACCCCAAGGAGGCTGGTTAAATAACCTACTGAGCAACATCCAGCGATACTCTGTTGCGTAAAACTACGTCTTCACCAGCACTAAATAAATCGGTGTTATGCAGATATAACTCCAGATACATACCAGGTGTAATACGGAAAGGCCGCTCCAGTATATAACGTTTGGTACAAGGCAAACTAAGTAGCAGCTGGTCCCGAAGTTTTATTTCTAACTCACAATGGATACCTTTAGGGATCACACCTGTCATACTGAAAGCGATTAGGTCCGATTGTTGTTGCGGCCATTCTGGTTGATGCAGTAAGCGACTACGCTGACCTGCTATCAGTAGTTTTTCTGCAGTCCAGCTGAGGTCCATAGGGGCAGATAGCGCCAGCAGTGGCACCCATAGTAATAGCCCCCATAAAACCCTCATCTGCAGCTCTCCTCATTCAGTCTTGTGTTAACCACCCAGTTGGATCAAACTAAGTTGCAACTCAGCTTGTTTTAAATCACGCTTTAACTGGCCTTGCATCTGGTTCAGCTCTCGCAGTTGACGCTGTAAACTACGGTTTTCGTCCAACAGTTTTTGTTTCTGCTGCTTGTCTTTCAGTGCACTCAACTCTTTAGTGTTATCGTCGATGCGTTGTTCTAACTCATCTATGGTACCGGCGTTCTGGCGCAAGCTACTTTCTAAATTACGCAGTGCGGATTCAGCCTGGTACCATTGACGGCCACGGTCGTAGCCTAAACGAAACTGCGGTTCTAATGCACCTATACAAACTTTATTAAAAGCGCCTCCACTCTGGCCTAGCGCTCTGCCTTCATCATAAGTGCAATACAGTATCACGCCTTGTGCGTGGCCTTGTTCATAGGCTTTAAAATCAGCACCTACGCCATATTCAGCACACTCTTTTTGATAACTACGAAACTTAGTACTGGAGAAGCCCTGCTGACCATCAGTTTTGCCAATGGCAAACCAGTCTCCCATCTGACATTCCTGCGGACTAATGCTGCTGCAACCAACAAGACTCAACGCAGCTAGCAGTAAAACCCCTTGTTTCATATCACTTATTCCTTGGTATTTCAGACCTCTACTTATAGCGTATTAGTTCAGCAAATACATCTTTTTTGCCTTAGACTAGACGCAGTTTTTGCATAAACTCCGTGGTGTAATGAATTATCTGGCTCATCTGCTATTCGCACAACCCAACACCAATTCCCGTATTGGAAATTTATTGGGTGACTTCTATCATGGCATCAATCCGGAGTTATTAAGCCCAGCAGTGACTGCAGCTTTATACAACCACAGAGCTGTAGACTGGTTTACCGATCAAGATCCGGATGTTCGCGCAGCCAGGTTATTGTTCAGCCCTGCAATGCGACGTTTCGCCCCAATAGCTCTGGATATGTTGTTTGATTTTTGCCTGATTAAGCACTGGCCAGAGTTTTTTGATTCTGATTTTAATGACTACAAGAAGCGGCTATATCAAAGCTTAACAGGCGACTTACCCTTGATGCCAGACGCTATGGCAAAAACCGTTAAAGCCGTGACTGAACAAGACTGGTTTGGTCATTACGCTGAACTGGCGGGGATCCAATATTCGCTGCAACGTATGGCAAGCCGTGGCCGCTTTACGGCACGCTATGCCGCTATTGCAGACGAATTACCAGAGCTTCAATTACAAATAGAGCAGGTCTTTTTGCGCTTCTTTCCCAAGTTGCAGCTTTTTATTCAACAATCGGCCATAGAGCAGAACCCTGCTTTGGCTTTTGAGCGTTACAACAAAGCCACAGGTAAAGACCACAGCAGCACCGCCTGACCAGGGCTCAGTTCCAGCGCGGTAATGGAAGCCTTTTTAATAAAAAAATGTTCAGGCTCCGTATCCAGTAACAGCGCTAGCAAGGCAGAAATATCAGGCTCATGCCCTACACAGCACACAGAACTAACGCCTTGTTGCATCAACTCCGTCAAAGCCCTCAATTGAACTTCAGGCAAGGTATCAATAATAAGCCAGGCCTGTTGTTGAGGTTCAGGCCATTGAGCGTGCTGATGCAATAAAACCGCAGTTTGTTCAGCCCGCGCTAAAGGGCTGGTCAGCAGTAACTCTGGGGTTAATTGCTGTTTTTTGCAAAACTCCGCTAGCTTTTGCGCTTGCTTGATGCCTTTATCAACCAGATGCCGCATAGGATCAGCTATGCCTAAAGCTCTGTCCTGCGCTGTGGCATGACGCACTAAATACAGCAGCATCAGTGACTCCTTTTGCTACCAGGCACAACAAGGAGTTGCATACGAAGTAAAACTGATTTCATCTGTATAGGTCCTGCGACTAGAAGGCTACAGAGTCTGCAACTATCCATGATAGGGGTCAAGTTCAATACCAGATTGCGATACCCAGAGTGCTGAAAATATTGCTATAATCCGGCCACTTGCCGCACTGGACCAACCGGGTCGGCCTATTAACCTGATGTGGAGAGCGGACCATGCAATTTCCTGATGACGGCAATGGCGATATGCTGCGTGCCTTAATGGACGCCGGAATAGATTTAAGCCAGCCTCTGGCCATCGATTTTTATCTGGTATTTAAAAACAAGGACCAGGCCGAAAAAGCCATGGCGGCCTTAGTAGCCTCGGATCTGCAAGGTGAAGTGGAATTGCACTTCAATGATCTGGAACAGTGGGAGCTGATTGTCAGCCAAACCATGCTGCCAGAGCACGAAGCCATTACAGCACGCGAAGCAGAACTGGATAAATTCGCCAAAAAATTTGGCGGCCATAATGACGGTTGGGGCGTGATGCAACATCAGGACGGCGATGACGATTTTGATGATGAACACGGCGACGACTGCGACCATGATTGTGGTCACCAGCATTAATTTTTACTGATACAGATACGAGAGAGAAGCAATGGGCGCTCAATGGAAAGTTAAACATAAAGCAGATGCCTCGGCTGCAAAAGGCCGTATTTTTACTAAGTTAGCCAAAGAAATTATGGTTGCAGCCCGTAACGGTGCCGACCCTGATATGAACTCCAAATTACGTGTTGCGGTGGAAGCGGCGAAAAAAGCCTCAATGCCACGTGAGACTTTAGAGCGCGCTATTAAAAAAGGTGCAGGTTTACTGGACGGCCCGGCTAACTACGAAACTGTTGTTTATGAAGGTTTTGCCCCACATCAGGTGCCTGTGATTGTTGAATGTTTAACAGACAACAAAAACCGTTCGGCCCAGAGTATCCGCGTGCTGTTCCGTAAAGGTCAGTTAGGCGGTTCAGGTTCAGTGTCATGGGACTTCAAATACTTAGGTGAAATTGTCGCTCATGCTGTTTCACCTGATGCTGATTTGGAAGTAGCAGCTATTGAAGCAGGTGCGCAGGACTTTGAAGAAGGTGAAGACGGCGATAGCGTATTCCTGACCGAACCTACCGATCTGGATGCCGTCAGCAAAGCTTTACCTGCTTTTGGTTTTAACGTGACTTCAGCCAAGCTGGTGTATCGTCCAAATAACCCTGTGACTTTAGATGACGCCGCTCGCGCCGAAGTAGAAGCCTTTTTAGAAGCCATTGACGCCGATGATGACGTACAGCACGTCTACGTTGGTTTAGCAGGTTAACACTGCTGGTATTGAATAAAGGCGGCACTGGCCGCCTTTGTTTTTTCTGCAATTTAGCTTTTGAAATCAATAGGTATTTCGATGATAAAAATACGAGTTGCCTCTGCTAATCCAGCCAAAATTAATGCGGTCGCCTCAGCTTTTGCAGAGGTATTTAATCATGAAGCTTTGGACGTGCAAGGTATAGCTGTGCCCAGTGGTGTGGCAGATCAGCCGATGAGCAGCGAAGAAACCTTGCTGGGAGCTATGAACAGAGTCGCGGCTCTTGTAAACGAAGATGCTGATTATCGTGTTGCGATCGAAGCAGGCTTAGATGGTGATTTTACTTTTGCCTGGATGGTGATTGAACATCAGGGCAAAATTGGCAAGGCCCGTTCTGCCAGCTTAATGTTACCGCCAGTGGCTTTAGCAGAGCTAAAGCAAGGTAAAGAATTGGGCGATGTGATGGATGCTCTTTTTGATCAGACTAATGTCAAACAAAAAGGCGGCGCTATAGCTCTGTTGACTCAGAACAAACTCAGCCGCAGTTCTGTGTATCATCAGGCCCTGATTCTGGCGATGATTCCTTTTTTAAATCCTGCAATCTTTTAAATCAGCTTGTCATTTCATTGCTTCAGACTTAGTGTAGAGTCAGACTTAACGCCGAGGAAAAACCCATGTCCGGATTAAAAGTACTAGCACTTTGCGGTAGCCTGAGAGCAAAATCAACAAACAAAGCCCTGCTCGAATATGCCATAGCGCATGCACCCGACGGCATGCAGATCGAACTTGCAGATCTGACGGATCTACCTTTTTATAATTCAGACCTCAAAGTTCAACCCTTGGCTGTACAGAGTCTGCTTGCTCAATTTGCACAAGCTGATGCTTTTTTACTGGCCTGCCCTGAATACAACTACTCTATTGCCCCAGCGCTGAAAAATGCGCTGGATTGGGCATCACGTGAGCCTGATAACGCGTTAATGGCCGGAAAAGTAGCGGCTATTTTAGGCTCGGGTGGTGGTATGGGGACCTCGAGAGCTCAGTATCACTTACGTCAGGTATGCGTATTTTTAGACCTGCACCTGGTGAATAAACCCGAAGTATTCTGCAACGCTTTTGCCAATACCTTCGATAGCGATGTAAAGCTGACGGACGAACGGATTCAACGCCTTATAGTTCAGCTGTTGGGTGCCTTACAAGAGTTGGCATTAAGGTTTAAAAAATAAATGCCTGAGCATCTATTAGAATAGTGCTGAGTCGTTAAAACCAGTTTAATGTAATGCTGAGTCTGTGTTCTTAATGTCAGTATCCAAATCCGTCATCATAAGTCTGACCCTGGGTGTGTCATGCTCTGGGATCGAAAAACAGAGGTATGCTTGTTACAGCGCTTAAAAGACAATTTCCATCTGTCGATGATTACTTTAGTTGGCGTAATAACTGGCTGTACTTTATTGCCTTACGCTTTATACCGTTTGGCAACAGGCAGCTATTTAGTCGGCATAGTGGATCTGCTTATGATAGCCGTCAGTACAACTTCAGTCAGAATGGCCTGGCGCACCGGAGAGACTGAAAAACCAGGCTTTTTGATGGCTACCATATTTTGTTTTGGTGCTGTTCTGGTCTGTATGGAGCTCGGGCAAGACGCGCTGTTCTGGATTTACCCTTTGATGGTGTTTATCTTCTTTTTAGTAGCCCCCATCAAAGCGCTACTTTTACTGTTATTAATGGTCAGTGCTATTGTATCGATCCATTTTGCCGGGCAATCCAGTATTTTTAATACTAAGGTCCAACTGCTGGCTTTTATTACCACTACGTTAATCACCTGTATTTTCGCTTACATTTTCGCCTATCGTACTCATTTACAGCGGCAAGAATTGAGGCATTTAGCCAGCACAGATCCACTCACAGGTGCAGCAACTCGTTATTCTTTAGCCGACGAACTGACAGCAGCCATTGAGCACTACCAGCAGAAAAATATGGTAAGCGGTTTAATGCTGTTGGATTTAGACCATTTTAAAGCGATCAATGATAATTTTGGCCATCAGTCTGGCGATCTTATTCTGACTCAACTGGTGCCTTTATTAAAACAAATGATCCGCCAACAAGACTCGGTGTTTCGTTATGGCGGCGAAGAATTTGTACTATTGATTAAAGACATTCAACTGGCGGATTTACATCGTTTAGCAGAAAAAGTCCGACATGCCGTCTGGCATCAACTGTCACGCCCTGATGGCTCAGCCCTGACAACCTCTATTGGTATTGCCACAGTGCAGCAAGCCACTGACTGGGAGAGCTGGCTGCATCAGGCTGATGTAGCCTTGTATAAGGCCAAACATCAGGGCCGTAATCAGGTGGTAATAGCAGCAGAGGACATTCCCAAAGCTAAGCAGAGTTAGACTTAAGTCGAAGCGCCATTTAACTGCCAATGCTTTAATCTGATTTCATTTAGTTTAGGTAGGTGCCTTTTATGTTGTCTTTTATTATCAGCCGCTTTTTTGCGTTTCAAATTCTGGTGCTGTTGGTACTGGCTTTGGCCAATTATTTTTCAGCCATTAAACTTGGATTTATTCAGGATGTTGTGTTG
Source organism: Rheinheimera sediminis (assembly GCF_004005375.1). Lineage (GTDB taxonomy): Bacteria > Pseudomonadota > Gammaproteobacteria > Enterobacterales > Alteromonadaceae > Pararheinheimera. The sequence goes on along the minus strand of NZ_RZUF01000021.1, from coordinate 996 downwards.
TTGCCAGCCCTGACTATTTTTCTGGTCTATCAATACTGTAAAAAACAAAATGCGTTTTTAACAACTGAACAAAGTCAGAAGGTGGTTTACGCTCTGATTTTAAGTGATGCACTGATCCAGGCGGTACTCACTTTCAGCAGTCCACAAGGCATTATTGCTGCACAGCACTTTACCAACGCCGCTTTAACTTATGCAGCTGTGATGGTGTTCCATAGCCTGATGATTTACTTCGCTGTGGGTTACAGTAAAAGCTTATTTGAAAAGCGACAAGCTTTAAACGGATAAAAGCATCAAGGGTAGTAAAATCGACTTCTATTCACAGGAACTTATTGCTAAATAATCTGATGTTCGGGATAAGCCTTGTCACTGAATAGGCATCTTTTTACGCCTTTCTGCGTGGCTCTGTCTAGCCATAGCCGGCTATGGCCAGACAGCGCGCCTTCAGATCCAGAAAAATCTGAGTATTAAGTCAGTGAAAATGAGAACAATGAACCTGCTTCTTTGATTTAATTAGTTACATCAAAGAGGGTCGATACACATCATCCACTAACTCAGGCTAAGAAAAAAAACTGATAACCCAACCAGGCAAGAATAGACATAGTAACCAACACTGAGAGCAGTTGTTGAAATAGCAGTGAAGAGAGTAAAGGCCTTTTAAAGGCCGGATCCGGCGCAAAACATTGTCCTGCTTTATAAGCCAACACAGCTATAGGTTTGCCTTGCAGGTCGACCTCCATCTGAAAAAAAATCTGGTCACCATCTTTTAGCTGATTTGGCTTTTTACGAAAGCTACAGCTACAAATTCGAATAAGTGGACCCGCTTTTTCCTGCTGTAGAAAACCAGTACCTTGTATAGGATCCCAATCCTGTAACTTTCCCTGATGTAACATCTCAACGTCCTGTTGCAGTTATGTTATTAACGTCCTCATTTAAGCTAAATCAGCCTTGTTTTACAAGTAGGAACTAAAGTAAAGAATCCACCTTCTGAAGAAGGTG
>NZ_RZUF01000020.1 GCF_004005375.1 Rheinheimera sediminis | reverse complement strand
TTGTTGAACGAAGCCGCTTTGCGGCAGAAATAAGAGCACACCACATTATCTCCCAGCCTAAATACTTACCGGATGCAACCTGATTGGGGGTTGCTTACACCGGAGTATGATCATGAACCTGCACGAACAACAACGCTTCGATTACCTGTATCAACAACATCTTACCAACTTAACCTTGCAAGGCAAGCGGCCCGCCACTATTGATGGCTATAGCCGCGCTATACGACGTATCACGGCCTATTTTGACCGCTGCCCTGATACGCTTTCTACCGCTGATTTAAAGCGCTACTTTGCCGATTTGATTGCCTCCCACTCCTGGAGCACGGTCAAGCTCGACCGCAACGGCTTGCAGTTTTTCTATACCCATGTGCTCAATAAATCCTGGGAGTGGCTCAGTATTGTCAAACCACCGCAAGTCAACCGGCTGCCTGATATTCTCACCCCCGACGAAGTCGCCAGACTCATCAGTCAGACCCAACAACTGCGGTATCAGGTGTGCTTTCTCACCTTGTACAGTATGGGATTGCGTCTGGGAGAAGCGCTTTCGCTGCAGGCCGGAGATGTTGATGCCGCATTAATGCAGGTGCATATCCGCGATGCTAAAGGGGGGAAAGACCGGTTGGTGCCACTGCCTGAGCGTACTCTGCTGGCACTGCGGTATTACTGGCGAACCCACCGTCATCCGCAGTTGCTGTTTCCCGGTAAAGAGAACCAGCCCGATGCATGTATGGACAGAGGCGGTGTACAAAAAACCATGAAGCTGGTGCTTGCCCAGTGCAACATTCATAAAACCATCAGCCCACACAGCCTGCGACACAGCTATGCCACCCACTTGCTGGAGCAAGGTCTTGATTTACGCTCAGTCCAGACTCTGCTTGGTCATCACAGTCTCAACACCACCGCACGCTACACCCGGCTCACCGCTATCACCCGTAAAAACACGGCTGAGGCCATCAATCAACTGACCAATGGCCTGGCGCTGCACTGGGAGTGTGGGGTATGAGTTTCTTTATTGATATTCTGCGTCAGTACAAGGATGCCTTTGTGCACCACTACGCTTCGCGCATCACGCCTGATATCCACCAGGCGATACAGGCCATGCTCAGTTGTCGAACTGAGACTGCACGTGTCAGTCGCTGGGGATGCCAGAACTGCACTCATTCTGCTGAATTCCCGCTCTCCTGTGGCCACCGCAGTTGTCCGCAATGCCAGCACAGCACCACCAGCGATTGGCTCATCCGCCAGCAAGCTAAGTTGCTACCCGTTCATTATTTTATGGTGACCTTTACCTTGCCATTTGAATTAAGGACGATGGCCCAGGCTCACCCTGAGCCGGTGTATCAGGCCATGTTTGACGTAGCCGCTTCTGTACTTAAAGACTTTGCCACCCGTTCACCGAAACTCAGTGGTGACATCGGTTTTACCGGTGTGCTGCACACCCACAGCCGACGGCGGGATTATCATCCCCATCTTCATTTTATTATTCCAGCCGGCAGCTACCACACCGGTAAACACCAATGGCGTACATGCAAAAGCCATTACCTGTTTAATGCCTTTCATCTGGCGAAGGTATGGCGGGCACGATTACTGGAGTCGCTAAACGCTACACCCGGACTGACACTACCCAAGCAGTTGCCGCAGAAATGGGTGGTCGATTGCCAGCATGTCGGTAAAGGTGCGCCAGCGCTGCAGTACTTGTCCCGGTACCTGTATCGTGGTGTATTGCCGGACAGCAGTATCATTCGTCATGTCGACGGGCAGGTCAGCTTTGAGTATCAGGACAGTCAGACGCATACCAAACACATCCGCACCTTGCCTGCTCTCGAATTTCTGTGGCTGGTGTTGCAGCATGTATTGCCCAAAGGGTTTAGGCGGGTCAGAGATTACGGAGTACTGCGCGGCCATTGCCGTCCTCTGCTCAGGCGCATTCAACTGATGCTTGCTGTGGCAGGAGCCGTGTTCCCGCCGCTCTGTGAACTAAAGCGCACTTCAGCCATGCGTTATTGCCCCTGCTGTCAGCAGCCGATGCGTTTTATGGGAATAAGCACCCCTCACCGAACGACCATGGTTCAGCACCACAGTGTGCTAAACAGAGCAGGCGCTATGTTGTGAGCCTGGATACATCAACCTAAAACGAGATGGTAACGAACTGAAATACATAGAATAAATTTAGTAGCGTTGAAGCTAAGGGATCACTACATCTGCTAAAAAGTCGGCTCGTTTTTTTGAACGCAGCGACCTCAAATTTTCCATCCGCTATTTACATAATAATGTGGCACAGTCAGGCACCGGGCTTGTTCAACACTTGGGATAAGGTCGCGGCTGCGCGCGGCCTATCCTTATTTGTTATGAGCCACGCGTACCACTACTGTTGAATATAAAGGCTATAGACGCCGCACCAGCAGCGGGAGAGCCAATATAACTACCAACATTACAACCAGAGACGAATATTTTATTACCTGAAATATTACCTAACTCTTCTCCAATGATATTTAAAACATAACCATCATTTACTTTTACGATCATTAAGCCTTCATTATCATGCACAAACTCTTCGTCATACTCTCCGAGCCTTTCCTGTACCGGAGAGGACCATGCCACACCATGCCTGAATCTTCCTACCAATTCGCCCTTTAGATTGTATATTGAATTTTGCTCAGACATTTTTAGTACTCATAACGCCGTGCGCATGCGCGCGAACTTGTGAGCGTCGCAGGGGCCGCAGGCCGCGAATGACGCACTTTGTTAGGACAACACACCGATCTGCTCGCAAGTAATATGGTTTATTCCATCGGAATCACTGAGTACATACTCAATTAGCAATTCACGCCCATTATCAGCTTTGACGATATGCTCAACTATGCCATTTATCCCGATATTCGTAGGATCCATCAAACGAATCTTAAAATTGCCTATATTCCTTGGATTTAGTCTGCTGGCCTCGACAGTTTCTAAAGCAGCGTTGAAATCTGCGCTTATGGCGACAACAAGGTTGCGCCCCAAAGCCACTGCGTAACCAAATCTGTCAGCAAACTCTTCAAACTCACCTTGATGTAGCATTATCCGAGCACTCTCCAGGAGCTCTCCGATTTTGTTATTAGTCAGTTGAATCGCTGATATCTCCATAATGCCCTAACATTTGTATATCGTGCCAGCAAGCTTTGCCTGGTTCTACCAGATAACCGACCAGCTTTAAACTATTGATAAAACGCATAAACTCCAAACAACTACCGCGCAATCCTTTCAAAAGCGTGTTGGCACAGTATTACTTTTTCCTTGGCTGTTATTTTTAAACTGGACCACTTTAAGTTACTAAATTAGTGTGTTTTTCTTTCTTCAGCAACAAATAAATGTGCCTGTTTCATTGGTCAAAGCGTCCCTGTTTTATGGTTAAAGAAAATAACACTCTGTATTCGTCTATATGTGCAGCGAAAATCGGCCATTGGCACGCCACCAACATTAAGATTCACGTTTTCTAAGATAGAGATGCGGGTCGGGCAAGCCCGACCCCTACAGTATTTCTTTATTTCAGTTAGCGTCATTGGCGACCTTCAATATTTCATAGGTCAGGCCCCCAGCCCCATCAGGCGAAGCCCTTTCACAATTTATTTATCCGCTTAACGTTTTTTCGCACCAAAGCCTGTTGTGCCGAATTGCCTTGGTATCAGCTACAAATTCATGTTTCTATAAAAGCATCGGCTAACAGACCAAAGCTTGGCGATGCAAATCGCCGGCAACATAATCAGGAGTTTTTATGCGCAAGGGGCAAGTTGCTGTTTTTTATCTCGTCTTTTTTATCGCTTCACTTTTTAGCCAGCAGGTGTTGGCGCTCAATGAGGTGAAATTACATAAAGATATTGAGTGGGCTAAGGTGAAGGGTTTTTCGCTGACAACTGATATCTACAGCCCGCAAAAAGCGGCTACGCCTTTGCCTGTACTGGTGATTTTTCATGGTGGCGGTTGGCTGGTGAATAACAAAAGCATCATGAACGATATGGCCTTGTATATGGCAAGCCACGCTGATCTTGTAGTGGTGAATATGAACTACAGGCTGCTTGGCGATAATAACAACAGCACCACCATCAACGAGATAGTGGAAGATGCGTTGGGTGCGGTGCTTTGGGTGAAAGATCATATTCAAAACTACGGCGGCGACCCGGCTAAAATTGCGGTGACTGGTGACAGTGCTGGCGGTCATTTGGCGTCCATGGTGATGTTGGCAGGCCGCTCTTTGGATGCAACAGGTTTTACACCACAAAGCCAGAAGTTCACTCCAAGTTATCTGCCAAAAGCTAAAACGGCCGAGCAAGTCGCAGCAGCTGATGGTGCTAAAGTGCAGGCTGTGATTTTAAGTTACACCGCCTTTGATTTACTCGAAAGCGCAAAAGGCGGCTTTGAAACCGCGCAAAATCCGTTCTGGAAATGGGGTAACGCCAGCCCACGTGGCTTGTTTGGCGCAGGCATCAGCTACGAGAGCCATGCAGAGTATTACAAAGCTGTGTCACCTCTGTATCTGTTGCCAGAAGCGGGTTACAAACTGCCGCCTCAGTTGGTACTGGTCGGCAGTGAAGATGGCCTGACCACACCTGAAGTCGCAACTGGTTATGTCAACTTACTCAAAACGGCAGGACAGCAGGTGGAGCTCAAAATTTATCAAGGCAAAGGCCACGGCTTTCTTGATAGCGGTTGTAACGACTACACCAAGGGCTGCTTTAAAGACTTAGCCACACCCACTCTGGATGACATGATTAAGTTTTTAAATACAGTATTTCAATAAATACCGCAGCAAAAAATATCGTGCCTAACTCGTGGGCTGCAGTAACGCACTGCGGCCGCTCTTTTACCTGCGTCCCGCCATTTCAGGTTCGTTTCTGTACTTATTTCAGCGCTGGCAAAAGCGGTTGTAACTCAAAAATAAAAACAGAGCTTGCTTTCTGTGGCCGATACTTGCTTTTATAGAGCAACAATGAAACCGATTACAGCAAACTGAATCAAAAAATAATGCCAGCAGAGCATTGAACAGACGACAGGAGTGACAACTTGACTTTATCTATAAAAAATAAAGCCTTAGCAGCATTTATTGCTATTTCGGCTCTTAGCCTACCCTTATTCGCCGCCGACAATCAACTGACAGCCCAGGAAAAAACAGAAGGCTGGCAGTTGTTATTTGATGGTACTGATATGTCGCAATGGCGCAGTTTTAAACAGCCCACAGTAAACGAGAAGTGGAAAATTGAAGATGCTTCTATCACGCTGACAGCTGGCGGTGGGGGTGACTTGATCAGTAAAAAAAGTTACAAAAACTTTGAGCTGGCACTCGACTGGAAAATTGCAGAAGTGGGTAACAGCGGTATTCTTATTCTGGCTGACGAAAAAGGTAAATACATCTACTCACACGCGCCGGAAATTCAAATTCTGGATAACGAGCGCCACCCGGATAATAAACTCGACACTCATCTCTCCGGCTCCTTGTACGACATGATTGCCTCCCCTGTGGCTTCGCATAAAAAAGCCGGTGAGTGGAACACTACTAAAATTCGTCTGGAACACTCGGCCTTAACTGTCTGGCAAAACGACGTACAAACAGCAAAAGTGACCATAGGCAGCGATGAATGGAACAGCCTGGTTGCGAACAGCAAGTTTGCCAGCTGGCCTGGTTTTGCCAAAGCCAAAGCAGGCCATATAGGTTTGCAGGATCATGGCGATAAGGTCTGGTTCAAAAATATTAAAATTAAAGAGCTGAACTGATGAACAATTTTGACTTTGAAGTGCTGGTGGTTGGGTCCGGCGCTGGTGGTTCCATGGCGGCTTATGAGCTGACAAAAGCAGGACATAAAGTGCTAATGCTCGAAGCTGGGCGGGATTACGACCCAAAAACTGAAACCCCTATGTTTAAACGTAACGGTGAAGCGCCCTTGATGGGCGCGGGCAACAAAGATAAAGACTTCGGTTTTTACGACGCCACAGTAGACGGTGGCTGGCAAGTGCCAGACGAGCCTTATACAGCAGCAGAAAACTCTGAGTTTTTATGGTGGCGTGCCCGTATGTTAGGTGGCCGCACCAATCACTGGGGTCGCTATTCGTTGCGCTTTAGTGAACATGATTTTAAAGGCAAAAGCCGTGATGGTTTAGGGGCAGACTGGCCTTTTGACTATGAAGATATCGCACCCTGGTACGATAAAACCGAAGCTTTAGTCGGCGTTTGTGGTACCAATACAGGCCTTGACGATATGCCGCCTTCATCCGATGGCATATTACAACCGCCGCCTAAGCCACGTATTACTGAGCTTTTAATAGCAGCAGCGGCCAACAAACTCGGTATTCCACTAGCTCCTATGCATCGCGCCGTATTAACCCGGCCTTTGGATAACAGAGCCGCTTGTTTTTATGCCACTCCTTGTGGTCATGGCTGCTCTATTGGTGCCGCCTTTCAAACCACCACTTCGCTTATTCCTATGGCCAAAGCTACAGGCAATTTGCAGGTGATCACAGATGCGATGGTGAAATCTGTCGATACTGACGAAAATGGCAAAGTGACAGGTGTCAGTTATGTCGATAAAAAAACTGCTACTGTGTACCAACTCAAAGCCAAAGTGGTGATATTGGCGGCGAGCGCCTGCGAATCCGCCCGTTTGTTGTTAAATTCCAAATCAACACGTTTTCCAAATGGTCTGGCCAATTCCTCAGGTCAGGTCGGCAAAAACCTGATGGATTCCACTGGTGCTAATATCGGCGCTATGGTGCCGGCCCTGCAAGGTCGGCCGATTTATAACGAAGATGGTCATACCGCCAATCATTTATTTATTCCATGGTGGGGCCATAAAGCGCAGGAACGCAAAGAGCTGGATTTCCCGCGCGGTTATCACTTTGAAATTGGCGCTCGCTTTAACGAGCCAGGCGCCGGTTTGGCTGGTAACGTTCAAGGTTATGGCCTCGAGTTAAAACGTCAGGTGAAACACAACTACGGGGCTTATGTAGGTTTTGCGTTGCGGGGTGAAATGGTACCTAACGAGCATTGTTATATGGACATAGACCCGGAAGTGAAAGACAAATGGGGCATTCCTGTTGCACGTTTTCACTGGAAATGGTCAGAACATGAACTGAAACAAGTAGAACATGGCCTGAAAACCGCTCAGGCTATTTTTGCCGAGATGGGGGTTACCTTGAGTGAATTGCCAACTCCAGAGCAAGCTATTTTAAAAGGTGGCGAAATTATTCATGAAGTGGGCACCACCCGTATGGGCGCATCGCCAAAAGACTCAGTCACTAACCAATGGGGTCAAAGTTGGGACTGCCCTAACCTCTTTGTGATGGATGGCGGCGTCTTTGCATCTAACCCTCATAAAAACTGTACTCTGACCATTATGACGCTGGCCATGCGTAACTCATCCTGGCTTTCAGCTCAGTTAAAACAAGGAGCGATCTGATGGCCAAGGAGCAAAACAACACAGTGGATCAGCACCAGATGCAGTACAAATCCGGCATAACAAGACGCGATTCGTTAAAACTGATGATGGCCTTAGCAGCCAGCGCTTTGTTACCTGCAGCTTTAACAGGCTGCGACAGTGCGCCAGTCAGTAAAACGGATGTGGGAGCAGGCGTAGCAAAAGCCAGCACAGAACATTGGCCTGATCTGAAATTATCTCCAATCACTGCAACAGGCTATGGCAAAGATCCAAACTTAATTCTGCCGCCTGAATCGCCCTGGCCTTTAACTTTAACTCAGGCGCAACTGAGCTTAGTGGCTGTACTGTCGGATATTCTGGTACCGCGGGAAGGCAGTGTGCCCAGCGCTTCTGAAGTGCATGTGCCAGCTGTGGTGGATGAATGGGTCAGCGCCCCTTACGAGCGTCAGCAACAAGATAGAGTGACTATTTTGTCGGCTCTGGCCTGGATAGACGATGAAGCTCAGATGCGTTTTGACAAAACCTTTGTTGCTCTGGATAAAACCCAGAAAAAAGCCATTATGGACGATATTGCTTATGACAGAGCCGAAACTCCGGCCCAGTTTAAGCGCATAGCCACAGCCTTCAGCCGCTTTCGCTCTCTAGTTCTGGCAGCGTTTTTCTGCACACCTGAGGGGACAAAAGATATAGGCTATGTCGGCAATGTGCCTATAGGCGGCGATTATCCTGGACCAACAAAAGAAGCATACGAGCACTTAGAAAAGGTATTGGCGGATTTAGGTTTAACTGAATACGCTTATCCAATTCAGGCTTAAAAAACCAGATTGTTCCGTAATTATCGTAGGGGCGACCTTTATGGTCGCCCGCAACGGTATCGAAATGCGATATTAGACGGGCGGATACAAGACCCGCCCCTACAGTTTTAGCCGTTCTAACTGGCCTATAGGGCGGATCAGGTTCTTGTAATTCCACTGAGCATAAGATCTGCGCTAATTCACTTTCATTGGAGCTGGCAAAGCACCGATAGACTGCAGTACGTCCCGCACTATGGCTTCTCTTTTATAAAGATCAGCCATTCGATCCGGCGTGTCTATATTCAGCGCAAAAAACACCGGCCCTGTTGGCCATTCAACATAGCCCACCCACCAGCCAAAACGTCCTTCCCAGCCGGTTTTTGCCCTTAAGATCCAGTCTTTACCTGCTTCGTTCACCAGCATATCTTTCACTAACAACTGATGTTCTTTAGCAAAAGGCAATTGATTCAGATAAAGTTTTTGTAAAAACGCTATTTGTTCTTCTGCAGAAATAGCCAGCTTGCCATCTACCCAGTAGGAGCCTTTGTCTGTTGAAGGGTCGGCATTGCCATAAGCTATTTTTTGCAGATACTCACCTGCGCGCTTTTCCCCAATTTGTTTGGCGAATATCTCATAGACCCAAAGCGCTGAAGTTCGCATCGCTGAGCGTAAGTTCTGATCCTGATTATGGCCAGCAAAACTACGTTCCACTCCGTCCCAACGAAATAGCTGAAATTCATCTTTTAAAGCGCCGGCATCCAGCGCCATTAAGCTATGAGGAATTTTAAACGTAGAAGCCGGAGACATGCGCTGTTTGGCGCGCTCTGGATTAAATACCAGCAGTTTGGCAGGTTTTGCCCGCTCATCCGAAATCACCAAGGTACCTTTGGCATTGAATTTGGTGAAGGTCGCTTGCCAGTCAGCAGTTTTTGCTGACTCTGCTGCATTGCAAAGTTGGGCGCACGCCATTAAAACAAGAGTAGAAATAATTTTCAGAACAGACACTGTAATTCCTCAAGCACTTCAGCATTGAACACAAAGTTAAACACGTAACGAGCCACGAAAACCTCTAACGCCATAATAGGACTGAGCGCCGTTGTGGTAGATAAATACGCGGCCATATCGGTAGTCACCAAAAATAGCGCCATCCAAAGCACGAATTTCAGTTGGTGTTGCTAACCAACTGGAGGTTTTGCTGTCGAAGGGGCCAAACTGTTGTAAATAGCGGTATTCTTCTTCGGTCAGTAGCTGAACGCCCATAGCAGCAGCCATATCCAGCACGCTATTGGCTGGTTTATGTTCTTTTCTGGAATCTAAAGCTTCGCGGTCGTAACATAAGCTTCTGCGCCCTTTCGGGCTTTCGGCAGCGCAATCAAAAAAGATAAAGTCGCCGCTTTGTGCATCAAGCCCTACTACATCAGGTTCGCCGCCTGTCGCTTCCATTTGGGCAAGGGATTTGACTTTATCCGGATTAGCCTCAAGCCTCGCCTGAACCTTGGCCCAATCAAGCCCGGCATGACGGTTCATGTGTTTTTCAAAGCGTGTTTTTAGCAGCTGGATTAACTCAGAGTGATAAAAATCATCCGAATCATCTGACTCTGTTGTCATTTTACAAACCCAGTACAGTTTCTAGTTTTTTCGTATCAATATGTTTATGCAAACCCGCAAGAGCCTGGGCAACATTGGGATCAGCAAATAACTCTTTACCTGCAACCTGGCCAAATGCATTAAAGCCCTGCTCTACCGCCGCTGCACCTTCGTACTGAATGGCTTTTTTTGCTGGTGTCACGCAGGTTTCTGTCATCAGACGGACAAACATTTCAGCTGCGGCTTTATTCACAGTGTCACGCTGCGCTTCAGTGACATTCGACATGGACGCTACATCGGGGTGCAACGCCATCGAAGTAAACATCCATCTCACCAGCAACGTTTTATCATTTTCTGTTGAGGACTCCACCAAACAACGAGATAAGTCGTCGGAATAAACTCCAGCCTGAGAACTGACTGAAAAGCCAAGCAAAACCACTGATATCCATTTTTTCAAATTAATCTGCATTTGATTCTCCATTGTAATAAGTTCTGTTTGCCACTATGGCTATGCGCTTCTAATGCCTCAACTAATTCCGCTTCCCTAAACTATTGCTTATGCAAAGTAAAAATCGTAATACCCTGAGTTGCTGCAGCTTTTGTGGACAAAATTTTATAGTAGCCAAGCGATATGCCGTCTTGTTCAAAGGCATAACTTAAGGTGTGTGGTTTTGTCACAAAAACACGGTCCGATACGGTTTGTGACAGTCCAATATCAATTAATTCTTCATACATACGAAAGTACTCTGGTTGAACGGCTACAGCGTCAATCACTAAAAAGTCCATCTCTTATCCTGTGTTAATCCATTGTTGTATTCACTCCAAACTAAGTGGAAAAGCATTCCAGTTCAACCCCTTTTTCTAAAAGCCGCTGTTCAAAAAAGTAAAAAGGCAGCGGTTAAAAAACAGCTGCCTTTGTTTCAGATCCGACTGAAAATGCGGACTTTTAGGTTAAATCAAAGCGGTCAGCGTTCATTACTTTGTTCCAGGCGGCAACAAAGTCACGGACAAACTTCTGCTTGTTATCATGCTGAGCATAGACTTCAGCCAAAGCACGCAACTGAGAGTTAGAACCAAACACCAGATCAACCCGGGTTGCAGTCCATTTTGCAGCGCCAGTTTTGCGATCTTTGCCTTCAAACAACTCAGCTTCCGGCGACAGCGGAGTCCAGACTGTATTCATATCCAGCAGATTAACAAAAAAGTCGGTGCTTAAGGTATCTGCTTGTTTAGTAAATACACCGTGTTGAGTGTTATCCGCATTGGTATTTAACACTCGAAGGCCACCGATCAGAGCTGTCATTTGCGGCGCAGTTAAGGTTAACAGCTGAGCTTTATCCAGCAATAACTCTTCGGCTTTTACAGAGAATCTGTTTTTTTGATAGTTACGGAAACCATCAGCTGCAGGCTCCATCACAGCAAAAGACTCAGTATCTGTTTGCTCTTGTGTCGCATCAGTGCGGCCCGGAGCAAAAGGTACCTCTATAGCTACACCGGCATTTTTAGCGGCTTGTTCTATAGCTGCTGCACCTGCAAGTACAATCAAATCTGCCAGTGACACCTTACGGCTTTCTGACTGGTTATTAAAAGAAGTCTGAACTTGCTCAAGCACAGCCAACACTTTGCTTAATTGCGCAGGTTGATTTACCGCCCAGTCCTTTTGTGGGGCTAAACGAATACGGCCACCATTTGCGCCACCCCGTTTATCTGAACCACGGAAGGTTGAGGCGCTAGCCCAAGCCACTGACACCAGTTCTGAAATAGACAAACCTGAAGAGAGAATTTTGCTTTTCAGAGCTGCTATATCTGCTGAGTTCACCAACTCGTGGGTCACTGCAGGCACAGGATCTTGCCAAATTAATTCTTCAGACGGTACTTCAGGACCTAAATAACGTGCCAAAGGCCCCATATCGCGGTGAGTTAACTTAAACCATGCACGGGCGAACGCATCAGCAAATTCTTGCGGATTCTGATGAAAACGACGTGAAATCGCTTCGTATGCCGGGTCCATTTTCAGCGCGAGATCAGCAGTCGTCATCATAGGAGCATGACGTATGGCTGGATCATGAGCATCAGGCACAGCTGTTGCGGCAGACTCATCTGTTGGGATCCATTGATGAGCACCAGCCGGACTTTTCACCAGTTTCCAGTCATAACCAAATAAGGTATCAAAGTAGCTGTTATCCCACTGGGTTGGTGTTGGAGTCCATGCACCTTCGATACCGCTGGTAATGGTGTGCACACCTTTACCAGTACCAAAAGCGTTTTTCCAGCCCAGACCCATTTCTTCTAATGGTGCTGCTTCCGGTTCGGCTCCCACTAAAGAGGCATCACCAGCGCCATGGCATTTACCAAAAGTATGACCACCAGCCACTAAAGCTACTGTTTCTTCATCATTCATCGCCATACGGGCAAAAGTTTCACGAATATCACGGCCTGAAGCCACTGGATCCGGGTTGCCATTCGGGCCTTCAGGATTGACATAAATAAGCCCCATTTGCACCGCGGCTAAAGGGTTTTCCAATTCACGATCACCCTGATAACGTTTGTCGCCCAGCCATTCGGTTTCCACACCCCAGTAAATATCTTCTTCCGGAGCCCAGATATCTTCACGGCCACCGGCAAAACCAAAGGTTTTAAAGCCCATAGATTCCAGTGCACAGTTACCAGCCAAAATCATTAAATCGGCCCATGACAACTGATTACCGTACTTTTGTTTGATTGGCCATAACAAGCGGCGGGCTTTATCCAGGTTACCGTTATCCGGCCAGCTGTTTAAAGGTGCAAAACGTTGTGAACCAGAAGATGCGCCGCCCCGGCCATCTGATGTGCGGTAAGTACCGGCGCTGTGCCAGGCCATACGAATAAACAACGGACCATAATGACCATAGTCGGCAGGCCACCAGTCTTGTGAGTCGGTCATCAGCGCATATAAATCTTGCTTCACAGCGGCCAGATCGAGCTTTTTAAAGGCTTGTGCGTAATTAAACGGCTGATCCATTGGGTCAGATAAGGAAGAATGTTGATGTAAAATACTTAAATTCAGTTGGTTCGGCCACCAGTCGCGGTTAGAAGTACCGCCAGTTGCTGACTTGGTTAAAGCACCGTGCATCACAGGACATTTACCTGCGCTGTTTTCGTTGTTTCCCATCTTTTTCTCCACTTGTTGCTGTTATAAATGGAATAAATCCATCAAAAGGCGATAACTCTGCAACTGGAACCTGCACATCCACGCGGGTTATCGATAACGACCAGATTGTTTTGATCCAAAACACCGGACCAGACTAGTACTGAAAATGAGTGACATCAGTTGAACTCAGCCACTCTTAAGCTTTATGCCTGACATCAGTTTACCTGTCCCAGACCTGAGGCATAATGAAAAAATTCAATGTCTTCAATCACATTTTTAGATGTGACAATTTATGGGCACAAAACAGAGACCTGATAAAAATAGCCTAAGAGTTACAGATGACAACTAAATGAAAGCGGAAATGGCAGGCAGATCGTTCATAAAACAAGCCAGTAGCATGTTTTTGTGCAGGCAAAAAAACATCAGGAATGTTTTTCACTCACATCGTCCATGATGTTCGCCTTCGGCAGCTAAAGCTGTGCAAAACGGCTATCCTGCCGTTTTGTTAACATTGGAGCGACGATGGACCGCGAGCGCCATGGATGGCAGCGAATACAAAAATATCGGGAATATTTTTGAACGGCGCTGTTTGCCGGCCCGTAGGGTGAGCGCCATGGATGGCTGCGAATACAAAAATATCGGCAATATTTTTGGAACGGCGTNGCAAAACGGCTATCCTGCCGTTTTGTTAACATTGGAGCGACGATGGACCGCGAGCGCCATGGATGGCAGCGAATACAAAAATATCGGGAATATTTTTGAACGGCGTTGTTTGCCGGCCCGTAGGGTGAGCGCCATGGATGGCTGCGAATACAAAAATATCGGCAATATTTTTGAACGGCGTTGTTTGCCGGCCCGCAGGGTGAGCGCCATGGATGGCAGCGAATACAAAAATATCGGCAATATTTTTGAACGGCGTTGTTTGCCGGCCCGTAGGGTGAGCGCCATGGATGGCTGCGAATACAAAAATATCGGCAATATTTTTGAACGGCGTTGTTTGCCGGCCCGCAGGGTGAGCGCCATGGATGGCAGCGAATACAAAAATATCGGCAATATTTTTGAACGGCGTTGTTTGCCGGCCCTTTAGGGTGAGCGCCATGGATGGCAGCGAATAAAAAAAACGCGCTTAGCAGCAATCTAAGCGCGTTAAAGGGGTTACGTTTTTTACAACCACAAGCTCAGCAAAACCTGTGGCAAGTCTTCAGCACCATTATTTGGTGTATACAGCACCACTCAAACTTAAAGCGCGGCCAATCTGAGTTAAAAACTGATTGATGCGACGCACCAGCAGCAGAGAGGATACGCTGCGCTCTGTCGTGCTAACGTTCGATTTTTCTACTGTGGTATTGATACTGTTCATAGCCAACCTCGTTAAGTTTGAGAAAGTGTTTTTCTGAAAACAGGGTCATTATGCTGCAAATTCAATCAAATAACGAGCGAGATAAATTAGGTTTTTACATTAGATTTTTTAATGCTAATTAGTTTAATTTCGTTACCTTTATTCAGCTAGCTTTCATAGTTACTATTCATGGCAACAAATCAAACTCGTTAAAAATGGCGAAAAACCGACTAATTATGCACAACGCTTGATTTAACCCCAATAAAAAAGGCATAACCAGTTTATAGTTATGCCCTTTTCAAACTGCTTTACAAATTAGCTGATCTAATAAAAAATAAAGGTACAGCTGAGTAAAGACGTCAAAGATCTGCTGATAAATTAAGCAGCCATATCAGCTGCAACTTCCGTCACCTCTTCAAGCACAACGGCGGCTTCGCTGTTTTGTGCAGCACCTTGCTCTTTTGTCTTGTCTTTTACTTGCTCTTTGTCAGTCACCTGAGCTTTATTGTGTTTGGTTTTCTGATTTAAGGTTTGGATCACCAGCTCTTTTTGCTGAGCTAAATACAGCGCCAGATCTTCGCGTTGTTGCTCATCAGGGATCAATTCACTTTGACCCAACATTAAAAACAGTTCGTCAGCAATATCCAGCATCCGGTCATAGGCGTCTGCTTCAGGCTTTGAACTAAAGGTCATTTTTTCTACTCCAGCGCGCTCGACAATATATTTAATAATAACGGCCATACATCCTCCTGCTTTTGATACTGAATATTTATACAGCAACAACTGTTTATTTGTCCAGTGGTTTTTGCGAAAAATACGCATCGCCTCTTTTCTACTTTTGCCGTAGCATAAAGTGATGATTTAACCTCGCATCAGGTTAAGAATTTCAGGCTAGTGTCAGAAGGATTTTGTATGCAGCATCTGTGGGCTGAACGCCGTCTTGCCGAACAGAGTCAAAGACCAAACGATCACCGAACGCCATGGCAAAGAGACAGGGCCAGAATTCTGCACTCGGCCGCTTTTCGCCGTCTGCAGGCCAAAACGCAGATTATGGGCATAGGCCAGAATGACTTCTACCGAACCCGCCTGACCCACTCTTTAGAAGCTGCACAAATAGGCACGGCCTTAGTAGCCCAACTCAGTTATCAACAGGACGACCCGGCACTACAAGCTTTGTTAGCACAAGACAGCTTGATGGAAGCCTTGTGTCTGGCGCACGATTTAGGCCATCCGCCTTTTGGTCATGGTGGAGAAAAAGCTCTCAATGCCTGTATGCAGCACTTTGGCGGTTTTGAAGGCAACGGTCAGACCTTGCGAATTGTCGGAAAACTGGAACCCTACACTGCCAGTGGTGGCATGAATTTAAGCCGCCGTACTTTATTGGGTTTATTAAAGTATCCAATAGTACAGCCTGCGCTCGGTCAATTTGAACAGGGGCTCACCGTCAAACCCTGCAAAGCTATTTATGCCGCCGACAGTGATTTACTCGACTGGATCTTAAACCCTTTATCAGCAGCAGATCGCAGCGCTTTTCAAGCTACTGAAACTCTGACTAAAGCGCCTTTTTTAAAGTCTGTGTATAAATCGCTGGACGCTTCCATTATGGAGCTGGCTGACGATATCGCCTACGGTGTACACGACCTGGAAGATGCAATAGTCACAGGAACTGTCACCATTGAACACTGGCGTGGTTTAGCTGAACCAGAAATGGCGAAGTTGCCCACAGAGATAGCCAGCGCTTTAAAGCATATCAGCCAAAAATTATTTATACCCGAACATCATATTCGTAAAGATGCCATTGGTGCGCTAGTGAATTTATTGATCACCAGCATTGAGTTGTATCAGCCGCTACCAGACAGTCAAGACCCATTAATCCGCTACAATGCCAGGCTGCCGGAGCCACAACAGCAATTGCTGCAACTGTTAAAAAGTTTTGTCTATGAAGCCGTGATTTTGTCGCCCGATGTGCAACGAGGTGAATACAAAGGTCAGCAAATTGTGCGTTCGTTGTTTGAAGCTTTCAGTTCAGAAGCAGAACGTTTATTACCGGCTAATACAAAAAACCGCTGGCTTATGGCGGATAGCGAACAGAGCAAAATGCGGGTCATTTGCGATTATGTCTCAGGCATGACAGATGAATATGCACTGCGTATGCACCAGCAATTATTTACTGCATATTTGTAAGTTTTATTTTATATAGTTCTATACCCAAAGTAATTGGAGTTGCAGGGAGGCGACAAGAGCGTTAGACCCCAGGAGCATAGTTAACCTATGTGGCTGGGGCTTGAGCTCGCAGTCAACAAAGATGCGGCTTCAAGTACCAAGGGGATATGTGAGGGACAGTGTCGACATTAAGAGTTCTGGCGGGAGCCTCGGCCTTCGCGCATTTGCAACAATATGGTCTGCGCCAGCAGGATATAAATTTGGTACTTGGAGCCAGCGGTGGCCCCAAATGGTTTTGTTTATTTGGTTTGGATCAATATCTGTTTGGTGAGTTTTTTAAGGACAGAAACACGCCTTTATCTTTGGTAGGCAGCTCAGCTGGTGCCTGGCGTTTTGCTTGTGTCACGCAGCAAAACCCTGCAGCGGCCTCTGAACGTTTTGCCAAAGCGTACAGCAGTTTGTGTTTTCCGCCTAAAGCCAGTATTGACCAAATTACCTCGACGTCAGCAGCTGTGTTGGACCAAGTATTTCCTACCGATGACTGCATTCTGCAAGTGCTGAACAACCCTGTGCTGCAACTGAATTTTATAGCAGCCCGTGAAGTGAAAGTGAGGACGTCTGAACGCAAAGCGGCACAACTTCGGCGTTTATTGTTAGCCGCCGGAGCGAATTTGCTTAAACCCACATTATTGCAACGCTTCTATCAAAGAGTGGTGATGCAAAACCACTCTGATCCCAGCTTGCTGCAACAAGTGCCTCACGAAGCTTATCCGCTGACGCCTGATAATTTTAAAGCCAGTTTATTGGCTTCAGGTTCTATTCCTATGGTGATGCACCCGGTGAAAGATCCAGCTGGTTTACCTGCAGGTTTGTATATGGACGGAGGCTTGCTGGATTACCACCTTTCCCTGCCTTATCAACAGGATGGATTAATTTTATATCCACACTTTTATCCGTACCTGATCCCCGGCTGGTTTGATAAATCCTTGCCGTGGCGCCGGGCTAAAGCGACGCAGATGGATAAGATGATCCTGCTCTGTCCATCAGAGTCCTGGGTAAAATCTCTGCCTTACGGCAAAATTCCGGATCGCAAAGATTTTGATAAGTTAACAGATGCACAGCGGCTGGATTATTGGGCAACAGTGCTGGAACGTTCAAAAGAGCTGGCTGACGATTTACGCAATGCTCGCTATAAAGTAGAACTGCTGAGTTAAGCCGCTTGTTATTTGATAAGCAACAGGACTCCCGCCTTGCAAGGCATGGTGATGGCGCCAGAGCAATATTCGGCTGGCTTATCTGTTGAACGCCTGACTAGATT
Source organism: Rheinheimera sediminis (assembly GCF_004005375.1). Taxonomy (GTDB): domain Bacteria; phylum Pseudomonadota; class Gammaproteobacteria; order Enterobacterales; family Alteromonadaceae; genus Pararheinheimera. The sequence goes on along the minus strand of NZ_RZUF01000020.1, from coordinate 85,228 downwards.
AGCTTAATTTCAGCAAACAAACTCATCAAAGGTACAGGGGCGTTAAGCTACTAAACCTCAGCCACAAGACAAGGCCATCCCTCTCATTTGCAGTGATAAGCCAAGACGACCTGGCTTATCAGCTGCACATAATAGCTGATCCAGCCGCTGATAATCCGCTTTGCCTGTCCAGCCCAGCTCTGCTGCGGTAAAGCCATGACTGATGCTGGTTGTAGCCTTTAGACTAAGCAGATGGGCATGAATACGTTCCAGCCATTGCAGCAATGCTGCCGCAGACTTATAGCCGGTAAAAGCCAGTTCTGGTTGTTGACGTAAATAGTCGGCCCAGTAAAACTCGACAAAAGGCAAAGCAGGTTTTGGCTTTTTCCAGACGCCCCCTTGCAGAAAATAAGCAGCACCACGATAAGGATCGTTGTGTAATGCCGCTCTGCCCAGCTGCTGTGGCCATTGTTCTGCCGACAGTGCTTCGCCATTGGCATCTTTGGGCCAGGATAAACCTTGTGCCACTAACACAGCGAAGAAGTCGTGCCTATTACCTGACGTCTGATGCTGCGGTTGATTAAATACTTCAGTCACCAGCACCGAAACTTTCAGCTCTTTGCCAACATAATCGTAAAGAGCCGAAAACCCATGATGACCATCAGTCAGATACAGCTGATTATCTGGCCCCAGCACGACAGTATTCATCTCTGATTTTTTCTGTTTTTTGCCTTTTTCTTTACCAAGGCATTGATAAGAATCAGGCCGTAGCAAAGAAGACTCTGTACTGAATTCTACTTTTTTACCCCAACCACTCATTTCACAGAAATCTTCCAGCAACTTTTTGCTGTTAGTGCGGTAGCTGGCTAATTTGTAATTCACCTGATCATGAGAAATTACTGCCTGGGTAGGTCGTAAATCAGCCAAGCTGACTTCCAACACATCCCCGGCTTGAATGGGTGCAGCCTTTAATTGAAAAGCACAACACAGCACCAGCATAAATTTTACACAGTGACGTAACACAGCCTGTCCTTTTAATAATCAACAACATCAGTTTGCTTGGTCAAAAGCAGACACTACAAGAGTAGAGCTGTCTCTGTCATCAGAAAACGTTGATGTCACAAAAAATTGATGTCACGAAAACTTCATACAGGGCTGATAGTCTGCGCAACAATTAAAACACTCAGGGAATCAGCATGTTAAATAAAGGTTTCAAAAAGAATTCGATAAAAATGGCGATGTTCGGGCTGAGTTTGCCTTTGGCCGCCTATGTGCAGGCCGCTCAGACAGTGGAAGGTGTAGTACAAAAAGCTGGCTCTGGTGTAGTACTGGCAGGTGCAGCAGTAAAGGTAAAAGAAACAGGCCAGCAGGTATTTACCGATGCATCGGGTCGCTTTGTATTACGTAACCTGACTGCCGATCAGGTGACACTGGAAATTAATTATATTGGCTTGCCCCTTGTCACTCAGACAGTGCAGACGAGCAACAACCAAAACCTGACTATTCAACTGGATGATTTGGAGCGACTGACTGTTGTGGGTCAGCGTCAGGCACAAAATAAAGCACTGAACCTGTATCGTGCCTCTGACAGTATCACTAATTTTATTGCGTCAGACGATATGGGCCAATTTGTGGATCAGAACGTTGCTGAATCCTTGCAACGTTTGGCTGGTACTTCGATCAGTCGCGATCAGGGCGAAGGTCGTTTTGTCAGTATCCGTGGTATTGCCGCAGGCTTAAGCAACGTGACAGTGAACGGTATGCGTATTGGTACTCCTGAAGGCAGTTCACGTGCCGTGCCATTGGACGTTATTCCTACAGGTTCAATTGAAGGTATTTCTGTTACCAAAGCTCCTACCCCTGATATGGCTGGTGATGCCATTGGTGGTGCTGTAGATGTGAAATCAGCCTCTGCCTTTGATCGGGATGGCGCCCAGCTGCGTTACAGAGCTGAAGGTTCTTACAATGAACTCAGTGGTGACACCAGTCCAAAATTCAGCATCAATGCCAGCGATATATTCAGCTTAAGCGGTGACAAAAAAGACTTTGGTGTGTCTTTTGGTCTGAACTACTTAGACCGCAAGCTGGAATCCGACAACCAGGAAGCAGAATACGATAGGGTTGATTTTGGTGACGATGAAGCTTTTGCTTTGCTGGAACTGCAGCAACGTAAATATTTCGTCAACCGCGAACGTATCGGTAGCAATCTGAATCTGGAATACAGACCAGATAACAATAACAAGTATTTCCTTAATACAGTGTTCAGTCGTTTCAGCGATGCCGAAACCCGTCAACGTAGTATTTATGTGTTTGAAGACGGTACTTTAACGGACTTTGACGGCGAGCAGGCAACAGTGTCTGAACTGGCACCTGATGCAGTGCGTAAACGTATTCGCTACCGCACCAAAGAGCAGGACACCCTTGCAGTCAGCTTAGGTGGCGACCATATTCAGGACAGCTTTAACCTGGATTATTACGCAGGTCTTTCCATTACTAAAGAACGTGTATTAGACGAAAACGAAGGCCGTTTTGAATTTGATGGGGATGAGCTGGAAGCCACCTACACTATAGGCCGTGGTGTACCTCGTTTTACTATCTTACGTAATGGTGTGGCAGATACCACCCATCTGGACAATGCCAACTATGTGTTAGATCGAGCTGTCATTGAACCTATCAAGGTAGACGATAACGAATACAATCTGGGTGCAAATCTGGAAATGCCTTATTTTGCCGGCAACAGCAATTTCACCTTAAAAACTGGTGTGGATTTACGCTGGAAAAACAAAGACACAGATTCGGATATCACAGAACTCCGATCTGTACCTGACGCACTGCTGTCTGAATTTACCGGCCCTAGCCCGAAATATGGCTTAGGTAATCTGGGCCAGGGTGTCAGTTCTTCACGTTATATTCAGTTTTTTAATCAAAACAGAGCGGACTTCAAAGCTCGCCCACGGGATCAGGTGGCCAATCAACTGACAGAGCTGGGTGAAGACTTTGTGGCTGATGAAAATGTACAAGCTGCTTATATGATGGGCACCTACGACGGTGACAACTGGCGCTTGATTGCAGGAGCCAGGGTTGAACGCACAGATTACTCTGCCACAGGTAACCAGTTAGAACTGGATGAAGAAGGTGATCTGACTGTTTCTACACGCAGTGCGTCCTCAGATTACACCAATGTGTTGCCGGGCCTGCATTTCCATTACGAGCTGGCAGAAGATCTGATGTTACGCACTGCCTGGACCAATACCATAGCCAGACCAAGCTTTAACGACATTTCTCCACGCGCCTCTATTGATGTGGAAGAAAACGAAGTAAGTCTGGGTAATCCAGAGCTGGATCCATACGAAGCGATGAACTACGACCTGATGTTGGATTGGTATTATGGCGAAGGTAGCTTGTTATCTGCTGGTATCTTCTATAAAGACATCGACAATTTTATTGTTGAGCAAAGCCGCAACGACGTGCCTGAGTTTGCTGGTTTTGACGTCACCATGCCAATCAATGCGTTAAGTGCTTCGGTAAAAGGTCTGGAGTTTAACGTGCAGCATAGCTTCAGCAATGAAATGCTGCGAGGCTTTTTGATTGGCGCAAACATGACTTTATTAGACACAGAACTGGCAGTGCCAGACCGTGCTGGTGAGTCATTCAGCCTGCCTGAGTCGGCAGAAAAGGCCGGTAACCTGTTTCTGGGCTATGAAAACGATGTGTTCAGCGCCAGAGCCAGCTTGTCTTACCGTGATAAGTTCTTAAGTGAAGTGGGTGATAGTGCTATGTACGATATTTATGTCGCAGAGCATACTCAGGTCGATATCACAGCGTCTTACAAACTAAGCAAAAATCTTGAACTGGTGACGGAGTTGGTGAATCTGACGGATGAACCACTGGAACTTTATCAGGGCAATAAAAACTACAACTTCCAGTATGAAGAATACGGCATGACTGTAGCTTTTGGTGTTAAAGGTAAGTTCTGATGCAAAGGTCAGAGCTTTGGCTCTGACCTGAGTACTTTCGTCATATAACAGGCTATTTGCGGTAAATAGGTCTCGAGAATAGCCTGTTGTTCTTTGGTGATATTCATCTCTTTGACAAAACCTTGTTTAGCCCAGTAATCTTCAGCGCCCTGCACCGCCACCAAAGCCAGCACTTGTAACCCCATTTTTTCAGCTTCAGCAGTCGCGTGTTTTAATAGCTTAGGCGCTAACGACTGGCCACGAAAATCACTAGAAATCGCCATATCATGCAGATAGAGACAATTAGCGTTTTGGTACAAAGGAAAGGCTGCTGCTAAAGGTGTAATGCTGCCAAGTACAGAAGGATAAGCCAGCAGATAACCAGCCATTTGCTGCTCAACAAAATAACCCCAGCAAGTTTGAGAAAACGCAAGGATACGCTCAGCCATTACAGCCGCAGATTCAACGAGCTCTTCGCTGTAGCAATCTTGCTGTACCAACATCAGTCCTGGCACATCCAAAGCAGATAAAGTAAAAACAGACATAACAAAGTCTTCCAAAAACAAAGCCACTTGCTCAATCAGAGACAAGTGGCTTAACAAAACCCAAACTGAAAAGCTATTTTTAAACTTTTAGTTCAGGCTTTTTAACATAGCTTGATCTAACCCGTCGGCGGCTAATAATTTAACAATAGCTTTGCAGTGATCCAGCGTAAAATCGCCTTCACTAATTTGCTGATTTAAAGCTTCACGACGTTTTTGCACCACGTTAGACAAAATCTTGTTGTCAGCGTCAACACCTTTTAATTTTTGTTCTAACTTAGACAACCATGGATACAACTGTTTTTCGGCATCATATGCCTGCTGACGAACTTCCGGATGATAATCCTGACAAGCGTTAATATTTAATAAATAAAAATTCAGATAACCGGCAATGGTCAGATACTGGTAGTCCACTGTTTCAGCTTTCACGGCAGTAGACAGCGTTGCTGAACTTAAACATAAAGCGGCAAACAGACTGTAACCTAACTTCTTCATCTAAGACTCCCCAAAAAAAATCGTCAATTCACTCACCAATCTACAGAGAATAACCCACCTTTTCAACAGGGCAGGTTATATAACCTGAACTTGGGATAAGCCGCGCCACTGAACGAGCATCTTTTTACGCCTCTCTGCGTTGCTATGTCTAACCATAGCTAGCTATGGCATACGACAAAGCGCCTTGATATGCGCAAAAATCTGCGCATTCAGTCACTCACGAGATCTGTTTTTAAAAAACACTTCTACTTCTTTGATTTTATTTATTAAATCAACAAATGTCGACACTCGTTACCCCGAGTTCAGGTTACATATAAACCCTAAAGTAGGCATTCGGGTTCTGTCTTATGACTTTGATATTTAAGCCCAATCAGAAACTGCCTGCTGGCACACGAACCCAGCCTTCCATCAGAACCCTCGCACTTCTGCTCATGATGGCTTTGGTCACTCGCCACTCACCAGCGACTAAAGCAGCTTCAGCACCCACTCTTAAAGTACCGGATGGATGACCAAAACGCACGGCTTTACGTTTTACGCCACCAGCCGCCAGATTGACTAAAGTGCCAGGAATGGCGGCTGCAGTGCCAATGGCTACAGCAGCAGTGCCCATCATGGCATGGTGCAGTTTGCCCATAGACAAAGCCCGTACTACTAAATCAATATCGCCTGCAGCCACAGCTTTACCGCTGGAAGAAACATACTCTGTAGCCGGTGCAACAAAAGCCACCTTAGGCGTATGCTGCCGGGTTTTGGCGTCGTCTATATGCGACATCAAGCCCATTTTGACAGCGCCATAAGCACGGATAGTTTCAAACATAGCCAAAGCTTTTGTATCGCTGTTAATAGCGTCCTGCAGCTCAGTACCTGTGTAACCAATATCTTTGGCGTTGACAAAAATAGTCGGAATACCGGCATTGATCAGCGTGGCTTTAAAAGTACCAACCCCTGGCACCTCCAAATCATCCACTAAGTTGCCTGTCGGGAACATGGAACCACCGCCCTCGCCGTCTTCATCAGCGGCTGGGTCGATAAATTCCAGTTGCACTTCAGAAGCAGGGAAAGTCACACCATCCAGTTCAAAATCACCGCTTTCCTGCACTTCGCCATTGATCATCGGTACATAGGCAATAATGGTTTTGCCTATATTGGCCTGCCAAATCCGTACTGTGGCTTTGCCGTTGGCTGGAATACGGCCGGCATCGACTAAACCTGCGCTGATGGCAAAAGAGCCGACAGCTGCAGATAAATTGCCGCAGTTACCACTCCAATCAACAAAAGCTTTATCGATGGAGACCTGGCCAAACAAGTAGTCGACATCGTGATCGTCTTTGCGGCTTTTGGATAAAATCACAGTTTTGCTGGTACTGGACGTCGCGCCGCCCATGCCATCAATTTGTTTGCCATAAGGATCCGGGCTGCCAATCACACGCAGTAATAAAGCATCGCGGGCAGCGCCTGGGATTTGTGCTGCTTCTGGTAAATCCTGCAAACGGAAAAACACACCTTTGCTGGTACCACCACGGATATAAGTGGCGGGGATTTTTAGTTGCGGTAAATAACTCATTTTTTAGCCTCTGCTCTTAGACTTTCGCTTCAAGGAAGTCTTTGGCAAAACGCTGTAACACGCCACCGGCTTCATAAATTGACACTTCTTCGGCTGTATCTAAACGACAGGTCACAGGCACTTGCAGCACTTCGCCGTTTCTACGGGTGACCACTAAAGTCAACGTCGTGCGAGGTGTACGCTCACCTAAAACGTCATAACTTTCTGTGCCATCCAAAGCTAAAGTTTTACGGTTCACGCCTGCTTTAAACTCAAGCGGTAATACCCCCATGCCGACTAAGTTAGTGCGGTGAATACGCTCGAACCCTTCGGCGACTATAGCTTCAACGCCAGCTAAACGCACCCCTTTGGCCGCCCAGTCACGGGATGAGCCCTGACCATAATCAGCACCGGCAATAATGATTAAAGGTTGCTTACGTTCCATATAAGTTTCAATGGCTTCCCACATCCGGGTCACCACACCTTCTGGCTCAATACGGGTCAAGGATCCTTGTTTGATTTTGCCATCCACCACTGCCATTTCATTAATCAGCTTGGGGTTAGCAAAAGTAGCGCGCTGCGCTGTTAAATGGTCACCGCGGTGCGTGGCGTAGGAGTTAAAATCTTCTTCCGGCAGCCCCATTTTATACAGGTATTCACCGGCAGCGCTGTCCATCATTATGGCGTTGGATGGCGACAAATGGTCCGTGGTGATGTTATCCCCCAGTACCGCCAGTGCACGCATACCTTTCATAGTGCGCTCACCAGCCAGCGCGCCTTCCCAATAAGGAGGGCGGCGGATATAAGTGGTTTGTGGACGCCAGTCATACAGCGGGCTGATTCTTTCGCCGTAGTCGACAGAGAGTGCAAACATAGGCTCATAGACTTTACGGAACTGTTCAGGTTTGACGCTGCTTGCCACTACAGCATCAATTTCAGCATCGCTTGGCCAGATATCTTTTAAGCGGATTTCGTTGCCGTCTTGATCCAGCCCCAGCACGTCTTTTTCGATATCAAATCGAATAGTACCGGCTATAGCGTAAGCCACCACCAAAGCTGGAGATGCTAAAAACGCCTGCTTGGCATAAGGGTGAATACGGCCGTCAAAGTTACGGTTACCAGATAACACAGCTGTGGCGTATAAATCACGCTCTATCAGTTCTTGTTGGATAACCGGATCTAAAGCGCCGCTCATACCGTTACAAGTGGTACAGGCAAAAGCCACTATGCCAAAACCTAAACTTTCTAAATCCTCGAGTAAGTTGGCTTCTTTTAAATACAACTCGACGGTTTTAGAACCAGGTGCTAAGGAGCTTTTTACCCATGGCTTACGGCTTAAGCCTTTAGCTTTGGCGTTACGGGCCAATAAGCCTGCAGCTATGACGTTACGTGGGTTACTGGTGTTGGTACAGCTGGTAATAGCGGCAATAATCACAGCGCCATCCGGCATCAAACCAGGCTCGTTTTCTACCACACCACTAATGCCTTTAGCGGCTAAATCGCTGGTCGACACCCGGGCATGTGGATTGGAAGGACCGGCAATAGTGCGGCCGACACTGGATAAATCAAAACCTAATACACGCTCGTATTCAGCAGTTTTTAAACTGTCGGACCATAAACCTGCGGTTTTAGCGTAAGTTTCCACCAGCTTGACTTGCGCTGGCTCGCGGCCTGTCAGGGTTAAATAATCCAGAGTTTGCTGATCGATAGAGAACATAGCGGCTGTCGCACCATATTCTGGCGTCATATTAGAGATAGTAGCGCGGTCGCCTAAACTCAGGCTGCTGGCGCCTTCGCCAAAAAACTCCAGATAGGCAGAGACCACTTTTTCTTTGCGTAAAAATTCAGTCAAGGCCAAGACTATGTCGGTTGCCATAATGCCTGGTTGTGCTTTACCGGTCAGCTCCACGCCAATAATATCCGGCAAACGCATCCATGACGCACGGCCTAACATCACACTTTCTGCTTCTAAGCCACCTACCCCAATAGCAATAACACCCAAGGCATCCACATGAGGCGTATGGCTGTCGGTGCCGACCAAGGTATCAGGGAAAGCCACGCCATCAATAGCGTGAATAACTGGTGACATCCGCTCCAAATTGATCTGGTGCATAATGCCGTTGCCTGGTGGGATCACATCGACATTTTTAAAGGCTTTTTTGGTCCAGTTGATAAAGTGGAATCTGTCGTCGTTACGTCTGTCTTCAATAGCGCGGTTTTTCTCAAAAGCATCTTTTTCAAAACCAGCATGCTCTACCGCCAAAGAGTGATCAACAATCAGCTGAGTTGGCACTACAGGATTTACTTTGGCCGGATCGCCACCTTGTAGCGCAATAGCATCACGCAGGCCAGCTAAGTCGACTAAAGCGGTTTGACCTAAAATATCGTGGCACACCACACGGGCCGGAAACCATGGAAAATCCAGATCCTGCTTGCGGTAAATCAGCTGTTTTAATGAGTCAGTTAAAGTCGCCGGATCGCAGCGGCGCACTAAGTTTTCAGCATGAACACGGGAGGTATAAGGCAATTTGGCATAAGAACCAGGTTCAATGTCGTTGCATGCAGCTGCTGCATCAAAATAATCCAGGCTAGTGCCTGGTAAGTTTTTACGGTAATTAGAATTCATGGCGTGGCCACTCAGTTAAATTGTTTACGTTAGATCCAATAAAAGCCCACTAAGGGCTTTTATTATTTGGGTGTTTTTTGCTTAACGGCTTGATAGCGGCTTAACACTACGTGGTTCTACCCCTGTATATTCAGCACTTGGGCGAATAATACGGTTGTCGGCACGTTGTTCCATCACATGAGCAGCCCAGCCTGTTAAACGTGAACAGACAAAAATAGGCGTAAACAGCTTGGTTGGAATACCCATGTAGTTGTAAGCCGAGGCATGGAAGAAATCTGCGTTACAGAACAGTTTTTTCTCACGCCACATCACCGCTTCACAGCGCACAGAAATGTCGTACAAGGACGTATTGCCGTTGGCGTTGCCAAGCTTTTCCGACCACTCTTTGATCACCGCATTACGTGGGTCGGACTCGGCATAAATGGCATGGCCAAAGCCCATGATTTTTTCTTTACGTTCCAGCATGCCCATTAACTTGGTTTCGGCATCATCCGGATTGTCCATCTTTTCAATCAGTTCCATCGCCGCTTCGTTCGCGCCACCATGCAGAGGGCCACGTAATGAACCAATAGCGCCTGTGATACAAGAGTGCATATCACTTAAGGTAGAAGCACAAACACGGGCCGTAAAAGTTGAGGCATTAAACTCATGCTCTGCATATAAAATCAGCGAAGAGTTCATCACATCTGTATGCAGCTGAGTTGGTTTTTCACCATGCAAAGTCCAAAGGAACTGTTCGGCAATAGAATCGGCCGCTGTTTCCACTTCAATGCGCTGGCCTTTATGGCTGAAGTTATACCAGTAGTTAATTAAACCAGGGAAAATAGCAAGTAAACGGTCGGTCGCATCCTGTTGCTCAGCAAAACTCTGTTCAGTTTCTAAGTTGCCGAGCATAGAGCAGCCAGTACGCATTACATCCATTGGATGAGCCGAAGCAGGAATGCGTTCCAGCACTTCTTTTAATGCCTGTGGCAGCTGACGCATCGCTTTTAAGCGGTTTTTGTACGCAGCCAGTTCAGCCTGATTGGGTAACTCGCCTTTTAAAATCAGATGTGCTACTTCTTCAAATTCACAGTGAGCGGCTAAGTCTTTGACGTCATAACCACGGTAGGTCAAGCCTGACCCTGTTTTGCCCACTGTGGATAAAGCGGTTTTACCTGCGATTTGACCACGTAAGCCTGCGCCTGATAACTCTTTTGCGTTCGCCATCTTGTCTCTCCGTTTTTAATTTGTTCTGTTGATTTATTGAATGCTGTTTGCTTGTGGTTATTTTTTGGCGGCAAACAGAGAGTCTAATTTCTGCTCATAACTGTGATAGTTCAGAAAGTCGTAAAGTTCAGCACGGGTTTGCATGCTGTCAACTACTGCTTTTTGATCGCCATTGGCCAGAATAGATTCATACACATTCAGTGCAGCTTTATTCATAGCTCGGAAGGCACTTAATGGATACAACACCATATCCACACCTACAGCAGCCAGCTCGGCTTTGTTAAACAGTGGCGTTTGGCCAAACTCGGTGATATTGGCCAATACAGGCACTTTCAGCGCCTTGGTAAAAGCCTGATATTGCTCCAGCGTATACACAGCTTCAGCAAAAATGGCATCGGCACCAGCAGCTTCACAAGCTAAAGCCCGTTCAATAGCAGCTTCTAAACCTTGTTGTTGCAACGCATCAGTGCGCGCCATAATAAAAAAGTTTTCGTCTGTTCTGGCATCCACTGACGCCTTAACGCGGTCTACCATTTCTTCCAAAGATACGATTTCTTTGTTGGGTCTGTGGCCACAACGTTTTTGCGCCACCTGATCTTCAATATGAAAACCTGCAGCACCGGCATTGGTCATCTCTTTGACGGCACGGGCAATATTAAAAGCGCCGCCCCAGCCAGTGTCCGCATCCACCAGCAAAGGCAGTTCAGTCGCACCAGTAATACGGCGGATATCTTCACAGACATCGTTTAACGAGGTCATGCCTAAATCCGGCAAACCAAAAGAAGCATTGGCCACACCAGCGCCTGATAAATACAAGGCTTTATGACCCACACGCTCAGCCATCAAGGCGGTGTACGCATTAATAGTACCGACCAGCTGTAATGGATGATTGTCTTTAATTGCCTGACGAAGCAGAGCGCCAGCGCTTTTTACATTAGCCATGTGAAGTCCCCTGTTGAAGTAACTGTTGTTCAATATTGCGTTTGGATGCGGCGATATGACGGCGCATCAATAAATCGGCCAATTCGCCATCACGGTTGGCAATGGCATTAATAATAGCTTTGTGTTCGTCAAAAGCCCGCGATACCCGTGGGCCATTCATGCCAAGCTGCACCCGATACATCCGCACCAGAAAATACAACTCGTCACTTAAAATATTAATCAGATAAGGATTTTTACTGCCCAAGATGACGCGGTAATGAAAATCGACATCGCCGGCCTCCTGGTAATAACTTTCACCTTCGCGCACCCGTTGTGTCGACAAATGCTGATCAAGTAGCGCCCTGACTTCGGCAATTTCCTGCTCTGTCATATGCTCTGCCGCCAAACGACACGCCAGCCCTTCCAGCTCTTCGCGCAGCTGATACAAAGAACGCAAACCTTCAATCGACAGCTTGACCACACGGGCACCAGCATTGGGAGTACGTTCTATTAAATGGCAGCGCTCTAAACGCGCCAGGGCTTCACGCAGCGGCGCACGGCTCAAATCATAACGCCGCGCCAGCTCAGGCTCACTGATCTTAGTACCAGCAGGAATTTCGCCTTCCACTATAGCGGTGCGAATTTGCACCAGCACCCGGTCGGCCGCAGTAATAGCTTCTTTAAAATCGGTAGCGAGCATCAGATTGTCGACAATAAGTAAAAAGTAATAACGTTTTAACCCTTTTAACTGCTTTGGTCAAGGATGAAGGATTAGTTATGTCGACATAAAGACTAAAGTACTAGAGGAAGTTGTATGGAATTTTGGACGGGGATTAAAAACCTGGGTTAAGGACGCTCATTGCAGACAATAATAATCGGTTCTTGATCTGTCCCTGTAACGAAGGCATAGTCTACGATGTCCGTTACACTACAGATTAGCTTTAAGTCGGAACTGTAAAGCTCACCGCAGGATACTTATTGTAAGATGAAAATACGCGTTAAACCTTCTGCCAAGCTTAGGCTCATTATGTTTAAACGAGCTGGTATTGCTGTATTGCTTGTAGCTCTTGGGGCTTTTTTGTTGATGGTGTCAGAAGACAAGTGTCGGCAGTTTGTATTTCCTTCCTGGTGCAGCATTATGGGCAAAGAGCATATACTCAGCTTATTTTTTAGCGTTGATGTTCTACTATTGCTATACGTAATGGGACCCTTTGTCCATCTGAGTTCTATACGTTTTCTTCTCCAAAGCAAAAATCCAAAAAAATAAATAACTGTTACAGCCAAGTATAAGATTATGTGCTGCTTTGCCACTGCAGAATATTCACACCTCTGACAATCATCCACAGGCTTAAAGTTAACTAGCCCGCTAATACCGTTATCATGATTTAGGCGAATACTAATAAAGTAAAAGCTGACGTCGCCAACCAAGGCTACACTATTGATAAGCTAACACCGACCCAACATCACACTTATTAAAGACGGGAATAGCCTAATTCAATAATGGTATAACCACGCAGCATAAAGGGAAAACAAAACCATTAGGCTTATGCTGAAGCCATAGAGTCCAATAGCCAGAAAAGACAAGACCACCAGTAGCTCCGTTAAAGACACTCGGATAACTGCTCCGCCACACAACAAAATTAAAGATACATTCAACAATAATTTATTGGCGACCAAGATAGCTATTTAGCTCGGGTTAAAAAAGTTTCAGCCAGACTCAAATCAAGGCCTACTCGCTTTCACAACACTCTAGTCTAAATATAACGACATTGTATTTTCAGTTTCAGAATACCCCGAGCCAAGGGTAAGATCACGAACGTTTTTTAAGCAATTCCAACTCGTGATTGGTATGTTTTTGGAGAGAAACAGGCGTGTTTAGTTTCGCCGTTTCTGTTATTAAGATCGATCACCAAACAGGCTGAACAAAAAACACAATCACGCTCTCGCCCTGACCCCCGAGCCTGAGCTGATTTCTGACAAACTTATAAACCTTAGGTTACATAGGTGATTCAGACTTAAAAAAGCCAAAGGCATACAAAGCTATGTTTAATAAAAAATGTTACACAGATTTTTCTCCTCGATTTTCTGACACAGCTGTGATTGAATATCGGCGTCGAAGCAAAATGGAGTGTTGTAATCAACCCGTATGAGTTTACTAATTGCGTTTGTGGTGTTATCAATTTCGGTATCTTTTATCTGTTCTATCCTTGAAGCAGCGTTGCTCTCTATCACGCCCAGCTACATTGCCCAGCAAAAACTGACTCAGCCCAAGCTTTACGAAAAACTGAAAGCTCTCAAAGAGAAGATTGATCAGCCTTTGGCTGCGATCCTGACATTAAACACAGTAGCTCATACTGTGGGAGCCACTGGTGTGGGTGCTCAGGTCACTGTAGTTTTTGGTGACGGTTATTTGGGTATTGCCTCAGCTATCATGACGCTGCTGATACTGCTGTTGTCTGAAATATTACCTAAAACCATTGGAGCCCGCTATTGGCCAACTTTGGCTCCGGTGTTACCTACTCTGCTCAACGGCATGATTTTTATTCTAAAACCCTTTATCTGGATGTCAGATCAGGTGATGAAGCTATTTGGAGGTGGACATCATGATCATGATTTACGTCAGGAAATAAAAGCACTGACTATATTAGGTCGTGAGCTCAACAAACTTGATGAAGATGAACAACGAGTCATAGCTAATATTCTTGATTTACACGACATTAAAGTGCGCGAAATCATGACACCACGCACTGTCTGTGAATCCGCTAAGCCAGATGAAGCCTTGTCTTCTTTGGTAGAACGCGTCAAGAAAGATCGTTTCTCACGTTATCCAGTGCTGGATAATGATGAAGCCCCTTTGGGTATAGTGTTTCGCTACGACATGCTGGAATTCAGTGAAGAGCAAACTGCTGCCGACATTATGAAACCAGTGAAAGTGATTTCAGATATGCTGAATGTGGAACAACTGATGTCACAGTTGATCCGTGAACGTCAGCATATGGCATTAGTTTATGACGAATACGGCAGTTGGATGGGCCTGGTGACCATGGAGGACGTGATTGAATCCATTATTGGTCAGCCTATTATGGATGAAACCGACGATATTCCAAACATGCGCCGTTTTGCCAAACGCCGTTGGGAACATAAACAAAAGCAGCTTAGCGACGATAAAAATCAGCAAGGATAAAACCAACCCAGTTCAAGTCGGCGCTGCTGGATCTATCCGCAGCGCCAAAACTCTGATTATGTGCCCAGATACAGTCAGCATAAACAAAAAACTTCTGCACTCATTCGGATAGCCCATTTGATAAAACAGCCACTGAATCTTTAGCTCAGCTGACGATTTTGCAGTTTTTATTAGATTAATTTTTTCTAACATTAATCAGTTGTGAACACTTTGGCTTCTATAGCAGTTTTGTGCCAAGAGTATTTTATAGCCGCCAAAGTCTTACCTGGCTTGAGCCAGACTGTATAAGTTGGGGGTAACCAGGGTATAAGCACAGGATAAGTTATGTCTTTTGGTTCGAATTGAAGTACTTAAAAGCAAAGAGGCATACAGGAAAATTTCATAGGCATTGTCTACACTCAACTCAGTTGAATAACCCGTTTGCCCTGTGTGGTTCCCTCTAGCGCACGGCTCATGTAGATGAGCCATTCCCCTAAGCCCAGAATAAATCATTTGATTCTGGGCTACTTTTCCTTCGAACTAAAACCTGTTAACTGATTGAAATAAATGATAAAAATTTTCTGTTGTTTGTTCCGCTAATTGTTCAATACTGACGTTACGTTGCTCTGCGATACAAGCTGCAACAGCGCTGACATAAGCAGGCTGGTTGGTTTTGCCACGGTAAGGTACAGGGGCTAAATAAGGCGAGTCGGTTTCGATCAGCAGTCTATCCGCTGGTATTTGTCGGGCCACAGCACGCAGCTCGTCAGCGTTGCGAAAAGTCACAATGCCAGATAACGAAATATAAAACCCTAAATCCAAAGCGGCTTTTGCTGTGTCCCAGTCTTCAGTAAAACAATGCAAAACACCACCACAGTCGGCAGCACCGCCGGAACGCAATAAATTCAAGGTATCAGCTCTGGCATCGCGGGTATGCACTATTAAAGGTTTATTTAATTCACGAGCTACTGCAATATGAGCGACAAAAGCTTCCTGTTGAATGGCTTTGCTATCCGGGCTATAAAAATAATCCAGACCTGTCTCGCCCACGGCCACAACTGCCGGATCAGCAGCATAACGACGCAACAGCTCGATGTTTATACTATCTTCCTGATGCAATGGATGTTCACCACAGGACACTGAAACTTGAGGATAAGCAGCGACTAGTTGCTTCATCGCGGGAAACTCTTTCAGACTAACAGACACACAAAGCATGTGTTCTACTTGAGCCGCAGCGGCTCCTTGTAAAACTTCAGCTAACGTCAGGGATAATTTATCCCATTCCAAACGATCAAGGTGGCAATGCGAATCAACAAACAAAAGTAATCTCCAAAAATTCAACGCGTACATACAAAAACATCAGGTCAATAATGCCGATTAAAGGCTGTATCTAGGCTCGGAGGAGTCGAGCATAGCACCCAGTAATTTTTCAATTTTTTCCTGCAACTGAAACTTATCATCAACAAAGGCTACGCCAATACCGGAAGGGGTCGCGCTTTGTGCTCCTTGGGGCGTTAGCCATACTACTTGACCAATGACCCGCACCGCTTGCTTTTCATCAGGCAAAGTAACAGTTAACGAAATTGACTGCCCAATTCGATAAGTTAGGGAGCCAGGCACAAACAAACCTCCATGTTTCAGAAATGGCATATAGCAGCGATACAACTCTTTTAACTCTGTAAAATCCAGCGCAATTTCGTTCAAAGCTTGCTCCTGTTACAACAAGGCTGAACGGAGTTGTACTAATAAAGCAGACAAGTTCAGCACTGCATTTTGCCCAGTGATCAGTTGACGATCACGCCCCCATTGCTGCAAAGATATCAGCAACTGATGATGTTTCAGCTGCATATCTGCACCTTTATGCCATAACTCCTGTCGTACAAACCAGAATAAAGTTGATGGCAGTTGTTCCGTATCAGGTAAATGAGCCAACAGCTCGTACAAATCCAATTGAGCTGATACGAACTTCTTCAGCATAACCAATTGCGCAGAAATTGCCGCTGCTTCGTCGTTTTCCAATAACTTCAGCGCCAATAAGGGTGCACCGCCAACATAGTGCAGTAAAAAATCAGGGACTGGCCTGCTGCTGTGTTCCTGCAGCCAGTGCTCAATTTGCTCACCATAAACAGGAGCTAAAGCCCAGCTTTGACAACGACTTAAAATAGTAGGTAACAGCTGCGCCGGATGGGCACTTTGTAAAAGCAAAAAACTGTTTTGTGGCGGCTCTTCCAGCGTTTTTAACAGCGCATTAGCCGCAGCTTCTGTCATCAGTTCGGCGTGCGGAATTAGTGCCAGCTTAACGCCCCCCTGCTGTGCTGCGCCATGCATAAACTGACCCAGAGCTCTTATCGGATCCACGCCAATACTGCTACCGCCTTCTGTGGGCAATTGCCACAGATCCGGATGATGGCCAGAGGCCATCAACTGGCAACTTTTACATAAACCACAGGGATTCAGTTGCAGTGGAGATTTACAAAGCAAGTAGGCCGCTATACGTTTAGCCAGAGCCAATTTGCCAATACCTGCAGGGCCTGTCAGCAATAAGGCATGATGCAACTGCCCTTTCGCCGCCAGTTCAGTCAGTTTGTATTGGTAGGAGTCCAGCCAGGGGAAATCAGACATGGCTCTGTAGATCCGGGCTTAAACCAGGGTTTAAAGGTCCGTTTTGCCAGGCCTGTTGCAGTGCATTCAGGATCTGCTGCTGCACCTGCTGCATCGACTGGCTGGCATCAATGGTGACAATATTGGCTTCAGTTGCAGCTATTTGCAGATACTTAGCCCGGGTGCGCTGGAAAAACGCCAGTTGCTCCAGCTCAATACGATCCAATTCACCACGAGCCTGAGCACGCTGTAAGCCGATAGCCGGGTCTATATCTAAATACAGCGTTAAATCCGGCTTTAAATCACCCAATACAACCTGACGAATACTGTTGATCAGGCTTTCATCCAGTTGACGGCCTCCCCCCTGATAAGCACGGGAGGAGAGATCGTGACGGTCACCCAGCACCCATGTACCTTGCTGCAAGGCGGGTTGGATCACAGTTTTGACCAGTTGCACACGGGAGGCATACATCAGTAATAATTCAGTTTCTGGCGCAACGATTTCATCCTGCACTTGTTTGACTAGCGTGCGGATCTGTTCGGCTAAAGGTGTGCCGCCAGGCTCTCGGGTGCTGATAAATTGAATCTGTTGTTCGTTCAGCCATTGCTGGATAGTTCGGATAGCACTGGTTTTTCCGGCGCCTTCCAGGCCTTCCACTACAATAAAACGACCTGAAGTTGTCATGGTTTTTTCTTTCCAAAAATGTATTGCTGCACTGCGGCATTATGCTCTTTGAGAGTACGGGAAAACTGATGCGTGCCATCCCCTTTCGAGACAAAATACAACCAGTCACTTTGCGCTGGCTGGGCTGCAGCTATGATAGAACTGCCACTTGGTGCTGCTATTGGGCCTGGTGGTAAACCAAAATGCTGATAGGTATTATAGGGGTGTGGATTGCGTAAATCAGCCCTTGTGATATCGCCATTAAAACTATCGCCTAAACCATAGATCACAGTTGGGTCTGTTTGTAATCTCATACCAAGTGCTAAACGATTCACAAACACCGAACTGACTAAAGTTTTTTCAGGCTCATGGCCACTTTCTTTTTCGATTATAGAAGCCATAATCAGCAACTCATAGGGAGTTTTGTAAGGTAAATTGGCTTGTCGACTGTCCCATGCCTGCTGCACTCTTTGGATCAAAAGCTCGTTAGCCCGTTTTAATAATTCAGTGCTGGTGCTGTTGGCGGTGTAATTGTAGGTTTCAGCAAAAAATAGCGCTTCGGCGTTGCCAGGTTTGTTGCCCCAGGCATCAGGCCACTTTGCCAGTTCTACCAATGCAGCTTTATCAGTCAAATCATGCTTTAGAAATTCAGCTTGCGCTAAACGCTTAAAACTCTGGCTTAAGGTTTCACCTTCTTTGATGCTAAAGGAAAATTGCGCCACTTTGCCGCTGGCAAATAACTGCAAGATTTGTAATAAAGCGAATGACTTTTGCTCTGTTGGTACTCTGTAGACACCCTGCTGTAATTTTGCAAGCTCTGGGTGTACACGCAGATAAATAGACAACCACCGACACTGAGCACTGCTCAGCAATTCTTGCTGCTGCCACTGTCGGCAAAGTTTCATCGCGCTGTCGCCCGCTTTTACTTTGATATAAGTATCAGTCAGAGCTAAGCGACTTTGGCTGTATTGTTGCCACATATTGGTTAAGCCAAATAAACATACGAGTGAAACCAGCAGCACTACAAAAAAAGTTCGGATCAAAGCTCAACTCCGCTGATAAACTGACGCACCAGTTCAATATTTTTAGTTTTACCAGCAAATTGTTTTACCGGCACTACACCCATCAGGGCATTACAAATCAATAGCGCTTCTGCCTGTTGCAGATCATCCAGGCAAAACTGACCTTCGCGGATTGTTCGATGAGCCATCAGATGTTGACGCATCACCCCATTCACCCCAGCCTGATCGAGCGCAGGAGTGAACCACAGGCCCTCTTTATAAAACATCAAATTAGCCGCAGACACTTCAATCACAGCGCCGCTCTGGTCCAGTACAACCAGCTCATCAGCATCTGTCTGAGCTAATTCGGCTTTAATCAGCACTTGTTCCAGCCTGTTGTTATGTTTCAGACCAGCCAATGCGGGTTGCTGCGCCAGTTTAAAATCCGCCAGGTCCAGACGAATGCCCTGCTGCTGCCAGGCACGGTAATCAGGTAAGGCTGCAGTACTGATATAACAACAAGGAGATTCTATACCTTGCGGGCTATAACCCCGCCCCGCCATGCCGCGACTAATGAGTACCTTCATGACTTGATGCGGCGCAGATACAGCCTGCTGGACTTTAGCAGTCAGCTCGTCTGTATCAAAAGGGTGGATCAGCAAACGTTTAGTCCCTTCGACTAAACGCTGCAGATGCAAATCCCACAGCATCACTTTGCCGTCTTTTACCCTGATTGTGGTAAAAAGCCCGTCACCATAGTGAAAGCTACGATCTGTGCTGTTGGGTGCCTGCGGATAAAGCATCAGTACCAGTCCAAACCATCTGAAAAATTCTGGCGGAAAGTATGCCTGAAATCCATGATTTTAAAAATGGGGTCAAATCACATTGTTAACAGTTAACACTATGAGCTGACCCTATTTCCAGCAGCTATTTACTCAGTTGCACCTGCTGCCATTGCTGTTCTGGGGTGAATTTGAGGGTTTTCACTTTGCCACGGCCTTCAATATTGACCACATTCACCTGATCCGGCCATAGGCTTTGCAATGAATCATGGCGCAACTCCAGCTGTGTCAGTTGTTGTGGTATGGTCACTTCCTGATAGACCCAGAAGAAACGACCGTCCAGCTCACTCCCTACCAGCGTTAGCTTCAGATCCTGCCCTGAAGTTCTCAGTTGAAAATGGCTGGAGACATACAAAGCAAAACTGTCGCGAGTGGACTGTTTTGCCAGTAAATCAGCCGATTTATCCAGTAGCTTTTTCACCGCATGCTCAGCGTCATGCAGATAAAACCTGTGCATGATTTCAATAGTGCCGGTGCGTTGATTAAACAGTACTTTGGTCACAGCTGATTTCATTTCGTGTGCTGACAACTGTAAACTGATCACACAACACAGAATTATAAGTAGCCGCATCAATCGTTTTTATCCTTAGACTTGGGATCCTTCAGCTTGGTTTTGCTGTCCTGCATAATGTCACGTTCCACCAGCTCTTTGCTTTTCTCCCGTTTAAACGCCTCGATGCGAGATGGAATAATCTGACGTGGGTAATGGTTATTTTCCACATCGACGTCGGCAGTTAACCATTTGGGATCGACAACCACCTGCTTTAGCACTTTGTCTGTCACAATCAGCTTGCTCACAGCATCGGGAGTTTTGCGCCAGATTTCAGCCGGAATATACAAATCTTGCACACTGTCATCTTCAAAAGTCAGCTGCAGTAAGATAGGCATAACTAAACCACCTAAGTTACTGAAATTCAGCACATAGTAGTTTTTGTTCTCTTCGATAGCGCGTTCAAACACCTGACGTTCCCATGGCTCTAAATCGGCCAGGAATTGCTGGTAGCTGTTGCGCTCTTTGTTGGTGACAGTAAACCTGTCGTTCTTGTCGTAAAAATCGCTCACATCTTTATTGCGCTCAACCCAGGTGGTTTTGCCTTCGGCTTCATTCAGCTCAACAAAAATGGGCATGGGTTTGTCTTGCTCTTCTTTACGGCGACGCTCGAAGTCAATATCTGGGTCTTTGGTATCCAATTGCAGTTTGTAGACTTTATCCAGCGAAATATCGACATGGTCTGTGCTGTAAAACCAACCGCGCCAGAACCAATCCAGATCGACACCACTAGCTTCTTCCATAGTGCGGAAGAAGTCTGAGGGCGTTGGGCGTTTAAACTTCCAACGGGTGGCGTATTCTTTAAAAGCAAAATCAAACAGCTCACGGCCTAAAATCACATCACGCAGAATATTCAGTGCAACTGCAGGTTTGGTGTAGGCATTAGGTCCTAAGCGTGTCACGCTGTCCGACTGAGTCATGATAGGTTCTTGCTGCTCGCTTTTCATGTAGTCAGTAATATCGCGAGCTTCAACCCCCCATGGAATTTGTGGGTCCCATTCACGACCGGCGATACCATCTAAAAAGCTGTTTAAACCCTCGTCCATCCAGGTCCACTGGCGTTCATCCGAGTTCACCACCATAGGAAAATAAATATGCCCTATTTCATGGATAACAACACCAATCAAAAAGCGTTTTTCTGCCTGCGAATAAGTACGACTGCCATCTTTTTGCAACTCGGTGCGAGGGCCGTTAAAAGTGATCATCGGATATTCCATGCCACCTACAGGACCGTTGACCGACTGAGCGACCGAATAGGGATAATCAAAAGAGAAGCGAGAATAGACTTCCAGGGTGTGGACTACTGATTCAGTGGAGTATTTTTTCCATAAATCACCGCCTTCTTTTGGATAAAACGACATCGCCATCACAAAAGGCTGCTCTGCGCCACCTTGTTGATAGCCTTTGGCATCCCAAATAAATTTACGTGACGAAGCCCAGGCAAAATCACGCACATTATTTGCTTTAAAACGCCAGGTTTTGCTGTCATCCGTATCATCTTTTTCGTTTTCCAGCGCTTCTTGTTCAGTCACAATAAACACAGGGCGTTTCGCTGTTTTAGCTTGTTCTAAACGCTGTTGCTGCTCTTTGGTCAGTACTTCCGGAGCGTTGGTCAAATCACCTGTGGAGGAAACAATATGATCGGCTGGTACCGTCATCTCGACCTCATAATCACCAAACTCCAGGGTAAATTCACCAGAGCCTAAAAATTCTTTATTGGTCCAGGCTTCATAATCTGTGTACGCCACTAAACGCGGAAACCACTGCGCGAACAAGAAGATATCGTTGCCACCTTTGCGAGCGTCTTTAGGAAAATGCTCGTAACCAGAGCGGGCAGATACAGCGTCTTCTTCGACGATGTTAAACGCAAAATCCATAGAAAATTGCAGCGACTCTTTGGGCTTGAGTGGTTTTGGTAAATCAATCCGCATCTGAGTGCCCACAACAACAAACTTAAGGGCAGTTCCGTCGGCTAGTTTGATGTTGTCCAGCTGATAGCCTAATTCATGATCAGCTAAAAACTGCAGATTACGTAACTCGTCCAGGCTAATTTTGGCAGGCTGATCATTGCTTGGTCTAGAGCCTCCGCCAAAAGTGCTGGTGACTTCGGCCATCGAATCTGACTTAAATATATTCTGATCCAACTGCAACCATAAATACTTCAGCGTGTAAGGCGAATTGTTTTTGTAATTGATGCTTTGACTCGCGGACAAACGGCGTTTTTCTTCATCCAGACTGGCTTTGATCTTATAGTCGACCTGCTGCTGCCAGTACTGCTGCCCTGGTTCACCAGCCGCATTGCGGTAAATATTAGGGGTAGGCAAAGACTCATCCAATTGACGAAATTTATCTTCAAACTTCCCTTTAGTTTGGGCTATGGGATCAGCGAAAGAGACCTGAGCACAAAGCATCAGAGCCAGAGCAACACAGCTTTTTTTATAGGACATTGTTTATATGCTTCTGTTGGTTAAAGAAATGGGGGTGTTACCCAGTGTTTACTTTTAATAACAGATCTAGCGAGGAATTACGAGAACAAGTAGGAAAAAAAGAAAGGAAATCAAAGGGTCAAAGAAACGATGGGGTCAGGCCTTGAATGTTGATTCAACTTTCAAGGCCTGACCCCAAGGCTTTAGATTTTCTTAAACAGAATAGAACCGTTGGTGCCACCAAAACCAAAAGAATTACATAAAGCGTATTCCATTTTGGCATCGCGGGCTGTGTGCGGTACGTAGTCTAAGTCACAACCTTCATCCGGATTATCCAAGTTGATGGTTGGAGATACCTTCTGATCGATCAGAGACAAAATAGTGATAATAGATTCAACAGAACCTGCAGCACCTAATAAGTGTCCCATCATCGACTTGCTGGAACTAACCATTAAACCTTCTGGTTTTGCGCCAAAAATAGATTTAATCGCCATAGTTTCAGCTATATCACCTGCTGGCGTGGATGTGCCGTGAGCGTTGATGTATTGCACCTGATCGGCATTAACGCCTGCATCACGTAAAGCATTTTTCATCGCCAAAGCTGCACCACGACCATTTTCTGGTGGTGATGTCATATGATAGGCGTCGCCACTCATGCCAAAACCTACCAGTTCAGCGTAGATTTTCGCACCACGGGCTTTGGCATGTTCGTACTCTTCCAGCACCACAACACCAGCTCCATCGCCTAATACAAAACCATCACGGTCTTTATCCCATGGACGACTGGCCTGTTGTGGCGCATCGTTACGGGTTGATAAGGCACGGGCAGCACCAAAGCCACCCATACCTAAAGTCGTAGAAGCTTTTTCTGCACCACCTGCAATCATGGCATCCGCATCACCATAAGCAATCATACGGGCAGCCTGACCAATGTTATGCACACCTGTAGTACAAGCTGTGACAATACTGATATTCGGACCTTGCAGACCTAACATGATGGATAAATGGCCAGAAATCATGTTGATAATGGTAGAAGGCACAAAAAACGGCGATAAACGACGTGGGCCGCTGTTCAGTAATTTGGTGTGGTTTTCTTCGATTAAACCTAAACCACCTATGCCTGAACCTACAGCAACACCAATACGTTCGGCGTTTTCTTCGTTAATTTCCAGTCCGGAATCTTTAAATGCCTGCACACCTGCAGCCACACCGTACTGGATAAATAAATCCATTTTCTTGGCTTCTTTGGCCGGGAAAAACTGTTCGACGTCAAAATTTTTGACTAAACCAGCAAATTTCGTGGTGTAAGCCTCTGGATCAATATGATCAAACAGCGCTATTCCACTTTGACCTTGTAATAAAGCCTGCCAGGTCGACGTTACATCGTTCCCCAGGGGCGTTAGCATACCTAAGCCCGTCACAACCACTCGACGTTTTGCCACAGAATCCTCCGCAGTCGAAATTATTCTCTATTGCTGATCCGCTTCAGCGTAGCGCGCGTAGCGGACAGCTTCAGAAACAAAAACGGGTAGCAGAGGCTACCCGTTTTGTCAGCTTAACGCTTACTCAGCGTGGGCTTTGATATAGTCGATAGCAGACTGTACCGTTGTAATTTTTTCAGCTTCTTCGTCAGGGATCTCTGTGTCGAATTCTTCTTCCAGAGCCATAACTAATTCTACCGTGTCCAGAGAGTCAGCGCCTAAATCGTCAACGAAAGAAGATTCGTGCTTCACTTCTTCTTCTTTAACGCCTAACTGCTCGATGATAATTTTTTTAACGCGTTCTTCGATGTTGCTCATCTTTTCTTCCTTTTTCTCATGTAAATCGCAACAATTGGTGCAATTTTGTGTGGCGGCTAGTTTATGCGTAAGCCCGGTTTGTTGCAAGCAAAGGCATTCGCTTTTCCTGCTGGTCAAACCATTTGCCTTTGTCCTTGAAGCCGCAGCTTTGTTGACTGCGCTCTGTCGCCCCAATCACATAGAATACTATCTTCATGGGGACTATTCGCTTGTCGTCGCGCTGCACCACCAATGACGTTGGCAAACTTGCCTTAGTTCCTGAAACTGCAGTTTTATGGACTGCTACTTCAGGCACACTGGCAAAAACTTACACCATATACATACCACCGTTGATATGGATGGTTTCACCCGTAATATATGCTGCCGGACCTGAAGCCAAAAAGGCTACAGCGGCCGCTATCTCTTCCGGCTTGCCCAGGCGATTCGCCGGGACCTGGCTGAAAATTGCTTCTTTTTGCTCTTCTGACAATTCTTTGGTCATATCGGTGTCGATAAAACCTGGTGCAACAGCGTTCACCGTGATACCACGGGAAGCAACTTCTTTAGCCAATGACTTGGTAAAACCTAATACACCGGCTTTCGCTGCAGCATAGTTAGTTTGACCCGCATTCCCCATAGAACCTACCACTGAACCTATGCTGATGATCCGGCCGTGACGCTTTTTCATCATACTGCGCAGTACAGCTTTACTTAAACGGTACACTGATGTCAAATTGGTTTGCATGATGTCGAACCATTCTTCTTCTTTCATGCGCATCAACAGGTTATCACGGGTAATACCAGCGTTGTTCACCAGAATATCAATATCACCAAACTGAGCTTTAATAGTCTCTAAACACTGCTCTATTGAAGCTGTATCGCTGACATTTAACACCAGGCCTAAACCTTTGTCACCTAAATAAGTAGAAATAGCCGCAGCGCCTGAGTCAGTTGTTGCAGTTCCAACCACTTTAGCGCCCAAAGCAGCTAATTGCTCAGCAATAGCGCGCCCAATACCACGACTGGCGCCAGTGACTAAGGCCACCTGGCCTTCTAACGAAATAAATGGAGTCGTCATTCTAGTTAAACCTTTTATTATTCTGCAGCTAAAGCGTCTTTTAGTGACGCTACATCTGTGACTGAAGCCGTGTTCAGCTCTTTATTAATACGTTTAATTAAGCCACTTAATACCTTGCCTGCACCCAGTTCAATCACAGTGTCCACGCCTTGTGCAGCTAAAAACTCGATACTTTCAGTCCAGCGCACCGGACTATACAACTGACGCACTAACGCATCTTTGATGGCAGCAGCATCTGCTGGCGCAACAACGTCGACATTGTTCACTACAGGTATGACAGCTGTATGAAACGAAATACTGTTTAAATCATCTGCCAATTGATCAGCTGCAGGCTTCATTAAAGCGCAGTGCGACGGCACAGATACAGGTAAAGGCAGCGCACGTTTGGCACCAGCGGCTTTACAAAGTTCATTGGCGCGTTCTACCGCAGCTTTATTTCCGGCAATCACCACTTGGCCTGGTGAGTTAAAATTCACAGGAGATACTACTTCTCCTTGAGCGGCCTCAGCGCAAGCTTTGGCAATCAACGCATCGTCCAGACCAATAATAGCTGACATAGCGCCAGTACCGGCAGGCACAGCCAATTGCATATACTGACCACGTTTTTCCACAAGCTTAACAGCGTCAGACAAGGTCAAAACGCCAGCACAGACTAAAGCGGAGTATTCACCTAAAGAATGACCTGCTAAATAAGCAGGCTTGGCACCGCCCTGCTCCAGCCATACTCTATACACAGCGACTGAGGCTGTTAATAAAGCAGGCTGAGTGCGATGAGTTTCGTTTAATGCGGTATCAGGGCCATGGGCGACTAAGGCCCATAAGTCATAACCTAAAGCTGCTGAAGCTTCGGCGAAGGTATCGCGAACTGTTGCGAACTCTGCATGCAGTTCAGATAACATGCCAACGCTTTGTGAACCCTGTCCTGGAAACACTAATGCAAGTTTGTTGTTCATCATTTTTCCTGCAAATCTTCTCGTAATAGTTAGTAACGTATTAAAGCCGAAGCCCAGGCAAAACCACTGCCAAATGCTTCAAGCAATATAGTTTGTCCGCGCTGGATACGGCCGTCACGCACAGCTTCGTCTAAGGCTGTAGGTACTGTCGCAGCAGAGGTATTGCCGTATCTGTCGAGGTTGATCACCACCTGTTCCATCGACATATCCAGTTTGCGGGCCACAGCAGAGATAATGCGCAGGTTAGCCTGATGTGGTACTAACCAGTCAATTTGCGATTTATCCATATTGTTAGCGGCCAGAGTTTGCTCAACTACTTCAGATAATCGTGTGACTGCAACTTTAAAAACTTCGTTGCCTTTCATCGCGCCCCAGGAGCTGTGCACTGATGCTTCAACGCCACGTACAGGGTTATCGACATACAATAATTCGGAATGTTTACCGTCAGCATGAATATGAGTAGATAAAATACCCGGCTGCTCTGACGCTTCTAAAATAACAGCGCCTGCGGCATCACCAAATAAAATCACCATGCTGCGGTCTTCAGGGCTCATTAAACGCGATAAACAGTCTGCCCCTATCACCAGCACTCGTTTTGCCATGCCGCTTTTTACATATTGGTCTGCAATACTTAAGGCATAACAAAAGCCAGCACAGGCGGCTGCTACATCAAAAGCCGGAATACCCGGAATATCCAGTTCTCTTTGTACTTCGCAGGCTGCGCTGGGCAAAGCTCGGGAAGCGCTGGTGGTCGCCATGACAATCATATCAATGGAGTTTTTTTCGATGCCCGCTGCTTCAATAGCTTTGAGTGCAGCCTGAGCTCCCATAGTAGCGACAGTTTCATTGTCACCTATAATGCGGCGTTCTTTGATACCAGTACGTTCGATGATCCACTCGTCTGTGGTTTCAACCATGGTTTCGAGATCAGCATTGGTTCTGACCTGAGACGGAAAGTAACTTCCGGTTCCAATAATGCGTGAATACATTGGGCCCTACGCTTTGTCAATTAATACGTGTTCCAGCCTGTCTTTGATCTTCACCGGCACCTGGCGTTCAACCTCGCGCACGGCCTGACGGATGGCACTAAGAAATGCTTCTTTTGTCGCATTTCCATGACTTTTCACTACAATTCCGCGCAATCCTATCAGACTTGCCCCGTTATACTGGTCGGGGTTCACGCCTAAAGACATACTTTTCAGGAAAGGTTTGATTAACCAGCCGAAAAGTTGAGCAGACATGGAGTTTTTCAGTGCAGTTTCTAAGCGTTTTAAGATGAGCTTCGCCACACCTTCACAGGTTTTTAGCGCAACATTACCGACAAAGCCATCACAGACTATCACGTCAGCCTTGCCGGAAAAAATGTCATTACCTTCGATGTAGCCAATGTAATTGATATCCGCACATTCGGATAAGAGTAAGGAGGTTCTTTTGATTTGATCCGAACCTTTAATTTCTTCTTCGCCCATATTTAGCAAAGCTACTTTGGGTTTGACTATGCCTTCCACCTCTTCGGCCATCACAGCACCCATCACGGCAAACTGGAATAAGGTGTCAGAATCACAATTCACTGTTGCGCCCAAATCCAGCATAAAGACCGGACTGCCGACCGTAGAAGGCAAACTGCTGATTAAAGCAGGACGTTCAACACCATTGAGCATCTTCAATACAAAATGCGCCATAGCGATCAAAGCCCCGGTATTACCGGCACTGACACAAGCGGCCACTTTGTTTTGTTCGACTAAATCCAACGCAATACGCATCGACGACTGGCGCTTATTGCGCAAAGCCACAGAAGGTTTGTCGGTCATCAAAACTAATTGGGAAGCATGCTGAATAGAAAGCTGAGGATGGTTTAAATAACCCGCCTGTTCTAATTCATTGGTAAGTATTTCTGAATCGCCGCAGAGGACAAGATCTACATGGGGGAATTCGCACAGAGCTTCAATAGCTGCGGGAATAGTTGATTGGGGGCCATGGTCGCCCCCCATCATGTCTAAAGCTATACTAAGTCGTAGTGGTTGCAACAAGTGCATCCAACCTTACTTAATTACTTTACGACCTTTGTAGTAACCATCTTCAGTGATGTGGTGACGACGGTGCGTCTCACCTGAAGTTGCGTCTACAGACAGCGTTGGCCCAGTCAACGCATCATGAGAACGACGCATGTCACGTCTTGCACGAGATTTTTTGTTTTGCTGTACAGCCATTGCCTTTCTCCTAAAAAAACTATTTTTTCTTCAATTCTTGCAATATTGCAAATGGGTTCGGTTTTTCTGGTTCTGGTTCTATTTCTCCCCAGCTCATTTGCACTTTGGTTGGATCGCAAGATCCTTCGTCGTGCATAGGAAACAAGGGTAAAGCCAGAATTAATTCGTCCTCAACCAATTGCCTCAAGTTAACTTCGCCGTGTTCGTTTTTTTCGACCACTTCGTAGCGCTCTGGAATATCGTCATGAGCCGAATCTTTGTCACTCCTAATTGGAGTGTATGCAAAACTGGTATTCAGTTCCAGAGTCATGTGTTCACTACAGCGCTCACACTTCACTTGTACCTGACAACTAGCCTGGCCTTCAATAAAAACCAGGCCCTGTTCATCAGTTCCGCAATTTATTACTACGTCTACATTACCCTCTGAACTTACTAACGAGTCCGTTAATCTGGTTAAATTAACCAGAGGAACTATACCATCAAAGGTTGCACGTTTCTGTGCAGCTCGGGTTGGATCAAGGGTAATTGGAATTTTTACCTTTTGCATAAGGCGCGCATCATATAGATCGAGGCTAGAGCTGTCAAAGGATTCCTGCCTCTTTTTTGTTAATTATTCCCGCCTAAACCGCTGTTCTGACGGCCGTTCTGGCTGAATTCAGCCAAAGTAACTCAAGTTAGAGCGCAACCACATGCTTTTAACACCCACTACGCATCGACAAAGGGTGAAAATGTATGGAAAAAGTACAGCTAACAAAGTTGCAACTTCAGTCAGTAAAGGTATAGTGCGGCGCATTGTCCCAACGAGGTGCTTTTATGTCAACCACAGCTTTGTATTTAGCCTCTACTTCTTTATATCGTAAGGCTTTACTGGAAAAACTAACATCGAACTTTTCTACCGCAAAACCTGACGTCGACGAAACCGCTCTACCGGGCGAAACACCGGAACAACTGGTTAGCCGCTTAGCTGTATTAAAAGCACAAGCTGTAGCCAATAGCCTGACACAAGGTTTAGTCATAGGTTCAGACCAGGTGGCTGTATTTAACAATCAAATCCTCGGCAAACCTCATACCGCGGAAAATGCCTATAAACAGTTAAAAAGCTTTAGCGGCCATTGTGTCACCTTTTTAACTGGCCTGGCTCTGGTCAATGCCGAAACAAAACAGCATCAGCTTTGTGTCGAGCCATTTAAAGTGCATTTTCGTCAACTGACGGATGCTGAGATCCTTGCTTATATAGATAGAGAGCAACCACTGAACTGCGCTGGAAGTTTCAAAAGTGAAGGTTTAGGTATCAGCTTGTTTGAAAAGCTTGAAGGCGACGACCCAAACAGCTTAATAGGCCTGCCGTTGATTCGTTTATTACAGATGCTACGAAATGAAGGCAGGGATTTGCTCACCCAGCCTTGATTGGTGCACGCAGTATCAATAGATGGCCGGATGTAGGGGCCGTGGCTTGTCCCGGCCCGTCACTGAGCACCGCGGTTTAGTGAAGACGGGCGGGTACAAGACCCGCCCCTACAATTTGATATAAACAGAAATCAAAGCGCAGTTAACAACTCTGGCAGCGAATCAATAATAGCTTTGGGCTGATAACGGCTTAGCTCTTCCCTGCCATGCACTCCATGAGTCACCCCAATGCGTGGCATTTCTATGGCTTGCGCCATTGCCATATCGTGAATAGTGTCCCCGACCATAATAGCTCGGTGAGCGGGTAAGTTCAGTTCAGCCAGAATTTGCTTTAGCATATCAGGGCTGGGCTTCGATTCTGCTTCATCGGCGCAGCGGCTGGTGCTGAAGTACGGTTCTAATCCGGTTTCTTCAAACATCCGCTTTAAGCCTTTACGGGCTTTGCCTGTCGCCACAGCCAATAAAACACCTTGCTGCTTTAACTCTCGCATCACCTGCTCAGCCCCTTCGAATAAAGGTGTCGGCGGATGCTCATGCGATAAATACTGATCGCGGTAATGTTCAAACACAGTCTGACGCTGTGTGCCATTGATACCAGGGAATAAAATATCAAACACAGGGTCGAGGCTCAGGCCAATAATTTGTTTCACCTGATGTTCAGTCGGCACCACTAAACCAGACAGCTCTGCAGCAGAGCGCATCGAAGAAACAATACGCCCCACTGAGTCCATCACTGTGCCGTCCCAGTCAAATACCACTAAAGCAATATCAGAACTCATTATTTTCTCTTCAGTTTTTCAAGCACATTACTTAATGCGTTATCCAAAGGCGCTTCGCAGGTTAACAACTTGCCAGTGCCTGGATGGGTAAAGGTCAGAGTTTTGGCATGCAAATACAACCGGTTTAAACCGAGTTTCTGCATTTGTGAGGTAAATTCGTTATCACCGTATTTATCGTCACAGGCAATAGCGTGACCTTTACAAGCGGTATGCACCCGAATTTGGTGAGTACGACCAGTGACAGGGAAAGCTTCAACTAAAGTGCCTTCTTCATAACGCTGCAAAATTTTAAAACGGGTCTCCGAAGGCTTACCTAAAGCTTCGTCCACCTTCACCACGCGCTCACCACTTTGTAAGGTATTTTTGCGCAGCGGATCTGTGACTTTTTTAATTTTGCTGTCCCACTGCCCTGCCACTAAAGCCCAGTATTTTTTCTCTACTGTTTTTAAGCGCAGCTGTTCGTGCAGATTGGTCAGCACAGAGCGTTTTTTAGCGATCAGTAAACAACCTGAAGTATCACGGTCTAATCTGTGCACCAGCTCAAGATGGCGAGCTGTTGGACGCAATGCTCTTAATGCTTCAATCACTCCAAAAGATAAACCGCTGCCACCATGCACTGCCATGCCTGTAGGTTTGTTCAGCACTATTAAATCGTTGTCTTCAAAAAGAATATGAGTTTCAAGGTTTTTCACCATAGCGAGACCGGTTGATACCGGCTCTTTTTCCGGCTCGTCATGAACGACCAATGGTGGCACCCGCACCTGATCACCAGCTTGCAGCTTGTATTCAGGTTTTATTCGTTTTTTGTTAACCCGCACTTCACCTTTGCGCAAGACCCGATAAATCACACTCTTTGGTACGCTCTTCAAGCGCGCCATTAAGAAGTTATCTATGCGTTGACCGGAATAATCTTCTTCTACATCAATATATTGCACCGGAGTTTTGATATTTTCAGTCATGCGTTTCAGTTACTCTGCTAAGCTTAAATTAAGTTGCTATTGGTCGCTAATTAGTGGGATAATTACCGGGCTAATTATGCCAAAAACGGCAATTAGGGCGCTCAAAGTGACGTAAGAGAAAATGTGAGGCACCGTTCGGGAGGCAGATCATACCGAATTCGTTGGGAAAACCAACGTATTTATACTCTGCGGGCGAGAATAACGCTATTTGTCTGAAGTAATGCTGCGTAATTTATTACTGACAGAGACAAAACACAGATTCCGGTCACTTAGGCAAAAAAAAATTGCGACAACGCAGCGCGGTATCGCGCGATCTCTGTGTCAGATCACAGCAAAAAACATTTAAGTGCGGCCCTGACAAAGCGGCACCAAATATACTGAAGCAGGTTGAAGTTAGAGTAAGTTGACAAGCACGCAAACCAGGTTGGGATCAGAACCCATAAAACAGGCAGAGCAAAAGCAGTCAACTCTAGATAACAATAGCCCGGCAAAAGTATAAAATGAGTTAGCTCAAGCATTCCCAGTCGAGAGACTGCAGCATTGATATGTTTGATCATCTGAAACGCGGACGCAGGATGTCGTTGCGTTGTGGCCTATGCAATAGAGTCACAAAACAATGAAAAGAATGTTAATTAACGCCACGCAGGAAGAAGAAATCCGCGTAGCACTTGTCGATGGACAAAAATTATACGACCTGGATATCGAAAGCCCGGGGCACGAACAGAAAAAAGCCAATATCTACAAAGGAAAAATCACCCGGGTTGAGCCCAGTCTGGAAGCTGCTTTTGTCGATTATGGTGCTGAACGCCATGGCTTTTTACCTCTGAAAGAAATCTCCCGCGAATATTTCCCTGCCGGTTATACCTTTGACGGTCGTCCTAACATTAAAGAAGTGGTCAAAGAAGGTCAGGAAGTCATAATCCAGATCGATAAAGAAGAACGTGGCCAAAAAGGCGCAGCCTTAACCACATTCATCTCTTTAGCTGGTTCTTATTTAGTGCTGATGCCAAACAATCCTCGCGCCGGTGGTATTTCCCGTCGTATTGAAGGTGACGAGCGTCAGGATTTAAAAGACTCGCTGGATCAATTACAACTGCCAGACGGCATGGGTTTAATAGTTCGTACCGCTGGTGTGGGTAAGTCTCACGAAGAGCTGGATTACGACTTAAAAGCCTTATTAAAGCACTGGTCTGCTATTACACACGAAGCGCAAAACCGCCCTGCACCATTTCTGATCCATCAGGAAAGCAACGTGGTTTTCCGTGCTATTCGTGATTACCTGCGCCGTGATGTCGGTGAAATACTGATCGACAACCCACGTATTTTCGAAGAAGCCAAAGTTTATATTCAGCAGTTCCGTCCTGATTTTGCCCACCGTGTCAAAATGTATCAGGGCGAAGTGCCACTGTTTATGCACTTCCAGATTGAAACTCAGATTGAATCCGCTTTCCGCCGTGAAGTGCGTTTACCTTCTGGTGGCTCTATTGTCATCGACAGCACTGAAGCTTTAACGGCTATTGACATCAACTCGTCAAAAGCAACTAAAGGTGGTGATATCGAAGAAACCGCTTTTAATACCAACTTAGAAGCAGCCGATGAAATTGCCCGTCAGTTACGTTTACGTGACTTAGGTGGTTTGATTGTGATCGACTTCATCGATATGACGCCAGTGCGCCATCAACGTGAAGTAGAAAACCGCTTAAAAGACGCCGTAAAACAAGACCGTGCCCGTGTACAAATCGGCCGCATTTCACGTTTTGGTTTACTGGAAATGTCACGTCAGCGTTTACGTCCTTCGTTGGGTGAATCTGCCACTCACGTTTGTCCACGTTGTCATGGCCGCGGCACTATCCGCAGCACTGAGTCTTCCGCTCTGTCGATTTTACGTTTAATCGAAGAAGAAGCGATCAAAGACAACACCAGTCAAATTCATGCTCAGGTGCCGGTTTCTGTGGCCACTTACCTGATGAATGAAAAACGTGATTCAGTGCGTCGCATTGAAAGCCGTCATGGTATCCGGATTTACATCATTCCTAACGAACACATGGAAACGCCAAACTATGAAGTGACGCGCATCCGTATCGACGAAGAGATTGAAGAATCCAGCTACAACATGGTGAAAGCTCCTGCTGTCGGCAGTGCTGTGTATCACCCAATTGGCGAAAACGTCAAAGAAAAACCAGCAGTGTCGGCTATTAATATGGCTGAAGCCTCAGCTGCAGCAGCACCCGCCCCTGCTGCCCGTAAAGTAGAAGTGGCCGAAGTAAAAGATACAGGCCCTGGCTTGGTCGATTCTGTGGTGGGCTGGTTCAAATCGTTGTTCGCTGCAGCACCTGCTCCTGAAGTAAAAGTGGAAGAAGCACCACGCCGCACGAATAATCGTGATAACAACAGACGTCGTAACAACAAGAATCGCCGCCGTCAGGAAGGGGATGAAAAAGTTGCAAAAGACGACAACGCTACTCCAGCGAAAGCAGAGCGCACTTCAGAACGCAGCCAGGAACAACGAGCGCCAAGACAGGATAAACCTCGTCAGGAACGTGGTGAACGCCAGGAACGTGGAGAGCGCGCAGAACGTGCTGAACGACCAGAGCGTACTGAGCGTCCGGAACAGAAAAAACCTGTGGCAGAACGTCAAGCTCCTGTTAAAGCTGTAGAAAACGACGAAGAACATAGCACTAAGATTGTTGAGCGCCGTCAACGTCGTCAGATGCGAAAGTCTGTGCGTCATGAAAAAGAAGGCGTTGCCGCAGTTGCAGTAACAACAGCTGTTGAAGCCTCAGTAGTCGCCTCTCCTGTGATTGACACTTCTGTAGTTGCGCCAGTCGCCACCGACACAGCTGTAGCTGAAATTGCAGTAGCAGCACCAGTACAACAAGTTGTTGCAAAAACTGAAGCTGCGGTTCAGGCAAATGTTCCAGCCGATGTTATTGAAACAGGATCAACTGAAACTGTAACTGTGGATACTGCAGATGCAGAAAGCAATGATGCTGAGAAAGAAGCAGCTGAAGGCCGCAGCCGCAGCCGTCGTTCTCCTCGTCATTTACGCGCTGCTGGTCAGAAACGTAAAAAAGAGCAACAGGACCAGGAAGCTGAAGAAGCTTTAGCTGCCCGTTACCCAGAAGATCAGGACGCTGCAGTAAGCACTGAACAACAATTGGATCTGCCAATCACAACTGCAGCAGAAGAAACTGTAGTTGTAGTTGAAGCTGCGCCAGTGGCTGCTGCACCAGCTCCAGCGGTAGAAGCTGCGCCAGTGGCTGTTGAACCAGCTCCAGCGTTAGAAGCTGCGCCAGTGGCTGTTGAACCAGCTCCAGCGGTAGAAGCTGCGCCAGTGGCTGTTGAACCAGCTCCAGCGGTAGAAGCTGCGCCAGTGGCTGTTGAACCAGCTCCAGCGGTAGAAACTGCGCCAGTGGCTGTTGAACCAGCTCCAGCGGTAGAAACTGCGCCAGTGGCTGTTGAACCAGCTCCAGCGGTAGAAACTGCGCCAGTGGCTGTTGAACCAGCTCCAGCGGTAGAAACTGCGCCAGTGGCTGTTGAACCAGCTCCAGCG
Source organism: Rheinheimera sediminis (assembly GCF_004005375.1). Classification (GTDB taxonomy): domain Bacteria; phylum Pseudomonadota; class Gammaproteobacteria; order Enterobacterales; family Alteromonadaceae; genus Pararheinheimera. The sequence continues at coordinate 49,993 of NZ_RZUF01000020.1, read as the reverse complement.
GTAGAAACTGCGCCAGTGGCTGTTGAACCAGCTCCAGCGGTAGAAACTGCGCCAGTGGCTGTTGAACCAGCTCCAGCGGTAGAAACTGCGCCAGTGGCTGTTGAACCAGCTCCAGCGGTAGAAACTGCGCCAGTGGCTGTTGAACCAGCTCCAGCGGTAGAAACTGCGCCAGTGGCTGTTGAACCAGCTCCAGCGGTAGAAACTGCGCCAGTGGCTGTTGAACCAGCTCCAGCGGTAGAAACTGCGCCAGTGGCTGTTGAACCAGCTCCAGCGGTAGCAGCTGCGCCAGAGGCTGTTGCACCAGCTCCAGCGGTAGCAGCTGCGCCAGAGGCTGTTGAACCAGCTAAGGTCGTTGAAACTACACCTGTAGCTGCTGAAACTGCGCCTGTTGCTGAAGCTGTGGCAGAAGAAGCGCCAAAAGCAAAAACACGCAAAGCGCCTGTGAAAAAAGCAGTAGCTGAAGTAAAGGCCCCTGTTATTTCTGGTAACAGATACGCGAAAATGGTCACAGCGGATATGACTAAACCTGTGGTAGAGGCTGAAGCTCCGGCTACAGTTCAGACTACAGCTCAAACCACTGGCATGGATAATAGCGAACGACCTCTGGTCATCAGCTCCGAACGTCCAGGAGGCTCTGCCTCTGCCCGTCAGATGAGTGTTGCTCCTATGACTAAACCTGGTTCAGTTGAATAAGCTGGCTTAAAACCAAAAGTGAGGCCACCGCAAGGTGGCCTTTTTGTTTGCTATATACTGACGCTATCTCTGCCGCTTAGTATTTTTACTCTGATGCAAAATGCGCCAGCACCTTGTCCAGCACCTGCTGACGAATTTCATCCTGCTCGAACAAGAGTTCGTGTTTAGCGCCTTTAATCACCTGCAAACCACCGACACAGCCTGAATTTGAGTTTTCCGCCAACAGGGTGCAAAACTCTTGTTGTGCATGTGCTGACACTATAGTGTCCAGCTCTGCCTGCATCACCAGCACTGGAATTTTTATGGTCTTGGCTTGCTGCCGCATTTGAGGTAATACGGCGCAAGCCTGATCCAGCCAGCCCCAGGTAGCACCGCCTAATTGCAGCTGTGGATTATCCTGATACAAAGTTTGCATCCACTGATAACGCTGTTTTGAGCCAGTCAGCTCATTGCCATCAAAAGAACCGGCCACATAAGGCTTGTCAGCAAAACCGGCATAACCTTCTGTGGAAAACAATGTCACTGTTGATGCCAGACGACAGGCGTCCCATTCGTCATATGCCAGCTTGCCATTAATGCCATGCATAGGAGCGGACAAAGCCGCTTTTTGAAATACGTCGGGGTGCTGCTGTAAATACAAGGTACTGATAGCGCCCCCCATAGAATGGCCTAGCAGATACAAAGGTAGTTTTTTATCCACTTGCTCTTTATCTGCCAGCACAACCCGACTGACCAGTTGATGCATATCATCAATATAATGCTGAAAATCGTCTACATGACCTTTGTGTGGATTATCGGTTAAACGACTCGACAGGCCCTGTCCTCTGTGATCAAACATCAACACCTGATACCCCTGCTGGGTCAGTTGATAAGCCAGTTCCTGATACTTCAGATAAGATTCAGTGCGGCCATTAACCACCACTATTGTGGCTGTTACCACAGTGGGTGTGATGACTACATAATGTAAGATGTTGCCATCTGACAACTTCAGTTGCTGTGGTGTCACAGTTTGCCAGAAGGGTTGAATCTGCTGTTGATATGCGGCCGTATAATTATCCGCAGCCTTGACGTCTTTGATAATAAAACCAGATAACAACGCAGCGGCTATTAATGTGTAGTGAAACTTCATCCCTTGTCCTTATTCATTTGACTCAGCATCTGAATGACTGAGCGCCTTAATTTGTCATGATAATAAGCGGCTCTGGCGAGATTGGCCGGGTCCAACGATTGATTCTCCAGCACGACTAAGGTCAGTTGATGCTGAGGGAAATGATTAAAAACTGAGACATAACCAGGAATATAACCGCTATGACTCCATTCAACTCCTGCTGCAGTGTGCGAAATTTGCAGCCCATAACTGTAATAGACTTCACCCCATCGGTGCGGACGTAACAGCTGTGGTGTTGTCATTTGTTGCAGACTCGTTTTTGTTAGCTGCTGTCTCATGCACAAAGGTAACAATGCAATATCAGCAGCGGATGAAACTAAACCACCACTGGGCTCTGCTTCAACTGGCATAAAACCTGTGATGGTTTTTAGCCGGCCTTGCTCTTCATGCCAGCCCTGATTTACCACGTCAGCCTTGTTGGCAAAACCAGAGCTGTGCATCTGGCATTGCTGCAACAATTGCTCAGCCAACTCAGCATATGGGCGCTTTGTGACAGCAGTCAGAATTTGCCCCAACAACTGGAAATTTAAATTGTTATAACGAAACTGACCATAGCTCTGCTGGGTACTGATATCCACCAGACCAGAACTATGGCTCAGCAAATCAGCAACTCGTACTGACGCAGTCCAAGGCTGTTTAAGTTCAGGTAAATAGTGTTTGACCGGTGCCTGTAAATCCAGAGTACCATTCTGCACCTGCTGCATCACTAACACAGCAGCCAGAGTTTTACTGATGGAGCCAACAAAAAATGCGCTATGTTGATCAAAAGGCTTACCCTGTGAAGTGCTGCCTTGCTGATAGTGCCATAAAACTTCTGTCCATTGCATGAGCAGGGCTGAGCCCTGAAACTCGGGGCGACCTTCCATTTTTTCTTGTATCTGTTTAGATAAAAATTCTGCATTAGAGGCAGAAAGTGGCGCATCTGCACCCACTATATAACCAGAGAAAAATAAAAAAGGGATAACGAACATCTTGAACATAAGCTATTGAACTCACAACTGATCATAAAACAAAAGCCAAGTCTACCTTGAGCCTTCACCGCTGTAACCAGAGTCAGTGAGTATTTATTTTACAGGGAACGCCATTAACCAATCCACAGCCTCTGTGATCACTGCAGGCTGCTGAAAAAGCACCAGATGGTCAGAATGTTGAAGTTCTATATACTGACCACCAGAGCGCTCTGCCTGTTGTTTGCTCCAAACATCCCCTTCCTGCTGCCAGAGTAGAAACTGTGATTTTTGTTCTGGGTTTTGGTTGATTTGTTGTTGCTCAAAGTCTGAATTAATCACAGACACTGGCCGCTTAGTGTAAAAAGGCAGAGCCTGATAGGCATCCAAATCGTCAGCGTAGGCAGCAATTTCTTTCGCCCTGTTTTGTTGACGTTCAATTCGTAGTCGCTGCTGTGCCATAAAGTCAAAATAAGTCCAGTCCATGTAGCTGGCATAGTCTGCCGGCACTAACTTTTGCACCAGTAGCCGTTCCTGCTGCAGCTTTTTCGCAGTACGCTCTGTCCAGACCCCGGTTTTTAATGCAGGTAAAAGTTGTGCCAGATTCGCCTTATACCAATAGGCCGGATAACCTTTGTACAAAGCAATGGAGCCAGGCAGAGGAATATCAGGGTCAATCAGCAGCAGCCCAAGGATCTTTAGTGTGGAATTCTGATGAGCAAATAACAAACCGGCCACAGAACTGCTGGCAAAACTAAGCAGCAAGATTTCCGGTTCATCTAACTCTGCCAAAACTAAGGCTAAATCCTCTGCAAAACGCCTGTAGGATGGATTATTTACCTCTGAACTCAGGCCCTGCCCCAATCTGTCTATGGCATAAGTTCGGTACTTTTCGGCCAGTACCGGTTGCAGTAGAGCAAACCAACCACTGTCACTATGCCAGTGCTCATTGGGGCCAGACAGCAATACGACGGCAGGCCCTTTGTGTTCCAGCCCTGCAGAGCGCAGCTGAAACCCGGCGCCGCCAGCTTTAATGATCCTCACGCCTTCAGGTAAGGCTTCTGCAGCTTTGACTTCTGCCGTACTTATCCAGCCAATCACAGCGTAAAACAACAGCGACTTCAACAGGGTCATTAGGGTTCTCCATCAATAAAACTCTGATGTTGCATCAGAAAAAGACGGCAATAACACAAGTGTTAAGGACATTTTTATGATAAAAAGCTTACCCTTAGCCAAAGCATCTTTCCGGACTTTTTGATCTATGCCTGCACACCACACTCATCAGCGATTATTGATTGGTCAACTGACCTTTGATCCCAACAGCCGTGAGCTAAGCTCGTCAACAGAAAGCTTGTATCTGGAACCTCAAGCCTATCAGCTGTTGTCGCTTTTTATTGCAGCAGAGCAAGGCCAACTGAGCCGAGATCAAATGATTGAACAGCTGTGGGCAGGTCGCGTGGTCAGCGAAAGCGCCATTAATAAGTCGGTGTCGTTATTACGCAAGGCTTTTGCTCAGCTGGACTCTGCAACAACTTACATTGAAACTCTGCCTAAGGTTGGCTATCGGCTTTGTCAGCCTCTGACTGTCGAATCACTACAACAGCAAAAGGTCGAATCAGTTACAGAGCCTGCCCTCATAACTCAAACTGCAACACCTGCAGTTGTTGCAGTGAAAAGCTCCGGCTTTAAAACCAAATTGGGATTAGCCTTACTTTGGACATCCCCTTTGCTATTTTTTGTCTGGTGGTTTTTTATTACGTTAGCTCCTGCGCCAGAACAACTAACTACGCCTTATATGACAGCCCCAGTACCCGTCAGCCATGCTCAGGGTGTTGAGTATGATCTCAGCCTCAGCGCTGATGGCGCTGTACTGTTGTATTTCTCTTCACAGGCAGAAAAAAAACAGCTGCTGTTACAACAGGGTAAAGACCAACTCCAGCTGTTGTCAGAGGAAAATGACATCAGCACCGCAGCATTAAGCCCAGATGCTTTGCAAATTTTATGGGTAAAACAAAACCAGCAAAGCTGTGTTGTCGAGTGGTTTTTACTCGACAAGCCTGAGCAGAAAAAAACAGTAGCCCAGTGCACTACAGATGCAGCTGTAAAGCTTAGTTGGCAAAACGACAGTAAAGGTTTTTATCTGCGCGACAGAGCCGACAAAACCCAACCTTATGCTTTGAGCCGTTACCGTTTGGATACCACAGCTAAACAGCAGATCACCAATCCGCTCAGTTCAGAAAGCCCTACCGGAGAGTTGACTTTTGCTGAGTCCGATGATGGCAAAAAGCTGGCAGTTTTACGTTATATGGAAAATCAGCAGACTTTGCTGCTGATTCTCGACAGCAGCAGTTTTGTGGTGTTACAGCAAAAAATTCTGCCGCTTAAAGCCACGCAGATAGACTGGTTAGGCAATCAGTTGTTACTAAGCAAAGGCGCTGAATTGCTGCAATACAGTTTCGACACAGACCAGCTGGAGTTTTTATTTTATACAGGCCGTACTGTGCAGTCGCTTGCGGTTTCCAATCAACAGATCTATTACGCTGATTATGAGCTGAACGCCGATATCTGGCAGCAGGATTTGAGCAACAATAAAGCAAGGATCCGTATAGGCAGCAGTAAAATTGACCGCATGCCGAGGGTGAACCACAAAGGCGACTTAGCCTTTTTAAGCCAGCGCCATGGCAAAGATCAGATCTGGTTGCAGCCTGCTGGCCAAAACGAATACCTGTTGGCGGATTTGCCTGGCGTCCCTGCTTTTGTGCGTCTGCAGTGGTCCCCGGATGGCGAATCGTTAATCTTCAGCAAAGACGGCGCCTTATGGCAACTTATTGTGGCTTCAGGCCAGCAGCGGGTGCTGGTCGCGCCTGAACATCAGGTGGAAGTGGCTAACTGGATAGCGGATGGTTCAGGCATTATTTACAGCAGTCAACAAAGTGGCGACTGGCAACTATGGCAACTGGATTTAAGCACCGCAGCCACCACTCAACTGACAACTCAGGGTGGTTACAGCGGTTATCTGCTGCAGGGACAGCTGTATTTCAGCAAATTTCATCAGGACGGCTTATTTCAGCTGGATTTAACCACCGCAGAAGAGCAGTTACTGATCGCTGATTTTAACAAAATCAACTGGCTCAACTGGAGCTTATCCGAAGGGCAGATTTATTATTATCAGCCGGATCAGGGCATACGACAGTACCAGCTACAGAGCAAGGAAAACAGCCTGCTGCTCGAGACGCCCGAACGTTTTGTCCATCATTACGCTATTGAAAACCAACAGCTTTTTTATGTCAAAGCTGGCTTGCCCAAAGGCGATATTTATAAGCTGGTGCCTGATGCTAGTAAATCCAACTGATAAGTAGGTACTGAATAAAGGACTTACAACAGCACTTTTTCTCCGAACTGAAACAGGGCCTTGACGATAAGACCCTGTTTCACCTGATAACTGCATAAGAGTTCAATCTGACCCCGGCCTTCTGGGAAATTACGCTGAATAAGTTCGTGGTCAATCACCCACTCCCCCATCACTATCCGGTTTAGTAGCTGCGCATGCAAATCAGCTTCAGCAAAACGCTGGCTGATCCGCTGCTGCATTTCACCGTGACCGCGCGCCAACACTAGGCCGTGAAAATCCAGCTGTACTGCATCAGGATGATAACAAGCCAGCCAGGCTGAGGTATCTTTGCTGTTATAAGCGTCCAGTTGCTGCTGTATCAGTTGCTCTGGTGTGATCTGTTTTTTGCTGTTTGTCATCTGAGCTTTACCTTGTGATAAAACTCAGATAATGGCCAAAAGCGCAGTAAAACACCAGTGCTGCTTTGGAAACTCAAAGTTGCCTCATCAATACTGTGTTATGTCAGCTGGTTTTAATCGACTGACAATACGAGCCACCCTTTGGCCCAGATAAAAAGCAGTTTCCAAATCTGGCGCTGCTATTGCGCCATCCACTGCTCTGACAATCAAACCCGCCTGAGCACCAAGCCGGTTTGGCGCCTTTGCATCACCAGCACCTGCTAAATCCAGTCCTGTCCACAACATGCCGTGCTGGGCCGCCAGAATTTGCAAATAATGCAGGCAATGTAAGGTATCGCCACAGTAGCCAGTGCCCACAGTAAAACCAGCTACGACTTTGTCCGCCCAACGCTGCTCAACCCAATAATCGCCAGCTGTGGCATCAGCAAAAGCTTTGAACTGCGCCGATACAGAGCCCATAAAAGTGGGAGAACCAAAAATGACGGCCTCAGCCTGATCAATGACTTCAAGCATTACTGAATTCTTGTATCGCCCTTGCTGTATATCCGCCCCTTCAATGCGAAGTAATTGAGGCTCTGCAGCTGCGACTGAACGACAACCTGCGGCCACAGCTTCAGCCAACTGTGCTGTGGTACCAGTGACCGAATGATAAACAATAGCTATCTTCATTGGCTTGCCTCCGCTTTCACTGGCACCACTGGAGCTGCCATTTTATGCTGACCAAGCCAGACACCGGTCAAGACCAACAGCATGCCCAGACTTTGCAGCAGCGTCAGATGCTGATCCAACACCACAATACCAAGCACAGTTGCACTTAAAGGGCTGAGTAAACTAAAACCTGTGACCGCACTGGCTGACATCCGCATTACGCCTCGCAGCCAGAAAATATAAGTCAGGCCAGTACCTATCAGACCAAGCCAGAGATAACCCAGAATATGAGTCAGGTTAAGGCTTTGCGGCAGGGTTTCGACACTTAAAGCAAGCGGCAACAAAAACAAGCCGCCAACACTAAGCTGCCAACTGGTGAGTACCATAGCACTGACCGGAGGCTGCCATTTTTTTGTTAGTAAAGTGCCACAGGCCATTGCCAAAGCACCAGCTGCAGCTGCTAGTACACCTAGGCCATCCAACTGAGCTGCAGGCCCTAACACCAGCAGAGCCACACCCAATAAACCCAACAACGCAGCAATCCAGCTTAGCCACGATGTGCGGCCATCCAGTACAGCCCAACTTAAAAAAACCACAACTAAAGGCTGAATAGCGCCAACTGTCGCAGCAACACCACCAGGTAAACGATAAGCAGCGACAAAAAGCAGAGCCTGAAATACACCAATATTTAAACAACCTAACAGCAGAATTTTGCCCCACCAGCCAGACTGCGGTAGCTGCCGTAACCATAACAACATCAAGAGCCCTACCGGCAAGCTACGTAAAGCGGCAGACAATAAGGGGACATCAGGAGGCAAAAACTCTGTGGTGACTAAGTAGGTACTACCCCAAATCAGCGGGGCTAAAGCGGTTAACCAGGGATCATACCAACGGGATACAACAGAACTCATGAACAAAGCCTCCTTTTACAGTGCATAGCGCACAGATTTAAAATCAGCCGCCACTGTAAAAGCTCAAGCTAACTTGAGGTCAAGAAGAATTTAAATGATTATTAACAGCTTATAATTTCCGCCACATCAAATAACCCGCAACAGTTCTGCCTTGCACTATGGCCACTTGCGGTATGGTTTCCATTTTTTGAAAACCGGCCTTTATCAGCACCCGCTCTGACGCCAGATTTTCTGTCGATACGCAGGCAAATAAAACCATTAATCCCATTTGCTTTGCATGCTGTATTAATTGACACAGAGCAAAGCTGGCAACACCTTGACCTGACCAGTGTTCAGCAATGCGATAGCCGACATAAGCCGATCTTGTCACCGGATCTATGTCTTTGATGTTAGCTCTGCCAATCAGCTCATTGTCTGTATTAAAAATCAGTGTGGGCCAGGCCAACGTCTGCTGTTTTAGCAGCAAAAACTCCGCTATATGCTGCTGGACTGCTGCGGGCTGATAAAAATCATCCGGTCTTGCTTCAATACTTTGTTCAAAAAAGCTTTTGTGGGCTAACTCAAACTGAAGCACTGCTTCGACATCATCTGAATGCAAAGTTCGGATCCGATAACCGGACATTAAACAGGCCCACTCGCGGGTAGCACTGTTGTACCCTGATGAAATACCATTTGCCAGCCAAGGCTATTGAGTTGCCATAAAGAGCTGCGTAACGACAATTTGCTTTGCATCTCTCCTGCTTTACGTAATTTGGCTTTGTACAATACCTGAGCTAAATCGGCAGATAACAGCCTGACTTCAAAATCAAAAGCTTCCACCGAAGGTGCTTGCTCTTCTGGTAGTCGCTGCAATACATGAGCTTTGTCAAAACGCACCCCAGAGGCTGCGATTTCTTCAAAACCATTGGCCAGCAACAGATTTAACCGGGTTTGACTTCGCCTTGTTTCCGGTTGATGCAGTTGTAATTCCAGAGCAATCAACTGTTTTGTTAGGGCCTTTTGTTGTTCTGATGTCACGATCACCTGCTTTGTTAGGCTTTTAAGCTACTATCGTCGTTTTACCTCAGTTAACAGAACAGGCGCAAGTATTTCTGCATAGAGCAAGCCGAAGTACGTTAACGCACAGACAGCAAGCTCAAGCAAAGCCACTATCTTAGGTAACCCAGCCCCCACGCATCACCCAACGGAGACTTTATTATGAAATTATCTACTGGTTTTACCTTGTCTGTCTTACTGCTTTCATCAGTAACGCTGACGGCTTGCGATAAATCCACACCAACCTACCCTGGTGCTGTTAAAACAGCCGACGATCAGGCTGCTTTAATGCCAGAAACAGACAGTGCAGAGCCTCTGACTATTTCAGATATCAATATCAACCAAGATGTAACAACGGCACTATTAGCGGACAATGAGTTAAAACACTTTGATATTACTGCAGTATCCACCAAAGGGGACCTTCGTTTGACAGGTGAGGTAGATAATCAAAGCCAAATTAATCAGGCCCTGTTGCTTGCTGAAGCTGTTACCGGCGTGAAAACTATACATAACGAACTGACGGTCAAGCGTTAATATAATCACCGCTTCCCTGAAAGAGGCGGTGTTATTCTGCATACGATCAAATACACAGGCAGAATAGCGCCCTTGTCATGGGCAAAAGCCCAGTCCGGCATAGAACGGGCCCCCTATTCCAAAGCTTCCCCTCTAAATTCAGACCCGCTAATTTGTTGTTTTAACTCAGATCTATTGCAACTACCCCACCTTTAACTGATGGTTAGTTGATAAAATAATCATCTGTAGGAAAAGCGATGCGCTTATCTTTGTTCAGTCTCTTGCTTTGTTGTTCTTTTAGTCAAGCCGCAGAGCCACTGCAGCATATTACTGTAGAGCAAGCTGGCATACTAATGCAGCAACAGAAACTCAGTTCTGTTGAATTAACCCAGTATTATTTAACACAAATAGCCAGAGTGGACGATGCAGGTCCGCAGCTCAATGCCATAGTAGATATTAATCCTGATGCACTGCAGCAAGCAGCTGTGCTGGATGAAGAGCGTAAAGCTGGCAAAATTCGATCAGCATTGCATGGCATGCCAGTGGTGTTAAAAGCCAACATAGCTACTGCTGATAAACTGCCGACCACAGCAGGAGCTCTGGCTTTAAAAGACTTTACAACAACCAGAGATGCGGCCTTGGTTACTCAATTGCGCTCTGCTGGTGCTGTGATACTGGCAAAAGCTAATTTATCTGAGTGGGCTAATTTTCGTGGCGAAGGCTCTGCCAGTGGCTGGTCTGCTCTTGGCGGGCAAACCAAAAACCCCTATTTACTAACTCACAGCCCCTGTGGTTCCAGTTCTGGTTCAGGCGTTGCGGTAGCAGCTGATTTAACCTTGTTAGCTGTAGGCACTGAAACTGACGGGTCCATAGTCTGCCCCGCATCTATGAATGCAGTAGTCGGAATTAAACCAACCCGCGGGTCAGTGGCCGGAGCTGGTATTATCCCTATCGCGGATTCACAGGACATCGCAGGCCCTATGGCCAGAACAGTAGCCGATGCGGCTGCTTTACTTGAAGTACTGCAAACGTCAGAAGCCCAACAAAAAACCGGCCCGCTGCAAGCCAGTGCCTGGCTACCAAAAAAAGTAGTACTAGTGAGAGCTTTTGACAAAGACTACCCAGCTGTAAAATTGATGCTGGATAAAGCGGAGGCGGCCTTGTTAGTCGCAGGTGTACAAGTTCAGACAGTTCAAAGTTGGCAATTACCCGCTGAATTATATCAGGATGAACTTCAGGTACTGGTCTATGAGTTTGGCAGAGATTTGGCCCGCTGGTTGACAGATTATCAAGCTCCGGAACAAGTGAATACTGTACAAAAGCTGGTCGACTTTAACCATGCTAACGGGAAAGCCGCCTTGGCCTTTTATGGCCAGGATTATCTGCAACAAGCTGCGACTCTGGATCTCACCAAAGAACACCTAAACTACCAGAAGGCGTTGAAGAACAGCAGAGTTTTGGCTGAGCAACAGTTAGACCTGTATTTAAAACAAGCAAAGGCTGACCTGATTTTAATCCCCAGCTATGGGCCATCCTGGCCTATCGATCATGTAAAAGGGGATAGTTTCAGCTTTGGTACCTCCACAGCAGCTGCAGTAGCAGGTTATCCAAACCTCAGTTTGCCGGGCGGTTTTGCTGCAGATTTACCTCTTGGCCTGAGCCTGATCGGGCTACCTTGGTCAGAACAAAAAATGATAAGCACTGCTAGCTTTCTTGAACAAAAACTGCAAGCCCGTAAAGCCCCTGAATTTCTGCAACAAGCCCGTTAGTTCGGGCTTGTTGCTTTTTAACTTGCAACTTGTCAGAAATTAAACAGCATCACTCCGACACCCATACTATTTTGGCGAAAGTTGTAATCCAACAAAGTTTCGCCGTAGCCGGAAAACACCTGTAAATGCCAGCGTAAGCCGTCCAGCTTACTGCTATCGACCGGATAGGTTAGATCCAACTGCCAGGAACCACGGCTTAAGTGAGAAAAATCATTGCGCCAGACCAACTGGGCCGTTGCATGGCCTGGCAACCAACTGGCGCTTATTTCATGACTACCAATATAGTCAATTAAATCCGGGTTATCGTCTTCTTCACCGCTTTCAGAAATACGCTGGTTGTATCGCCAGTTCAGACCAAACTCGCCCTTATCCACAGCAAAACCGGCATAAATTTTATTCCAGCTGCGCGATAAAGGCTTCGCTTGCCCATTCGACTGGTGAGCTATACCAAATTGCAACATGCGTATTTGCCAATCACCCGGCAAGTCGCCCCACGCATCGGCCACAGGCACTATATACATCAGCTCAGGCTGATAGTCGGTGTTACGAAAAGGTGCAGAATCCTGATCATTCCACAATTGCCACATCGACCTCTGGCTAAAGGCAAACCACAAGTCAGCACCAGGCAACAGCAGCTCTGTCATCAGCTTGGCACGTAATGATACCTGGATTTTACTCTCCATTTGTTTGTAGTTTTCGTTGGCATCGGCTTGCCCCCGGGTTGGGCTTTGTGGCGCTTTGTTAATATTGGACGTGATATGAGCAGGTAAAAAGAAGTTAGGCTGGTAAGTGCGAAACACAAAACGATCACGTTTTTCTTCAGGCGTCAGTTCCCAGTATTTTTGCATCACTGTGGCAATTGGAATTTGAACTGCACTGACTTCTGCTGCCTGAGCTTTCACATCTTGTTTTACTTCTACATCTGCTTCTGCTGAGTTCGTTGCGGCTGAAGTTTCGACAATTTCGGCGCTGCTGGTGCCAAAAATACGGTCATAACAGGCCAGACGTAGATCTTTATTCGTGGTTTCACGACAATTTTTAACGTCCTGAGCAGAAACCCCGGCACTGACTGCACTTATCAGTACAAAAGCCGTTAGTCTTGATACTTTCTGTAGTTTTTTCACGCTCACTCCCGTAGCCTAAATACTGTCCTGCATAAGAAAGGTTATGCCCCCTTAGATAGATACCCTCTGGCAACCATCATTATAGGACCTAACTATAAACAAGGACTTAACCAGTATAAAAATAGCATTGAAGCAAGAAGCCTTATTTACTCCAAAGCCTTAAGTTGTGCTAAATGCCGCGAAAACTTCAGCGCCGGTCAGTTCTTTGGTTTGGTTAGCAAAACAGTACCAGTCTGGTTTTTGCTCTATGAAAATCTGATGATCGAGCACCAGATTAGTCAACGGGTCCAATAAACCCACAGGAATGAAATACTGACCATTTTGTTTCAGCCGGTAAAACAAATGCGTGCCACAGTTGTTGCAAAAGCCGCGCTCTGCCCAGTCAGAAGAATTAAAAGTGGAGACAAAACAAGCTCCATCCAGTTTGACCTCTGTGCCAGCATCAAGCGTAAATAGCGGCCCGCCGCCCCACTTCTGGCAATACTGGCAATGACAAACTCCGGCCTGCACTACCACTGCGCCTGCCTGAATTTTCACTTTGCCACATAAACACTGACCATGAGCTTTTTGCAATGAAGGCTGAACTGTTGCAGAGGACGCTGACATACACCACTACCCGCTAGAGACTATACAGAGTATCAGCCTACTGGATTTTGTTTTAGCTGTTAAGCAATTGTTGCAATAAGCCGGGTCAGATGCGGTAAATTCACAGCCTGAGCCTTTAAATGCAGCTGTTGAGTGTTGATGGCGACCGAAAAACAGGCATCAATCAGCGAAAGTTGCCGCACTTTAAACTCAGTACGACCGGTTTTTTTAAACCAGTAAGGAGCCAGTGAACATTGAGCCGAACCTGTGGCTATATCTTCGTTGATACCAATGCCAGGGGCAAAATAACGTAATACATAGGTATCTGGTGGGCTAAAGGCGCTAACAATCAATGCATGTTGTTCTAATTGTTGTATCAAAGTGAAATCGGGTTGAAATTGCTGTACTGCCTGCTCGTCGGCAAGCACCAGTACTAAATCGCGGGTCTGAAAATAATCGATGCTCTGACAAGCCAGTAAAGCCGGGGGTAATTCAGTTTGTGTTTCAGGGCACGGCAGCCACTGTGGTAAAACCATCTGCAAAGCAGAAAAACTGGCTGTTACTTCTAAATCGCCATGCTGGCTTAAAAACTGATAACAGCCCTCACCTTGAAGCTGACGCACCAATGCAGCCGCAGCCAAAGTGCCATGGCCACATAAGTTGATTTCCTGCGAACAGGAAAACCAGCGGATCTGGTATTGATAAAGGGCATCAGCAACAGGCACTATAAAAGCTGTGACCACCTGTTCGGCTTCAGACGCAATAGCCTGTAACACATCAAGATCAGGCCAATGGCTTAATAAAGCGCAAGCCGCCGGGTTACCCTTAGTTGGGTTGTCAGTAAATACTTTAAAAAATTGCAGCTGCGCTTCCATGCGTTCGGCCCTGTGAACTCTCGCCTTTAGTCTTCCGAGCTTTCGCGGTATTTGATCTGCACAGCTTTTATAAAGTTACGCAGAATTTGATCCTGACACTGACGAAAATGATGATGATCTGCGCGGCGGAAAAACGCACTTAATTCAGGCTTACTGACACGAAAACCAATATCCGTCATCATTTGTACTATGTCGTCGTCTTTTAAATCCAACGCAATTTTTAACTTACGGAAAATAATATTGTTGTTTAAACGGCTTTCAGGCACGGGTTGTTCGCCATCTTTACGACCGCGTTTTTCGATGATCAAGCCATTTAAAAAGTTGGCTAAAGTCACATCATCACAAGGCTGAAAGGCTTCATCTTCATCTTTTTTCAGCCAGTCACTGACTTGAGCCCGGCTCACTGTTAAGCCAGCATGGCCAAATAAATTCATCATTTGTTGATCGCCAAAATCAAAGGCGTAACGTAAACGGCGTAAAACATCGTTGTTATTCATAAAAATTCGCAAAGCGCTCCAGTCAAGTTGCCAGCATTTTAACAGACACAAAGCGTTGCTGGCTGATTTTCTTTCAGGGTTTCAAGCAGATGCCATGCTATAGTCGGGCTAATCTTGTTTTGGGTTCTGTTTTTTTATGACTAAAATCGCCGTTTTTGTCGATGTACAAAACATCTACTACACCACCAAGCAGGCTTACGGCCGCTCTTTTAACTACCGTAAGTTTTGGCAGCAATTACAGCTTAGAGGTGACATCAGCTACGCCTATGCCTATGCCATTGATAAAAAAGACGATCAGCAAATTAAATTTCAGGACGCTTTGCGTCATATCGGTTTTGAAGTAAAACTCAAGCCTTTTATCCAGCGTGCCGACGGCTCTGCCAAAGGCGACTGGGATGTTGGTATTACCATTGATGTTTTAACCTTAGCGGCCGAAGTTGACACTGTCGTCTTGTTATCCGGTGATGGCGATTTTGATTTGCTGTTGCAGGCAGTGTACAAACAACATGGGGTTGATACAGTGGTGTACAGTGTGCCCGGGCTAACAGCTCAGTCGCTGCAACAAAGCTGCGCTCTGTGGCGCCCTATCGAAGCGGACTTATTGCTGTAAAACCCTGTAAAAAATAGGGCCTTTCGGCTACACTACGCGCCCTTTTAAAGCTGTACCGAATTAAATCAGGACCCGTCATGAGCCAATTCCCTGCCTGCCCACAATGCAATTCTGCTTATACCTATGAAGACAATAGTCTGTTTATTTGCCCTGAATGTGGCCATGAATGGTCGACAACTGCCGCTGCTGATGCAGTTGAGGGCGAAAAAATCATCCGTGATTCAGCTGGCAATCTATTGCAGGATGGTGACACTGTCACCGTGATCAAAGACTTAAAAGTTAAAGGCTCCTCTTTGGTGGTCAAAATTGGTACTAAAGTCAAAGGTATAAGGTTAGTGGAAGGCGATCACGATATCGACTGTAAAATTGATGGTTTTGGCGCTATGAAGCTAAAGTCTGAGTTTGTTAAAAAGCAGTGATTTGAACACAAAAGGGGCAGGGGTAAAACCCTATAGGTTCCGAATTGGATGTTGGACGGGCGGGGATAAACCCGCGCCCCTACTGGCTTTGCTTACCGTCGTATTGATGGATCTCTAACGCATCCAGATCAATATCCTGTAAACAGCGTACATTTATAGCTGCGACTTCATTGCCTTCTGGATCCACACCTAAGCCAAAAGGTGAACAACCACACAGGGCAAAACTGATGTTTTATTTTATGAGTATTAAAAGTGTAGCTGGTTAATGGCTGCTCAGTGTTTAGCATCGTCAGATTGCTACCAGGTACAAAGTTCAGCAAATAGCCTTTTCTGCTACAGATTGAACAGTTACAACTTAAAGCAGAGCTGATATCAGCCTCCACCTGATAAGCCACAGCACCGCAATGACAACTGCCTTGGTACATCATAGTAAAGCCTTGTTTTTGCTTTAATCCCTGTACACTATGACGCAAATCATCTATTTTCAACCTGCACTGCACCAGGAACTCAAGCCGTATTTGTGCTCAATACAGAGCAGTGCTATCCAGCCTTTATCAACCTCAGGGAAGACCTATGTCAGGCCAACAACAGTTACCCAGATCCATGATGCTCCTGCTTGCTTTACTGCAGGGATTGTCGCTTTATCTGTTGCATCAGTCGATCAGTTTTGACTTTTGGCCGTCGACCCAACCAGAGTGGCTGTTTTTCCTGTATAGCCTGGTTTTTGTTGCACCTTTAACCTTGTTACTGTCACTGGAAAAAGGCCAGGAACTGAAACTAGCGCTGCGCTTAGTGCCTTTTGCTTTGCTTATTGCCGTTCTTGGTTTTTATGCAGGTTTACAGGTGACGCCACTCGAACATATCAGTGCTCAGCCTCTGCTGTTTGGCTTTATCTTCTCCATGCTGATCGCCAGCTTTAAAGCCTTGCTGTACATCCAACAGCAGGCGTCTGGCATGCCATTGAGTTACAGCCTGCTGTTCCTATACTCCTGGCGTAATTTTTTAACTCTGGGATTGTCTCTGCTTTTTACTTTGGCCGTTTGGGCCGTGCTGATGTTGTGGGCTGCTCTGTTTAAAGTGATCCAAATTGAGTTTTTCACTGACTTATTTGCCAAACCATGGTTTTATTACCCCACTCTGAATCTGGCGTTTGGCTTTGGCGTTATTATTTTTCGTAATCAAGCCAGTGTGATTGACACTATTACCCGTATTCATCAAGCGCTGATGAAGTTTTTGCTGGTGATTTTGGCACTGGTTTCTGTACTTTTTATGCTGGCCTTGCCCTTTACCGGCTTAGACCCCCTATGGAAAACAGGATATGGCAGTTTATTGATTTTATGGCTGCAGGCCTTGATGTTGTTTTTCGTCAATGCGGTGTATCAGGCCGAAGCCGACAGCCGCCCTTACCCACTCTGGTTACATCGTGCCATCTTCCTTGCGATAGCTTTGTTACCTGTCTATAGCCTGATCGCCTGTTATGGCCTGATGCTGAGGGTGGAACAATATGGCTGGAGCGTTAGCCGCTGCTGGGGTTTTGTGTTGTGGGCCTTATTGGCTTTATTTTCTGTGGGTTATTTGTGGGGCATACTGAAAAAACGTGATCTGTGGTTACAGCAATTAAGCTGGGTCAATCTGCGGATGGGACTGGTGGTATTGGCAGTGATGCTGATTGCAAACTCCCCTCTGCTGGATTTTCGCAAAATAACACTAGAGAGCCAACTGGCTCTCTTACAGGATGGACGCACAAGTTTGACAGATCTTGATCTTCGCTATTTCCGCTACAACCTGGCAAAGCCAGGTTATGACGCTTTGCAGCAGTTAAAAGCAGATAAGGCGAACACTGATCCTGCCCTGGTGCTGCGTATTGATGCTTTGTATAACCCTGACCGGCATTCCGAATTACCTGAAGAAAGCAGTACCGAACAGCGACAACAGTTTCTGGCAGCCTTGAGTCTGCCTCAAGCAGTGCAACTGCCTGAAGCGTTAAAATTGGCTTTGTACCAATGGCAACAGGAGAATCGCTGGCAGCTGCAGTATATCAGCCAGTACCATTTGCGGCCTTTGGATTTGAATAATGACGGCCAGCAAGACTATGTGCTGTTAACCTACTCTCATCAGTCTATCTCTGCAGTGTTATTTAGTTTAAAAGAGGGGGAATGGCAAAGCACTGCCATGACGTCCAGCACTAAAGCAGAGCCTGATATAACACAGCCAGAGCCACAACTTGACGCTTTAGAATTAAAAACCATTCCGCCACAATGGCCATTATTGCAAGTGGGCGACAAAACGTTTCAGGCAATACAGAATTAATCTGCCGAAACAGTACAGAAGTTATTGCGATGCGCGCAGTTCAGACACTGTGACCATACGATAACCTTTTGCTTTTAAGCCTTTGATGATCAGTGGTAAAGCTGCGCGGGACGCCTCGCGGCTTTTGTACATGACATGCAGTAACACAATGGAACCAGGCTGAACATTCTCCAGTACATAACTGGCAATGGCTTGCGGATCCTCGGCTATATCGCCATAGCTTTCAGGCTCCAGATCCCACATCACAGTGGTTCTGTTGGTCTGAGCCAGATACCAGGGCAGCATAAACAGCTTTTTGCCATAAGGTGGCCGGAATAAAATGTCGCCTTGAAAACCAGCCTCGCGAATTTGCTGATCCGTCCCTTCTATTTCACGGCTAATATCATCTAAAGACATCAACAGCATCCGGTTATGAAACCAGCTGTGATTGCCAAGCTGATGACCAGCAGCCACTATTTGTTTGGCTTGAGTCATGTAACGTTGGCTTTCTGCACCCGTGACAAAAAAGGTCGCTTTGACCTGATACAACTCTAATAGCTGCAAAATACCGGCGGTGTACTGTGGTGTTGGGCCGTCATCAAAAGTTAATGCCACCAGCTTTTGTTCTGTGTCCACCTTATCAACAAGCTCACCAAACAGCTGAAACTGCCTGCTGGATGAGAGCTGCCAAAGGGTGATTAAGGTCACCAAAAGCAGCAGAACAAGTTTCAGCCATAGCTTAGTATTTAGCATGTTGCTGCTCAGCCGTTGCATCAGTGGTTGGTGTTGGCGCATCCGACAGCATGACGTCTGCAAAAGCTTCTGGTGGACCAAATAAGAGTTTAAATTTATTACGCCAGCCATGCAGCCGTGGCCATAACAAGGTGACTTTTCGCCATTCATAAAAGGTAATAGTAATAGGGTTATTCGACTGAAAATCGTCGGTAATGCCATAACGACAGGCTTCTTCTTCTGGCACAAAAGTACCAAAGAGCCGGTCCCAAATCACTAAAACCCCGGCATAATTGCGGTCTATATACTGAGGATTACAAGCGTGGTGCACTCTATGCCAGGCCGGAGTATTCAGCACCCAGCCCAAAATGCCCCAGTGTTTACCAGATTGAGTATGCACAAAAAACTGAAAGGCTAAGTTAATTGCCACTACAGCCAGCACCAGTTGTACTTCAAAACCCAGCAACACCAGCGGTAACCAGAATAACCACATGCCAGAAATTGGATAAGTTAAAGACTGACGAAAAGCTGTGCTGAAGTTCATTAAACGGGAGCTGTGGTGCGCCACGTGAGAAGCCCATAACCAGCGCACTCTGTGCGCGCAGCGGTGAAACCAGTAATACAAAAAATCCTGAGCGATAAAAACTAAAAACAAGTTCAGCGCCGAAAACTCAATAGAAAACAAGGCGAACTGCGATAACCATAACATCAGCGGCAACAGCACCAGCAACGCAATAAAATCGCCCGCCTGATGCAAAGCGGCTAAAGCAAAGTTAGCTGCTGTATCACGCCATTGGTACAAGGCTTTGCCGCGTTTTTCGCTATGAAGCCATTCAAAAGCAATAAAGATGAAAAAAATTGGGCTCAGTAGCAACAAAATAAACTCAACTGGGATCACGCTGTTACTCCTGTGCCATCACTTTTAAGTTGTTTTTGTGTAGATTAAATCTGCAAAAAATTTACCACCTATCTGATAGCCATTATGCTGGCGTTCAATCAGGCTGAAACCACATTTTTCCAGCACTCGGCCTGAGCCAAGATTGCCCTCAGTTACCACGGCCTGCCACTGTTTCATGCCAAGTTTAGCCCCGTAGTCCAGGCAGGCTTTTAACGCCAAAGTCGCATAGCCTTTACCGAAAAACTCTGGTAAAAATAAATAGCCTACTTCAGCTGTTAAAGGCGCATCGATATCAGACTCTAAGCAATGAAAACCACTGATACCAGTCGCAGCACCACTTTGTTTTTCCACAACCACCAGACTCAACCAATGCAGATCACCGGCTTGCCAAGGACGTAGACGCTCCTCAAAACGCTGACGAATTTGCTGATCAGATAGAGGGTCTGCGACATACTGCAGCACTTGTTCATAGCGATGTAACTCGAGGAATAAAGGCCAATCGGTTTCAGTCAGCAAACGCAACGTCAAACAGCCAGCGTCTAGCGGTTTCATGGTTTCCTCTCTACTTCTGTCTTAGTGCTATGGTCAGGGTCTTGGTGTTTACTGTCTTGTTGACTGACTTGTACATAGTCCCAAACTCCCTGCTCCTCCAGCAAGACTTTGCCAGAACTGCCTATCACCTGTAATACCCCAGATTCATGCACCAAATAACGAATACGCCCATTGTTGAACTGATAGCCTAAAAAGCGACATGGTGTTATGCCATCAGCACAAAGGCTATGCCAAGCCGTGCCTGTTAATTCGATACTGGCACCTGAGACTTTAGAGGTGCCTCTGTATATCACTTGGGGACACCGCACTTCACCCTCAGGACATAGTTGCTGGATTTCTACTTTGTAATTGGGAGTATCCAACTGATGAGCCACACCAGAGGCAGAGTAAAGAAACAATAAAACAGGGAAAATAAGTTTCATTAAACATCTCTCTGGGGTCAGGCCTTGAATGTTGAATCTCTTTGCAACATTCAAGGCCTGCCCCCTCAACTCTACATACTAATACCGCCATCCACTTCGACGACACGGCCAGTAAAGAAGTCGTTTTCAAAAATATACTTCGCAGTATGAGCAATTTCGGTGGCCTCGCCTAAACGACCCACAGGCTTCATTGCGACTAACCGATCACGGGCTTCAGGTTTCATCGCATCTGTCATCGCAGTGCGGATCACACCTGGAGCTATAGCACCCACACGAATACCGTAACGACCTAACTCACGAGCCCAAGTCACAGTCATAGCCACTACACCGGCCTTGGAGGCTGCATAGTTGGTTTGACCCATATTGCCTGAACGAGCTACGCTCGACATATTGATAATCACACCTTTACGGCCTGATTTCACCATTAAAGCCGCGGCTTCTCGGCCACATAAAAACACGCCCGTTAAATTCACGTCAATGACTGACTGAAACTGTTGATGCGACATTTTGCTGACCAGCGCACCGTCTTTGAACTTCAGCAGCAAACCATCACGCAGAATACCAGCGTTGTTAATCAGGCCATCAATAGCGTCAAAATCTGCTGCAATAGCAGCAAAGGTCGTTTCGACACTATCTTCATTGGCAACATTACAAACATAAGTACGCACAGTTACACCAGTGGCTGCCAACTCATCTTTAGCTGTCGCCAATTGCTCTGCATTCATATCCAGCAAAGCTAAATGAGCGCCTTCAGCAGACAACATCCGGGCCATTTCTAAACCCAGGCCCTGAGCACCGCCTGTCACTACTATGATTTTGTCTTTTAAATTCATTATCTTATTACCTGTAAAAACGGCCAGCCTCAGAACGCTTAGTTCTTTTTGGCAAACATCTGAAAAATACCTGAGAAATCTTCTTTACCGTGGCCCTGACGCTGATGCGCCACATAGAGGCTACGAGCTAAAGTTCCCATTGGAGTACTGGACTGGCTGGACAATGCGGTTTCTATGGCTAAAGACAAATCTTTTGCCATTAGATCCACCATAAAACCACCCTGATAGCCATTGCTTGACGGCACATTTGGCATCACACCGGGGCATGGATTATACAGCTCTAAAGTCCAGTTACGGCCTGAGCTTTTCAGCATAATATCGGATAAAACCTTTGGATCCAGACCATTGTCTATGCCCATTTGCAGCGCTTCGCTGGTGCCTACCATTAAAATAGACAACAGCATATTGTTACAAATTTTCGCGACCTGACCAGCCCCAACATCGCCGGCGTGGAACAGATTTTTACCCATAGCAGCTAATACTGGCTGAGCACGCTGAAAATTATGCTCTGAACCACCTACTATAAAAGTTAAAGTGCCAGCTTTAGCTCCACCTACACCACCTGATACAGGAGCATCGATAAAGGCTATGCCCTGTTCTGCCAGTTCAGCACCTACTTTGCGGGCTGTGGCAGCGTCAATAGTAGAACAATCAATCACCAGCGTATCTTTGCCAAGCACTGAAGCTATGCCCGTCTCGCCTGTATACACCATAGCAACATGCTTACCAGCAGGCAGCATGGAAATAACAAAATCAGCACCTGTTGCGGCTTCTACCGCAGAAGCGCAGGCTTTCGCGCCTTCAGCGGCCAGTTGAGCTAAAGCAGTTTCGGATAAATCAAAAGCCTGGACCTTAAAACCTGCTTTTAATACATTACTGGCCATTGGGCCGCCCATATTACCTAAACCAATAAATGCAACTGTACTCATATCAATGCTCCAATGAACCTAAATGGTTTAACGGGTGTAACTCGGCACTCCAGGGCGACAGAAATAGTTGATCTATAACCTCTGCCGGAACTTCGGACACAGTTTTATAACTCCAGTCTGGCTTTTGATCTTTATCAATCAATAGTGCCCTGACGCCCTCTGTAAATTCACCTAACTTGCCACATTGCACGCTTAAACCCAGCTCCAGCCGAAACGAATCTGCCAGAATTTTGCTTTGGCCCAGTTGTAATAAGCGATAGACAATATGAGCGGTGATAGGGCTGCCGTAATTCAACGAGGCTTTGGCTTTGGTGAGCCAGGCGTCTTCATTCGGCATAGCCAGAATAAGCTCAACAGCCTGTTGCAAAGAGGTAGCTCTCCCCACTGCACTGATGGAGCTCTGATGCAAACGTATTTGGCTGGGTGGCATCTGACTTCGGCACATATCTTCTATGCCCAATAACAAGTCTGTCAGCTTCTGATGATTCAGCGCTATGGTATTACCCCATTTCACCTGGGTTAATTTATCCAGTACAGCAGCTTTTTTATCATGAGTTAAAAAATGGTCGGCTAAATCTATGAGTTTGGCATCGGCTGAATTGATGGAAGCACCTGTTAAACCAAGGAACAAACCACAGCCTTGCGGCATGCGGTTTAAAAACCAGCTGCCACCCACATCAGGGTATAAACCTATCGCCATTTCCGGCATAGCGATACGGCTGCTGGCTGTGACTATACGGTGCGAGGCACCTGCCATCAGGCCTAAACCACCGCCCATCACTATGCCATTGCCCCACACCAGCACTGGTTTCTCAAAGGTATGAATTAGGTAGTCTAGACTGTATTCTTTGGTGAAAAAATCTTCGACATAAGGTTGATAGCTATCAGGAGCTGCTTTCATCGCTTGATACAAATCGCGAATATCGCCGCCGGCGCAAAACGCTTTATCACCGGCCCCCTGTAACACAACCAAAGCAATATTTTTGTCATTTTTCCATTGCTGCATTTGTGGCAACAACAGCTCTACCATTGGCAAACTCAAAGCATTCAGCGACTTTTCTGAGTTTAAGGTGGCAATACCAATAACTTTTCCGCCGACACAAGCGATTTCTTCAAACAGCACAACATCCTGCTGAATTGTGGTTTCTGTCATTCTATTTACCTTATCCATTAATCCAGCTGGCTTTACGTTTTTGTAAAAAAGCCTGCACCCCTTCGACCTGATCTTTGGTATCAAACAACTTGACAAACAGCTCTCGCTCTAAGGGCAACGCCGTTTGCACAGGAGCACTACGTCCCTTTTGGATCAGCTGTTTACAGGCTGCCACTGCAGGCGGGCTTTGCTCTGCTACTTTGTCTGCAAGCAGTAAAGCCGCTTCCAACGCCATGCCAGTGCCTACCACTTCTTCGACTAAACCTATTTGTAAGGCTTTGTCGGCGCCAATTCGTTCCCCACAGAGGATCATACGTTTAGCCCAGCCTTCACCGACCAATATAGCCAGATTCTGAGTACCACCGGCGCAAGGTAATAAACCTACTTTGGCTTCAGGTAAAGCCATTTGCGCCTGAGCTTCAGCAATACGGATATCACAAGCTAAAGCCACTTCAAGGCCACCACCCATGGCATAACCATTAATGGCGGCAATAGAGACTCCACGAAAAGCAGTTAAGGTTTCAAAGGCTTCACCAAAAATGGCTGACATATCAGCAGCAACAGCTTTGTCGCCAGAGGCAAACAGATTTAAATCAGCACCAGCAGAGAAGAATTTTTCACCTTCACCTGTGATCACTAAGGCGTAGATAGTTTTGTCCTGCTCCAAAGATTTCACCGCATCACGCAATTGCGTCAGGGTGTCTTTGGTCCAGGTATTGGCAGGAGGATTTGCCATGGTAATTAAAGCGGTATGGCCGCGTTTTTCGAGTTTGAGTTGTGCCATAAAATCTCCATTTAAACCGGGCTTTTTATAAGCTTTTACCGGTTAGCTTTAATCTTTAAATAACACAAAGCAGGCTACTCACCTGCTTTGTTCAGGGCTGTACCTTTTAAAGAATATCGCTAGCTGCTTCGTCCAGTAAACGACGACCAATAATCAGTCGCATAATTTCATTGGTGCCCTCTAAAATCTGATGCACCCGAACATCACGGAAATGCCGCTCCAGCGGATATTCTTTGATATAACCATAACCGCCGTGAAGCTGCAGCGCCTGATCACACACCTGGAACCCCACATCTGTAGCGAAACGTTTGGCCATAGCACAATAGGCTGTTTTTTCCGGATCGTCAGCATCCAATTTAAAAGCTGCCAAACGCACTAATTGACGGGCAGCGACCAGTTCTGTTGCCATATCAGCCAGTTTAAACTGCAAGGCCTGAAACGCCGCCAGTGGCTTACCAAACTGCTGACGTTCCAGCATATAGTTACGAGCCGTATTTAAGGCTTGTTGCGCTGTACCAATAGAGCAAGTGGCGATATTAATACGGCCACCGTCTAAGCCTTTCATTGCAAAGCCAAAACCTTCGCCTTCATTGCCGAGCAAGTAATGAGCCGGAATACGCACATTATCAAAAGTGATTAAGCGGGTTGGCTGAGCATTCCAGCCCATTTTCTCTTCGGCTTTGCCGTAAATGACGCCTTGTGCATCGGCTGGTACGATAAAAGCGGAGATGCCTTTAGGACCGGCTTCACCGGTGCGTGCCATCACTACTAACACTTCAGTTTCGCCAGCACCAGAGATAAACATCTTGGAGCCGTTCAGCACATAATGATCGCTGTCTTTTTTCGCACTAGTGCGTAAAGAGGCTGCATCTGAACCAGAACCAGGTTCAGTTAAACAATAAGACGCCAGCTTTTCGCCCGTGACCAACACTGGGCACCACTGGGCTTTGGCAGCTTCAGTGCCCCACGTGGCTATCATCCAGGTCGCCATATTATGAATAGTGAGCATGGCAGTTGTTGCAGTGCAGCCCATAGACAGCTGCTCAAAAATAATACTGGAATCTAACCGGGATAAGCCCAGGCCACCTTGATCTTCAGGCGTATATAAAGAACAAAAACCCAGCTCACCGGCTTTTTGGATCACATCTTTTGGAAAATGATGATCCCGATCCCAAGCTGCGGCATGTGGTGCCAGCTCTTGTTCAGCGAATTGTTTGGCGACCTCAACAAAGGCCTTTTGATCGTCTGTTAAATTAAAATTCATCACAACACCCTAGGATTGGCAACAGAACAGTGTCTATGCACTTTGATGTACCTGCTGATTGTTCTTCATACGTTTATACGCATTTAATCTGGCTTGGTTGTTTGCCTTCAGGCTTTTTTCCTCAGGCTTTTTTAAAGAAGCGCTCTGATTTGGAACAGAAAAACAGAACGCTTTTACCCTGTGCGACTTAACGCAGGTTAATCGACATATTTGGGCCTGACACCGGAATGGAGTCGTCAAACCAACGGGCTGTGATGGTTTTAGTTTCTGTGTAGAAACGCACCGCTTGTTTACCATAAGCATGTTGATCGCCATAGAACGAGCCTTTCCAGCCTGTGAAAGAGAAAAATGGCAGGGGCACAGGAATTGGAATATTAATACCAACCTGACCTACTTCAATTTCATGCTGGTATTTACGCGCTGCTGCACCGCTGGCAGTAAAAATAGAAGTGCCATTGCCGTATGGGCTGTTGTTGACAAGCTCAATGGCTTCATCCAAAGAAGCTGCATTGACGGTTGCCAACACGGGGCCAAAGATCTCTTCTTTATAAATGGTCATATCAGCAGTGACGTCACTAAATACGGTAGGACCAACCCAGTTGCCGTTTGGATAACCAGCCACTTTGACGTCTGAGCCATCGACTAAACAGGTTGCACCTTCTACTTTGCCTTGTTCTATTAAAGACAAAATGCGCGCCTTAGCTTGCGGACTGATTTGTGGACCGTAGGCTGCTTCCGGATCCGTGTAGACACCAGGACGAACTTTGGCGATAGCAGCAGCCACTTCAGGGATCCACTGCTGCGAATCACCAACAAAAACAGCCACAGAAATCGCCATACAACGCTGACCTGCAGCACCTACTGAAGCACCAACTAACGCATTAATCACCTGCTGTTTATTGGCATCTGGCATCACCACCATATGGTTTTTGGCACCCGCAAAAGCCTGTACTCGTTTTAAATGATCAGTGCCAGTTTTATAGATGTACTGGCCCACATTGACAGAGCCAACAAAGGAAATAGCTTTGATGTCCGGGTGACGTAATAACACATCCACCTGCTCCTTGTTGCCATGCACTACCTGCAGTACGCCTTTAGGTGCGCCAGCTAAAGCAAAGAGCTCAGCGATTTTATTCACTGTCATCGGATCTTGTTCAGAGGGTTTTAAAATAAAAGTGTTACCGCAGGCGATAGCCATTGGGAACATCCACAGCGGGATCATAGCCGGGAAGTTAAAAGGTGTAATACCAGCACAAACGCCTAAAGGCTGAATATAGCTGTAGGTGTCAATGCTGCGCGCTACGTTTTCAACCGTCTCGCCCATCATCAAAGAGGGAATGTTGGCGGCCTGCTCTACCACTTCAATACCACGCCAGACATCACCTTTGGCATCTTCCACTGTTTTACCTAATTCACGGCAAATAATGTCGGCAATTTCAGCCTGATGTTCTTTTAATAAATGGGCAAAACGCATCATTAAACGGGCGCGTTCTGATACCGGCACTTCTTTCCAGCTTTTAAAGGCTTCTTTGGCGGATGCTATAGCAAAAGCCATTTCTTCTGCTGTAGTGCAAGGCACTTGAGCTATCACGTCCTGCGTAGCAGGATCTGTGACCGGAATAAAACGTTCGGACTTGGACGGGACAAATTCACCGTTGATAAATAACTGAACCTGGTGGGCCATAATACTTCTCTCCCCTTTATAGCCTTCGTACTTGACGCCACAGCGGCGTTGACTGCGCTTCTCCCCGGTCAGCTAGCATAACTATTTTACTGAGGACTGATTCGCTTGTCGCCTTGCTGTAACGCCAATTACTTTGGCTATTGTGTTATTGGATTAAACCTGTTGATTTAAATATATTTTTTATTAAATTTTTAAAGCAAAAGGCGCAGTTTTTACCGCGCCTTTTTTAATTTATTACGGCAGCTCTACCGCTAAAGCTACTGCTTCGCCGCCACCTATGCATAAAGTAGCGATACCACGCTTTAAACCACGTGCTTTTAAAGCATGAATTAAAGTCACCAGAATACGGGCACCTGAAGCACCTATAGGATGACCTAAAGCACAAGCGCCACCGTTGACGTTGACTTTGTTGACGTCAAGCTTCAGCTCTTTAATCGCCAGCATAGTCACCATGGCAAAAGCTTCGTTAATTTCCCACAAGTCCACATCGGAAGTGGCCCAGCCTAATTTGGCTAACAGCTTAGTCACAGCGCCTACCGGTGCTACAGTAAATAGCTCTGGTTCCTGCGAATGGGTGGCATGACCAACGACGTGAGCCAATACAGTTTTGTTTTGTGCTTTGGCGTCATCAGAGCGCATCAGCACTAAAGCTGCGGCGCCATCAGAAATAGAACTGGAATTCGCCGCAGTGATAGTGCCGTCTTTGGCAAAAGCTGGTTTTAAGGTAGGAATTTTGTCGACTTTCGCATTGCCAGGTTGCTCGTCTGTGGCAAAAGTCACTTCACCTTTACGGGTCTGGAAAGTCACAGGGGTGATTTCTTCAACAAAAGCGCCAGAGCTTATCGCTTGTTGTGCCCGGGTTAACGACAATACAGCGTAGTCGTCCATCTGAGTGCGGCTGAAATCATGCTCGTCAGCCGTTTTCTGGGCAAAACAGCCCATGGCTTTGCCGTCGTAGGCGTTTTCCAGGCCGTCCAGCATCATATGATCTTTCACTTCGCCATGGCCCATGCGCATACCGGCTCGGGCTTTTGGCAGAATATAAGGAGCGTTTGACATCGACTCCATGCCACCAGCGACCACTACATCAGCAGAACCAGCGCGTAACAGATCTGAAGCTAACATCACAGATTTTAAACCTGAACCACAGACCTTATTGATAGTGGTCGCACCGGCAGACAAAGATAAACCAGCTTTTAACGTAGCCTGACGGGCTGGAGCCTGACCTAAGCCAGCAGGTAAAACACAACCCATAATAACTTCGCTGACCTTGGCGCCATCAATAGCCGCGTGTTCTAAGGCAGCTTTAATAGCCTGAGCGCCTAAATCAGTGCTGCAGACGTCAGACAAACCGCCCAAAAATCCACCCATCGCCGTTCTTTTGGCTGCCACTATGGCAATTTTTTCGTGCTGCGCCATGTTCATTTCTCCGTCGTTCAGAAGCATGATGAAAAAGTTTGGCCTGAGACTACACCAAATTTACGTTTACGCCAACGTCAACCACTTAACGCTATGGTGCTATGACCAGTGAAAGGTTCATAAAAATGCACGCTCTGTAGCCGTCTTTTGGCACCTTAACTTTACAAAGGTCTGGTCAAACCTGTCGCCAGCCCTTATTTGACGCGAACACAGCTTTACCTTTACGTAAACTTCACTTATAGTTATCGCCACTTTACCGGAAGGCCAATATGACTGTTCAAGCGACTGCCCAAATGACAGAAAAAGACGATAAAACCTACAGCATCAGCGAACTGGCAAAAGAGTTTGATATCACTACCCGCAGCATTAGGTTCTACGAAGATCAGGGGTTAATTACCCCTTTGCGCCAGGGGCAAACCCGTATTTACAGTCGCAGAGACAGGGTACGTCTGAAACTGATTTTGCGTGGCAAACGGCTGGGTTTTAGCTTGTCAGAAACAGGCCAATTGTTTGAGTTGTACGATGCAGATAAAAGCAGCGTGACTCAATTAAGTACCATGCTGAAATTGATAGAACATAAAAAAGCTGAGCTGCACCAACAGATGGACGACATCAAAGTAGTGCTGATGGAATTAGTGACAGTAGAAAAACGCTGCCGCGAAACCCTGGACCAGGCCAAGCAAATCAAAGAACCGAATTAAATAAAAAACACATTTACACAAAATCAAATCAAACAGTGCCCAAAATAGTTGGCGTTGCAGTCATGCAACCAGAGACGAAAGGCAAACGGGGATAGACCGACATGATTAGCACATACAAAACATTAAATTACGATCTGGGCGAAACCGTCGACATGATCCGTGAACAGGTCAACAGCTTTGCCCGTGACGAAATAGCGCCTCGTGCAGCACAAATCGACCATGACAATGAATTCCCAAATGACTTATGGCGCAAGTTTGGCGACCTGGGTTTATTAGGTATCACTGTCGATGAGCAATACGGTGGTTCAGGTATGGGTTACCTGGAACATATAGTCGCAATGGAAGAAATCAGCCGGGCTTCTGCTTCTGTGGCTTTGTCATACGGTGCGCATTCGAATTTATGTGTTAATCAAATTGCCCGCAACGGCAACGAAGCGCAAAAACAAAAGTATCTGCCGAAGTTATGTTCTGGTGAACATATTGGCGCTTTGGCGATGTCTGAACCCAATGCCGGTTCAGATGTAGTCTCGATGAAACTACGCGCAGATAAGCAAGGTGACCGTTATATTTTAAACGGCAACAAAATGTGGATCACTAACGGTCCTGACGCTCATACCTATGTGATTTACGCCAAAACCGATATCAATGCCGGCTCGAAAGGCATGACAGCTTTTATTGTCGAGCGTGGTTTTAAAGGTTTTAGCCAGGCACAAAAACTCGACAAGCTGGGTATGCGCGGTTCAAACACTTGTGAACTGGTGTTTGAAGACTGCGAAGTACCGGAAGAAAACGTATTAGGCACCATAGGTACAGGCGCCCGCGTGCTGATGTCTGGTCTGGACTATGAACGTGTCGTGTTATCCGGCGGTCCGCTTGGCATTATGCAAGCCTGTATGGATGTAGTTGTGCCTTATATCCACGACCGCAAGCAGTTCGGCCAATCCATTGGTGAATTCCAACTGGTGCAAGGCAAAGTAGCTGATATGTACACCAAAATGAATGCGGCCCGCGCTTATGTCTACACAGTCGCCAAAGCCTGTGATCGCGGTGAAACTACTCGTAAAGATGCAGCTGGCGCGATTTTATACAGCGCTGAGCTGGCCACTCAAATGGCATTGGATGCCATCCAGCTGTTAGGCGGCAATGGCTATATTAATGAGTACCCTACAGGGCGTTTATTACGTGATGCCAAACTGTACGAAATCGGCGCTGGCACCTCAGAAATTCGCCGTATGTTAATTGGCCGCGAGTTATTTAACGAATCGAATTAAATAGAATCCTGACAGGCTCAACCGAACGTTGGAGAAAAGCCGGACTAAACAAGCAGACCGTAGAGCGCCATGGATGGCAGCGACACGAGCCCCCCATGGATGGGTTCACGGGCGTGTCAGCGTTTTAGTCCGGCTTTTCTTAATCCAAACACCAACGGAGCCTCAACCCTACTGAATCCCGATAGCCAAAGGTGGTGAACGTGGCCAGACTGAATAGCAAAATTAATCCACGCAGTGACGAATTTATCCAGAACGCTCAGGCGATGCAACTGCTGGTGGATGATTTAGAGCAAAAAGTGCAACAGATTAAATTAGGCGGCGGCGAAGCTTTAATTGCCCGTCACACATCACGCGGCAAGCTGTTTGTGCGTGATCGTATTCAAAAACTGCTGGACCCGGGCTCTCCCTTTTTAGAAGTAGGCCAATTTGCCGGCTGGGAATGTTATGACGACTATGTACCAGCTGCTGGTGTGGTCGCAGGTATTGGCCGGGTGAATGGTGTCGAGTGCATGATTGTGGCCAACGATGCTACGGTTAAAGGCGGCACTTATTATCCGCTGACGGTAAAAAAACACTTACGTGCGCAGGAGATTGCCGAAACCTGCATGCTGCCTTGTATTTATCTGGTCGACTCAGGTGGCGCTAACCTGCCCCGTCAGGACGATGTATTCCCTGACAAACTGCACTTTGGCCGTATCTTTTTTAATCAGGCTCGTATGTCCGCCAAGGGTATTCCACAAATTGCGGTAGTAATGGGCCTTTGTACTGCTGGTGGTGCTTATGTACCGGCCATGGCGGATGAAAGTATTATTGTTAAAGATCAGGGCACTATCTTTTTAGCAGGCCCACCTTTAGTTAAAGCTGCCACAGGTGAAGAAGTGACAGCAGAAGAGTTAGGTGGCGCTGATGTGCACTGTAAAATCTCTGGTGTGGCCGACCACTATGCGCTGAATGATGAACATGCGCTGCAACTGGCGCGTAATGCCGTCAGTCGTCTCAATCATCAAAAACCAGTGCAAGGTGACGTGCGCCCTGTCGAAGCCCCACTTTATGATGCCAGTGAGCTGTACGGTATTGTCGGCACCGATCTGAAAAAGCCTTTTGATGTACGTGAAGTGATAGCCCGACTTGTCGATGCCTCTGACTTTGACGAATTTAAACAGTTTTATGGCGCTACTTTAGTCTGTGGTTTTGCCCGTATTTTTGGCCAGCCCATTGGCATAGTGGCCAATAACGGTATTCTGTTTTCTGAGTCAGCGCAAAAAGGCGCGCACTTTATTGAGCTTTGTGCCCAGCGCAAAATTCCACTGTTGTTCCTGCAAAACATCACAGGCTTTATGGTCGGTAAAAAATACGAAGCCGAAGGTATTGCCAAACACGGCGCCAAAATGGTGATGGCTGTGTCTTGTGCCAATGTGCCGAAATTTACCGTATTAATTGGCGGCTCTTATGGCGCTGGTAACTATGGTATGTGTGGCCGCGCCTATGACCCAACCATGATGTGGATGTGGCCCAATGCCCGAATTTCCGTGATGGGTGGCGAACAAGCTGCTGGTGTAATGGCCACTGTGACGAAAGACGCCTTGGCACGTAAAGGCGAAAGTTTAACCCCTGAAGCCGAACAAGCAATACGTCAGCCTATTGTCGCCCAGTACGAACAACAAGGTCACCCTTATTATGCCAGTGCGCGGTTATGGGATGACGGCATTATAGACCCGGCACAAACCCGTATGGTGGTTGGCCTGGCTCTGACCGCAGCGCTGAATGCGCCTGTCGCCGAATCCAAATTTGGCGTGTTCAGGATGTAATGGCCAGGAGTAGACACAATGCAAAACTATAAAACTATTACGACCTCGTTAAATTCAGCCGGTGTTGCAGAGCTGGTGCTAAACCGTGCTGAAGTGCATAACGCCTTTGACGACAG
The DNA here is from genome assembly GCF_004005375.1 of Rheinheimera sediminis. Lineage (GTDB taxonomy): Bacteria > Pseudomonadota > Gammaproteobacteria > Enterobacterales > Alteromonadaceae > Pararheinheimera. The sequence goes on along the minus strand of NZ_RZUF01000020.1, from coordinate 17,594 downwards.
CATGATTGGCGAATTAATTGACGCCTTAAAAACTCTGGCTGCTAATCCAGCTGTGCGAGTACTGTTGCTGAAATCCTTGGGTAAAAACTTCAGTGCAGGTGCCGATCTGAACTGGATGCGCTCTATGGCAGAGAAAAACTACCAGCAGAACCTCGAAGATGCAGGCCAGTTAGCAGAGCTGATGCGCCAATTAGATTGCTTCCCTGCCCCCACTATTGCGTTGGTACAAGGCGCTGCTTTTGGTGGTGCTTTGGGTTTAGTCTCCTGCTGCGATATAGCCATTGCCGAACAAGGCGCCAGCTTTTGTTTAAGCGAAGTAAAAATCGGTTTGATACCAGCTGTGATCAGCCCCTATGTGATGCGCGCTATTGGCGAACGCGCCAGCCGCCGTTATTTCTTAACGGCAGAGCGTTTTGATGCATCTACAGCGCTGAATTTAGGTTTAGTGCATCAATTAGTGGACGCCGGTGGTCTTAGTGGCGCAGCAGAACATTTTGTTGGCACTTTGCTAAATAACAGCCCTGCGGCGCTGCGCTCAGCCAAAGAGCTGATGGCAGTGGTTAACAATCAGCCTATTAACCAACAGCTAATCGACAGCACCTCTGAGCGCATTGCCTCTATACGTGTATCAGTTGAAGGTCAGGAAGGCTTAACTGCCTTTTTACAAAAACGTACTCCGGCCTGGATCCGGTCAGAATAAGGAAAAACAGACTGATGTTTCGCAAAATTTTGATCGCCAACCGGGGCGAAATCGCCTGCCGTGTGATAGAAACAGCCCATAAACTGGGGATCCGTTGTGTGGCTGTGTATTCAGAAGCTGACGCCAATGCCCGTCATGTGCATATGGCCGATGAAGCCTTTTTGTTAGGTCCTGCACCTAGTAAGGAATCCTATTTACGCGCTGATAAAATTCTGGCCATCGCCAAATTAAGTGGCGCCGAAGCTGTGCACCCTGGTTATGGCTTTTTATCTGAAAACGAAGGCTTTGCACAAGCCTGCGCTGAGGCTGGTGTGGTTTTTATTGGCCCACCAGTGCCGGCTATTGCTGCTATGGGCAGTAAAAGCGCAGCCAAAGAAATTATGACCAAAGCCGGTGTGCCTTTAGTGCCGGGTTACCATGGCGATAACCAAGACCCTGCCTTTTTACAACAACAAGCTGATCTGGTGGGCTACCCGCTGTTACTGAAAGCCGCATACGGCGGTGGTGGTAAAGGTATGCGTGTGGTCTGGAATAGTGGCGAATTTGCCGAAGCTTTGGCTGGCGCCAAACGTGAAGCCTTAAACGGCTTTGGCAATGACAAAGTGCTGATGGAACGCTATCTGACTAAACCCCGCCATGTTGAAATTCAGGTGTTTGCCGACAGTTTTGGTAATGCGGTGTATTTAGCTGAACGCGACTGCTCTATTCAGCGCCGTCACCAAAAAGTGATTGAAGAAGCACCAGCACCGAATTTCAGCGCTGAGCAGCGCAAAGCTATGGGCGAAGCTGCAGTCAAAGCCGCTCAGGCTATTGCTTATCAGGGCGCCGGTACTGTTGAGTTTTTATTTGATGAAGACGGCTCTTTCTATTTTATGGAAATGAACACCCGTCTACAGGTCGAACACCCGGTGACTGAAATGATCACAGGTCAGGATCTGGTGAAATGGCAGCTGTTGGTCGCCAGTGGTCAGCCTTTGCCTTTAACTCAGGACCAAATCACTATTGATGGCCATGCCATTGAAGTGCGGGTTTATGCTGAAGATCCGGAGCACGATTTCCTGCCAGCTACAGGCAATCTAACCTATTTACGCCAGCCTGAAGCCAGCCGTTATGTGCGGGTCGATACAGGTGTGGTCGAGAATGACGAAGTCTCGCCTTTTTACGACCCTATGATTGCGAAACTCATTGTCTGGGATGAAAACCGTGATCGCGCCATAGCCCGTATGTTGCGTGCTTTGGATGATTACCGTATTGCTGGTGTGAAAAACAACCTGAATTTCTTAACCCGTTTAGTGGAGCAACCTGCTTTTGCCAAAGCAGAGCTGGATACGCATTTTATTGAACGTCATAAAGAATCCTTGTTTGCGCCTGGTCAGTCTGAAACCGAACAAGCCAGTTTATTGGCAGCCTTGTATCTGTTATTGAAAGAGCGTTCAGACAATGTGGACGATCAAAGTCCATGGGCTTTGTGTTCAGGCTGGCGTTTAAATGAAGTTCCAACTGTATCTTTCCCGCTGATTTATCAGGATGAAACCCGTCTGGTCAGCGTCAGCTCTGAAGGTAAACAGCTTAGCTTAACGCAACAAGGCGTAACAACCTCAGCTACAGCCAGCTTACAAGGCGATGAACTGCAGACCAATTTAAATGGCCATCAGGTCAAAGTGCGGGTCAGCCAGTATCAGGACATAGTGTCGGTGTTTATTAAACATCAACGTTACGACTTTATTTACCAGACCCAAGTGCAAGTTGTGGTTGATGACAGCGCCTCTGCCGGCAGCCTGACGGCACCTATGAACGGCACTATAGTAGCTGTGATGGTAGAAAAAGGCGCTACTGTCAGTGCTGGTCAGACGCTTTTGGTGATGGAAGCGATGAAAATGGAATACAGCATCAAGGCGCCTAAAGACGGTGTGGTGGATCAGCTGTTTTATGCCGCTGGTGATCTGGTGAAAGACGGCGCTCAACTTCTCGACTTTACCCCAGCGGACTAACACAGGCCTATTTTGGAGAGAATGATGTCACTGATAGTAAACCCACAGCATACAACTGGTTTGCCCAAAGCGGTGCGTATCGTCGAAGTAGGCCCACGCGATGGCCTGCAAAATGAAAAAGCCGTGTCGCTTGAAGCAAAAGTTGAGCTGGTCAACCGTTTGGCTGAAACTGGCCTTATCACCATTGAAACCGGTGCTTTTGTATCACCTAAGTGGGTGCCACAAATGGCCGACTCTGCTGCTGTATTTGCACAAATCAGCCGCAAAGCAGGTATTCAGTACACGGCTTTGACCCCTAATAAGCAAGGTTATGAAGCAGCCAAAGCAGCGGGAGCCACTGAAGTTGCGGTATTTGGCGCTGCATCCGAGGCCTTCACCCAGAAAAATATCAACTGCAGCATAGCGGAAAGCCTCGAACGTTTTGCCCCAGTGATGGCGCAAGCCAAACTGGATGGTATTAAAGTGCGAGGTTATGTTTCTTGTGTGGTCGGCTGTCCTTATCAGGGTGAGGTTGCCCCCCCAGAAGTAGCACGGGTTGCTAAAGCCTTGCTCGATATGGGCTGCTATGAAATTTCGTTAGGTGACACCATAGGCGTCGGTACCCCTGCCAAAGTGAATTCCATGCTCGATGCGGTGCTGGCGGTTGTGCCTGTAGAGCAGTTAGCTGTGCATTTTCACGACACTTATGGCCAGGCGTTAACTAATATTTACGCAGCGCTACAACGTGGTATTGCTGTGGTCGACAGTTCAGTAGCAGGTTTAGGCGGCTGTCCATACGCTGCCGGTGCGTCAGGCAATGTTGCCACTGAGGAGGTGGTGTATTTACTGAACGGCCTTGGCATACAGAGCGGTGTTGATTTACAACGGCTTGCACCTATTGGCTGGTTTATCAGCGAGCAGCTGGGGAAAGCTCCTAGTTCTAAAGTAGGATTGGCGCTTAAGGCCAAATGCCAGCAGAATTAATGATTGATAGCATCTTTTAAGGATACAAAATGGCAGGGTTTAATAAAGTTGTGACCAGCTACGAAGAAGCGCTGGCAGGCCTGACCGATGGCATGACAGTGATAGCCGGTGGTTTTGGTTTATGTGGTATTCCGGAAGGTCTGATAGCTCAGATCAAAAAAATGGGCACCCGTGATTTAACAGTGGTTTCTAATAACTGCGGTGTCGATGGTTTTGGTTTAGGTGTTTTATTAGAAGACCGTCAAATCAAAAAAATGATCGCCTCTTATGTCGGCGAAAACGCCTTGTTTGAAAAACAGTTGTTATCAGGCGAACTTGAAGTGGTATTAACACCTCAAGGCACGCTGGCTGAAAAAATCCGCGCTGGTGGTGCTGGTATTCCGGCCTTTTTCACGGCGACTGGTTACGGTACTCCTGTGGCTGATGGTAAAGAAACCCGCGAGATTAATGGCCGCAATTATGTGCTGGAAGAAGCCATTACCGGAGATTTCGCCATAGTACGGGCCTGGAAAGCCGACCGTTACGGCAATCTGGTGTTCCGTCATACCTCGATGAACTTCAACCCTATGGCAGCTACTGCAGGCAAAATTACTGTGGCTGAAGTGGAAGAAATCGTCGAGCCGGGAGAACTGGAGCCAAGCCAAATTCACACACCAGGTATTTATGTGCAACGTGTGATCAAAGGAAACTTTGAAAAACGCATTGAACGTCGTATGGTCCGTCAGGCTTAAGGAGCGCAGCAAATGGCATTATCACGTGAACAAGTCGCTATGCGGGTGGCTCAGGAATTACAGGACGGCTATTACGTCAATTTAGGCATAGGTATCCCCACCTTAGTGGCCAACTATGTGCCTGCAGGTATTGAAGTAATGCTGCAATCGGAAAACGGTTTATTAGGTATGGGCCCCTACCCAACCGAAGCTGAATTGGATGCCGATATGATCAACGCAGGCAAAGAAACAGTCACCGCCATTAAAGGCGCTGCCATTTTCAGTTCAGCTGAAAGTTTTGCCATGATCCGCGGCGGCCATGTGGATTTAACAGTACTAGGCGCTTTTGAAGTGGATCAAAATGGCAATATCGCCAGCTGGATGATCCCTGGCAAACTGGTCAAAGGCATGGGCGGCGCTATGGATTTAGTCGCTGGCGCACAAAATATTATTGTCACCATGACCCACGCCGACAAATACGGCAGTTCCAAATTACTGGATAGCTGTACTTTGCCGCTGACTGGCGTCAACTGTGTGAAAAAGATAGTGACTGATTTGGCTGTGCTGGAGGTCCGGGATGGCGCTTTTCATTTACTGGAAAGAGCACCAGGCATCAGCGTGGAAGAAATTCAGCAAAAAACTGCGGGTAAGTTAGTGATCTCTGGTGATATTCCGGAAATGCAGTTCTGATGTAAAACATGAAAGGGTCAGAGGTACGGCTTCTGACCCTATCGAAACGCCTTAGCCTGTAAACCAGCCCCAGCATTATCCCTGTTAATATCGCCGCTAATTAAGGCGATAGCATTTTTAGTGCTGACCACTGTTACTTTGTCTATATCGCCAATGAGCATCACAAAAGCAGTTTGTCGATTAGCCAGTCTGTACCAGCCTACTTTGTAGTTAGGCAGATGAATAGCATTGACAGCGACTACAGGTTTGAACTCACCCAATTCATCACAAAATAACACTGACACTTTACTTTGTGCCGAGTGAATGTCATCAATTTTGGTTTGATACAATCCCGCTCTAAGTTCTAAAGAGTTCTCAGTCATTAACAAAGTGTTATGGCTAAACTGTAAACTCAGCACTAAGAAACATAAACTGCACAAGCTGAAAACCCATAACGATTGCCTTAACCAATGAGGTTTAAAATAGAGCAAAGCCGTCAAAATCAAAGCAGGTAGAAGCACACAAACAACAAAAAGCAGTGCATAAAGATGCCAGCCGATCTCGGATAAATACATTTAATTTACTTTCATCAATGAATTGGCCACACAATAATAGCACAAATCAAACTTTTCCTGATTCACTTGTTAAAATTTGTTAATTAACAGCGCTGCGATTCACTATGCCGCAGACTCCCGCTCAGGGTCACTGACCGGACAGCAGTTAATTTGTGGCTCAAACATAAATTTTTGCCGGTAGGCTTTCGGTGTCAAGCTGGTGTAATGCACAAACAACTTTCGAAAAGACGAAATATCCTCGTAGCCAACTTGCTGCATGATTTCTTCTGCAGTCCATAGGGTATTTTCCAGCAAAGACTTCGCCCTCTCAATACGTAAACGCTGCAGATAAGCCATAGGAGTTTCGTCTAAATGTTGCTTAAAACGCCGGATCAAAGTTCGGGGTGTTATGGCAAAAGTTTCGGCTAATTGCTCCAGACTAACCGGCTCAGCCAGATGAGCTTGCAAGTACTGTTGAATTTCTGCCAGCTTCGCATCTTTGTGTTGAGGTGCAAGTTGCAGAGATAAATAAGGTAGTTGTGAAGTTCTGTTTGGATCGGTCAGCATGATTTTCGCCATTTGCTGGGCAAAAGCAGTATCCATAAAGAGTTCAACAAAACGAAGGCATAAGTTCAGGTAAGAGGTGGTAGCACCGCCGGTCAAAATGGTCTGTTGCTGCACCACCAACTGCTGTAAATCCAGTTTGACCTGCGGAAACATTTGACGGAAATAGTCTTTAAAAAACCAGACCGAAGTAGATTGCAGGCCATTTAACAAGCCCGTTCCGGCCAGTGCAAAAGTGCCATTACAAAAAGCTCCCAGCCACTTTCCCTGTTGCAGCATCTGCTGTAATTCAGCCTTGTAGGGTAGCAACTCCTGACTCACACGCTGCAGATCGTTAGAGTTATAGGCGTAAAATCCAGGGATCAACAGCATATCAATCTGATTAACATCAACAGGTTCAACCTCAATAGTAAAAGGTCCCTGCTGCAGCCGCTGTTGTGGGCCCATTAAAACAGTTTCAAATAACTGCTGATCGCTTTGCTGTATTAATTGCCAGTATTTATTACAGAAGGTAAAAAAATCCATCACCCCTGTCACACTGCTCATCACTACGTCTTGATTTACCCATATGCCAACGCGCTTCATAATGTCACTTACCACCCCAAATACGTCATTAAAGACACTTTAGCCCCTACTAACCTAAGAGTAAAGTATCAGCATCAACAACAGGAGGTAGTTATGTTTCAACGGTCAAAACGCACAACAGTATGGACTTTATTAGCTTTGGTCTGGGCTATGGTGGTAGGACTTGCTCTGCAAATAACACCAGATCCTATGCTGCATCTGGTGCAAATTCCTATACTACTGGTGCTGACCTTAGGTTTGGCCAGCATCAGTCTGGAGGACTAAAAGCGCTGAAATGTTAAATTTTGCGCTGCAATACGGTCAGTAAACTGGACGTATCCCAGCGACCGCCGCCCATAGCCTGTACTTGAGCGTAAAACTGATCGACTAAAGCAGTCAGTGGCAAAGTAGCTCCATTGTGACGGGCTTCGTTTAGAGTGATCGCTAAGTCTTTGCGCATCCAGTCGACCGCAAAGCCAAAATCGTATTTGCCTTGCAACATGGTAGAGCCGCGGTTTTCCATTTGCCAGGACTGAGCAGCGCCTTTGCTGATGGTGTCTAAGACAGCCTGACCATCCAGTCCGGCCTGTTGGGCAAAATGCATAGCTTCAGCCAAGCCTTGTACTACGCCGGCAATACAAATCTGATTGACCATTTTGGCCAGTTGACCAGAACCAGCAGGCCCTAATAAACGTGCACTGCGGGCGTATTTCATCAATGTCGCTACCGCTTTGGCAAAATCAGCGGCTTCCCCACCCAGCATAATGGTTAATAGGCCATTCTGAGCGCCAGCTTGTCCGCCTGAGACTGGTGCATCTAAGAAGCCTATACCCCTCTCTGCACAGGCTAACGCGAGCTCCCGTGCTAAATCGGCAGAGGCTGTAGTATGGTCAACTAATACAGAGCCTGCGCCCATAGTAGCTAAAACGCCCTGCTCGCCATAGACCACAGAACGTACATCATCATCATTGCCCACGCACAACATAACAAGATTGGCACCAATAGCGGCTTCTGCAGGAGTTGACGCAGCTGTACCTCCATACTGCTGAACCCAATCTAGTGCTTTCTGATGAGTTCTGTTATACACACAGACCGACTCCCCCTTTTGCTGTAAATGACCTGCCATAGGAAACCCCATAACACCCAAACCAACAAAGGCAACTTTTTGCTGAGATAAATTTGACATAATTTTGACTTATTTCTGTGACAGACTTGAGTGCTAAGAAGCTTACTAGAATCAGGGGCTCTGACGCAAAAGCATCAGACGAGTTGCAAAAAAGGACAGTTATGCCAAAGGTTCACCATTTCAAGGTAAAGGACAGTCAAGGTGAAGATGTCGATTTATCTCAATACAGGGACAAAGTGGTTCTTATCGTAAATACAGCCAGTCAATGTGGTTTTACCTCGCAGTATCAGGAGCTGGAAGCGCTGTACCGACAATACAAGGATCGTGGCTTTGTTGTATTAGCCTTTCCTTGCAATCAATTTGGAGCACAGGAACCAGGATCTAACGCAGACATTCAACAGTTTTGTCAATTGAACTACGGTGTCAGTTTCCCTGTTTTTGCTAAATTACAGGTGAACGGTCTGGATTCAGATCCACTATTTGAATATCTGAAAGATCAGGCTCGCGGTTTGATGAAAACACGCGCCATTAAATGGAATTTTACTAAGTTTCTCGTTAATCGTGAGGGCGACGTAGTTAAACGTTATGCACCACGCACTAAACCTTCCAGCCTTCATCAGTCTATCGAAGAGGTTCTGAACAGTTGATGCTTTGATTAAAAACAATATAGACAGTGACTTTTTGCGTTACTCTGGGTTTTGGAATAGCAAGCAAGGAGCCTCACCATGAAAGTCGCAGTTTTTAGTTCAAAAAAATATGATCAGACTAGCTTTGCTCAATGGGCAGATGCGCGCCTTGAGTTTAGTTTCTTTGACGGCCCATTAGACCTACAAAGCGCAAAATTAACCCAGGGTTACGCGGCAGTCTGTGCTTTTGTAAATGACAACCTGTCTGCTCCAGTGCTGACTGAATTGAAGGCTGCTGGTGTGGGTATGATAGCGTTACGCTGCGCTGGTTTTAATAACGTCGATTTGGCTGCAGCCAAAAAGCTTGACCTGCGGGTTGCCCGCGTACCCGCATACTCACCTGAAGCGGTCGCAGAACACACGGTGGCGATGATCTTGTGTTTAAACCGTAAGTTACATAAAGCCTACAACAGAGTACGGGACGATAACTTTGCACTCGATGGCTTATTGGGCTTTAATCTGCATGGTAAAACGGCAGGTCTGGTCGGTACAGGCCGCATAGGAGCGGCCACGGCGAGGATCCTGCTTGGTTTTGGTATGCAAGTGCTCTGTTACGACATTCAGGTGAATGATGAACTGGTTAAAGCTGGCGTACGTTATGTGCCTTTGGAAAAACTTTGGACAGAATCAGATGTAATCAGCCTGCATTGTCCGTTAAATCCTCAAACCCAGCATATAATCAACGCTGATAGTCTGGCGTTAATGAAAGACGGAGTCATGGTAATTAACACTAGCAGAGGCGGGTTAATTGATACCAAAGCCGTTATTAAAGCTCTGAAGGGCAGAAAGATTGGTTATTTAGGGCTTGATGTCTATGAGCAGGAAGCGGATTTGTTTTTTCAGGATTTATCCGGACAGTTGATAGAGGATGAAGTATTTAAACGTCTGCTAACCTTCCCGAATGTGTTAATTACCGGACACCAGGCATTTTTTACTGCAGAAGCTTTACAGCAAATTTGTCAGGTGACCAGTGATAATCTGCTGGCTTTTCAAGCCAACAGATTAAATGGCAACGAATTGTGATAAATGGCGGGTTAAATACCCGCCCCCATTATTGTTTTAATTGACGCTCAAAAAATGCAGTCATGGTTTTATGTAAATGGGTTTGCACCGGCTGACCAAACATAGAGTGTTTGCTGCCCGGATAATCCATACTTTCAAATAATTTACCTTGTTGCTGTAACTCAGAGTACAACTTGGTACTGTGGGTAAAAAGTACGTTATCGTCCGCCATCCCATGGTAAATCAGCAGATTGCCCTGATAATCTTTCACATAAGGAAAGACTGAGCTTTGCTCGTAACCATCCTTATTTGCCACTGGATGGCCCAAATAACGTTCAGTGTAATGAGTGTCATATAAAGCCCAGTCGGTGACAGGAGCACCTGCTACACCCGCTTTAAAATAATCTCCTGCTTTGAACATCGCCATAATCGCCATGTAACCGCCATAGCTGTGGCCATAAATGCCAATCCGCGTTGCATCGATATAAGGCAAAGTCCGCAGATACTCGACGCCGGTAATTTGATCGATAAGCTCTACATCTGCCAGCTTTTTATAGATTGGGTCTTCAAAAGCTTTGCCGCGATTATCCGATCCTCTATTGTCCAACTGAAATACCACATAACCATTTTGTGCTAAATACTGGAAATACAAATCTCTGGCACTCCAGCTATTAGTTACACGCTGTGCGCCAGGTCCACCATAAACCCCAACCACTACAGGATACTTCTTACCCTTTTCAAGTTGTTTGGGCTCAAATACCCGGTAATACAAAGTTTGGCCATCTTTTGCTTTTAAGGTGCCAAAACGCGGTTTGACCAAAGCCTCTTTGAATGGTGCTAATGGATGAGAACCACTGACATCATTACTTTCCAATACAGTAAGCACTTTACCTTCTACAGTCATAAGTTCGACTTTGGTTGGTTGCAGTACGCTGGAATAGCTATCAATAAAACTCTGGCCTGTTTCAGCCATAACGACTGCATGCGAAAAATCAGCCTTAGTTAAACGCTTAAGATCGCCGCCTTTGACTGGTACTGAATATAGATGGCTTTCCAGCGGTGTATCCTTTCGCCCGGTAAAGTAAATCATTCCTTGGTTTTCGTTGATCGCTTCTATTTTATTGACCACCCAGTCGCCTTGGGTCAACTGACGTACCAAAGTGCCATCCAGCTTATACAAATACAAATGTTTGTATCCATCCCGCTCAGATGCCCAGACAAAATGCTGTTTATCCTTTAAGAAATGCAAATCGTCATTTAAATTTAGCCAGGTTGGGCTCTGCTCTTTTAGTAGTACTTTGGTATCACCTGAGGGTAACTCAACAGAACGTAATTCCAGATGTTGCTGATCTCGGCTTTGCCATTGATAGGTCAACAAAGAGGCTGTTTTGCTCCAGTTCACCCGAGCCAGGTAAATATCCTGCTCTTTCCCTAAATCCAGCCACTGCACTTGAGGTTGTTCAATCCCCACCACACCCAACTTTACCTTCACGTTAGCAGTACCGGTAAAAGGATAACGCTGATTAAAAAGTTTAATTTCATCAGCATAAATTTCATTGCGCACAGCTTCAGCCACAGGTGACTCATCAATCTGGCTAAATGCAATTTTGCTGTCGTCAGGTGCCCACCAGTAGCCAGTCATTCTGCCCATCTCTTCCTGAGCAACAAATTCAGCCATGCCATTTTTGATCAGACCTTTGCCGTCTGTCGTTAACTGAGTTTCTTTTCCTGATTTCAGATCCAACACAAAAATATTTTGTTCCCGAATAAAGGATACATACTGACCTTTGGGCGATATTTTTGCATCGGTTTCGAATGCTTCGGTATTGGTCAACTTGCGAGCGCTCTTGCTGGCTAAGTCGTAATAAAACAAATCGCCATTTAACGGAAACAGCAAGGCTTTGCCATCTTTAGACCAGTTATAACTGACAATACCACTGGCAAATAAACGCAAACGTTCACGTCGGGCTTTTTCTTCATCTGACAGTAACTCTGGACCACTAAACAATAGATTTGAGTCAACCAAAAGACTGTGCTTGCCAGTTTTTATTTGGTATTGCCACAGATCTAACCTGTTGGCGTCGGTGTCTTTTCCTTTGAGGTATGTTACGCGGCTGCCGTCAGGCGAAAAACTTAAAGATCGGGGTGCAGTGCCGCTTAATGCTGGTTCTGAAAACAAACGCTCTAAAGGTAAAACGGCATTCGCTAACGCAGAGTTTGAGATAAACAACGATGCAAGAAATGCTGGGGTAATAAAATTTTTCACCAGTATAAATCCTTAATTTTAGTTTCCCTCCTATCAGAATCGACTTTAGATAAAACAGCAAGTGCGAACGGACATTTTTCAGCTATTTAGGTTCAAATTATTGCTTTTTTTTATGGAAAAAAAAACCTCAAAAACTAGCCAAATAGCCAGCTTGGTGCGACAAAGCACCAAAATGCAGCGCTCAACTAACATCAAATCGCGATAGACAAACGAAAGTTTTTCAAATATGGTCAGCGCAGAGCCCCTAGATAAAAAAATGGGCCATCACAAAAATCCAGATGAGAAGGCAACATTCATGAAGAACAAAATATCTCACTACCATCCAGTCGCTGCAGCAATAAAAATCGCATTATGCGGTAGTTTATTATTCAGTACCTCGTTACTGGCGCAGGAAGCGACCGAAGCGGCTGTAGAGACAAAATCGGAAAACGCTGCAGTAGAAAAAATTGCAGTTATAGGTGCACGTGGGGCACCGCGCTCTGTCGGTGACTCCGCTGTACCTGTAGACGTTATAGGTGGCGAAGAGTTCTCAAAAACTGGAACAAGCGATATGGTCAGTCTAATGACTGCTGCGGTTCCCTCTTTTAACGTCAATGCGCAACCTATAAATGACGCTTCTACACTAATACGCCCAGCCAACTTACGAGGTCTGCCACCAGATAGCACCTTGGTTTTAGTGAACGGAAAAAGACGTCACCGTGCTGCTGTCATCACGTTTTTAGGTAGTGGTATTTCTGATGGTTCTCAGGGACCAGATATCTCCGTTATTCCATCCATTGCACTAAAACAAGTCGAGATATTACGAGATGGTGCAGCGGCTCAGTATGGTTCAGATGCGATAGCAGGTGTAATCAACTTCCGTTTAAAAGATGCAGCTGAAGGTGGCTCTTTTGAAGTAAAAACGGGTCAACATTATGAAGGCGACGGCGATTTACGCCAGGTATCCGGTAATATAGGCTTGCCTTTCACAGACAACGGTTTTGCCAATATCAGCGGTGAGTATAAACAAGCTGACCCAACCAGCCGTTCTGTGCAGCGCAGTGACGCCGCAGGCTCTGCTGCGGCAGGCAATCCTTTTATTGCCGATCCCGCACAGGTGTGGGGCTCACCGGAGTTCAAACGTGATGCAAAATTATTTGCCAACATAGGTCTGGAAGTTGCCAAAGATCGCGAATTCTATTTATTCACTAACTGGGCAGAACGTGATGTTGAAGGTGGTTTTTATTATCGCCATCCAACGACCCGCGATGGAGTCTACTCAAATGACAAAGGCGCGACGCTGCTCATTGGTAATTTGGATGAAAGTTTAGGCAGTTGCGGTTCTATAGCAGCCAAGACTGGAGATAACTTTCGCAACCATGCAGATATTCAGGCAGACGTAGACGCACTGCCGGCTCACTGCTTTACGTACTACGGTATGTTACCTGGTGGCTTCACACCTAAGTTTGGTGGTGTAGTGACTGATACAGCCCTAGCGTCAGGAGTAAAAGGCGAATTGGAGTCAGGCTGGGCTTTTGATGCCAGTATGTCTATCGGCCGCAGTGAAGTAGAATTTTACATTAAAAATACACTAAACCCTTCTCTTGGCGCTGATACTCCGAGAGATTTTAAACCTGGTAAATATGTACAACTTGAGAAAGCAGCCAACTTAGATTTCAACAAACCATTTGATATCGAAGGCCTGCCTTATCCATTAAACGTTGCTGGCGGCGTAGAATACCGTGACGAAACTTTTGAGATTTATGCCGGAGACGCCGCGTCTTTCGAGGTGGGACCTCTGGCTTCGCAAGGCTTTGGCATAGGTTCAAACGGTTTCCCAGGTTTTAAACCTGAAGATGCCGGTTCTTTTAACCGCTATAGTTATGCTGCTTACACTGAATTAGGTGCTGAATTCAGCGATAATTTCAGGATGGACTTTGCATTACGCTTCGAAGACTTTGAAGACTTTGGTAATACTACCAATGGTAAAGTTACAGCCCGTTATCAGGCAACAGATGAAATAGCATTCCGTTCAGCGGTCAGTACTGGCTTCCGTGCACCGACAGTTGGACAAAGCCATGTGCGTAATGTGACAACCTCCTTTAGTCCTGAAGGTCTGGTTGATACAGCAACTTTACCACCAGACCACCCCATCTCTTTACAAAAAGGTGGTAAACCTTTAACTCCTGAAAAGTCGAAAAACTTCTCTGCAGGTACAGTACTTGAAGTGAATAACTGGTATGTCACTTTAGATTATTTCCATATCAAAGTAGATGACCGCATCAGTCAAACATCTGGCTTAAAATTAAATCAAGCAGATATAAATGCTTTACTGGCGCTCGGTGTAAAAGATGCCAGTAGTTTTAGTAGTGTTAAATATTTTACCAATGACTTTGACACCACGACTCAGGGCCTGGACTTAGTCGCCAACTACGGCTTTGACCTGTGGGATGGCAGAACCACTTTGGCCTTTGCATATAACTGGACTGACACTACTGTGGATCGGATCAGCGAGTACATTGTTGACGGTAAACTAACGACTAATATCAGTGACGCCAAAAAGGAACAGTTAGAACGTGGTTTACCTCGTGTCCGCGGCAGTTTTACGGTCAATCAGGACTATGGTGATTGGAGAGGTTATGTACGCTTGAATCATTTTGGTGCTTTTTATGAGGACCATTTAGATAATGGCATATTGTTAGAAGCTGATGAGGGTATACCTATTGAAGTAGGTTCTGCTATTACAGTAGATGCCGAAGTCAGTTACAGCATCAGTGACAGTTATGAAATCAGTATCGGTGCACAAAACTTATTTGACGCCTACCCTGATGAACATAAATGGCAGGGTATAGCGGGGTCCAAATACCCAACGACTGCAGTAATGGGCATCAACGGTGGTTTCTATTACGTCCGGTTGAACTACAGCTTCTGATAGTCAAAGGTGAAGTAAACAAGCCCGGTTTAATACCGGGCTTGTTTTATATGCCAGATAATCATTGAAGTAAGTTAGCTCAAACGCTTTAGATCATTTCCTGTTTGCAGATCTGTGGCTACCATGGCAGAGTGCATGCAAGTTTAGATACAAAAGACTAACGATGGAATTAACTCCCTGGAGCTATGCTACACAATACGGTTTTACGCTCAGAGGTTTCTACACAACCCCAAGTGCGAAACCTGTGTTGCATATCTTGCACGGCAACGGCTATTGCAGCCGAATGTACCAACCTTTTCTAGCTCAGCTTGTTCCCTATTTTGATTTATTTTTATCCGACGCCCAAGGCCATGGCGATAGTGACCATGGCGGTGATTTTATAGGCTGGAACCAAAGTGCAGATTTAGCTCTCGATGCCTGGCTTGCACATAAAGATTTGTTTGGAAATGTTCCATGTTATGCGGTGGGACATAGCTTTGGCGGTGTATTAACAGCACTGATTAACAGTAAACAGAGCAGTCCTTTTGATGCTGTGGTCTTGCTTGATCCAGTTTTGTTTACTCCAGGCATGCTGGTACTGATGCAAAGTCTGGATTGGTTAGGATTATACAAAAAAAACCCAATGGCAAAAAAGGCGCTTAAGCGGCGCCAACACTGGCCAGACAAAGACTCTGCTTATGCATATTTGCATCAGAGAGGTATGTTTAAAAACTGGCAGGATGAAGCGCTGGCAAGTTACATCGATCACGCGTTACTCCATAGTAGTGATGGACTCAAGCTCAAATGTGCAGCAGAGCGTGAAGCTGAAATTTTTGCCTCTTATCCAAAACAATTATGGACTCAATTAAAGCAGCCCTGCAGTCCTACACTTCTCGTTTATGGTCAAACAACTTATGGTTTTGTTAGCAAATCTGCAAAAAAGTGGCATCTATTGAATCATTCTATCCAGTTGCGAAAGGTGACTGGTGGCCATTGTTTTATGCAGGAAAAACCGAATGAAAGTTCTGGATTGATCCGAGACTTCCTGTTTGCACTACGAAAAGACGAAATATGCTGATGTTTAATCATTAATACCATCGACTGCCCACACAGTTGCATTATAATGACGCCAATTTTCTCTGGATCCGTATAGATATGAGACATAGTGTTATTGTAAGCGCCCTACTAATGGCGTTGTCAGGCTGTAGCCAACTACCAGCTCAAAAACCAGCCCCGATCGAAGAAATCAGCCAACCTATGGTTGTTGCAGAACCTGAACTTGTCGAGAACGAAGTGTTAAATGACAATATAGCGCAGGCGCAAGCTACTGACTTTGGTCATATTTTTATCGACAGAGACATGAGTTTCACTGGAGTGTTGCCTTGTGACCGCTGTCCTGGCATAAAATACCACGTCAACTTATTTCAAGACGGTAAGTTTGAAGCCCGACAAGAATTTATTGATCGGCATGAAGTGAACCTGGTGAAAGGTACCTGGTTGTTAGAGGGACGCATTATTCACCTGATGTCTCAGCAAACCAAGATCCCGTCATTCCAGTTTGTTAGCAATAACAAAGTGGTCTTGTTAGATGAGGCAGGTAAACCTGTAGTATCAAAAGATAATTACGAGCTGCTGCGATCAAACGATTTCATAAAACTTGATACCAGTGTTCAAATGCTTGGCATGTATCAGGTTATTGATAATCAGGCCTTTTTTACTCCCTGCGATAATGGTGATAAAACTACTGTTGCGATGACACAACATCACATTCCAATGTTACGTGCTTATCAGACAGATAAAAATCTGAATGGTAAGGCTGTTATTGCAACTATGATTGCCCGCCAAAGCCCCAAAGAAGATAAGATGTTATTTGTTGAGAAGTTTGAACAGTTTTGGCCTGGCGCTAGCTGCCCTGACGTGCTGAATGTAGCTAAAGTTCAAGGTATTGTTTGGCGGGTGGAACGGGTAAAGTTTATCCAGGTGCCTCAACAATATAACTTACGTATGCTATTTAATGACAATGCAAAGTTATATGGCTTCTCTGGCTGTAACGTGTTCAATGCCAGTTATAGTCAAAGTTCTAACTTGTTAAAAGTAGAACCGTTGGTCAGTACCAGGAAGTATTGCGCTCAGAGTAATTATTACGAGTCAAATTTTACACAGCACTTGCAAATGGCCGATCGTATTGAATTAAACGGCGACAAACTACAATTGTTCCATAACAATGAAGTGGTTGTGGAAATGAGACCAGCGTTGAATTAATTTCTCAACAAGCCTTTGTGATGTAATATGGCATCACAAAGGCTCTGCTTTATCCCTTATAGTTCCCATCACATCTTCAAGCGCTTGTTGATTTCTATCTGTATCCAACCTTATTGCAAATTCACAGTGGTCTTGTTGTAACCAAAACATTCTATTTATCAACCGTCTTTGTCGACTCCAGTGCCCTTTTCTGTGATTCAGACCTGCCCTTGCACTGAGCGTTAAACTTGGATTTCCTCCGAGTATGGCGTTTAGTAATCGGCTTAATGCTATAAATACATTGTTACTGTAAGTGCGTAGTGAATTTGACATGATTGGCGTTAAGTCTTTATTTCTTTGAATTGGAATACTTTTGCATGAATCTAAGCAAGGTGCAATCGCCTGTATAGGTGCGTGTTGGTGGTGATTTGGGCGGCTTTGTTCGTAACTCAAGCAGATTTGCTTTGAATTCTGGGCCGATGAGGAGACAACGGGCTGTCTCGTCCGGCCATTGCTGACCCATCCAAGGTCTCGTTCGTCGCTCCGCGACCCGCAAAAGCGGTCCCAAACTGCTCCCAGCAGTTTGGTCGCAGAGCTCAAGGCGTGAAACAGGCGGTGAACTACTTTGCTCACCCCGTCCTGGGGTTCGTCCCTGCTGGACCCGCTGA
>NZ_RZUF01000002.1 GCF_004005375.1 Rheinheimera sediminis | reverse complement strand
CCTACTGAAGTAGGTGGTTTAGGGCCGAAAACAAAAAACCTGCCGAAGCAGGTTTTTTCATGTTGGCTTGATGTCGACCTAATCAATGTCGGATTTCGTTTTTTAATAAATTAAATCAACAACATATCTAAATTTAAGTCATTTAGCCTAACCAGACTCGTGCGTTGCGGAACATCCGCATCCACGGGCTGTCTTCCTGCCATTCATCCGGATGCCAACTGTTTGCCACAGTGCGGAATACCCGCTCAGGGTGAGGCATCATAATAGTGACACGGCCATCCGTCGTAGTTAACGAGGTAATACCCAACGGCGAACCGTTTGGATTCGACGGGTATTGAGTGGTTACATTACCGTAGTTATCGACAAAACGTAACGCCACTGTGCCACTTTGATCCGCAGCGTGCAGTGCTGTTTGCGATGCAAACTCGGCATGACCTTCACCGTGGGATACGGCGATAGGCATACGGGAACCGGCCATGCCTTTAAAGAATAAAGAGGCACTTTCCTGCACTTCGACCAGACTGAAACGGGCTTCAAAACGCTCTGATTTATTACGGACAAAACGAGGCCATAAATCTGCACCAGGGATCAGGCTCTTCAGATTCGACATCATCTGACAACCATTACAGACACCTAAGCTGAAGGTAGTTTCACGTTCAAAAAACGCTGCGAATTCAGCACGGGCTTTGTCGTTAAACAGCACTGACTTAGCCCAGCCTTCGCCAGCCCCCAATACGTCACCGTACGAGAAGCCACCACAAGCCACTAAGCCGTTAAACTCAGCCAATGAACGGCGACCTGACAAAATGTCGCTCATATGCACGTCAACCGCATTAAAGCCGGCTCTGTTGTAGGCCGCTGCCATTTCAACATGAGAGTTCACGCCCTGCTCACGCAGAATAGCTACTTTAGGCTGTAAGCCTTTGAGGATATAAGGGGCTGCCACATCTTCATTCAGGTCAAAGCTTAATTTTGCATTTAAGCCTGGATCTGTGACATCAGCTTTAGCAACGAACTCCTGACGGGCACCTTCAGGGTTATCACGCATTAGTTGCATCTGGTAAGTAGTTTCGGCCCAGACAGTACGCAAGGTAGTGCGGCTGTTGCTATACACCAACTGCTCACCACGGCTTACCTGAATTTGATCGTCCGTAGTGACTTCACCTAACAAATGCGACACTGCAGATAAATTATGCTGAGCTAAAATCGCCTGCACTACAGGCAAGTCGCTGTTTGCTACTTGAATGACAGCACCTAACTCTTCGCTGAACAGCACGGCTAAATTGTCTGTGCCTAAAGTCTGGATATCCACTTTGACACCAGCTTTACCGGCAAAAGCCATTTCAGCCAGCGTGACAAACAAACCACCGTCAGACCTGTCGTGGTAGGCCAGTAATTTCTGCTGAGCCACTAAAGCCTGTACTGCCTGATAGAAGTTCATCAGTAATTCAGGGCTTTCCAGATCCGGCGCTGTTTGACCTAACTGCTTATAGACCTGAGCTAAACAAGAAGCGCCTAAACGGTTGGCGCCTTGGCCTAAATCCAACAGGATCAAGCTGCTTGCACCTTTGTCCGTGCGCAGCTGTGGTGTCACAGTACGACGTACATCTTCAACACGAGCGAAGGCTGTGATAATCAAAGATAAAGGTGAGGTCACTGTCTTCTGCTCACCATCCTGTTGCCAGCTAGTTTTCATCGACATCGAATCTTTACCTACAGGGATAGTTAACCCCATAGCAGGACATAACTCTTCACCTATGGCTTTAACCGCCTGATACAAACCAGCGTCTTCACCAGGGTGACCTGCAGCAGACATCCAGTTCGCCGACAGTTTGATATGTTTAATATCACCAATCTGAGTGGCCGCAATGTTAGTAATAGATTCAGCGACAGCTAAACGGGCAGAAGCAGCAAAGTCTAATAAAGCGACTGGCGTACGTTCGCCCATAGACATGGCTTCACCATGGTAAGTGTCGTACGAAGCCGCAGTCACACCACAGTTCGCTACCGGCACCTGCCATGGACCTACCATCTGATCACGTGCCACTAAGCCTGTGACTGTCCGGTCACCTATGGTGATCAGGAAGGTTTTTTCAGCAATAGTAGGTAAACGCAATAAACGCTCAGCGGCATCAGCTACTGTCACGCCGTTCAGATCTAAGGCTTTGCCTTCTGTCACTTGAGTTTTCACATCACGGTGCATTTTAGGCGCTTTGCCCAGCAGTACGTTCAGTGGTAAATCAATAGGTGTATTGCCAAAGTGCTTATCTGACAAGGTCAGGTGGTGTTCAGCTGTCGCTTCGCCTACTACAGCGTATGGCGCGCGCTCACGTTTACAAATTTCCTCAAACACTGGCATTTGATCGGCAGGAATGGCCATCACATAACGTTCTTGCGATTCGTTACACCAGATTTCCAGTGGTGACATGCCAGGTTCGTCGTTGGGCACGTTGCGTAATTCGAACTTACCGCCAACACCACCGTCATTCACCAGCTCAGGGAAAGCGTTGGATAAACCACCAGCGCCTACGTCATGGATAAAACAAATAGGGTTTTTATCGCCCAGCTGCCAGCAGCGGTCGATCACTTCCTGACAACGGCGTTCAATTTCTGGGTTTTCACGTTGTACAGAAGCAAAATCTAAATCTTCAGCCGACTGGCCTGAAGCCATAGAAGAAGCAGCACCACCACCTAAACCAATATTCATGGCCGGACCACCCAGCACCACTAACTTGGCGCCAACAGGTAACACACCTTTTTGCACGTGCTCTGCACGGATATTACCTAAACCACCGGCAATCATAATAGGCTTGTGGTAACCACGAATTTCTTCGCCATTGTGACTTGGTACTTTTTCTTCGTAAGTACGGAAGTAACCCAGAATATTCGGACGACCAAATTCGTTATTAAAAGCAGCGCCACCTAAAGGGCCATCCGTCATGATGTCTAAAGCTGTGACTATACGGTCTGGCTTACCAAAATCGGTTTCCCACGGCTGTTCAAAACCAGGGATCCGTAAGTTGGATACAGAAAAACCAGACAAACCGGCTTTTGGTTTAGCACCTACACCAGTGGCGCCTTCGTCACGGATTTCACCACCAGAACCAGTCGCTGCGCCAGGGAACGGAGAAATAGCTGTTGGGTGATTGTGAGTTTCCACTTTCATCAACACATGAATATCTTCATGGCTGTAGCCATATTCCTGAGTGTCAGCAGACGGGAAAAAACGACCGGCTTTTGAGCCTGTCATGACAGCGGCGTTGTCTTTATAGGCTGACAACACATGTTCCGGTGTTTTTTCAAAGGTATTTTTAATCATTTTAAACAGCGACTTCGGCTGTTGTTCGCCATCTATAGTCCAGTCGGCGTTAAAAATCTTATGACGGCAGTGCTCAGAGTTGGCCTGTGCAAACATATAGAGTTCAATATCATTTGGGTTACGGCCCAACTGATTAAAATTCGTCACCAGATAATCGATTTCATCGTCGGCTAAAGCCAGGCCCATATCGATATTGGCTTTCACTAAGGCCTCGCGGCCACCTGAGATAATATCCACTGAACTTAAAGGCGCTGGTTCAGCTTTATGGAATAAAGCGGAAGCTTGTTCAAACTCGCTAAACACCACTTCCATCATGCGGTCGTGCACTAAGCCTTTTAACTGCTGCAGTTGAGCTTCAGTTAAAGTCGCGCTGGTCTGAACATAATAAGCCACACCACGCTCTAAGCGTTTCACCTGACTCAGACCACAGTTATGAGCTATATCAGTCGCTTTGGAAGACCATGGAGAAATAGTGCCAGGACGTGGTGTCACCAGCAGCAACAAACCTTCTGGTGTGTGGCTGACGATAGTAGGTCCGTAAGTCAGTAACTTGCTTAAGGTTGTCTGTTGTTCAGCCGACAGTTCGCTGCTTAAATCAGCGAAATGCATAAATTCGGTATAAACCCCACGAACAGGCAAATTGGCTTTAACACAAAGATCGATGAACTTCTGAACTCTAAACTCGGACAGTGCAGGTGCACCACGCAGGATCAACATAGGTTTTTTTTCCGTTGGTTGAGCGACAATGGAACCCAAAATCAGGCGCCGCATTATAAAGAAAAAACGCCGCCAATGGTATGAATAAGATCTGACGGCCAACAGGAATTTTGGTATAAATGGCGAAGGTTTAAAGCAAAGGCATAACCGGATGATTCGATTTGGTATTTTAGGAGTGGTGCTGGCAGCAATAGTTTCTTGTACTCCAGTACAGGAGCCTATTCAGCTTCATGAAATATATCAAAGAGATAGCATTCGCGTTGGCATTTTAAACAGCCCAACGAGTTACTATATAGGAGCTGATGGACCAACAGGTTATGACTATGAACTATCAGTGGCTTTGGCAGAAAGATTAGGCGTTGAACTTCAGCTGTATCCAAGCTATCAACGTGAAGAACTTTTGTATAAACTCGATTCTGGTCAGGTTGATTTCATAGCGGGTGGGTTAGCAGTTACGGAGAGCCGCAAACAAAAGTACCGAATTGCTCCTGCTTATTTATGGCGTAATGAAGTATTGGTGTATCGCAAAGGCCAGAATAAGCCAGCAAGTTTTAACGATATTCAACAACCTGTACTGGTACCTAAAGACAGCTCACTGGCTGACACATTAAAAGAAATTCAAAAAGACCATCCACAATTGCAATGGCAGGAAAGCGAATCAGAGGATGCGGACGAACTGCTGCAACAAGTTGAGGATGGCAAAATTCCTTACACTCTGGTCGACTCTAACCTATTGGCGGTGAACCAGCGGTTTTTCCCAAATCTGACGGTTGCCTTTAAAGTAAAAGAGCAACAACCTGTGGCCTGGTTGATGAGTAAAAAGGCAGATGACTCATTTTGGGCTGTGCTTATTGAATTTTTTGGTCAAAATTATCAGTCAGGCGATTTACTCAGCTTAGAAGATAAATACTTCGGTCATATCCGCCGTTTTGATTACATAGCGACTCTGGACTACATCAAAGCTATTGAGAAAGATTTACCCCGTTATCAGCCATTATTCGAAAAATATGCCGGTAATTTCGACTGGCGTTTATTGGCGGCTATAGGTTATCAGGAGTCAAACTGGCAGCCTGATGCCCGGAGCTCCACAGGTGTAGTAGGTTTAATGATGCTCACTGTCAGTACAGCGCAAATGATGGGCGTAAATAGTCGCCTGGACCCGGCGCAAAGTATCAGGGGAGGTGCGAAGTATCTGCAACGAATGGTTGAACGAATACCTGAACGCATTCAGATGCCAGACCGGCTTTGGTTTGCCATTGCCGCCTATAATATTGGCTGGGGCCATGTTGAAAGCGCGCGTATACTAACAGAGCGTGATGGCGCGAATCCGGATCAATGGCATGAAGTAAAACAACGCCTGCCTTTATTGCAACAAAAACGCTATTATCAAAACACCAAGCTTGGCTATGCCCGGGGCGCTCAAGCCGTCTATTACGTGGAAAATGTGCGCCGCTTCTACGATACGCTGTTATGGGTTGATGAAAAGAAAAAAACTGAACAAAGGTTAGATCAGCAAAAACAGCGACTTAATGAGCAATTTGGTGATAAAGCATTAAATTCAACAGAAAAGTCAGGGAATTTATAAGATTCCTTATTAGTCTAATTATTGTAACTGCAATCTTAAGCTTTTATAGTAGCAGCACTAATTTGGAGTCATTGAATGTTAAAACGTAAAAAACCCACAATGTTGCGCAAACGTCGATTAATGGATGTTGCATCCAGTAGAAGGCGGGTGAGCCGCAATATGACGATGCTAAAATTGAACAGACGCCGTCGCTCCTTTCAATCTATTGAGGATTTAGCCAGCGCCACTGAAGTTATTTCTTGATAGGAAAATCAGCGCTAAGCCTTTGTTTTTCTAACTGTTTTAAAGATTTCTTTTCTGCCCTGCGACGGCGGAAAAATTCAGAAAGTTTATCAGCACATTGCTGCATCAAAAGACCATCCGATACATCAAGCTGATGGTTTAATACTGGATGACGCACGACATCAAACACTGAACCTGCAGCTCCTGTTTTGGCGTCTTTTGCGCCAAACACCAAACGTTTTACTCTGCTGTGCACCAAAAGCCCAGCGCACATAGCACAAGGTTCCAGAGTGACATACAAGGTGCAATCCACCAGGCGGTAATTGCCAATTTTTTCTGCCGCTTGTCGAATAGCTATCATCTCAGCATGAGCTGATGGGTCGTTTAACTGAATCGATTGATTCCAACCCTCCCCCAGCACCACACCGTCTTTCACCAGCACAGCACCTACCGGAATCTCACCACTTTGCTCAGCCTTATCGGCCAGCTGCAAAGCATACTGCATCCAGTATAAATCATGTTCTGCTGTCACTTCTGCCTCTTGTGTTACTGCTGGATCTAGCTAATTTTACCAGCTTCAGTTAAGTTTTTGACTATATTTTAGTGAGTTTACTTAATGATTAATCTATAAAAATAAGCTAAGCATTTGAATAAAAACAAGATATTAACTATGGTATAACACTTGCTGTTTGTTATACGCTCATTTATCAGTTCAATTTTTACAAATTTAGGGAAGGAATATCATGGGACCATTTGAAATAGGTTTTGTCGCTGTTGTTGGCGCTTTTGGTTATGCTTTTTATGAAAACTACACTAAAACACAAATCAAAATGAAAAGTGCTGGCCAGTCGAGTGACGAAATTAAACAGCAAATAGAGCAGTTAAAACAACGGGTGGCGACTTTAGAGGCGATAGTCACAGATAAGTCCTATCAGCTAAAACACGAAATTAATAAGCTGTAAAAAGCGCAAGGGGCAGATTAAATCTGCCCCTTGGAATATCCAAAGTCATGTAGGGGTGGGGCTTGCCCCCACCCGTCTAGAATCCTACACGAAGGATAAACTATTCCCACTCAATAGTTGCTGGTGGCTTACCGGAAATGTCGTACACCACCCGGGAAATACCATTCACTTCATTGATAATGCGGTTCGAGATCTGACCTAACAGCTCGTACGGCAAATGTGCCCAGTGCGCCGTCATAAAGTCGATAGTCTCAACTGCACGGATAGAAACGACCCAGTCGTATTTACGACCATCTCCCATCACACCAACAGATTTCACTGGCAGGAATACAGTAAAGGCCTGGCTAACTTTGTCGTACCAGCCAGAATTACGCAGCTCTTCGATAAAAATCGCATCAGCTTTGCGTAATAAATCACAGTATTCTTTTTTCACTTCACCTAATACACGCACACCTAAACCCGGGCCTGGGAACGGGTGACGGTACAGCATGTCGTATGGCAAACCTAAAGCTAAACCTACTTTGCGTACTTCATCTTTGAAGAGTTCACGCAGTGGCTCAACTAAGCCCATTTTCATATCAGCAGGTAAACCGCCAACATTATGGTGCGACTTAATCACATGAGCTTTACCGGTTTTAGAAGCGGCAGATTCAATGACGTCAGGGTAAATAGTGCCCTGAGCTAACCACTTGGCATTGGTCAGTTTTTTCGCCTCTTCGTCAAATACTTCAACAAAAACGCGACCGATAATTTTACGTTTGGCTTCAGGCTCAGCTTCACCTTTTAAGGCGTCGAGGAAACGGTTTTCAGCTTTAACATGGATAATGTTCAGACCAAAATGATCACCAAACATATCCATTACCTGAGCAGCTTCGTTTAAACGCAACAAGCCGTTATCGACGAATACACAGGTCAGGTTTTTGCCGATAGCGCGGTGCAACAGCATGGCAACCACAGAAGAGTCGACACCACCTGATAAACCTAAAATCACCTGATCATCACCCACCTGCTTTTTGATGTTGGCAATAGCGTCATCAATAATAGTGGCTGGAGTCCAGAGTTTTTCGCAACCACAGATATCGACCACAAACTGCTCTAACATACGCAGGCCCTGACGGGTGTGAGTCACTTCAGGGTGGAACTGTACACCATAGAACTGACGGGCTTCGTCAGCCATAGCAGCATGAGGGCAAGTTGGTGTTTGCGCAGTCGTAACAAAACCTTCTGGGATTTGTACCACTTTGTCACCATGGCTCATCCAGACATCCAGTAAGCCATGACCTTTTTCGTTCAGGTGGTCTTCAATACCGGTGAACATGGCATTTTGGGCAATCAGTTCAACCTGAGCATAACCAAATTCACGATGGTCGGAACTGGCCACTTTACCGCCCAGTTGTTCAGCCATGGTTTGCATGCCGTAGCATACGCCCAGTACAGGCACACCGGCTTCAAATACATAAGAGGGCGCACGAGGCGAGCCAGCTTCAGTCACACTTTCAGGGCCGCCAGATAAAATAATACCAGTTGGAGCAAATTCAGCGATTTGTTCAGCAGTAACGTCCCATGCCCACAGCTCACAGTAAACGCCAATTTCACGCACACGACGGGCGATCAGCTGAGTGTATTGCGAACCGAAGTCGAGGATCAGAATTCGATGGAAGTGAATGTTTTTGCTCATAATCACCTTGTAGTAACAAATGTCGAATGGATAAAACACAGAGGCTGGCAATTCGCCAGCCTCTGATTAAGCGGTTAACCTAAGCGGTAGTTTGGTGCTTCTTTGGTGATTTGCACATCATGCACATGCGATTCACCCATACCAGCAGAAGTTACTTTGACGAAGACCGGCTTAGTGCGGACTTCAGCAATAGTAGAGCAACCTGTTAAGCCCATAGAAGAGCGCAGACCACCCATTTGCTGGTGAATAATAGTGCCGATTGGGCCCTTGTAGGCTACGCGACCTTCAATACCTTCAGGCACTAACTTCTCAGCGTTATTGCTGCCCTGGAAGTAACGGTCTGATGAGCCATTACGCTGCGCCATAGCACCTAATGAACCCATACCACGGTAGGATTTGTAGTAACGGCCCTGATACAGCTCAACATCACCCGGCGCTTCTTCAGTACCGGCAAACATTGAACCTACCATCACGCAGTGCGCGCCAGCTACTAAGGCTTTAGCGATATCACCTGAGAAGCGGATACCACCGTCAGCGATAATGCAAACGTCCATGCCCTGTACGCCATCTACAGCATCAGAGATAGCTGTAAGTTGCGGTACACCACAACCAGTGACAATACGGGTGGTACAAATAGAACCTGGGCCTATGCCCACTTTTACAGCGTTGGCACCTGCTTCAGCTAAGGCTTTTGCACCTTCAGCTGTAGCCACGTTACCGGCCACTATTTGTAAATCAGGGTACATAGCACGGGTTTGACGCACGCGATCTAACACGCCTTCAGAGTGACCGTGTGAGGTATCTATTAATAAAATATCCACACCAGCTTCAACTAAAGCAGCAATACGCTCGTCTGTGCCAGGGCCTACACCCACAGCAGCGCCGACACGTAAGCGACCAAACTCGTCTTTACAGGCGTTTGGTTTGCTGGCGGCTTTGTTGTAATCCTGTACTGTGATCAAACCTTTGAGTTTAAAGTCATTGTCGACCACTAATACTTTTTCAATGCGGTGTTTGTGCATTAAAGCTAAAGCTTCTGCACGTGGGCCAGCTTCGTTCACTGTGACTAAACGCTCTTTTGGCGTCATCACAGAAGAAATAGCCAGCTGTGGATTGGTTTCTACATTCAGGTCACGACCTGTGACTATGCCAACCAAATTGTTGTCAGCATCCACTACAGGGAAACCAGAGAAACCATGCTGAGCAGCCAGTTGCTGCACTTCACGGATACTTTGTTCCGGACGCACAGTGACAGGGTCTGATACCACACCACTTTCGTATTTTTTTACTTTACGAACATTGGCTGCCTGCTCTTCAATGGTCATATTCTTGTGAATAAAACCTAAACCGCCTTCCTGTGCTAAAGCAATAGCTAAACGAGCCTCGGTAACGGTGTCCATAGAAGCCGATACCATAGGAATATTTAACGTAATTTTGCTGGTCAATTGAGTCCGCAAGTCTGCGGTATGGGGTAACACAGTGGAGTGTGCCGGTACAAGTAACACATCGTCAAATGTAATGGCTTCTTTCACGATCCTGAGCATTGCAACAATCTCGCTGTTATAAAAAAGAGGGGGGAATGTTGCGGCGCAATTTTATCCGCTTTTGCGCTTTGCCACAATCAGTTTTTCGCTTTTGTGTTACATTAACCACAAAGTAAGCCCCAAAGTAATTGGAGTTGCAGCTCAAAGACCTGCAGGGGCGTGGTTTATCCGCGCCCATCTCAATGTAAAACCAATATTGAGAACATGCAGTCAACAAAGCTGCGGCTTCAAGTAAGAAGGGGATTGAGGAATTCCTTTATGTCGCAAGCTGATATTTATACTGTCTCCCGCTTAAACTCTGAAGTTCGCCTGACCCTTGAGCTGCAATTTCGTCAGCTTTGGTTAGTGGGTGAAGTGTCTAATTTTATCGCGGCCTCTTCTGGTCACTGGTACTTTTCGTTGAAAGATCAGGCCGCTCAGGTGAAGGTGGCGATGTTTAAACAAAGCAACAGATACGCCAGCCTGCAGCCAAAAAATGGTCAGCAAATACTGATCCGCGCCCGTATCAGTGTGTATGAGCCCCGTGGTGAATATCAGTTATTGGCCGATATGCTGGAGCCTGCAGGTGACGGTTTACTGAAGCAACAATACGAACAAATCAAAGCCACATTGGCCGCTGAAGGTTTGCTTGCGCCAGAGCGCAAAAAGCCGCTGCCGAAAAAAGTACAAAAAGTAGGAGTGGTCACCTCCCCGACTGGCGCTGCCATTCGCGATATCATTACAGTACTAAAACGCCGGGCACCAGCCTTAGAAGTGATCATTTATCCTTGTTTAGTACAAGGCACTCAGGCGCCAGCGCAAATTTATAACGCCATTCAAAAAGCTATAACCCGCAATGAAGTGGATGTGCTACTGATTGGCCGTGGTGGTGGCTCGCTGGAAGATTTATGGTGTTTTAACGATGAACAGGTGGCACGTTTAATAGCACATTGCCCTATTCCAACCGTCAGCGCTGTAGGTCATGAAATTGACTTTACCATAGCCGACTTTGTTGCTGACGTGCGCGCAGCCACACCATCAGCTGCAGCTGAGCTGGTCTCACCGGATCAGCAACAACAACTGCAGTTAGTGCAATCGGCGGAGCAGCGACTGCAGCGTTCGATGCAAAGCTATTTACGGCAGCAGCAACCCCGTTTAACGGCCTTGGTGCACCGATTAACTTTGCTTGACCCAGCACGGCGTTTACAACAACAGCAGCAGTACCTGGATGAATTACAGATGCGGTTGCAAAACGCCTTATTGCGACGTATCGACAAAGCGGCACAACAACAGCAGTTTTTGCAACATCGCTTGCAACAACTGACGCCACTGGTACGGATTAAACAGCAGCAACAAAAGCTGAGTCAGCACAACCATCAGTTACACCAGTCCATGCAGCAGTTGCTGAAACAAAAACAACAGCAGTGGTTATTGCAAAGCAGCCGTTTGCATACAGTCAGCCCTCTGGCCACTTTAGAGCGGGGTTACAGCATCAGTTTTGACGAACAGCAGCAAGTGATTACTGATGCATCATCTCTTGCGGTGGGACAGCAGATAAAAACTCAGCTGGCGAAGGGGCATTTTATCGCCCGTATAGAACAGGTTTCTGCAAACTCTGATGCAACAAACTGATGCAGCATACTGATATCAGGCAAATAGCCACAGAATTAGTGCAACTACTTGGACCAACAGACTGGGCCATAGGCGGCAGCTTTTTATTGCAGTGTTATGGCATTGAGCCACAAGCCAGGGATTTGGATTTAGTCTGCACGCTGCAGCGCTTTGAAGAGTTTAAAACCTTGCTGAGTCAGTATGCTCAGGTTGTGCCTGTATCGCTGCACCCCATTTATCGCAGCAAGGGCTTTGCTCGGTTTCGTAAAAATGGCCTTGAGCTCGAACTGATGGCGGGCATACAAGTGCTCAAAGACGACGGCTTGCAAGCGTTTGAGTTTCTGCCTGAAAAAACCAGCTGGCAACAGGATTTACCGCTGATGCAGTTAGCTGACTGGCTGGAGTTGTATCAGCTGTTTGAGCGGCCCAAGCGGGTTAAACAGCTGCAGTACTACTTGAACTCAAACCCTGAAGTCATTCGTTCACAAATATAAAAAACCAAAACTCGCCCAAGGCTCACGGCTGGGGAGCTTTCAGTGCTTGTAATTTTTGCCGCCGTCACCACGAAAGACAAGCGACTACTCGCTTCTCATCAAGCTGCAGCACAAAAGACCAACCATTGCGTTCACACAGCCTTTGTACTATCCCCAGCCCCAGGCCATAGCCGTGAGACGACGCCTCCACGGCCAGCCTATAACCTTCGTCAGCATAGCTATTCCGGTGATTGGTAATCAATAGCTCGCGCTCTTTAATAAGAATCGAGATCGGCCCCTGCCCTGTGTGCGTGTGCTCAAACGCATTTCGCACTAGATTATTAACCGCTATAGAAAAAGCCTGTTTATGCCCGCGAACGTAAGGGTTTTCGATATGGTCAATTTCAACATCAACCAAGTTGCGGTTCAGCAAGTGGCG
Organism: Rheinheimera sediminis; assembly: GCF_004005375.1. Lineage (GTDB taxonomy): Bacteria > Pseudomonadota > Gammaproteobacteria > Enterobacterales > Alteromonadaceae > Pararheinheimera. Next base: position 240,930 of record NZ_RZUF01000002.1, on the reverse strand, counting down.
CTGTAGATCGATCGCCTGCCTCACCAGCGGCGTCACTAAGAATTGCTCCTGGTATAAGTCGTCATCCGTTTCGCGGGCGAGGCACAAGAACATTTCAATGGTGGTTTTCATGTCCAGAGTCGCACGTCTCACTCTATCCAGCGCCAGCACATCGGTCGCTGACAGCTCACTTTGTTCCAGCAGCTCAAGCGCGCCTGTGATGACAGTGATGGGAGTGCGTAACTCATGGCTGGCTGAACTGGTAAAATCCCGCTCCCGCGTCACAAAAGCGCTGATACGCTCCAGAGTTTTCTCAATGGCCGCAGCGAGCACGCCAACCTCGTCATCACCAAAACGGCCAGAATCTATGCGTTTATAATCCTCGGCCGATAGATGTTCCAGATCGATGTCTGCCACCGCTTTGGCGAGTTCTGCCACAGGAGCAACAGCTCTGCGCATCACCACAACGCCCAGCCCAAAACCAAGCACACCAAGCGTACCCACCACAGCTGTGATCACCAGCAGTAACCACCAATCTTCTGATGACGCAGCCTCAATACCGGCAACGTCAAACACCACAAAGGCGTGTTGCTGTTCGTTGCCGCCAGGCTGCTGTTCACTGCTTACAGGTACGACCGCGACATGCAACTCTTCTGCCTCAAATTCGTACAATCCTTGCGTTGGGTTCGTCTGAGCCCAAGCCTGTAGTGATTCCGGCAGGCTGGCAACGTTATCGTAGCCGCGAAGGTTCATCGTTACTGTGGGATAACTTTTGGCGGCAACCTCCAGCTGTTGCATCAGCACACGGTCTTCGCTCAACCTGATCGCACCAAAAAAAGCAAAGCCCCAGACCAGGCTGAGCACAGCAACACAGATAGCAAATGCAAAGGCGACACGCTGGCGTAAACTACGGCGATACATGACTAAGTATCCTCCGCAAGTCGGTACCCGATACGATGCACAGTATGAATAAGCGGGCTATCAAAGGGCCTGTCTATCGCCTGGCGCAGCTTGTACATATGCGAGCGAAGTGCATCACCATCAGGCAGCTCGTCTGCCCACAACAAGGTTTCGAGAGCTTCGCGATCCACCACAGCAGGCGCCTCTTCCATCAATCGTTGCAGTAGTTTCATGCAGGTCGGGTTAAGATCGACTCGCAGCCCGGCGCGATACACTTGCAGCGTCGACTTATTCAAAGTCAACTCACCCACTGTGAGCAGGTTGTCGGTTTTACCGTGACTGCGTTTGTAAAGTGCCTGTAATCGTGCGTGCAGCTCTTGCAATGCAAATGGCTTGACCAAGTAGTCATCGGCTCCCGCCTCAAAGCCCTTCAGTTTATCGTCCAGCGTGTCCCGCGCAGTCAGCATCAATACTGGTTTATCTATGTTGGCATCAGCGCGCAGCTTTTTGCAGAAACTCAGGCCATCCATACCGGGCAGCATCAGGTCCAATACAATAACGTCGAACGGGGTCGTCAACGCCAGGTGCATCGCGCATATACCGTCGTAGGCAAAATCCAGAATATAGCTATGCTTTTCAAGATAGGCGGCAATGTTCGCACATATATCGCGGTTATCTTCGACAATCAACACTCGTACTGGCGCTGCACCCGATTTTTGGACCATCTGCTGTTACTCCTTACCCGTTCTTATCAAGCCTTAGCCCTCGCCACTACCAAGCGTAGTCAAATCGAAGACCAATCAGTGGCTCGGCTTCGCTATCGTCCTTCACTTCAACACCCCTGCGATAGTCAAACTCGTTGTCATCGCTGGACGAAGCTGACGTGACGTTGATGACATCGAGAAAGGCAGTGACATCTATAGGGCCAAATGCGCGTCTATAGTCCACACGAAGGTTCAACAAGCCTGAACCGCTTTTACGACCGACATTACGCTCTGTGATCTCTTTCGAGTAGCGCAACGGTTGACCGGCGCCCAACACGTCTGAATGAATAATAAAATTGTCGTCTGGTCTGCCGGAAAGATATTTGTAGCGCCCGGCGACCTTCCAGCGATCATTGATTTCCCAGGTCAGGCCAATGGTAGCCACATGGTCGCGATTGAATTCGGCGGCTACGTCACCCCGACCATCTTTGCGATCCACTACGGCATCGTTGTAGGAATAGGTTGCACTAGCGTAAAGTCCTTCGAAAATTGTTCCGTTAAGCACTATATCGACGCCGTACGATGTGCCGTTACCCATATTGGCAAAGGTACCGCTTGCTCTATCAAGGTCGACCACCAGGTCGTCGAGCTTTTGATAATAGGCCTCAGTCAACACCGACCAATTGGTGTTCGGAAAATATTTGAAACCTACGCTACTATGGCTGATTTTTTCGTTCTTCAGGTCGTTTGACTCGTTAGCAGCCAGGTATAAAAACCGTGGCGACTGATGAAAAAGTCCTGCACTCGCAAAATATCTGACCTTACCAGCCGGCTGCCAGTTAAGGCTGAACCTAGGTGACACTAAGCTTTCGTCGGCAAAACCGTCCCGCTCCACCCGTAAGCCAGTGCCAAAATCCCAATCACCCAGCTCAAAAACCTGATTAACGTAGCCAGCATAGCTGGTTTCTTTTTGCTTTATTGAAGAATTGATGTTCTCTGGAGTCAGCACAATAAAGAGCTGCTGTGGGTCTGGCCTGAAATCATCGTCGTCGTACACAAAGCGGTTCCAATCGCCATCTAAGACCGTATTGTAGTCCAGATCAATTTGCGTGATCTGGCTACCTGCACTAAATAAACCCCATTGATTCGTTGTCTCAAAATCGCTTCGCCAGCCCGTCTCCGTTTCTTTTTCAGCTATGGTAAGAATGTCTTCCCGCACCGGAAAATCAGACGCAGGCGATCCTGCTGGTACCAGATCAGGAAAGGCTTCGCCCTCTGAGCTTACCTTGTTGCTTTTGCGGTAGTAAACTTTATTGGTCCAGACTGAATCTTCACCTAGCAATGATCGCAAGGTCAGACCATACAAATCACTATCTTGTTCAGCAGACTGCAGCGCAGCATCTTCGAAATTGGGCGATGCAAAAACGTGAGTGACGTCGCGAACATAGTCTTCGTGGGTATCCATCAGCAGAATTTCAAAGGTATGGTTCTGATTGATGGGTATAACCGATTTTAGGATGATATCTCTTAACACAGGCTCGCCAATATCCAGCTCTTCGATAGTTTCAAACAAGGCGCCGAAGTCCAATCGCCGTGCAGAAAACAGCATTGTAGAGTCATCCGTAATACCTGTAGGGCCATCGTAACCCACTTCATAACCTGCCAGGTCGTAGCGAAAACTGGCTGAAGGACTTGGATTGCCATCGGCAACGTCCAGTTTGAGTAGCGATGCTGCCCGGCCACCATAAGCAGGCCCCCAACCACCAGGCGAGAACTCTGCACCGCCGATCACGTTCGGTGCGAAAATCGAGAAACGACCACCACCACCGACATCTTCCTCTTCACCCAAAGTGGCATCAAAGTGCACCGCTTTATCAAAGGGAAAATCATCAACGAATAACAAATTATCTCTTGGGCCACGGCCACGTACACTAAAGCTGGCGAATTCACTGGCGGACGCCAGGCCTGGCAATCCGTCTAACGACAGCAGCGGATCTGCACCTCCGCCTACAGCGCTTGCCAGGGCTTCTCTGTCGAGATAAGTGCTGGAGCCTGATGCAAAAACATCAGATTGTCGCCCCCGAACCTCAACGACCTCAATGGAGTGCTCTTTAAGTTCGAATTCTATTTTGATAGTTTTGCGCGTCACCACCCGCACACTGGGCGCATTCAATGAAGCAAAGCCGATTTTGGCAACGTCCACCGAGTACAGGCCTGGCTCAAGCTGCTCAACAAGGATGCGACCTTGTTCGTCAGTTTCTAACGTTTGTGTGGCAGAGCTTTCCCGTTGCTTAATAGTGATCTGCACCTTTGACAGTGGCCGGTCAGTATTCTCATTTTTAACAATAAAAGTCAGCGCACCAGGCGCCTCTGCTGCATGGGTAAAAAGTGGCAAGCCCATCAGCAGCGCCCACGGAGTCAAGCACGATATTTGTCTGAATTGCTTGATCATAAATGTCATCCCTCTAAGAGTTAACCACGATACCTGTTGTCTACTCATCTCGCTAACCTCCAAAAATCGACCGTATTTATTTGAAGAAACGCATGGAGGCTAGCAGAGCCAATGTGACTAAAAAGTCGCCAAACTATGAAAGTTACATTAGAGGCAGGATATTGAATGCGCATGAAACACCCCGGATGGAATACGAGTTTCAGTGTCTTGTGGGATGTTTTTTGGCACTGTAGGTTGTACTCGCTGCGCAGCAGCAGTACAACACAACAAATAAGCTTTAGCTGGCCCCGAAGTGAGTATAAAGCCCGGCCCATACCAGTAGTTGGTATGGGCTTTTCTGATTGGCAGCTAGGAGCGAAATGCGGAAATAACGCCTGCGGAATAGGGGGTGAGCTTGCAAGATTTATAATTCTCGCGTTTGTTATGTGTTTACTTTTGGTTCTTCGTGTTTTCCTTTGGACCCAATGTGAACTTTGATTTTTTTCCTTTTCTAACTTTGGCTGCATCCGGGAATAATTCCACCATTCTTTCTGTGGACACACTTAACCAATTAGTAGCCTTAAGCAAGGAATGAACTATATAAGACAAATCTGTTCGATTTTGAACGCCAGAACCACGGCCGTTGGCTTCATTACGATAGTAAGAAATCGGCAATATATGCGTGTAGTTTGAAACTAAGTCATAAAACGCATTGAAATCACCAATATCGACATCTAATTTCTTAAGGAGGTCTTCTCGGGATGGGATCATTAGAGCTTTTCCAGTCAACAATAGCTTTTGCAGCTTTGATGGAAGTTCATTAAAGAACTCAGCACTCTGTAGGCGCTTCTGCAGTTCGACTTGCTGCTCTCGAAAACTTGCTTCATCTTCGGCACATCTAATATTTTGGTGAAGCCTTATCCGACGAGTACAGTCATTGAGGTGCATAACATTTAGTTTTACGTACCATTCATCTTCACTAATTGGCATTTCAGATAAATAGAAGAACAGAAGATACCCCTCCATCAATGCACGAACATGAGGAGCGATAAGACTAAAATCCCAGCTCTCGTAATCTCTTTTCGCCCAACGAGTTTTCGGCAATGCCGATATAAGCCCTACAGAATGGATGCACATTCTTGTAAAGATATGAGAGGAATAACCTTTGTAAGGAGCATACCGGCTCCCCGTAAAGTTACTGACGGCACAAGCTTCACAGACAGCTTTATCAAATGCACTCATAGCAACATGAAAATCATCCATTGTGTAGCAAACAGGCTCATCTTCCAACGTAACTACCTCATAAACATATAACGGGCCAATAAAGCTTGGCTAAAATTAGTGACGAAGTAGCGCAAGCCAAGCTTTATTCGTCCCTTTTTAAGGTGCATTATGCACGAGGCTTGTAGCCTAGATCGATTACAAAGTTCGCTAAAGGTGAACCTGAAATATCAATTTCATATGCTGTACACAATAACCCAATTGCTTTAGCAAATTTAACCCTTACTCTTTGAAGATGCTTAAACATTGCTTTATTGTCAGATGCAGTTGAACCTTGTAACTTGTGCAGATTCATTAACTCTTCACTTAGTAACAAAACTAGATGGAGAACGACAATAGATATATATTCATCGTTGCAATTAATGCGTAACGTCTCTGTTTTCACCTTTATTTCTTCTAAACTTTTTATAACGGCAGGTAAAACTTCTTGATGGAAAGGAGCTGTTAATACTTGTTTAGGTTCCAAGTATTTTATGTAGCTTTCGATTTCTTTTTTATTAGGATTACCTTTAAGCAAATCTTTTAGGGTCACTCCTGAAATGGAAGCGCTAGACCCTACGACAGAAATAACATCTACGATAAATGACATAATTTCCCTATATGCATAACATTTGTATATAACGCATGCGCTTTTGGCTTCTTAGACCAGTGCGCAGCAGCGGTTAATAGCTCCTTAAAATCAACCATTTCCGAAAATTTGTCCAGTCTTTGTTTGCGGGATCACGCGCATGCGTATTATCCCATTCTATGGGCATGTTATCTAACCAGCGGCCATTGATAACTCTCTAATTTTTATGTTGTTACTGTTTGGAGAAATGCCATAGTGAGAACAAAACCGAGCAGAGGTAATATGGACCGTATAGAGTCACAACTATGTCCGCTTTTGGCACGCTGCCGACTTTCGCATATGTTTTTTTCTCAGGCATTTTAAGTGACAGCTGGGTACCAGCTACTGGCACCAAATCCCCATTGGGGCGCGAGCCGGACAAAATTGGGTGGCCAAGGTTTTAAGGCTGGGAGTGTCTGAGTGAGGAGCGGTAGCGACGAGCGAGTTACCCAGTCGCCTTGGACGCACGATTTTGGGCCGGGCTTTCGCTGCGACCTGGGGTCGCCTTTTCTTTGGATACTTTCTTTTGGCGAAGCAAAAGAAAGTATCTCGCCAGCGGCGAAACGCTTTAAAGTAAGAAATCTAGCCGTCAACAACAGTTACAACTACAGATGTTCCCCAACCGCGAAACGCATTGGATTCAAAAGGTGATCTTATTTATTGCGGCAAGTTACTTTGTTGTACTGCCGCTGCGCGTCGAGTACAACCTACAACGCGGCAAGCATAAGCTACCGAATTGGCGCAACACCTATACCTGCTCAGCCCCATTAATCACAGCTTCAATATGGTAACCATCCAGGTCAATGACAAAAGCTGCATAATATTCATCGCCGTAATCTGGCCTCAGGCCTGCAGCACCATTGTCTTTGCCACCATGCAGTAAAGCAGCTTTATGGAACTCATCTACAGCACTACGGCTTGGAGCAGCGAAGGCCAGATGAAAGCCTGGTACTGAACCTGACAAAACCTGTGCTCTGAGTTTGATGGCAAACTTATCGCCACCATTGCTGTAGCCATAACCTACAGCACAATCCGGGTCATCATCGCTGATATCATCCCAAACCCGGACATAACCTAAAGCAGATAACACAGCGTCGTAAAAAGCTGCTGAACGATAAATATCAGAAACACCAAAAGAAACATGATGCAGCATAAAACCTCGAGTAAGGATGGTTGATTTAGGAGTGGCGGTATATCACAACCTGCATATTTGACACTATTTAGCGGGCAAGGATAAACCCTGATTGGCATTGGATTGGAATTATAGACGGGCGGGTACAAGACCCGCCCCTACAATTGGTTTGTGAATGCGGTGGGCAAATGGCTGAACCCAATAGAGACGGGCAGTTATCGGCGTTTTTCAAGCTAGTTATCATCACAGCCCCAACAATCCCCGACATGCACAAACCACAAACAACAAGGCCAGCTTTCGCTGGCCTTGTAAAACTTACTTCTTATTCACCAGATTCGCTCTGGCTTTTAAGATACGATCCCGTTTGTACTGCTGATTTGGTGTCAGCATATTACGTTTGCCGGCGAACGGGTTTTCGCCTTCGCGGAATTCAATCCGCACTGGCGTGCCCATCATCTGCAGCGATTTACGGAAATAATTCATCAGATAACGTTTGTACGAATCTGGCAGATCGTCTACCTGAGTACCGTGGATCACGATAAGAGGCGGATTGTAACCACCGGCGTGAGCGTATTTCAGCTTCACACGACGGCCTTTCACCATAGGTGGCTGGTGATCTTCCACTGCCATTTTCATAATACGGGTTAACAGCGCCGTACTGACACGACGGGTGGCCGAGTCGAAGGCTTCTTCTACTGATTCAAATAAGTTACCTACGCCTGAACCATGTAGTGCAGAGATAAAATGCAGGCGGGCAAAGTCGATAAAGCCTAAACGTCTGTCGAGTTCACGTTTCACATCATCTTTAATGCGATCGTCCAGGCCATCCCATTTGTTGACGGCTATCACCAGTGACCGACCGGCATTGAGCACAAAACCTAAAATACTTAAGTCTTGATCCGAAATACCTAAACGGGCATCCAGCACTAAAATCACCACGTTGGCGTCTTCAATGGCCTGCAGAGTTTTAATCACAGAAAACTTTTCGACCATGTCGTCAATTTTGCCACGACGACGCACACCAGCCGTATCAATCAGGGTGTATTCGCGCTCTCCGCGAGTCATAGGGATATAAATCGAATCTCGTGTTGTGCCTGGCATGTCGAATACCACCACACGCTCTTCACCCAAAATACGGTTGGTCAGCGTAGATTTACCAACGTTGGGACGACCCACTATGGCCAGCTTGATATGCTGATCCTTAGCCTGAGTGATGTCCTCTTCGCTTTCCTCTTCCAGTTCTTCCGGTAATTCTTCGCCCTTTTCAATAGCGGCAATACGCTGTTGTTGCTGTTCAGACAACATAGGCAACAAGGCATGTTGCAGCAAAGACACCACGCCACGGCCATGCACAGCGGCTATAGGATAGACATCACCCAGCGCCAGGCTATAGAAATCCGCTGTGGCTGTATCCGCATCTAAGCCATCGGTTTTATTGGCGACTAAAAACACTTTTTTATTGATGCGGCGTAAGTGCTGAGCTATCGCATCATCTGCCACCATAGCGCCAGCACGGGCGTCGACCATAAACAGAACTATGTCAGCTTCGTCTATCGCTTTGAGTGACTGCTCGGCCATTTCCACTTCAATGCCTTGCTCATTGCCGTCGATACCACCGGTATCCACCACAATAAATTCATAACCTTCGTATTTGACTGAACCGTATTTGCGGTCGCGCGTCAGGCCCGGGAAATCTGCCACTAAGGCGTCCCGGGTGCGGGTCAAACGGTTAAATAATGTTGATTTTCCAACGTTGGCTCTGCCAACCAAAGCCACTACAGGTAACATGGTTTTACCTCAAATAAAATTACTATGTATCCTTGTGGATACCGCGGGCCAACTGGCCTTATTACTCAATGATACCGAACTATGAAAGTTCTCATCAGCACGAAAATCATTATACGCTATGAAACAACAAGGTCGGAGACGATATTTCATCGACCCCGACCTTAGTACATCTTGTATTCTGTTGCTTAAGGTAAGCGTATTAAACTTAGCTCACCATCCCGTGTTTGGATCACTAATTCATCGGCTGAGCTTACACCCTGCACATAAAAACCAGAACCATAAGATTCCCTGGCAACGAAGTCACCGGTGTTTTTATCCAACCAGAATAAGTTACCTTCCACATCTCCAATAGCCAAATAGTCTTTATACACTGTAGGTCCCGTCAGGAAGTGCTTATGTAAACCGAATTGTGACCACTGCTCTAACCCATTGCGGCGGTCTATCGCAAAAATTTTCCCGACACTGTCGACCAGATAAATCGTGTTACCTTCAATGGCCATATCACGGAAGCTGGCATATTCGCGTTTCCACATCACACGGCCAGTCCGTAGCTCTAGTGCCACTAATTCACCATTAAAAGCAATGGCGTAGATAGTTCCATCAATGATGATGGGAGTAGCATCTACATCAGCCATACGGGATAAATCCGTAGCGCCTTTTGGTACTGCGATAGCAACATCCCAGGCCAGCACACCTTTATCTGCGATCAGTACTGAAACCTTACCTGCACCGCTGCCAAAAATAACACCGCCACTCGCTACTACTGGTTCACTGGTACCACGTAAGCTTAATAATGCACTTTCCTGCTCATACATCCAGCGCTGCTCACCTGTGTCCGGATGCAATGCAAACATATAACCAGCAGAGGTATTGACCAGCACATAACCTTCGCCTGCTGCAGGTTTGGCAATAACTTCACCTTTCACCTTCACCCGCCATACCAGCTCACCTGTCTCAGGATCTAACGCCAACACATCGCCATTTTCTGTGCCTACGAATACTTTATCGTAACCGTAGCTTACGCCACCTGAAACACGTGCTGTTTCAGAGTTCCAAAATTTAAGACCGTCCAGAAAACTACCAGTGCCATCATCACGCACGTCGAAAGTCCAGAGACGATCACCGGATTCACGATCAAAAGCCATCACTAAACCAGCCCGGCTGGCTGCAAAGACTTTATCCCGATAAATGAAAGGACGCAGTGCTGAGTCATAGTGCTCAACGCCATTACCAACGGACGCGCTCCAAATTTCTTCGGGTTCAATTTTGTTGTTGATTTCCGGGTAGACCAATTCGTCTTTGGAAGAACAAGCAGCCAAAGTCGTCAACAACACCAGCATTAAGCCGATACGGGACCTGAATAACTTCACTCTTACACCTTAAGCAGCAGTTACGTGCGCCAGTTCATCTAATTTCACTTTCAGAATAGGATTCTGAGCATCTTTATTCGCTGCAGCAGCAGCCAGGTAGGCGGATTTAGCCTTGGCCAGCTCGCCTGAACTCCAAAATACATCGCCAATAAGCTCTTGCTGTTGCGCTTTAAACGCTTCGGGAACAGCTAAAGCCAGAGTAGCCAGAGCGGCTGTGTAGTCTTTTTGTTCGTTTTGCACCCGGGCTAAACGTAGTTGTGCCAGAGCTTTGATTTCTGGTTGTGTTGCGTTAGTAGCAACCCAGCTCAGTTGTTTTGCCGCAGTTGCATAATCTTCTTTGGCGACAGCGTCTTTAGCAGCCACAAAAGCGGCCAGCAGAGCATAAGAAGAGTCGCTATTATCATCGACAAAGGTTTGAAACTGAGCCAGCAACTCAGGACTGTCTGATGCTTTTTGCTGTTGTTCCAGTAACTCTGTATAAGCACTGGACGCCGCCATTGTACTTTCCAGTTGCTGGTCCTGAATATAACGCCAACCGTATAAACCACCTAAACCTAAAACAACACCAGCGATAATAGCGGTGCCGTTTTCTTTCCAAAAGCGTTTAATGGCTTCAACTTGTTGTTCTTCGCTGTTGTAAATTTCCATCTTCGATCCCTTTAAATCAGCTGCTTCAGAAATAGCAGCTCAATTCAGTCAATTTCATACGTTGCTAAGATAGCTGCTTAATTCCGTCAATTTTATATTTTGTTGCGGTTTTTCTTCTCTGAGCCATTTGAGCGTTATCTCGCCAAGATTCAATTCAGTTTCACCCAACAATAGTCCAAGGCGGGCACCAGACTTATCTGCTTTTTTAAGCTGTTTCTTTAAATTACCACCACCAGAGTGCGTCATCAAACGCAGGTCCGGTAACTCATTACGCAGGGCTTCGGCAATAGAAACTGCGGCAAGTTCCGCGCTCTCACCTAAGGCCATCAGATAAATATCAGTTTGAGCCTGCACTTGTGGCAATAAGTCTAAGGTTTGCAGCAATAATACCAGCCGTTCCATCCCTAAGGCAAAACCAACGGCTGGAGTTGCTTTACCACCCAGCTGTTCCACTAAACCATCGTAGCGACCACCGGCACAGACTGTGCCTTGTGAACCTAAGCTGCTGGTCACCCATTCGAATACAGTTTTGTTGTAGTAATCCAGGCCACGCACTAAACGCGGGTTGATAACAAACTCTACGCCTGCGGCTTTTAAACGTTTTTGCAGGCCATCAAAATCAACTTTGGATTCTTCATCTAAGTAGTCTAATAACTGAGGTGCTTTACCAAGCATCTCTTGCATCACTGGATTTTTGCTATCCAGTACCCGCAGTGGATTACTGTACATACGGCGTAAGCTGTCTTCGTCCAACAGGTCTTTATGTTGCTCTAAATAAGCCACTAACGCAGCGCGGTAATCAGCACGGGCCTGATTCGAGCCTAAAGAGTTCAGCTCCAGAGTGACATGAGCAGATAATCCTAAGCTTTTCCATAAACGGGCACTGAGCAAAATCACTTCGGCATCAATGTCAGGGCCGGCCATACCAAAGGCTTCTAATCCAAATTGGTGGAACTGGCGGTAGCGGCCTTTTTGCGGACGCTCGTGGCGGAACATAGGGCCCATATACCAAAGGCGCTGCTCCTGGTTGTACAGCAAACCATTCTGATTGGCTGCACGCACACAAACCGCTGTGCCCTCTGGGCGCAAGGTCAGACTATCACCGTTGCGATCAGCAAAGGTGTACATTTCTTTTTCAACGATGTCGGTCACTTCGCCGATAGAACGCTTAAAGAGTTCGGTCATTTCCACTATAGGAAAACGAATTTCTTCATAGCCATAGTTGCGTACTGTTTTACGTAAAATCTGTTCCACATACTGCCATGCCGGAGTATCAACGGGTAAGCAGTCGTTCATGCCACGAATGGCCTGGATATCTTTAGACACGGGTTTTATCTCTTTATCCTAAGCGGATGAGGCAGAAAATCTGCTCAATCCAGCTGTTTAATTTCAATCAGTCGTTTTTGCTCTGCCAGATACAAGCGGATTTGAGCTTCCAGTTGCTCTGCCACACTGTTGTTATCAATGCGTAATTTCTGGCGCTGGCCTTTGAGGTAAAAACCGCTCATCCGGTTGGCTCCAGCTACGCCTAAATCAGAGATCAGCGCTTCGCCTGGGCCATTGACGACACAACCAATCACAGACACAGTGACTGGGTCGATCACATCTTCCAGTCGTTGTTCCAGCTCATTCATAGTTTTGATCACATCAAATTCCTGGCGGGAACAACTTGGACAGGCAATAAAGTTAACGCCGCGGGAACGAATGCGCAGTGATTTTAAAATATCAAAACCCACTTTCACTTCTTCCACCGGATCGGCCGCCAGTGAAATACGTAAGGTATCGCCTATGCCTTCAGACAACAGCATGCCAAGACCTATAGCAGATTTGACTGAACCTGCACGAGCACCACCTGCCTCGGTAATACCCAAATGCAAAGGTTGCTTAATTTGTTTCGCCAGTAAGCGGTAAGCGCCGACAGCCAAAAAAACGTCGGATGCTTTGACGCTGACTTTAAACTGGTCGAAGTTCAGTCGGTCCAGAATTTCGACATGACGCATGGCTGATTCCACAAGCGCTTCTGGCGTAGGTTCGCCATACTTTTCCTGTAAATCAGCTTCCAGCGAACCGCCATTGACACCAATACGAATGGGAATATTTTTATCGCGCGCCGCTTCAACCACAGAGCGAATACGGTCTTCACGACCTATATTGCCAGGGTTAATCCGCAAACAGTCCACACCGTACTCTGCCACTTTCAAAGCGATACGGTAATCAAAATGAATATCAGCGACCAAAGGAATAGGAGATTGCTGCTTAATCAGCTTAAAGGCTTCTGCCGCCTCCATAGTTGGCACTGAGACCCGCACTAAATCAGCGCCTGCTTTGGCAATAGCCTGAATTTGCGCTACTGTAGCCGCGACATCTGTGGTCTTAGTATTAGTCATCGACTGCACAGCAATAGGGGCATCACCACCTATCAGTACATTTCCCACCTTGATTTGCGTGGATTGACGTCTTTTAATAGGATTCTCTGCGTAACTCATCAGTTTTGTCCAAGGGTTAACCGGGCGACCCGACCTGTTGGATAACCTGACAGATCGATGGCTTCGCCATTAAAGCTAAGAGTGGCTGCTGCTGCATTGCCTAATAAAACTTTGACTGGTGCCATACCGCGCACATTTAGCTCTTCACCAGCTTGCCTGCTGCCAAATACCAAACGTTTGCCAGTCGCATCCACTACATCGACCCAACATTCTGCTGTCAAAGACAGCTTGATGTTAGCATTGGCTGATACATCTGCTGTAGGGAGAGTTTGAGATTCTGAAGTAACAGAAGCTGGCGTTTCCTCAACCGAAACCTCTGGAGTACTGGCTTCAGAAACAGAAGTATTAGCTTCAGATGCTAAATTTTGAGGCATAGAACTACTATCAGCAACAGGATCTGCGGTTGGCTCTTTTACCTGCAGCACAGGCGCATCCACAGTAAGACTGAGTTGTGGCTCAGTACTTAACGCAGCTGTCTCTGCCGGTGTCGTCGAGCTATCCAGTTGATTGACTGGTATTGGATTTTGTACCTGCTGGCTTTGCTCAAAAATCTCGCTTTGGGTTGGCTGCGATTCTTCGCTAGCCAGCATAGTTTCGTCTGTTTGAGCCATAGGCAAAACGCTACCGGAAGCTGAGCTACCAAAACGATTTTGCCAAAAACCTAAGACTAACAGCACCACAAAGACCGCAATGACAAAATAAGTCACCCAGATAAAACGATTCTCTGTCGCTTCTTTCGCGGTACGTTTTGAAAAGCTGCGGGTTAAACTAGGAACCTGATGTAAGCCTTTAGAGTTATTGCTGTAGGCATCAAGCACCTGTTGAGCTGGTATTTTCAGCACCTTGGCATAAGAGCGTAAATAACCACGCACAAAAGTTGAAGACAGCTTTGCATCAACTTGATCCTGTTCAAGATCGTCAATCAGACCTTTACTTAAATTCAGTTGCTGTGCAACTTGCGCTGTCGTCAGCTTTTGGTGCTCTCTGGCCTGACGCAATATCTGTCCAGCGCTAAGAGGTGTTACTACGCTGCTGGGCGGCGTTAATTCAGTCGTCATAATTCTAATTGTGCCGGATCTTTTAAGTAGATAAATTGCCCAACCCGAATCGGGCTTTGCTCAGATAAATTGTTCCATTGCAGCAGGTTGGCTAATTTCACCCTGTAACGCATCGAAATCCGTACTAAAGTATCTCCATACTGAATCTGATAACGTTCTGGCACTTCAATTTGCGCTTCAATCTGCCCGGGTGCCTGCTGTCCAATCCACAGCAGCTGCCCCTTAACAAGAGACTGATTAACACGCAAAGAGTTCCAGCTGATTATGTCGCTAATAGTAACACTGTAACGCTCTGCTATGCCATACAAGGTTTCATCTTGTTGCACTTGATGTTGTCTGACTTGGGGTTCCGTCACTACAACTGATTTTGGGCTTTGCACACCCGGCTGAGACAGGCTGTTGGTTGCAGCCGTTTTACGGGTTATTTTAATTTTAGGCTCGCCCCTGAGCTCCTTGGCTTGACGTGGGCTTTGCTGCTGTAATTTAGCTGTGTAGTGTTTTCGTAACAGGCTGAACTCAGACTCTGCTAGTTTTCTCTGAGTTAATAATAAAGTTTCCTTGCTCTGCGGATAGGTCGTCTGCAGCAGCAGCTCTGCAGCTTGCATCTGGCTATAGTCTTGTTGTTCTTGTGCAATGAGGTAACGCAGCAATGCAGAACGTGGCGAAATCTGGGACGCACTTTGCATTCTATCAAGAAGCACCAAAGCAGCGGGCAAATCGGCCATCGCATAATTGACCGAAGCTAAGTTAAACAAAGCGCTGGGTCTGCTGGCATTGTGTCTGAGGGATAGGTTCAGATAGGACTTGGCCTGAACAAAATCTTTTTGTTCCAGCCGGCACAGGGCGATGTTTTCATAGCTGTCTGCAGCACGAATATAACCAGGACGGCTGATCGCCTGTAGCAGGAGCTTTTCAGCCTGAAGGTATTTACCACGCTGACATAAAAAAGCACCATAGTTGTTATAAGAGTCTGGGTTGTCTGGCTCAAGAGCTATGGCTTTTTGGTAGGAACTTTCAGCCGCAGCAAATTCAGCCACCTGCTGATAATAATAAGCCATGGCGTTATGCACTTCTGCCAGTTGAGGCGCTAAGCTTTTGGCTTTTTCCAGATTAAACTTAGCCTGGGCATTATCCCCCCTTTGCAGGTAGTTAATGCCAAGCGCAATACGGGTTCGGGCCGCTTCTTTTTGCTCTGTTTTGGGACGAATTTGCCGGTCACTGCCCACTACTGTGGTTTCAGTGACACAAGCGACCAACTGTAAACTGAAAACAACACAAGCAATTAGCCTGAGTTTTTGCATGACAATGCCAGTTGAATGGGATTTACACCATTTTTACTGAAATTTCCTGACCTTTCATCTGTTTTTTTTCTACACGTTTGGTACGGTCTATTACATCCCCTACTAACTGACCACAAGCAGCGTCAATATCATCGCCGCGGGTCTTGCGCACCATCACTGTATAACCATGTTCCTGCAGCACTTTGTTAAAGCGATCGATACGGGAATTGCTGGAACGTTTGTAGGGTGAACCCGGGTATGGGTTAAACGGGATCAGGTTCACTTTTGACGGCGTGCCTTTAAGAGCATGTGCCAACTCATGGGCTTGCTCCATACTGTCGTTAACCCCGTCCAGCATCACGTATTCGACTGTGACTTTATCGTTGGCACGTGAATCTGTGACATAACGCTTCGCCGCAGCCAGAAATTCTTCCATGGGGTATTTTTTATTGACTGGCACTAACTCATCACGCAGCGTGTTATTCGGCGCATGTAAAGAAATAGCCAAAGCCACGTCGATACGTTCTTTCAGCATATCTAAAGCAGGTACTACACCTGAAGTACTTAAAGTCACACGGCGTTTGGATAAACCAAAACCAAAGTCTTCCAGCATCAGCTCCATGGCTGGCACTACGTTGTTCAGATTCAGCAAAGGTTCGCCCATGCCCATCATCACCACGTTGGTGACTGGTTTTTCGCCTGTATCGCCGTAGCTGCCAATGATCTGCGCCACACGCCAGACCTGACCAATAATTTCAGATACTTTTAAATTGCGGTTAAAACCCTGCTGAGCTGTGGAGCAAAAGGTACATTCTAAAGCGCAGCCAACTTGTGAAGACACACATAAAGTACGACGATCTTTTTCCGGGATCCAGACAGTTTCAACTTCCTGACCACCCGACAAACCCATGACAAACTTGATAGTGCCATCGGCGCTGTCCTGACGCGTCACCACCACTGGCGCTGCAATCACGGCTTTTTCTTTTAATTTGTCACGCAACTTTTTGTTGATATTGGTCATTTTGTCAAAGTCGTCGATGCAGAAATGGTAAATCCATTTCATCACCTGATCGGCTCTGAAGCCTGCTTCACCAATAGAGACAAAAAACTCCTTCATCTGGGTACGGGTCAGATCAAGCAGATTGACTTTGTTTTCTGTTTGGCTCATTTAGGCATTTCCTCACAACATAGATAGATAAAAAATAGGACAGTTTAAATAGATAGAAAGGGAGCTAAGCTCCCTTTTATCGAATCGTCCCTTTACACTTTTTTAAACCTAAGTAATTGGAGTTGCAGCTGCGCTGCCGCTTCAAGAACGACGGTTTAAATAAATTAACGAGTACGGGCGCACAGTTCTGCTTCAGTAAAGAAGAACGCGATTTCACGGGCAGCAGAAGCAGCAGCGTCTGAACCGTGAACAGCGTTTTCGTCGATGCTGGCAGCGTAGTCAGCACGTAAAGTACCGGCAGCAGCATCTTTAGGGTTAGTAGCACCCATGATTTCACGGTTTTTACGCACGGCATCTTCGCCTTCTAACACCTGAACCATTACTGGGCCAGAAGTCATGAAAGAAACTAAAGCGTTGAAAAATGGACGCTCTTTGTGCTCGCCGTAGAAGCCTTCAGCTTGTTCCTGGCTTAAGTGCAACATTTTAGCTGCTACGATGCGCAAACCTGCAGACTCAAAACGGTGGTAGATAGCGCCGATATGGTTCTTTGCTACTGCATCTGGTTTCACGATTGAAAAAGTACGTTCTAAAGCCATGACAGACTCCTGTAATCAAAAGGGTGAATAAATTTTTAAGGCCGCGAATTATACGCTAAGCAAAATAAAAAGCCTATTTTTATGTAAATACAAGTCTGAAAGCCGACACAGTCCCAGAACCTTGGTGCGGCTATAACCATGCAACAGCAGGCTTAATGCCCTTCACTGACCATATTGACTGTGTACTTAGGAATTTCAACCACTAAGTCTTCATCCGCGATACGGGCCTGACAACCTAAGCGAGAGTCTGGCTCTAAGCCCCAGGCTTTATCCAGCATATCGTCTTCCAGCTCATCACTTGGATTCAGCGAGCGGAAGCCTTCCCGCACTATGACGTGGCAGGTGGTGCAAGCACAGGATTTTTCGCAGGCATGCTCAATAGAAATACCACAACGAAGTGCAACATCAAGCACAGTTTCGCCTGTTTTAGCTTCAACTGCGACACCTTCAGGGCACAACTCTGCGTGGGGTAAAAAGATGATTTGTGGCATATCAGACCTCGTCGACCTTATGACCCTGCAGGGCACTTCGAATGGAAATATCCATACGGCGTGCTGCAAACTCATCCGTTATATGATTGGTATGTTCAATAGCGGCTTTAATAGCTGCAGTGTCTTCGCCTCGTTTCACTGTATCAAGTGCGGCAAGGGCTTGTTCTACATTTAACTTTTCTTCTGGGCTCAGTAGCGAGGCATCAGCATGCAAAGCCGCAGTCACAGCTTCCAGTACACGCTCAGCTTCCACCTGTTGCTCTTTTAACAAGCGCTGCTGCATGTCCTGTTTGGCATACAACATAGAGCTTTGGATCATAGTTGCGACCTGATCGTCACTTAAACCGTAAGAAGGTTTCACCTGAATACTGGCGCTGACCCCAGTCGACTTTTCCTGTGCTGTGACGCTTAATAAACCGTCAGCATCGACCTGAAAAGTAACACGGATATGTGCGCCACCAGCGGCCATAGCCGGGATATTGGTCAGATTAAAACGCGCCAAAGAACGACAGGCATCGACCAGTTCACGTTCGCCTTGCAACACATGAATAGCCATAGCGGTCTGACCATCTTTAAAGGTGGTAAATTCCTGAGCGCGGGCAACAGGAATAACAGTATTACGTGGAATGATTTTTTCCACTAAACCGCCCATGGTCTCTAAACCTAAAGACAAAGGGATCACATCCAAAAGCAAAGTGTCGTGATCTGATTTATTACCGACCAGCACGTTGGCCTGAATAGCAGCACCTATGGCTACTACTTTATCCGGGTCTATCGAAGTTAAAGGCTCTGCGGCAAAAAACTCCGCCACAGCGCTTCGTACTAATGGTACGCGGGTAGAACCACCGACCAACACCACTTGTTGAATTTCTTCGGTGTCTAAACCGGCATCACGCAGCACTTGTTTACAGGCTCGGATGGTCTTGCGTACTAAAGGCTGAATTAATGCATCAAAATCGGCACGACTGATTTGGCCTTTAAATTCACCGGAAGCTAAAGGCAGGACAAAATCCAACTGCTCTGTGGCACTTAAGTTTTCTTTAATTTGACGGGCAGTCACCAGATACTGGCGCAGCTCTGAATGCGAAAGTGTGCTTTGACCTGTTTGCTGTTGTAACCAGTTGACTAAAGCATGGTCAAAATCATCACCACCTAAAGCCGAGTCGCCGCCAGTCGCCAATACTTCAAACACACCACGCTTGAGGCGCAGGATTGAGATATCAAAAGTACCACCACCCAAGTCATAAACAGCAACCACACCTTCCTGACCTGAATCCAGACCATAAGCTAAAGCGGCAGCTGTAGGTTCGTTTAATAAACGTAATACATTTAAACCTGCCAGCTTAGCTGCATCTTTGGTTGCCTGACGTTGCGAGTCATCAAAATAAGCAGGCACGGTAATGACCACACCTGTCAGCTCGCCACCTAAGGTCTGGCTTGCGGTATCGGCTAAAGTCGCCAGAATTTCAGCTGAGACTTCAACCGGATTCTTGATACCCTGAATGGTATTAATGGCCACTAAACCAGATTGATCAACCAGCTCGTAAGGAATATGTTCTGCATCGGCGTTGATTTCAGCAAAACCACGGCCCATCAGACGTTTCACTGAAACTATGGTGTTGTGTGGATCCAGCACAGCATCAGCTGCAGCAGCATGACCGACTATGACGTTATCCGCGGTGTACCGCACCACAGAAGGCAGCATATCCTGACCTGCTGAATTAGACAGAGTTTTGGCTTCGCCACTGCGGACAGTGGCAACCAGCGAATTGGTGGTACCGAGATCAATACCTGCGGCTAACTTGTGCTGATGTGGAGCCGCGCTTTGACCGGGCTCTGCAATTTGTAATAACGCCATGCTGCTCTTTAGTCTTGTGTTTGTTCAATCAGCTCCAGCTCTTGCTGCAGCTTAAAGAAAAATTTGAGTTTGCGGATTATATCAGCCGCCTGATGATCGTGCTCAGGGTTGTTGGCGTCCAGTGCCGATTGCAACTGTCGTAATAAGGCTTTTTTCTGTTGCTGAATTTGCTGGTCAGCTTCATCAATTAACGCATCAGGATCCGCTGCATCGCTAATCTCTGCCAGCAACTCACGTAATTCCATTTGCTGCATTAAAAAAGCAGGTTCCATGAAACTGCGCTGCTCATTACTGATTTTTAAACCCCGTAACGCCAGTAAATGTTCAGCACGTAATAACGGCTGTTTTAAGCTGTGATACGCATCGTTGATATTGGCAGCCTGTTGCACCGCCATCAGCTTATCGCGCTCAGACCCTGCGGCATGTTTATCCGGGTGAAACTGACGCTGCAGCTCCAGATAACGGGTGCCTAATTCAGTCAAATCCAGCTCAAACTGAGCTGGCAGATGAAAAAGCTGAAAGTAATTCATCTGCGCCCTTAGTTAAACGGTGAAGCTTTCGCCACAACCACATTCGCCATTGACGTTGGGGTTGTTAAACTGGAACCCTTCGTTTAAACCTTCTTTGACAAAATCAAGCTGAGTGCCGTCTATATAAACCAGACTTTTACCGTCAACGATGAGTTTCAAATCGTTTTGTTCAAACACTTGATCGTCATCGTTTAACTCGTCAACAAACTCCAGCACGTACGCCAGTCCTGAGCAACCTGTGGTTTTTACACCCACACGCAAGCCAAGGCCTTTGCCTCTATTAGCGAGGAAGCTTCTGACGCGATCCGCTGCCGCTGGTGTCATTGAAATAGCCATAACTTAGTTCCCGTGACGTTGTTTGTAATCAGCAATGGCTGCTTTGATTGCATCTTCCGCCAGAATAGAACAGTGGATTTTTACCGGTGGTAAAGCCAGTTCCTGCGCAATATCGGTGTTTTTGATTAAAGCCGCTTCGTCTATGCTTTTGCCTTTCACCCATTCTGTCACTAAGGAGCTGGATGCAATAGCGCTGCCGCAGCCATAGGTCTTGAATTTGGCATCTTCAATGATGCCTTGGTCGTTAATTTTTAACTGTAACTTCATCACGTCACCGCAAGCCGGTGCGCCAACCATACCTGTAGCTATAGTTGGGTCGTCTTTAGCGAAAGAACCGACGTTACGCGGGTTTTCATAATGGTCTATGACTTTAGTACTGTATGCCATGATTCTAAGTCCCTAATTTGATTAATAACTTAGTGTGCAACCCAGGCTACGCTGCCTAAATCCACGCCGTCTTTGTACATTTCCCACAGAGGTGACATGTCGCGTAATTTACCAATGGCGTCATGCACAATCTTAATGGTGTGATCAATTTGCTCTTCCGTGGTGTAACGGCCGATGCTGAAACGAATAGAACTATGTGCCAACTCGTCGGTTAAACCTAAAGCACGTAATACGTACGAAGGTTCGAGACTGGCTGAAGTACAAGCTGAACCTGAAGATACGGCGATGTCTTTTAGCGCCATAATCAGCGACTCACCTTCGACATAGTTAAAGCTGACGTTGGTAATACCTGGTACACGTTGCACAGCGTCACCATTTAAAAACACCTGTTCGATGTCTTTAATACCGTCTAATAAACGGTCACGTAACACAGCAACACGTTCACGTTCAGCGTGCATTTCTTCTTTAGCAATACGGAAAGCTTCACCCATGGCCACAATCTGGTGCGTAGCTAAAGTGCCTGAGCGCATACCACGCTCATGACCACCACCGTGCGTCTGAGCTTCTAAACGAATACGTGGCTTACGACGAACATACAAAGCGCCAATACCTTTTGGACCATAAGTTTTGTGGCCTGAGAACGACATCAGATCTACTTTTAAGGTCTCTAAATCAATATCCACTTTGCCTGTCGCCTGAGCTGCATCGACATGGAAGATAATACCTTTGCTGCGGCACAGCTCGCCAATAGCAGCGATGTCCTGAATCACACCAATTTCATTGTTAACGAACATGATGCTGATTAACGTGGTATCAGGGCGGATCGCAGCAGTTAACTTGTCTAAGTCGACTAAACCACTGGCTTCTACATCCAGATAAGTCACTTCAAAACCTTCACGTTCCAAAGCGCGCATGGCATCCAACACGGCTTTGTGTTCGGTTTTGACTGTGATCAGATGTTTACCTTTCCTGTGATAAAACTGCGCTGCGCCTTTGATAGCCAAATTGTTTGATTCAGTTGCGCCCGAGGTGAAAACAATTTCACGAGGATCAGCGTTCACCAGTTCGGCAATTTGCGCACGGGCGATTTCTACCGCTTCTTCTGACTGCCAGCCGAATTTGTGCGAACGTGACGCAGGATTACCAAAACAACCATCCATAGTCAGAAATTGCATCAATTTTTCGGCCACCCGCGGATCGACCGGGGTTGTGGCTGCATAGTCTAAATAAATAGGTAGCTTCATTTTTTTGCTCCGGCTTTTGCCTACAACTGGCAACTGACTTCGATTTCAGTTGCTGGATTTTTTAACACACGGCCATCTTGCCGTTTCGCCACTTGTTTCACTTCATTTTGGCGAACCAGCTCACCTAAAGTGATACCGGTGAGGAAGTCTTCGATGCGATCACTTAAGTCTGTCCACAAAGTGTGGGTTAAACATTTAGCTCCGCTATGACAATCAGATTTACCCTGACAGCGTGTGGCATCTACGGACTCGTCGACCGCACTGATCACAGCAGACACAGATATTTGCATCGGGTCCTGGCCCAACTGGTAACCACCACCCGGACCACGCACACTGCTGACCAGGCCTTGTTTGCGTAAACGGGCAAACAGCTGTTCAAGATAAGACAGGGAAATACCCTGACGCTCAGAGATATCCGCCAATGACACAGGGCCAGACTCGGCATGTAATGCAACATCCAGCATAGCGGTTACAGCGTAACGGCCTTTTGAAGTTAAACGCATAACGGACTCCCTAAACGAATGGCGCAAATTGTACATTCTTGACTGTTTTAGTCAAGTATTAATCCTACTGTTTTAGTCAGGTATTATCCGTTTAGGTTCAACTATTTTTCCGATGAAGGACTAGTCCCGGCTAAATAGTCGGGTCAAATGCATCCACAGCTTTCTTGCGTTGTTCGGCGGCTTCGCGCTCGGCTTGAATAAAAGTCTCATCTTCAATAGTGATTTCCGGCACTATAGCGCAGACATTGCCGCCAAGCTTGTTGACACTTTGGCACAGCTCCGTCACTTTGTTATCCAGGAAATGCATATGATCCAGCATCCTTCCCATAGCATTTGCTACAGGGTCAGGATTATCACTAGAGACGGCATAGGCATCAAAACCAAACTTTTTCGCCATTTGTTGGCGCTGCTCAGTCAGAGCCATATCCTGTTTAGCAACAATACGACCGGGAATACCCACCACAGTCGCGCCTGGGGGTACATCTTTTACCACCACAGCATTGGAACCAATACGGGCAGATTCACCGACATATAAAGGCCCCAATACTTTGGCACCTGCGCCTATCACTACGCCATTGCCTAAAGTTGGGTGGCGTTTGCCTGGGTTCCAACTGGTACCACCTAAAGTCACGCCATGATACAAAGTGACGTCGTCACCTATTTCTGCGGTTTCACCTATCACCACACCCATGCCATGGTCGATAAAAAAACGACGGCCAATTTTAGCACCAGGGTGAATTTCGACCCCTGTTAACCATCGCGCTATGGTGCTTAAAAAACGCGCCAGCCATTTCCAATCGGCTTTCCATAATCTGTGATTCATTCTGTGCCACCAGATGGCATGTAAACCAGGATAGTTAGTCAGTACTTCAAAAGCACTGCGCGCCGCCGGGTCCCGCTCGAACACACTTTTAATGTCTTCTTTGATACCTGCAAACATCTTCCACATCCTATTGCTTGGTGGTGCGTTGAATAGAGGCCAAAATGCCACGCAAAATATTCAGTTCCTGATCATCAGGTCTGGAACGGGCAAATAAACGGCGTAAACGCGCCATCACAATGCCCGGATGCTGTTTGATAATAAAACCAGTGTCGCTCAGGGTTTGCTCCAAATGGACATAAAACTTCTCCATCTGGTCTATTTCCGGGTAAACAGTTAAATCCGCTTCCGGAGCTTTATCCTGCTGCGCTAAAAAGGCCACCCGGACTTCATAAGTAATAATCTGCACAGCCATAGCTAAATTTAAAGAGCTGTATTCAGGATTGGCCGGAATACAGACGTGGTAATTACACATTTGCAGCTCTTCATTGGTCAGGCCATTGTTCTCAC
Source organism: Rheinheimera sediminis (assembly GCF_004005375.1). Classification (GTDB taxonomy): domain Bacteria; phylum Pseudomonadota; class Gammaproteobacteria; order Enterobacterales; family Alteromonadaceae; genus Pararheinheimera. The sequence goes on along the minus strand of NZ_RZUF01000002.1, from coordinate 216,823 downwards.
GGCCAAACACCAGGGCTACAGGTTTTTGCGTCGCTTCCAGCACAGCTTTTTCGCCACATTCACGCGGTTCCAGCATAGGCCAGGATAAAGTACGGGAACGGGCACTGCTGCCAACCACTAGACCACAGTCGGCAATAGCCTGCTCTAAGGTATCTACCACTTGCGCATTTGCCAGAATATCACTGGCGCCTGCAGATAAGGCATACGCCTGACCGTCCGGTAATTCTTTTGGTGACACCAGCACCAGCTTGCTCAGACCCATAGTTTTCATAGCGCGGGCAACTGAACCTATGTTTCCGGTATGAGAGGTACCCACTAACACTATTCGGATTTGCTCTAACATGCCCGCTCCAGCCTATACTTATATGGAAAGCCTGTTACTGTTCTGCAGCAATCTTCAGCACAGCAGCAAGCTTAAAAATTCAAGGGGCGGCATTTTATCACAGCATATAATTTTTGTTGATTGAAATTTAGCAGTCCAGCCATCTGAAATTAGATGCGTTAGTAACTTATTTTATAGCCAAAGTAATTGGAGTTGCACAGAGGCGACAAACCCCAGGAGCATAGTTCACCTATATGCAATTGAATTGAGGCGAGAACTAGCAAGTCATGTCTGACCGATGTTCTCGGAATTACTGGGGCGAAAGCACGCTGGCAACAAAGCGGAAGCTTCAAGAATGAAGGCTTTACATCCCACAAATATCACCGCTGGTGATTTCTGACTGCAAAAGCCTTTGTGCTTTGCTACACTAGCGCCGGTTTTTAACTCAGAAGGATCGTGTTATGAAGGCGTTATCGCAGTTCGTTTTAGCATCCAGTTTAGTGCTTAGCCAGTTTTCTTTTGCAAATACTGATATCACAGCTTTACAGCAGGCGGTGCAGAACCCGGCTCGCTCGGAAGCCAATAAAGCACGGGATCAATACAGAAACCCTGTTGAAACCTTACACTTTTTTGGGGTTACACCACAAAGTACTGTGGTAGAAATATCACCAGGTGGTGGTTGGTACACTGAAATTCTGGCGCCATTATTGGCCAAAGAAGGCAAATACTATGCAGCTCATTTCCCTGCCAACAGCACCTCAGAATACGCAACACGCAACCTGAAAGCTTTTAAAGGAAAGCTTGCCTCTAATGAAGCCTACAAAAACGTGGTTGTGACCGAATTCTCTCCTTTACCAGACCAGCAAATAGCTCCAGCCAACAGTGCAGATGTGGTACTAACCTTCCGCAACCTGCACAACTGGTATATGCAAAAAGGTGAACAAGGCACGATCGATGCTTTTAAGTCCTTTTACGCGGCTTTAAAGCCGGGTGGAGTGTTAGGCGTAGTAGAACACCGTTTACCTGAAGATAAAAAATCAGCTGACTGGTTAAAATCAGGCTATTTCCCACAAAGTTTAGCTATTGAGTTGGCGCAAAAAGCTGGTTTTGTCTTAGAACAGAGCAGTGACATCAATGCCAATCCAAAAGATACAGCAGATCACCCAGGTGGTGTCTGGACTTTGCCTCCTACTCTGTCACAAAAAGAGCAGGACAAAGACAAGTATCTGGCCATTGGTGAAAGTGACCGTATGACTCTGAAATTCCGCAAACCAGCAGCCAACTAGGCTGCTGTTTGTTTTAGTCACACTGATTTTTTAGTTTTTGATATTTTTTAGTTTTTGATTGGGGCGAGACTGACGATGAAAGTATTAGTAATAGGTGGTGGTGGTCGTGAACATGCTCTGGCATGGAAAGCAGCACAATCGGCTCATGTGACACAAGTCTTTGTAGCTCCGGGCAACGCAGGTACTGCGCTCGAAGCGAATCTGACCAACGTGGCTATTGCAGCAGACGATGTGCCAGCCCTGACCGCCTTTGCCAAAAGCGAAGGCATAGCTTTGACTATAGTGGGCCCTGAAGCACCACTGGCCAAAGGTGTGGTCGATACCTTCCGTCAGCAGGGTCTGGCTATTTTTGGCCCTACCCAAGCCTCTGCTCAACTCGAAAGCTCGAAAGCTTTTGCCAAAGATTTTTTAGCCCGTCATAAAATTCCAACGGCATCTTACGCCAACTTTACTGACATAGAACCTGCTAAAGCTTATGTCAGAGCCAATGGTACGCCGATAGTGATCAAGGCTGATGGTTTAGCTGCAGGCAAAGGCGTGATTATCGCTCAGACCGAAGCTGAAGCTTTTGCTGCCATTGACGATATGCTTGCTGGTAACAAGTTTGGCTCAGCTGGCAGCCGTGTGGTGATTGAAGAGTTTTTAACAGGTGAAGAAGCTTCGTTTATCGTAATGGTTGATGGTACTCATGCCTTAGCTTTTGCTTCATCTCAGGATCACAAAGCCCGTGATGACGGCGACAAAGGTCCAAATACCGGTGGTATGGGCGCTTATTCCCCTGCTCCAGTAGTAACACCAGCAGTACATGATTGGGTGATGCAAAACGTGATTTACCCAACAGTCAATGGGATGGCCTCTGAAGGCCATATCTACACAGGTTTCCTCTATGCAGGTTTGATGGTATCGCCTGATGGCACCTGTAAAGTGCTGGAATTTAACTGCCGTTTTGGTGACCCTGAAACTCAGCCTATTATGATGCGTTTACAGTCCGACTTAGTGGAGCTGTGTCAGGCTGCTGTGGAAGGTAAATTAGCCCAGCAAGAAATTAAATTCGACAGCCGTGCCGCTGTAGGTGTAGTGCTGGCCGCCGGTGGTTATCCGGATGATTACCGCAAAGGTGATGTGATTTCGGGTTTACCTACAGAAGACAGCCGTGAAGCCAAAGTATTCCACGCTGGCACAGTCTTAAAAGACGGTCAGGTACTGACGGCTGGTGGTCGTGTTTTGTGTGCTACTGCCTTAGGCGTGAATGTGACGGCGGCACAAAAAGCAGCCTACGAGCTAACCGATAAAGTGCAGTGGGACGGTGTTTTTAGTCGCAGAGATATAGGCTATCGTGCTATCGCCCGCGAAAAGAATTAAAGTGTATTAGTTTATGACTAAGGCGCCTTTATGGCGCCTTTTTATTCGCTGCCATCCATGGCGCTCACCCTCAGGGCCATCGTCGCTGCGCTCCAATGTTAAAAATTGCTCCGGCAATTTTTTATTCGCTGCCATCCATGGCGCTCACCCAAAAGGGCCATCGTCGCTGCGCTTCAATGTTAAAAATTGCTCCGGCAATTTTTTATTCGCTGCCATCCATGGCGCTCACCCAAAAGGGCCATCGTCGCTGCGCTTCAATGTTAAAAATTGCTCCGGCAATTTTTTATTCGCTGCCATCCATGGCGCTCACCCAAAAGGGCCATCGTCGCTGCGCTTCAATGTTAAAAATTGCTCCGGCAATTTTTTATTCGCTGCCATCCATGGCGCTCACCCAAAAGGGCCATCGTCGCTGCGCTTCAATGTTAAAAATTGCTCCGGCAATTTTTTATTCGCTGCCATCCATGGCGCTCACCCAAAAGGGCCATCGTCGCTGCGCTTCAATGTTAAAAATTGCTCCGGCAATTTTTTATTCGCTGCCATCCATGGCGCTCACCCAAAAGGGCCATCGTCGCTGCGCTTCAATGTTAAAAATTGCTCCGGCAATTTTTTATTCGCTGCCATCCATGGCGCTCACCCTCAGGGCCATCGTCGCTGCGCTCCAATGTTAAAAATTGCTCCGGCAATTTTTTATTCGCTGCCATCCATCGCGCTCACCCTCAGGGCCATCGTCGCTGCGCTCCAATGTTAAAAATTGCTCCGGCAATTTTTTATTTAACCGCCATTCACAGCAATTTCATACGAAATTCAACGATTTGCCCTTGTAGATTTTTCTGGGTGCCTTAGGCTGTACGCATCTGTTTTAAAGGACACTTTTGATGAAATTATCCATTTTTACTTTACTGGTGCTAACCACTGGTTCATTTGCTGTTTCTGCTGCTTGTAACACAGAAACCACTATTGCAGCAATTCAGGGCGATGCTAAACAAAGTCCGCTGTTAAACAAAACTGTGTCTACATCAGGCGTAGTCACAGCAGTTCTTTATCCGGGCAGCAAAGCAGCTGGTGTTTTGATCCAAAGCCTGACCCCTGATACCAATCCAAAAACCAGTGACGCCTTATTTATTGCTGATAAAAAGCTGGTTCAACAGGCAAAAGCAGGTCAACAGCTAGAAGTCACAGGTAAAGTGGTTGAGCTAGACGGCATGACAGCTTTGGTGGACGTAAAAACCTCAGTTTGTGGTCAACAGGAAGCGCCAAAACCTGCAGTGGCCACATTGCCAGTAAAATCCAGACAAGACTGGGAAGCTTTGGAAGGCCAGTATTTGGCCTTTCCTCAAGCCTTAATAGTCAACGACACTTATCCGTTAGCGCGCTATGGCGAAATTTTACTGGCCGATAAAAGACTCTGGGTAGCAACCGAGCTACACAGACCAGGTAAAGCAGCAAAAGAGTTGGAGCAACAACAGAATTTAAGTCAGCTCTGGCTGGATGACGGTATTTTTGAGCAGAACCCGGATCCTGTGACCTTCCCTGACGGCAATTTATCAGCCAGCAATACTGTGCGGGTTGGCGATACAGTAAAAAACCTGCAGGGTTATTTAATTGAAACTAAGCAGGGTTATCGCTTAGTTGCGGCACGAGTGCCGGATTTTGCAGCCAGCAATGCAAGAACTGAAGCACCTAAAGCCAAAGCCGCTGATCATATTCGGGTCGCGAGTTTTAACGTGCTGAACTTTTTTACTGGCGAAACCGCGGCTAAGCCTTTCCCTACCCGTCGTGGCGCCACTGATGCAAATGAGCTGCAGCGCCAGCAAGCCAAAATGATTGCGGCCTTATCCCGGATGGATGCTGATGTCATTGGTTTACTGGAAGTGGAGAATAACGGTTTTGCTCAGCGCAGTGCTTTGGCGACTTTGGTCCGAGAACTGAATAAAGCCCTGGGAGAGCAACGTTATGCTTTTGTGCAGCCGCAACAGGCGTTAGGGGGTGACGCTATTAAAGTGGCTCTTATTTACAACCAACATAAAGTCACAGAAGCTGGCAAAGCAGTGATGATTGCCGAAGGCCCCTTTGCTTATGGTTCGAGAGCCCCTTTGACTCAGACATTTAAAGCCAAATCCACAGAAGGCCTTTTTACTGTCAGTGTGAATCACTTTAAATCCAAAGGCAGTTGCCCGGAAGATAAAGCTGCTGTAGACAGTGGCAACAGAGATAACAAAGATGGTCAGAGCTGCTGGAATCAATCCCGTGTTGAGGCCTCCAACGCCTTATCTGCATGGTTACAGACCCAGCCAACTGACGTCAATACACCTCATCAGCTGGTGATCGGCGATTTAAATGCCTACCGTCAGGAAGATCCGATTTATGCACTGGAACAAGCAGGTTGGGTGCATCTGGCACCCAAAGATGAAAGCGGGCATTATTCCTATGTGTTCAGAGGCCGCACCGGCTCACTGGACCATGCCCTTGCCAGCAAAAGCATGGTGCAAAAACTGACTCAATTCCAGCATTGGAATATCAATGCCGATGAGCCAGCGATACTTGATTACAACACTGAGTTTAAATCGGCAGCTCAGCAAAAAACCTTATACGCGCCGGACCCATTCCGTTCATCGGATCATGACCCGGTTTTAATCGACTTTAAGTTTTAAACCTCTGGGTCAGAGCTGTTAGCTCTGACCTTCTTCTATGCCTTACAAACAAAAGCCAGTTGACTACGTTTTTTATTCAGCGCAAAACGGCTGATTTCGGTGTCACATTCTGTAGATAAGTCCAGCCACAGCTTCCATTCTTGTTTGCCCTGAAGCTGCCACTGATAAATTTTTGTACCAGCAGACACCAGCAACTTGTCTTCAGACCACCAGACTAAATCCTGTCCACCTGTTGGAAGCGCGAATTCAGTAAGGGTAGTCATGCTAGTCTTTACATCGTACGAACTTAAATACAGCTCGCTTTTTTTAGCCTGAGCATAAAACCCTTTTTGAGTACCAGGCTGCCAGCTTAAAGCCCGTCCTACACCTGTCGCCAGAGTCGTCAGCTTTCCGTTTTTATCCAGATAGCGCACTGTGTGGTTATCTTCTTTATCACCCAAAATAAACAACAATAAATCCTGATGTGGCCCCCAGGCATGATAGCCAACACCTTTGGGATCTGTCTTCAGTAAGCTGCTGTTACCTTGCCAGTCCACTTTCCATAATCGTTGCGTTTGATCCGCTTCTACCACGACAACAGAAACACCTGAACCATCAGGTAATAAAGTCGGTGAATATTCACTTAATGCTGTTTTCGTCAGCTCATCTTGTTTTTTATCCGCGATATGATAACGCCCAATATCGGTTTGAACCGCTGCATCTTTGCCCTGCTCCAGCGTGAAAAACAGGCGCTCCCCATCACCACTAAAAGCTGGCTGGTTGATATAAGTTGGAGTTTCGTTAATTTTAACTCTGTTAGAGACAGATAAATCTTCTGACAAGTCAGTTAGATATAAATTGTACTGTGGCAAGGCAGCTGCCACTGGCAACGTCATCACAGCCAAAGCAAGAGAAAATGATCGCACTTGATGGTCCTTCTTTGTTTATCAGCAGCAGCTTCATGACTGTGCTTGCAGTAACCTTACTTTATCCTTTATGGTAGTCGGCTGACAATCAACACAACCTGGCTTTTTATGTCTCACAAAAACCCTATTATTGCGGTCACAGGCTCCTCAGGTGCTGGCACCACCACAACTATGAGCGCCTTTTCTCATATATTCCGCAGCCTTGGTATTGATGCCGGTTTTGTTGCAGGGGATTGTTTTCACAAATACAGCAGGCCAGAAATGGATCTGGAAATACGTAAAGCCAAAGAGCAAGGCAAACATATCAGCTATTTTGGCGCCGAAGCGAATGACTTTGCCGCTTTAGAGTCGCTTTTCTCCAGTTATGCTGAAACAGGCACAGGTAAAGTACGGCAGTATTTACATACCTTTGATGAAGCTGTGCCTTACAACCAACTGCCTGGTACTTTTACCCCCTGGCAGGATCTAAGACCCAACACTGACTTGTTGTTTTATGAAGGCCTGCATGGAGGTGTGGTGACTGAACAAAACAATGTGGCCCAGCATGTAGATTTATTGATCGGCATGGTGCCTATTGTCAACTTAGAGTGGATCCAGAAAATTATCCGTGATACTTCAGAACGGGGGCATAGCCGCGAGGCCGTGATGTCGAGCATAGTGCGCAGTATGGATGACTATGTGAATCAGATCACACCACAGTTTTCCCGCACTCATATCAATTTTCAGAGGGTGCCTACAGTCGATACATCTAACCCCTTCAGCGCTAAAGATATTCCGTCTTTAGATGAGAGCTTTGTCGTGATCCGTTTTCGCGGTATTAAGCATGTCGATTTCCCCTACTACCTGCAAATGATCAACGGCGCTTTTATGTCCCGAGTCAACACACTTGTAGTGCCTGGCGGAAAGATGAACTTAGCTATGGAGTTGATTTTAACGCCTTTGGTAGAGCAGCTGATTATTAAGCGTCGTCAGGCCAGGGGGCAGATTAACTGGCTTGAGTGAACTACTGGGGTCAGGCCTTGAATGTTGAATTTGATTCAACATTCAAGGCCTGACCCCGCAGTTATTCCATTTCCGGTAAATTGCGACCGTAAAATATTTCCCGCATTTCGCGTTTTACTTTTTTATTAATGGCTTTGCGTTGTGCATCATCCAGCTCGCCAACACCAGTACCAAACAAATAGTTATTTAAATCATATTCTTTAAGCATCATTTTGGTGTGGAACAGGTTTTCCTGATACACATTCACATCCACCATCTGGAAGGCATTTTTAGTCTGCTCGTCCATAAAGTTCTGAATTGAATGAATAGGATGGTCTATGTAGTGTTTGACCCCTTTCACATCACGGGTAAAACCACGGACCCGGTAATCTATGGTCACTATGTCCGACTCAAAACTGTGGATCAGGAAGTTAAGCGCCTTCAGTGGCGAAATTAAACCACAAGTTGAGACTTCAATATCAGCACGGAAGGTACAAATGCCATCTTGCGGATGCACTTCAGGATAGGTATGCACACAAATATGGCTTTTATCAAGGTGAGCTACCACAGAGTCAGGCAAAGGCCCCGGATTTTCTGAATTGTCTGGTGAACCTTCGATAGGCTCCTCACAGACCAAAATAGTCACGCTGGCACCTTGTGGATCATAATCCTGCCGGGCAATATTTAGGATGTTAGCACCGATTATATCCACCACTTCACTGAGGATGTCAGTCAGACGGTCTGCATTGTATTGCTCATCGATATAAGAAATATACTCCTGACGATGCTGTTCAGTTTGAGCATAACAAATATCGTAAATGCTGAAGCTCAGGCTTTTGGTCAGGTTATTAAAACCATGCAGTCTTAGTTTTTCAAAAGGTTTAACCACGTTTTCTTTACCTCAATAATCAGCACTGTAGTTCAGTATAGAACAACAGCACTCATCAATCTTTATTCAGCAGTTGGCTGTATTTCAGATTGTTTCACACTAAAAGAATGAGTTACTTCAACACTTTGCGACAACATAATAGAAACGGAGCAATATTTATCAGCCGACAGATTAACTGCTTTTTCTACATGCTTTTCACTGACATTAAAACCCGTGACTACAAAATGAAGATGAATTTTACTGAATACCCGAGGGATAGTTTCCACACGTTCGCCCGTTAAAATCACTTCACAATCAGTGACTTGTTGTCTGGCTTTTTGCAAGATGCTGACCACATCCACCGAAGAGCAAGCTCCAGCAGCCATCAACACCATTTCCATCGGACTAGGCGCAGCACCGCCCTCTTTGTGGGCATCAAATACAACATTGTGACCGCTATCAGAGCGGCCGATAAAGGTCTGATCACCGACCCATTTTACGCTGGCTTGCATAGAAGATCCTGAAGTCCGTATTAATATGAAGTTATTTTACGGAAAACAGACAAACGAGGCTAGTTAAGATTAATCCATCAAATCGGCAATAGCATTATCAAACAGATTTTTGATCAATAACGATATCTCTTGAATGAGCTCTGTTTGTTGTTCCGTCGCGGGCTCTTCCAGCACAGAAGCTAAGACTTCCTGAAAGTCGTATAAGATGCCATCCACTTCGCGCACTATCATGCTGCGATGATTCATTTCAAGTTCTGTATGCTGAGTACACAACTGAATGATTTGCTCAGAAATAGACTCTTCAAGCACTTCGCCCAACGTTTTAGCGCCGGCGACTACCGGTCCTCGTTGTTCAAATAGCGACAGATGTTCCGTCAAAAACTGGATCAAATGTTCGTAGCCGGGTTTATCAGTGACCATACAAAAGAAACACCTATAGTGCGCAACTCTGGATAATGGACTTTATCTGCGTCTGGAACAAAAGCCCAGATAAATTGCCGATAAGTGAGTGTCATTTAAGCAAATTTTATTCGATAAAACAAATCGGGGCATAGCCCCGACTAAAATAAAACTTAAAAAACGACTTTGTCAGGCTCAAAAGCTTAAACCCGGTGACAACTGTTCTGGTAACTGCAACTGTTCAAGCTCCACTGAAGCAACAGGATAAGCGCAATAGTCAGCAGCATAATAGGCGCTGGCCCTATGATTGCCGCTGCCACCAATGCCACCAAAAGGAGCGGCAGAGCTTGCGCCGGTAATAGGTCTGTTCCAGTTGACTATACCTGCTCGGATTTTTCGGAAAAACAGCTGATACAAGTCTTCATCATCTGACAATAAGCCTGCCGATAAACCAAAACTGGTTTCATTGGCCGCTTGAATCGCATCGCCAAAATCAGCAAAACGGAACACTTTTAACAAGGGACCAAAATGTTCTTCGTCCGGCATAACTCGAATAGCACTGCAATCAAGAATACCAGGGCTCAACATAGCAGGGCTTTGCTCTTGCTGCTGCATAGCCAACAGCACTTGTGCACCCCGTTCTATTAAATCCTGCTGCGCTTTTAGCATGCCTAAAGCGGCTTTTTCGGAAATTAATGTGCCCATAAAAGGCTGTTCAGCATCATCGTACAGCCCCACTTTTAGCGCTTTCGTCACCTCAAGTAAACGAGCCAGTATCGCATCGCCTTCTGCCCCCACAGGCAAATATAATCGACGCGCACAAGTACAACGCTGACCGGCAGAAATAAAAGCTGACTGGATAATGTCATGGACAGCTGCGTCTATGTCCTTTACGTTCTGCACTATCAGAGGGTTATTACCGCCCATTTCCAACGCCAGAATTTTATGCGGCTGACCAGCAAATTGTTGATGTAAATAATGGCCAGTACCAGAGCTACCGGTAAAAAATAAACCATCAATGCCAGGATGACTGGCAATAGCTTTACCTGTATCAATTTCACCTTGCAGTAGATTCAGCACACCTGCTGGCAAACCAGCTTTTTGCCATAACTGCACTGTCAGCTCTGCCACTTTTGGTGTCAGCTCGCTGGGTTTAAATACCACTGTGTTACCCGCCAATAAAGCTGGCACTATGTGACCATTAGGTAAATGGCCTGGGAAATTGTAAGGACCAAAAACTGCAACTACGCCATGAGGCTTGTGCCTGATCCAGGCTTTCCCCAGGGGCATCGGATTTTCTTTCACCCCAGTTCTTTCCTGGTAGGCGCGGGCAGATATATCGATTTTACCAATCATAGCTGCTACTTCAGTACGGGTTTCCCACAATGGTTTGCCTGTTTCCTCGGCGATACACCAAGCCAATTGTTCTTTATGTTCTGTCAGTTGCAGTGCAAAAGATCGGGCTATCTGTAAACGGGCATCAAAACTTAACTCACTCCAGTACTCAAAAGCTGCCCTGGCCGCTGCGATGGCGCTGCTCACCTGCTCCGCATCAGCACTCTGACCTTGCCAAATCAGTTGCTGTTTAGCTGGGTTTAATGAAGAAAACAACGGGCCAGCGCCTTGTTGCCACTGCCCATTAATAAATTGCACTGCTAGTTCTTTCATGAAGTCCATCCCTTCGAGCTTAAATCCGCGCTATCCGCACCCAGTCGCCACTATTGAGCTGTAATAAATCTGCACAGTCTTGAGGTATTATCACTACGTCACTGTTCTCATCAGGAAGCAGATAGAGCCAAGTCGCCCTGAAATCTTCCAACTTCGTATTCGATACCATGTAAGGCTGGCCACCAGTCACAGCTCCAATTTGTACTTGCAATCTGCGACTGCCACGAACAGTGCGGATATGCTCTACTTTGGCTTCGACCGTAGGGCCTGCATCAAAAATATCAACGTAACCCGTGTTAGAAAAACCTTCGGATTGCAATAAAGCCAGAGCAGGACGGGTTTTTTCATGTACTTTGCCAATCACAGCCTGAGCGTCTTTGCTCAATAAACTGACGTAAATAGGGTATTTGGGCATTAGCTCAGCAATAAACACCTTCTGGCCTATCCCTGTCAGGTAGTCAGCTGTAGGAAAATCAACCGAAAAGAAGCTGTCCTGCAACCACTTCCAGAATGGCGAATGACCGTCTTCATCAGACACACCACGCATTTCCGCAATCACCCTGTCAGCAAATCGTTGACGGAATTCAGCAATGAACAAAAAGCGGAATTTAGATAACAGACGACCATTATTTTGTTTGCGGCTGGATTCACGTAAGAATAGTGTGCAAAGCTCTGATACTCCGGTGTAGTCATTGCACAAAGTCAGGATGTCTACAGGGTTGTACACACCTAAAGCACGAGAGGTGTGCACCACTTTGCCTAGATGATAATGATAAAACGCATCCTCCAGCCCCACGGCCGCCTCAATAGCACTGGTGCCAAGGACAGCTCCTGTTTGCGGGTCTTCCAGCACAAACAGATAACCTTCATCGCCGGGCTTCTCCACTTGTTTGGCAAAGGAGGCTTCAGATCGACTGATCTTACGTTGTAACAACTCATCATTGACGGGCAACGAAGTAAAGCCATGACCTGATTCGACAGCGATATCGTACAGTTCAGCATAATCTTCGGCTCGGATTGGGCGAATGACCATCATAGTCGCTTACTCCTGTTATTTTGCTTCAGAGCGCCTTTGAAAAGGCGCTTCATTTTTTGCTTTATTATGGGGTAGTCGAACAGCGCCAGAATGCTAAATTCAGCCCTGCTTCACCTGAGCTACCGCTTGTTCAAAACGTTTCATGCCTTCGATAATGTCTGCTTCAGGGATCACTAAGGAAGGGGCAAAACGAATAACGTCCGGGCCAGCTACTAAAGCAAATAACCCTTGATCAGCAGCTGCCAGGAAAAAGTCGCGGGAACGCCCTTTAAATTCGTCATTTAATACGGCACCTAACAACATCCCCTGACCACGAACAGTGCTGAACACATTGTGTTTTTCATTGATAGCAGCAAGCTCCCGACGGAACAATTGTTCGCGCTCTATCACACCATTCAGAACCTCAGGCTGATTGATAGTATCTAAAGCAGCTTCAGCAACAGCACAAGCCAATGGATTGCCGCCGTATGTACTGCCATGAGTACCTACTTTTAAATGACTGGCAATAGCTGTAGTGGTCAACATAGCGCCCACAGGGAAGCCACCACCTAAAGACTTTGCCGTAGTTAAAATATCAGGCACTACATTGCTGTGCATATAGGCATACAATTTACCTGTCCGCCCAACACCTGATTGCACTTCGTCATAAATCATTAAGGCGTTGAATTGATCGCATAAATCACGCACACCTTGCAAGAATGCAAGATCACCCGGAATAATGCCTCCCTCGCCTTGTAGTGGTTCTAAAATTACAGCACAGGTCTGTTCTGACATCAGTGCTTTTAAACTTTCTATATTGTTGTATTCAGCGTGATCGATGGCGCCTGGTTTTGGACCAAAACCGTCAGAGTAAGCGGCCTGACCACCGACTGTGACCGTAAAAAAAGTACGACCATGAAAGCTTTTGCTAAAAGAGATAATTTGCTGTTTTTGCTCGCCAAACTTATCCAGAGCCCAGCGGCGCGCCAGCTTTAAAGCGGCTTCGTTGGCTTCCGCTCCTGAATTCGCAAAATATACTTTATCGGCAAAAGTGCTATCGACTAACTTTTGTGCCAACCGAAGTGCGGGTTCATTGGTCATCACATTACTCAAATGCCACAACTTGTCAGCTTGCTCTTTTAAAGCTGTCACCAATGCCGGATGACAATGACCTAAAGCATTGACCGCTATACCACCGGCAAAATCAACGTATTCACGACCCGCCTGATCCCAAACTCGAGAGCCAAGACCACGAACTGGAATAATAGGAGCCGGTGCATAGTTTGGAACCATGACTTCATTAAATAGCGCACGGGTGACCTGAATATGTTCTGCCATTTTTTACCTCTGCTGCAATAACTCTGTGCTGTTTACTCTGGTCACATTTTCAGTGAACAACAGCACACTAAAAAAGATGCTTCAGCGCATTATTACAGATAAAAAATGAAAAGTCTTGCGCTCAAAACCGCTAAAAGCCTTGATAAATAAGGCTTCCAGATAGTTTTGCATAGGATGTGAATAACTAGCTATGTGCTTTCCTCAGGAAACAGAGCAGAAAAACACATAGGAGCGAATAGCCCTGTTGATCTGCTTTGCTTTTTGACCTTTACGAAGATGTGTCGAAAAAAACTGCATGTTTATTGACTATTTTTTTTGAATTTATTCAAAAGACAGCTTCTTAAGGTCCAGTAGCGACAACATTTTGCGCATTTCGTGATGAACACCAGCATCGTTTAACGCTTTATTGGCCTCTTCGATATCCAATCGCTGCTCATTGACCAGAAACTTCACTTGCACATAGGTATTGGCTTGTTTGACAACACGGGTCAAATCATTACAACTACTCAGTGGAGTGTCATCGGCGATCTGATCCAATACAGCTGCCAAAGGGATGCGCTTCAACTGCCAACGCGCTATTAAATCGGCACTGATAATAGCGGCAAACTCTTCAATACTACTGGATAAAAAACTTGCATCAGCATCCAAAGCTTCCAATGCATCTGTAAGCTCCGTATCACGTGCATCCCGCGCTCGTAACAACTCAGTGCGTTTCACCTGAGCGTAGCTGCGTAAATAATTTCTGATCACCACCATGTGCCCCATGGTTTGGAACATAGCTGCGCAAAAAGCGACAAAACCGTTAACCCCTTGTGTATTCGCAATCTCTCGGGCAGCTAGAGCTGTAGCTAAAGAGTACTCCCATATTTTCACTTTAAATTGAGCAAAAGGATCGGTGGAATGTGGGATGCAATGACGAAAAGCATACACAGGAACCAAGGCTTGCAAAGCTTCGATGCCAAGAAACCTTAATGCAGTTTTAATGTCTTTGACTAAATTACCTGAACTGGTTTTATTGCGATATCTGGGCTGATTGACTAAACGCAATACATCATCTTTCAGCCAGTCCACTTTACTGATCAGCGGGTCGAGTTGGTTTAAGGTGACTGCTTTGGCACTTAAAGCATCAAGTAACGCAGGGAAATTTGGCCCTAAATCAAATAAAGAACTGCTAACCACTTCGATACTGCTCAGACGTTGCATCAATTCCTGCGCCACTTCGTCATGTAAGTGAGCCTGGGTAAAATCGAGGAATACTTTTTTGGCGTTTTCACCTGACTGGCGTGCTTCCAAGGCTTTGCGTTCAACCTCTAACATGGGGCGCTGTTCGTTGGTTGTTTGCTGTTTTTTTAGATAACGTAAACGGTGCTGATTAGGGTCAACCCCTATCAGATTATCAATAAAGATCTGCTCCAAAGAGGAGAACGAAGACGCGGACATAACTACCCTTTACTTTGTGTGTTTACACACCTTATTTATCACTATTGTTCAGGCCTTTGCACAATGTCAGAAAGTTCTGTAATAACTGATGTCCCTGTTCAGTTAGTATGGCCTCGGGATGAAATTGGACCCCATGCACAGCTAACTTTTTGTGCGACAAAGCCATAATTTCCGGCTGCTCTGTTTCAGTCCAGGCTTCAATACTAAAGTCATCAGGCACAGAGTGACGTTCTACAACCAATGAGTGGTATCGAGTTACGTTTAATGGATTATTCAGCCCCTTAAACAAGCCCTGCCCTTTATGCTTTATCAACGAGTTTTTGCCGTGCATAACAGTAGAGGCGCGCACCACTCGGGCCCCAAAAGCTTGAGCTATAGCCTGATGGCCTAAACACACCCCTAAAATAGGGATTTGTCCGGCAAAATGCTGAATAGCGGCCAAAGAAATTCCAGCTTGATCCGGACTGCAGGGGCCAGGTGAAATTACCAGGCTGGAAGGCCGTATTGCCGCTATTTGGGTCAGGCTGATTTCATCGTTACGCCTTACCAGTACCTGCTCGCCTAATTCAGCGAAATACTGAACTAAATTATAGGTAAAAGAATCGTAATTATCTATCAACAAAATCATAACAATCCGGTATTTAAAATACGATGTTCAACAGAAGCACAGCTCACTTAGGTAGGTAAAACAAAACCTACAGCTTGATACACTTTTTCAAGTGTCACAGCTGCGCGCGCTCTTGCTTGTGCTGCACCTTGTTTTAATACCTGATCCATCAGTGCCTGATCTTGGCGAATTTCATGGAACTTTGCTTGTACAGGCTCTAATAAAGCAATGACCGCATCAGCCACATCGCCCTTCAAGTGGCCATACATTTTACCTTCGTATTCAGCAACCAGATGTTCAATCGACTTACCAGTGACGCCACTTAAGATACTTAACAGGTTGGCGACACCTGCTTTATTTTCCTGGTCATAGGCCACACGAGGTGGATCTTCAGAGTCTGTCATGGCTTTCTTGAATTTTTTGCTGATCATTTTTGGGTCTTCCAGCAAACCAACAAAATTCCACGGATTTTCATCCGATTTGGACATTTTTTTCGTCGGCTCTTGCAAGCTCATCACCCTGGCTGCTACACCGGGAATATAAGGTTCAGGAATGGTAAAGACGTCACTGTGCAAAGCATTAAAGCGGCTGGCAATATCGCGGGCTAACTCAAGATGTTGTTTCTGATCATGACCTACAGGTACCTGGTGTGCATTATAAACCAGAATATCGGCAGCCATTAGCACTGGATAAGTAAACAAACCTGCGTTGACATTATGGCTGTGACGCTCAGATTTATCTTTAAACTGCGTCATACGACTTAGTTCACCAAATTGGGTATAGCAGTTCAAAATCCAGTTCAATTGACTATGTTCCGGCACATGAGATTGCATGAATACACTGGAACGGTCCGGATCTATGCCGCAGGCTAAATACAGCGCCAGACTATCAAGTGAAGCACTACGCAAAGCCACCGGGTCCTGACGGACTGTGATGGCATGTAAATCAACAATGCAGTACAAACAATCGTTGTTGTCCTGCATCCTGTCCCACTGACGCAAAGCACCAAGATAATTTCCAATGGTAAGCTGACCTGAAGGCTGAGCACCACTTAAAACAATAGGTTTGGCTTGAGGCTGACTCACTTTTGACTCTGACATCTATCTTTCCTGTTCTAAACAACAAATGGAATCTGGTAATGAGGAGAAAGACTCCAACACGAGATCCGGCTGACTTTGTGCAATGGATTGGCCATGATTATACCCGTAGCTCAGCGCAATGACAGGCATACCAGCCGCACGGGCAGCAAATATATCGTTTTCGGAATCTCCAACCAACAAAATATCGGCTATCGGCACCTGTTGTTGCGCGGATAAGGCTAACAGCATTTGCGGGTCCGGCTTAGCTTTGCCGAGATCATCAGCACACCAAACCGCTTGGAAAAACTGTTCAATACCTAAATGCCGCAGCAAAGGTTCGGTAAACTGCCTGGGTTTGTTGGTGACTAGCGCTAGCGTATAAAGTCCACTTAATTGTGCCAATACGTCGGGAACGTGGTCGAATAGGCGGGTTTGCGAGCCATTAGTCTGCCGGTAAAATCGAATAAATAACTCTTGTGCCTGATGAAATTCAGCGACATCGCAGCAATCAGGTTCCAGCTGACCAGTCAAGGCTCTTTGAACTAGTTTGGCCATGCCATTACCCAGCCAGTGTTGAACCTGAACTAAGTTGACCTGTGCTTTTCCTAAAGCTACCATCATCTGATTTAAAGCGGGTAAGATATCTGGCGCGCTATCAACCAAAGTTCCATCCAAATCAAAAGCAATAACACGAAAAAATTTCACTATTGCACTCCGGCCAACTCAGAGCGCATTTGTGTAATCACGGCATGGTAGTCAGCCTGACTGAAAATAGCGGAACCAGCAACAAAGGTATCAGCACCAGCTTCGGCTATTTCGCGAATGTTTTCTATTTTGACGCCACCATCAACCTCAAGCCGGATGGGTAATCCACTTTGATCAATGATTTGGCGGGCTTGTTGCAACTTGTTTAAGGTTGCAGGAATAAAAGACTGGCCACCAAAACCAGGATTGACTGACATCAGTAAGACTAAGTCGACCTTATCAAGCACATAATCGAGGTAGCTTAACGGAGTTGCCGGATTAAACACTAAACCAGCTTTACAACCCTGTTGACGGATTAATTGCAAGGTTCGATCAACATGTTTGGAGGCTTCCGGATGAAAGCTAATGATAGAAGCCCCGGCCTGTGCAAAAGCTGGTACCAGGCTATCCACATCTTCAACCATAAGGTGCACATCCACAGGAGCTGTAATGCCGTAGTTGCGCAAAGCGCTGCATACCATAGGACCAAAGGTTAGATTAGGCACATAGTGATTGTCCATTACATCAAAATGGATAATATCAGCTCCAGCTTTTAATACACGGGCGACATCCTCCCCCAAACGGGCAAAATCTGCAGATAGAATTGACGGAGCAATCCAATTCTGTTGGCGCATCTTCTCTCCAAAAAGCTGTTGTTACTTAACAAGGCCCAGACTTTACTGAATAGCAGAAAAAAAATCATCTTTGTTACTCGGGCTTTCTGCACGAAAATCAGGCAGCGACGCACCATTTTTGCACATATTTTACTGAAAACGTCAAAACAAAACTTATATCTATATGATTTATATGAAGATAACGCAATGGCATAAAAAATGGACAGTATTGATGGGAACTAATAGATAAGGGCAAATAAAATGACAAAAAAAGTAATACTGGGATCAAAAGCAACAAGTAAAACACTTCGCCTTAGCCTTGTTGCTTTGCTCATCGCGGGCAGCAGTTTCGGTGTAAACGCCGCTAGCCTTTCAGGCAATGTAGCCTTTACTTCAGATTATTTATTCCGCGGCATATCGCAAACGGATAAAGGCCCTGCGATTCAGGGTGGTTTTACGTTAAGTGGAGAATCTGGCTTTTATCTGTCTACCTGGGGTTCTAACATCAAGTTTGGTGAAGGTAGCATGGAGCTGGATATTCTGGGCGGTTGGGCCGGCGCTTTAAACGAAAGCTGGAATGTCGATGTAGGCGTCATGCAATACCGTTATCCTAAAGGTGACAACGAGGTAGACCAATTTGATTTCTACGAGGGCTATGCGAAGTTTTTCTATGACAGCTGGACTTTAGGTGTTGCCTACTCGCCAGACTACTTTGGCACAGATGTAAACGACTACTACTACTTATCTGCTGATTATAAATATCAAATGGTCGAAAATTTTGCCGTTGACCTGCATTTTGGTTACAACGTCTTTGAAGACTCCGAGGAGTTTGAAACCTTTTTAGCTGCTGGTCCAGTTAGCAAAGATGCTTACATCGACTGGAGCATAGGCTTCAGTACGGAAGTTTGGGGCGCTGGTGTATCTGTAAAATATGCTGATACGAACATCGAAGGTTCAGCAGATTGCGATTTATGTGATGGCCGTGGTGTTTTAACTTTAAGCAAATCTTTCTAATTTTCGTAGGAGGAGCAAAACACTCTTGTTTGCTCCTCTTTGCTGCTTCTGACACCGCCCTCCTTCCCCCCTAATGCCCCCTATTTAACCTGAACGCGGGATAATGAGTGTCGACTTTTTTCGATGTAATGAATTAAATCAACGAAGTTAAATAATTACGTTAAGCAAACAAAGTCTTTGCTGACTGAATGCACAGATTTTTGTGGATCTCAAGGCGCTTTGTTGTACGCCATAGCAAGCTATGGCTAGACGGAGCAACGCAGAGAGGCGCGAAAAGATGTCTATTCAGTGGCATGGCTTATCCCGAGTTCAGGTTATTTACTCTGCCCTGTTCTTTCATTGCAGTTTGCTCAATAAAAAATCAGCTTAAAGTGACTTTTGTCACTGGCAGCACAGGTTAAAAACTTGTAACCTGCAGTCAACTTGAGTATTATCCAGCACATAATTCAACCAGTTGAGGTTCGTATGAGGCAGCGCACAGATCGCAGACTTGGGTCAGCTTTGGCTATTAGCTTGTGTCTCGCAGTGGTTATTCATCAACACAAAGACACTGGTGCTGAATTATGTCAACCTGCAGTGCCGACAGAGCAAACAAAAGCCTTAGCTTTTTCCGCACTCTGCAAGCCTTCTCAGCAGAGCTGGTTTAGCTGGTTGCAAGGTAATAGCCGCTCTACACAATTCCACTTTGTTGATTTACTCGAATTGCTTAACCGTTTTAACCACAGGGGCTAAAATGGCAAAATCTCCGGGTCTTAAGCAGGTTTTCAAAGCTGTTTTCGGTGCCTTTGTTGGAGTACAATCGGAACAACAACGTCAACAGGACTTTGAAACAACGAGTATTTGGCCTTATTTGATGGCCGGGGTTTTTGCGGTAGTCATTTTCATTGGAATACTGCTGTTACTAGTCAGTTGGGTGCTTCCAGCCTGAGCCTTAGTTGCATATAACGCAAACAACTCTGCTACCTTACCCCGGGATTCACCTTTCTGACTGATAGAACGTCCTACCTGAATAGAAGTCAGTTCAGCTTTTTCATACAGTTTGCGAGTTAACGTGGTGTCGTGATTACTGATCACTACACTAACGCCACGGCTCTGGCAATTTTCAGCCAGGTTTGCCAGCTCGGCCTGGTCATCCAGATCAAAACTGTTCTTGGCATAGGAGGTAAAACTGGCTGTACGACTCAGTGGAACATAAGGTGGATCGCAATACACCACTGCCGGTGAATTGATTTGCTGCATCAGCTCGTTGTAACCCATGCAAACAAACTTAGCCTTTTGCGCTTTTTCAGCAAAAAACCACAATTCAGCCTCTGGAAAATAGGGCTTTTTGTAGCTGCCAAAAGGCACATTAAATTTACCGCTGCTATTGTAACGGCATAAACCGTTGTAACCATGACGATTTAAATACAAAAACAATAACGAACGCTGATAGCTGTCGGTACTTTGATTAAATTCTTCCCGAAAAGACAAATAGCTGCTTTTTTCGTTGCTGCTTTGAACAAACAACCCTCTGGCATCTGCAACAAACTTCGCAGGCTGAGTTTGCAACAGCTGGTACAGATGGATCAGGTCAACATTGATATCATTCAGCAAATATTCCGGATAATCCGTGTTTAAAAACACTGAACCAGCTCCGACAAAAGGCTCGACCAATAAAGGCGCTTTTGGCAGTTGCAAAGAAATGGCATCAACTAAATTGTATTTACCGCCAGCCCATTTAAGAAAAGCTCTGGACTTCTTCAGCATAAGCAAATCACCTGTCTACTCTGCCGCTGTATGATGTTAGTTTGCATTGGCTGAGCGGATCTCACGCTGAATATCACTTAAAGGTTTCACAAATGGAGTTTGCTGCCGCAACTCTTCAGGCAAAGATTTGACTTGCTGCCGCGCAGCTGCACCATTGACATAAGATGCGGACACCACAACAAACTGAGTTTTACCTTGCTGTTGACGCTGGTACAACTGCAAATTTAATGTTGAATACTGCTGTAAGAATTTCTTCGCAGCAGATTCCTGAGAAAATACACCCAGTTGAATAGCCACGGTGTCTGGTAACATACCTAACAGCACAGAGGCACCACCTTGAGCTGAGGCTGTCGGGGTTGTTTGCTGACCGGATTGCTCGGCGTCAGCAGCCATCTCTGCAAGTAAGTCATTTTGCTCAGGTACAGCTTCAGCAGGCGCTTGTTGCACAGACGCTTCTATTGCGGCTTCTGGTGCATCAACAACAGCAGCGTCCTGACCTGGTGCAGGTAGCGCGGGGATCACAGGTTGTTCGCGCATAGGCTCAGACTCAATAGTCATAGAAACTATTTGCTGTTGAGGCAAACCATTGTCATCTTTAACCACTTCCTGACGCACTGTCATGCTGGCGGCATCAGTGGTTTTTTCCATAGCCATTTGTGGCAACCCCCGTTCAGCAACAACAGCTTGAGCGCTGTTTGTTGCCGCAGAATTATTGACCACAGCAGCAGACTGCGCCGGCATTTCCGCTTTGATTTCTACTGTAGGCTCAAAACGACGCTCAACTTGCAAGCGTGCTGCAGCACTGGTGTCTGCCGCTGGATAATAAGGCACTATATCGTCCGCAACAGGTTCCCTGAATTGCTGCTCTGTCCATAACCAGAACATAACTACAGCAGCTATCAAACCAAACCCCAGACTCATTATCAAAAAAGGAGAAAAAAACTGGCCTGATGCTTGTTTTGCAGGTTTTGGTTCTTCCACAGTCCGACTAAGGTAATCGCTGCGCTGTTCGGTCTGAATTGAAAACGTAGGCTGTTCGTCTGTTGTATCTATAGCTCTCAAGCCAAGTGGATCATCCCCGCTATTTAAATTAAAACCAGTCTCTCTGGCATGGGTAATAAAAGCAGGTTCAGCGCTCTCTTCCCGCGCCGAAAATGTCAGGGGTGAAGCTGCTGATTCTGTCTTTACTTTAGAGAACGCTACTGTTTTTCGGCCTTGGTTTGCATCTAATCCATGTAATAATAAATGCAAATCGCCAGCACAATCTTCAATTCGCTCGCGTAGCTCACGTCCTGACAAATTATAGGGAGCTAACAATTCTAAGGCTTCTGCCTCACTAAAGGCAGGAACATTGATCGCTAGTCGAATATCATTTTTAGCTTTAAGGCAACTGACAAAAACGCTGACAGGCAATTGCTGCACCAGCTGCCAACTTGTCTCATTCAAAAGATCGGCATCATCTACTAACAGAAGATATTGCTGTTTTTTATCGAGCTGAGCAATAAAATCTGTCAGAGTCCGCGGCATAGTTGCTAGCCCCAGCCATTGCTGTTGCAATACTTTTAGCACATCAACAGGGGTCAGACCGGCATCAGCCTGTAGTAAAGCTAAATTAAATTGCTCAGAGCATATTTCGGCCAACGCCAAAATCAGCGTCGATTTACCGCAGCCACTTGAGCCCACAAGCTGCAGGCGATCGGGTTGGTTAAACTCAAGTTGCAGCAACAAGCGTTGCACTAACTGTCGTTGAGAGGCTAAGAGGCCAGAATGTTGCGTTAAACGCTGTTGCAGAGCTTGTTTACTCATATGCTAAAGAGAGCCATTAGTTCTTGTTCGGTCACATCATCGACTATTGCGCTTTGCCCCAAGGACGTAGGAACAATAAAGCGCATCTTACCTGCCTGTACTTTTTTATCAGTTTTCATATAAGGCATAAAATCTGCGATGCTCATATGCTCTGGTGGTGCCACAGGCAAATCAAAAGCAGACAATAAGCAGATTATACGTTCAAGCTCTGCTGCAGTGACATCACCACGGCTGACGGCTAATTCTGTCGCCATCACCATACCCACAGAAACAGCTTGGCCATGCAGCCATTGGCCGTAGCCCATAAAGGCTTCAATCGCGTGGCCAAAAGTATGACCTAAATTTAATAAAGCCCGTTCGCCTTGCTCAGTTTCATCGCGACTGACGATATCCGCTTTCATCTGGCAACAATGACGGATCATCTCGCCTAAAACTTGAGGTTGCAGTGCACGGATAGCCTGTTGATTTTTTTCCAGCCATTGAAAAAAGACCAAATCGCTGATCAGCGCATACTTGATGACTTCCGCCATACCTGCAGCAAATTCAGCTTTAGGTAAAGAACTTAAAACAGCGGTGTTAATCAACACCAGATCCGGCTGCTTAAAAGCACCTATCATGTTTTTTCCCAGCGGATGATTCACCGCTGTTTTACCGCCGACGGAAGAATCCACCTGAGACAACAAAGTGGTAGGAACCTGAATAAAACGCACTCCACGTTGGTAGCAGGCTGCGACGAAACCTGTCAGATCGCCAATGACTCCACCACCTAATGCCACCAGCAATACATCACGGTTGATTTTATGCTCAAGTAAAAAGGACATCACCTGCTCAAAAGAGCTCAGGGTTTTGTAGGCTTCGCCATCGGGTAGAATAAAGGAGTGTACTGCTGAATCAGGGAATAATGCAGTGACAGCAGGCAAATAAAGCCCTGCAACCACTGGATTAGATACAATCACCACTTGACGGGCTTGAGGTAAAAATTCCGTCAGAGACTGACTAAATAACTGGGGGCTAATCAGGATAGGGTAGCTGCGCTCTCCAAGTTGTACTGCAACTTTTTGCATACACAGCTCTCCTTATATACCTGAAAAGTTATCTCAAACTAGAAACCAAGTTGTTCAACGATTTGATTCGCCACTGAACGGGCACTTTGTTCGTCTGTACGTACGGTAAAGTCAGCAATCTCTTCATATAAAGGATTACGCTCAGCCGCCAAACGTTCCAGCACCTCTTTTGGCGCCTCTTCGGTTTGTAACAACGGACGTCTTTTATCACGTTGAGTACGAGCCACTTGTTTCTCTATAGGGGTTTCTAGATAAACCACTATGCCACGCGCGGATAAACGGTTGCGGGTTTCTTTACTTAGCACTGAACCACCACCAGTCGCCAGTACTATGCCTTGTAACTCTGTTAAGTCCGAGATCACGTTTTCTTCACGAACACGGAACCCCTCCTCGCCTTCCAGATCAAAGACCCAGGCTATATCTGCACCGGTACGGCGCTCAATTTCCTGATCCGAGTCGTAGAATTCGAGATGAAGCATGTCTGCTAAATGACGGCCAATTGTACTTTTGCCTGCACCCATTGGGCCTACCAGGAAGATATTGCGTTTTTCTGCCATAGTTCGTAATGCTGCTGCGCTAACTTAGAAGGTTAATTTCAGGACCCGAAAGCTCCCACGAAAATTTGAAGCGGTGAATTATGTCAGTAATGGGCTTGGCTTGGCAAGCGAATTTTCTGCCGTAGCCAGCGTCCGCTCCGGCCTTGCTTTAAATCCTGTTACAAACTTTCGGTCAGGATTTTTGGCGTGACAAAAATCAGTAATTCAGTTTTTTCATTAAAGTCATTCCGGCGTTTAAATAAGTAGCCCAGATAAGGAATGTCGCCAAACACAGGGACTTTTGAAATGGTCTGAGTCATCTGCTGCTGATAGATGCCACCTAAGACCACTGTAGAGCCATTATCCACCAAAACTTGGGTCTGGATGCGCTGAGTGTCTATTGCCTGCGCCGGGCCATTACCAGTAGATACAGTTTCACCCCGGGTGTCCTGAGTAATTTCTAAATCCAGAATAATTTTATTGTCAGGTGTAATTTGGGGCGTGACTTCCAGGCTTAAAACAGCTTTTTTAAAGGTCACAGTGGTAGCACCGCTACTGGATGCTTCCAGATAGGGAATTTCGGTACCCTGCTCTATTCTGGCTTTTTTCTGATTCGCTGTGGTAATACGGGGGCTGGCAATAATTTCGCCTTTGTTTTCCTGCTCCAGGGCGGAAAGTTCTAAATCAAGCAAAGTACCATCAGCAAGTTTTGTCACATGAAGAGCAATACTGCCCGCCGGATTTGCTACAGGTAAATTAACATTCCATCTGTCATTCAGTGCAGGTACTGTGCCCACCGCCAGGTCGTTGGCACCGGGCGCATTTCCTGACCAGGCTCTGTCATTTTGCTGTTCACTAAAACCCCAGCGCACACCTATTTCATCACGCACATTATCTTTGACAGTCACCATACGGGATTCAATCAGTACTTGCTTAACAGGAACATCCAGTCGTTTTAACAGACGTCTGACACTTTCAATGATAGGAGCAGTGTCTTTTACCAATAAGCTGTTGGTCCTGTCATCTACTGCAACATTGCCTCGGGCCGATAATAAAGTAGCCTCTTTATTGTTTAACAAGGCAGCAATATCGGCGGCTTTGGCATAATTGATGGGCAGAAGCTCAGACTTTAGTGCTTCAAGCTGTTCAACCTGCTGCTGGGCTTGCAGCTCTTTCGCTTCGCGGGCCGCAAACTCGTCGGACGGAGCTATCATCAGAATATTGCCGTCCATACGTTTATCCAGCCCTCGGATTTTCAGCACTGTATCCAGCGCCTGATCCCAGGGCGTACCGTCCAGACGTAAAGTGATATTGCCTGTCACTGAGTCGCTGGTAACCAGATTAAAGTCATTATAGTCAGCAATAACCTGCAGCACGGTCCGAACCGGAATATCCTGAAAATTTAAAGAAATAGCACGACCGACATACTGATCCACAGCAACTGATTTGGTCTGTTCTGCAGATTTCCTTCGTACAACCAAATAGAACACCAGGTCAATTTGCTGGTAGGTAAAAGTAAAAGTGTCCAGGGTTTCAATCACTAAACTGGCTTTATTCCCATCACGAAAAGTTTCAATACCTTTGACTACAGTAGCGAAATCCAGCACATCCAATTGATACAGCAACTCATCAGGGATATTGGTGTCGTGAAAGTCCAGCTGCACTTGGCCATTTTGTTCAGTGACATCCACCACAGCGGAGTTTTGTTGCAGAAACACTAGTACTTTAGCTTCGCCTTGTTCGCCACGACGAAAATCTATTGACTCAATTTCATTGGTAAAGTCTTTATTCGATTGATGCGCCAAAGCATTAGCTGTCGCCATAAGCCAGCACAAAACCACGGCACAATGAAAACAGCGCATTTTGTCACTTGAATTAATCTGTATCATCATTCAGCACACTCAGTGAGCCTCGGCAATATCAGCAGACGCGTGCACCAACTGCAGCCTGCTGTTTCTTTGCACAGAACAACCCATGCCATCAGGGATGAATTCTGTGATCT
Source organism: Rheinheimera sediminis (assembly GCF_004005375.1). Lineage (GTDB taxonomy): Bacteria > Pseudomonadota > Gammaproteobacteria > Enterobacterales > Alteromonadaceae > Pararheinheimera. The sequence goes on along the minus strand of NZ_RZUF01000002.1, from coordinate 190,864 downwards.
CAATATAGTCCGGCTTTACTGCTGTTACTTTGCCTTGAAATAAACCCAGCCTGTCATCAACGCTGATCCTGTGTACACTCTGGTCTGAAGCCTCAATCAAAGCCCATAACTGGTCAGCATGACCCAAGGTGCCACGCATCGTTAAGTTATCGATAGCAAATTTTTCCAATGCCTGCTTTGCGCCTCGACTAGCAGGTTGGATACAGACTGACTTAGGCTCCCCACTCTGATTATGCGCATCTGCTGATGGAAGGCTAAAAGGATTACGCAAATCAGAGCCGCTGTAAGGCAGATGTTCAAAAACTCTGATGGCTGGCAAGGGTTGAATCTGTGCTTTAGAGCTTGCTTCCACATCAATCATAAAGTGTTGAATATCTGTAGTGTCATCAAAACAGCCTGTTAAATAAAAACTGAAGACCAACAGGAAAAAATGCATCATTTTCATTTTAATTACTCCTTGTATCTGTAAGTTTTAGCGATAACACTGAAACGCTGTTTACCATTGTCCAGACTGAGGATCTGAAAATCGTGCAAACTGACAACTCGGGGTAATTTGGCTATTTCACTGATAAAATTCCCGATCTGATGGTAATCCCCAATCACTTCGATCTGAATGGGCAATTCTGTATAAAATTCCTGTTCAATCTCTGACATCCAATGAATACGCACAAAATTCAATCCCACCGAAGTACCTGCAAAGGTGATGTCGTCCAGCATACTTGGAGTTTCGTGGCTAGTGGGTAATTGCTTTAATAGGGTGGAGAATACTATTTCCATGTCCAGCATTTGTCGCTGGTACATATCCAGAGCAACTGCTTTTGCGAACTGCTGCTGGTAATCCAGGCGCAGCTCTGACTCTTTTTTTTGTGCAGTATTCAGTGTGCTGACTTGGGTTTCTATCAAGAAAAAGTAACTTAACAGCACGACAATGAAGGCTACCGCCATAGCCAGCCCAATTTTCCCTGCTCTGGGCCAGGATCCCATATCTTTGATATTAATTTGCGACAAATCCAAGTCGGGCCAGCCAGTACTCAAGTTCATTGGCTTACTCCTCCCTTAGAGACACCAGTTGCTGCGTCAGGTGGCAATGGCCCATGTTCAACTAGATCTATCCTCATTTTAAAATCACTCAACAGACCGCTGCCTTCCTGACTCACCTGAATAAACTCCAACACAGGCCGAGTCAATGCAGGTGAGTGTTCAATCATGCGCAGCAGGCTGGACAATCTGTTATTAGATTCGCTTTTCCCAGTCACAAGTAAACTATTCAGCTTTCTCTCTAAGGACACCAAATACACACCAGGGGGAACAGCCTTCGCAACTTCGTTCAGAATTTGAGTCCCAAGATTTCTGCTGTGCTGCAACTGCTCGATCAGCGCAATACGCTGCTGCAAAGCTGCTTTTTGTTTTTCCAGCTGACTGATCTGGATAAGGCGTTGACTCAGGCGCTGAATTTCTATTTCCAATAACGCATTACGGCTAAGTTGGCCTTCGACGCGAGCCTGATAAAGCCAGTAGACAAAAAACATCACTGCAAAAGCGAACACTACCACCTGCGCTAACAGAGTCAGATAACTTAATTGTTTTTGCTTGCGCGCTGCTTCACGCCATGGCAGCAGGTTTATTGATGCCATCATTCAAAGCTCCTCAGTGCTAAGCCTGTGGCTATCATCAGACAAGGGGCTTTTGCAGTCAGTTCTTCATGGTCTACAGTCTCAGCAAACGCGAGATGACGAAACGGATTGGCGATCACAGTCTTAATAGCCAGCTTGTGGCTGATCGATCTGTCCATTCCCTGCAGTAAGCTGCTGCCGCCACAGATCAGTAAATAATCCACCTGTTCCTGCCCGCTCGTAGCCAGGTACATCTGAATAGCACGGCGAATGTGTTGTACTAACATGGTCTGAAAAGGAAGCAAAACTTCAACCTGACAATCTGAGGACAAATCGGCAAAAATCTTTGCCCGTTCAGCTTCTTCATAGGTCTTATTACAGTAATTCATAATACTGCGACTACAGTATTCACCACCAAAAGCGATATCTCTCGTATAGAGATGTTGATCACCTTTTATTATACTGAGCAAGGTGATAGTAGCGCCTATATTAAGCACAGCTATAAGTTTGTCCGCAGCATTGGCAGGTAATTGATCAAGACATAATGCAGCAGCTCTGCTCAACGCAAAGCTTTCGACATCGACAACTTTGGCAATAAACCCTGCGGATTCTAAGGCAGTCACTCTTGCCTGAACACTCTCTGTGCGAGCAACACTTAAAAGCACATTGACTTTGCTTGGGTCAGTTTCGTTGACGCTAAGCCGCTCAAAATCTAAGCTAACTTCATTCAGCGGATATGGAATTAAACTATCTGACTCCAATTCAATCTGTCGTGCTAGTTCAGCCTCTGTTAAACTGGCATCCATAAAAATAATTTTACTAATCACGGACGAACCGGACACGGCAGCTGCAGCATATTTTATTGATTTACTTATCTTTTTTCTGACATTCAGTAAGGCATCAGCTACAACTTCAATATCCTGAATTTCACTATCGACCATGCTGCCCTTCAGCATAGGTTCTATTGCAAAGGCTTCTACTTTATAATGCAGGTTGTGTTGGCTTAACAACACAGCTTTCACAGCATGTGAACCAATATCGACCCCTAACATCAAGGCTTTCTTTGTTTGAAACAGCTGCTTTAGCATGGCGTCCTGCACACTGGTCAATGAGTTATGTTGTGTTGCTATCAAAAGCTTAGTCGTTTCATACAATATTGCGTAGGGTAGACAAACAGCTTTTAAAAAAAACAGACTAGCACTCCCGCTAGGTCCAAAATATACATTGAGGTTAATCAGTGTCGTGGCTTAAAAAACTAATCATTCTGCTGCTTGCAGGCGTTTTTTCCGTTGTAGCAGTGGTTGCAGCGAGTTATTGGTACGTTAAAGATGATCTACCAAGCGTGGCTACTTTAAAAGATGTGAAGCTACAAACACCTATGCGCGTTTTTAGCCAGGACGGCGAACTTATTTCACAATTTGGTGAAAAACGCCGTATTCCGTTGAAACTGGATGAAATGCCAGATTTGCTATTAAAAGCTGTTCTGGCCACAGAAGATAATCGCTTCTATGAACATCCAGGCATTGATGTGATTGGCATGTTTCGGGCATTTACTGTAGTGGCTATGAGCGGTGAAGCGCGGCAAGGCGCCAGTACTATTACTCAGCAATTGGCCCGTGTATTTTTTCTGACTCGAGAGAAAAAATTAATCCGCAAGATTAAAGAAATCTTTTTAGCCTTACGTATTGAACAAGAACTCACTAAAGATGAAATTCTGGAGCTGTATTTAAACAAAATTGAATTAGGCCAGCGCTCTTTTGGTGTAGGCGCTGCGGCTCAAGTCTATTTTGGCAAAAACATTCAGGATTTAACCTTATCTGAAATGGCGATTATCGCGGGATTACCGCAAGGCCCATCCGTATTGAATCCGGTGCGTTCACCCAGCCGAGCCCGGGCTCGTCGTAACATAGTGCTGGGTCGAATGCTGGACGAAGGCTATATCACGCAAACACAACATGACGAAGCAGTGCAAGAGTCTATTGTATCGAAACTGCATGGTGCTCAAATTACTGCTTCAGCTCCTTATGTTGCCGAGATGGTACGTCAGGAAGTAGTACAGAAATTTGGCGAAGATGAAGCCTATTCCAAAGGTTTTCAGGTATTTACCACTGTAGATTCCAAATTGCAGGGTAAAGCTGTCGCGGCAGTACAAAAAAATGTCGTAGGCTATGACGAGCGCCATGGCTATCGGGGGCCTGTGGCTATTTTGTGGCAAGCCACACCGGTGTCACAGGCAGACGGTTCTGTGCAGTTTTCGGAATCTGGACGTCTGAGCGATGAAGCTATTTTAGCTTATCTGGATACACAAGACGGTTTGGAAGATTTAATTCCAGCAGTAATCACAGAGATTGCAGGTCAGCAGGCCGAAGCTATTTTATCAGGCGGACGCAGAATAACCATACCATGGCAAGGTTTGAGCTGGGCAAGGGCCTTTATCAGCCACGACCGACAAAGCCACGCCCCTAAAGCTGCAGCTGATGTGTTGGCTCCTGGCATGCATGTATTGGTGCGTCCTGAAGCAGGCGAATGGCGTTTAGGCCAAATTCCCGAGGTCAGTAGCGCTATAGTGGCCATTAATCCAAAAAATGGTGCTGTGCAGGCCTTGGTGGGTGGGTACAGCTTTGCCATGACGCAGTTTAACCGCGCGACTCAGGCTAATCGTCAGGTAGGGTCAAACATCAAACCTTTTATTTATTCTGCATCTTTAGAGGCGAATCTCACTTTAGCCACTTTGATGAACGATGCGCCTATTCATCAATGGGATGAAGGCTCTAATCAGGCTTGGCGGCCAAAAAATTCACCTGAAGTTTATGATGGCGCCATTCGTATCCGCGAAGCTTTAGCGAAATCAAAAAACGTAGTCGCAGTGCGTTTACTGCGTGCTGTTGGGGTAGAAAATACTCGTCAGCATCTGACGAAATTTGGTTTCAGAGAAAAAGATTTACCACAGAGTGAAACTCTGGCCTTAGGTTCTGCTTCATTAACACCACTGGAGTTGGCCACTGGTTATGCGGTTTTCGCCAATGGAGGCTATTTAGTAAAGCCTTATGTCATCACGAAAATTTTGGATGACCAAAACAATCTGATTTACGAGCACATTCCTGCATCAGTCTGCACTGAATGCGAGCAACAGACATCTGCCGCCGAAGCGGCGGAAGAAAGTACAGAGCTTAACGACACTGAAGCACTGCTGGAGGCCAACTTTGCCGAACAGACAGCCATGGCCGGCCAAGCCGAAGAGCAGACAAAAAGCCAATCTGCTGTTTATGCGCCAAGAGTTATATCAGCACAAAATGCTTTTTTAATTGCGGATGCTCTGAAAAGCTCTATTTGGGGAGGCGGAGACTGGAAAGCTGGCTCGGGTTGGCTTGGCACAGCACACAGGTTAAGAGAGTTGAAACGTCAAGACTTGGCAGGTAAAACAGGCACTACCAACGATGTAAAAGATGCCTGGTTCTCTGGCTTTTCGCCAGAACTGGTCGTCACTGCATGGGTAGGCTTTGATGATTCAGAAAGCCGCTTAGGTAAAACGGCCTGGAATAACAACTTAGGTAAAGATCAGATTGCTGGCGGTGAATCCGGAGCAAAAACAGCTTTACCTGCCTGGCAGGAATTTGTTGGTTTTGCTTTGAAAGACAAACCACAAGTCTATGTGCAACCACCTGTAGGTATTACTTCAGTGCGTATTGATTTAAAAACAGGTTTACTGACTCAGGCAACAGATAGCAGCAGCGGCTTCGAGTTTTTTATCCAGGGTACTGAACCAAAAACTTATGTAAACTCATCGGTACAACAATTGCCAACCCAAAATAATCAGCAACAGCAGGAAGATATCGAGTTGTTCTGATGACTTAACCCAACTGATAAAACAGGCCGCTTTTGCGGCCTTTTTTATCAGCATCCGCAAGTATACTGCAATGGCCGCGGATCAACTGGCTACCAAGGCAATACAGACCACCTGGTGTACTCGGGATAAGCCGCGCCACTGAACAAGCATCTTGTCTAGCCTCTGTGCGTTGCAAAGACTTAAGTTACTTCAGTGCGTTCATTTATCTAATTGATTTGTAATGTCAAATTTAGAGTGTTCTACACTCATAATCCAGAGTGCAGGTGAGTTAAACAGAGTAGAGTTGCAGCTGGGACACTCACAAGTAACACCTCAGTCACCTGAGTGACTGGGGTGATCGCGAGCATTCAAGCACATAGGTTTCAGGTAACAAAGGAGGCTCAGGGGCGAACTGCTATTACCTCGATTTCCACCAACATTCCCTCAGCGACTAAACCGGCAACTTGCAGCGCAGAACGAGCTGGCAAAGCAGGTTGCTCTTTGGTACCAAAATACTGGGTGTACCCTTTCATAAAACCGCTGAAATCCATTTTCCCACCCAAAGCCGGATCGCCGACCAAGAAGACAGTCATTTTAATCACATCCCCCATGCCCAAACCTTTTTGCTTTAACGAGCTTTCAATCTGGCTCAACACGCTCAGAGTCTGTTCTTCTGTATTTCCCCAAAACTCGACTGTACCTTTGGCAGCGTTCGGATCTTTTGGTGCCGGTACTTTGCCACTTTCAAACACCAGCTTATTCACTTCCACTGCATTGGCAATAGGAAAAGTGCTGTTGTCTGGCAGAGGATAACGTTTCACTTCAGCCAGCAGGCCTGTACTTGCAACGCAAAGTGATAAAAAAGCTAATTTTGTCCATGTTTTCATGAAATCATTTCCTGTTAATGTTTAACCTTTGTTGATGGAAGAGCTAAAGTATTGATATAAGCCACGAGGTCATTCAAATCCTGGTCAGTTTTAATGGCTGTGGCTATTTGTTTCATCATCGCACCATTACTGTCTTGTGCAGCAGCACCACGCTGCCCGCTGCGATATGCTTCAAGCTGCCTCAACAAATACCAGCTGTACTGCCCCGCCAAAGGAGGGGCTCCCAGGGTTTTATTGCCTTCAGCTGAGGCTCCATGACAAGCCGCGCACGTCTGAAATAAATCTTTACCATGACTGATATCACCATCCAGAGTTTCAACTGCTTTGCTGACCTGAAAAGCAGTAATAAAACCAATAGCGCGCTTTACATCCTCAGGACTCATACTTTGAGCCACAGCCATCATTTCTTTGCTGTAGGCATCTGTTGTTTGATGACCACGCCAACCGGATTTAAATGCCTGTAGCTGAGAAGATAAGTACCAATCAGGTAAAATAGCCAGATTAGGTGCACTGATGGCTTCGTTGCCCTGCGCATTGCTGCCATGACAGACCAGACAATATTGCGCATCCTTGTGAAAGGTTTCAGCCTGAACAGAAACGCAAAACAACAGACAACCTAAGATCAAATTTTTCATGCAGCCCCCTGTCGTTGTTTTTGTTGCTCTTGCTGCTGAATACTTTCCATCGCATACCAGGCAGAGCGCACAGCTCCTTCCTGCCAACCCGGATGATAGCTGACCTGATCACCAACCAGATAATGACTGCCAACTGGTGCTTGTAACCTGGCAAAACTGGTTTTTAACAGATCTTCAGACCAAACTGCGCCGCAACCGAGCATATGATTCATTCGCTGCCAACAAATACTGTTGCCCTGCTCAATGTATTTGGCATAGTCCGGATGCAACTTAGCCCCCTGAGCAATAGCTGTAGCTATACGCTCTTGATTTGTCATGGCAGAAAATCGATCCGAGATGGCGGGATCCCAGCTATAAGCTCCTAATAAAATGCCTTTCGCTTTGAACATGCCATGAGAAGGATACCAAATTTGGGTTATATCCTGACTGGTCCAGCTAATACCGGCATAAATCTGATCTTTTTCCCAAAACCGCTCTTTGGCTTGCAGTGCAATTTTTGATAATTTGCCCCGTTTTAGCTGGCGCATCACACCGACATAGTCAGCCGGGAAATTGTTTTCTATACCAGCCATCAACTGTGCTGGAATACAATTCAGGCAATAGTCCGCCTGTTCAACTTGCAGCTGTCCATCCAGCCAATAACTCACCTCCACCCCAAGCGGTAAAAGTTGTACTTTCTGTACTTGAGCTTTTAATTGTACTTTGCCAACAAGCCGGCTTAAAAACGCATCGACAATTTTATCCATGCCCCCTACAGGCGTCATTAATGCAGCAGACTGATCAGAGAGTTCACCAAAGTGCATAGCACCAGCCCAGAAGTCGCTTTGCAGTAAATCCGCCAAGGCTCTGGGAGTTTTCAGTACACCAGGCGATAAAATACCGCCTGACTTATAACCCGCTCTCACGCTGCCTTCATAGGTAAAATCACTGGATAAATCACCATAAGAACGGCAAAAATCAAGCAACTTTTGTTTGTCTATGTCGTCAAAAGGAGCATCCAGTTTTGCCTGAGACTGAATAGATTTCGCCATCAGTTCACTGAAAAAACCTCTGGTATCAGCTTCATATTCACCAATACGCACTGCTTTGCCGCCAAAAGCAGTGTTATCCTGGGTGTAGCAGTTTTTGTTATGATTGCAAAACAGCTGCATTTCGATCCCAAACTCACGGCAATAATGCAAAATAGCGGTATGGTGAGCCGGAATACGGGCTGGCCCAGCGTTAAAGTAAAGATCTGGGTCTTTGTCAAAGTTACAAAATTGTGGATTCCCCAACTCATCAATAAAATCACCATGGCGGATAGTGAAATTCCGGCCACCAGCTCTGTGCGATGCTTCAAGGATTTTACAATGATAGCCTGCCTTTCCCAGTTCATAGGCCGCCACCAAACCGCTGATACCAGCTCCGAGTATCAAGACAGTTTTACGCCCTGTTGTCAGTGGCTTTAGTTTCACCTGTTCAGTTTGTGCCGCTACTGGCGCTGCGAGCACTCCAAATAGAGTTGCAGCCTGCAGCATAGCGGCAGAACCTGCCACTTTGCCTATCCACAACAAGGCTTCTCTGCGAGTTAAGCCTTTAGCAGGGATTTGTTTATTGTCCGGATTTGTCATCGGCCCTACACCTCAAGATCCTGCCCAACAGCAGAAGGGTCAATATCAGAGAGAACTGGCGTCAGGCTGCGCATTACGCTCCTCAGCCCGAGCCAGTCATGCAGCAAGATCAGAAGGTATACACGCCTCTGAAGTAATAATATCCACCGTTAAAACCATAAGGCGATGTCACTGGGTATTTAGCACCTACAGAATCGCCATAAGGGTTTAAGCCCGGATATTTATCGAAGGCATTTTGCGCACCTACAATCAATTCGATATTACTGCTGAGCATATAAGCCAGTTCAAGATCAACCAGAAAGGCAGAACTTTCGGACATGCCCTGAGTTGCATCATAGGTGTCGTCAACTTCCCAAAATGAACCAAAGTAGTTCAGTCTTGCCAAAGCACGCCAGTTGTCCTGAGCGTGATTAAAGGTAATGCTTCCGCGGGTTTTAGGTAAGTTCTCTTCCAGAGTACGGATTTTCACGTCATCGATGTTGGTAGTGGTTGGATCCACAGTCACATCGGTTTTATTCCAGTTCATTAAGAAGCTTAACTTGGACGCACCTGAGCCTAAATCCAGATCCTGACTGATCACTAAATCAGCACCTGTGGTTTCAGTATCAAAGTCATTGGTAAAAAAAGTGACGCTGGAGTAACTGGTTGCATCAGCTATCCCTAGTGCAAGTAACGCATCAATATCTGCTGTCGTCAGTTCCAAACCAGAGGTTTGGCTTAAGCGATCTTCCACGTCGATCCTGTACATGTCTAAGGAGACATGGGTAGACCCGAACTCACCGACAAAACCAAAAGAAATATTCTTCGACTCTTCTGGCGTTAAGGCCTTGCCACCTTTTTGCACTGCTATAGGGTTATCTGGAGGCAGAGTCGCCTGATCGATCAAACCGTTGGGTCCGAACAGCGTACTGACGTTCACTACCTTACTCTGACCTATAGTTGGCGCGCGAAAGCCAGTGCCTGTAGCACCGCGAATCGAGATACTGTCAGTCAGTTTGTACAAGCCAGACATCTTCCAGTTGGTGGTATCGCCAAAGTCTGAGTAATCCTCGTACCTTAAGGCGGCATTGAGCATCAGACTCTCAGTAACCCAGTTTGAAAGGTCAGTATAAAACGATAAGTTGTGGCGACTAAATATACCGGCGGTTTCAGGTTTAAAGCCGGGGAAACCGTTAGAACCAATACCAAAGCCCTGATCTGCCAGCACACCTACAGTGTAAGACGCAACATCTCCTGCTTTGACCTCAAAGGTATCTTCACGCCACTCCACCCCACCGGCCAGCACCACGGCGTCATACAAACCCACTTCAAATTCACGGAATAAATCGAAATTTAACCCCAGCTCACTTTGCACGTAAGTACCAGGTGTAAAACTGGTTGGAGAATTAGCGCCCATAGACGCATTCACCGTGTTGTTAATTTTAAACTCAGCTTCATTGCGACCATAAGAGGCACTGGCGTCAAAAAAGACAGTGTCGACCAGCTCGCCTTTTACACCAGCAGCAATGGCGCTGTCAGTCACAGTACCACCGAATTTTGGGGTAAAACCACCCGGGAACAGTTCAACAAAAGACCAACAGTTCGGGTCGGCTGTGACCGCAGCCAGATCAGAGGCAATAGGGATACCATTGGCGTCCAGTCGTAAAGGCCCACAACTATTACCATCATCTGGCGTCATGTCGCCTACTCTTACTGTGTTATAGTCTACCCCGCCTACTGTGACTTTAGGACCTGCATAAACACCAGAACGAAGATTTGGGTTACGGTAGTAAAAACCACCTTCTACTTCGCGCGAGGCATGGTTACCAAAAGCATAGGCTTCTTTGCCGTTTTTCAGATCCAGTTCCAGGTTAGCAAACAGCTTATAGTCGTCTTTAATTTCCGGAGAACCCCAGACCTGAGCCGGATTGGCTACAGCCGTATTGCCCGCAGCAATCAAAGCTGCAGCGTCAGAACGCTGCACGCTGCGGTCAGTCGGATCTGCATTTTTGTACTCAAAGCTAAAGTTAGCTGAACCTGAATCTGTTAATGGCAAACCAATATTGCCAGCCAGTGTTTCACTAGCGCCATCCCCCTCGTAATACTGACCCCACTTGGCTTCCAGCATGCCACCTTCGTTGTCGTTTTTTAACTGGAAGTTCAGCACGCCAGCTATGGCATCTGAGCCGTATTGAGCGGCAGCACCATCTCTTAATACTTCCACCTGCTTGATTGCAACAGAAGGGATCACTGAAATATCAGGGCCTTGGGCACCATCTGATATACCACCACCGGCAAAAGCAATAACCGAAGCTCTGTGGCGCCTTTTACCGTTCACTAATACCAATGTTTGGTCTGGACCCAGACCGCGTAAGTTTGCGGGCCTGATTAGAGTCGCAGCATCACTGATCGCCTGAGTGTTAATATTAAAACTGGGAACTAAGGTGCTTAGCATATTGAGCATGTCCGGATTACCCTGATTGGCGAACTCCTCGGCCCCTATAATATCGATAGGTACCGGAGACTCTCCAACTGAGCGCGGCGCGGCGCGGGAACCAACGACAGCAATCTTCTCAACATTTTCTTTTTCTTTGGCTGCATCATCCTCTTCTGCAGCAAGGGCAAAGCCACTAAAACTAAGTAACACAGCACCTTGTAAAGCGGCACCAATCTGAAGAGCTAACGCATTTTTTTTTATTTTCATAGTCTTTATCCAGAATGAGAGGTAAAGTTGTATTTCTGCCCTGAACGCGGCAAAATCGCGCCGCCACCCGTTGATTTTCAATTCAAATAATCAACATATAAATACAGTCCTATTTAGTTCAACACCCGTCAAATGAATAAAAATTAACCATCAGATGAAAATTAGTATTTCATGCAATACTATGTTTCAATTGATCTTTTCAAAGTAAAATCGCCTTTTACTTTCTGCACCACAATCAAACAGCACTAAAAGTACCACACCCACAAAAATGAATATAAATGCACCATTATCGTTCATGAGTTATGTGTTGTGATCCTATTAGTGCAATTGCAACAGTCCGAATTAGTGCATATTTTTCCATCAGAAATTGAGAACAAACTGACGTTGCGATGATTAAATTTTATTTGCTCTAACGACGCTTTGAGCGCAAAAGCAAGAATGAAGCTTAGGGATGCTTCCGCCGATCCCCAGCTCCCTTACCTGCAACCATCTGGGCAATAAAGTTCAAAAAGGTCAACACACTCTGGTTAGCGAAAGCTATTTTTAGCGGGTGGATCCTGTTGCTTGATACATTCCGTTACACAAGCTAATGAATTTTTTAAGAAAAGATCTGTCAGAATTTTTAACTCAATTCAAAAAGGGAAAAATTAATGAATACCAAAGCTTTGCTAGATCAGTTATTAAAAACGGGCTCAGATCTAATGCAAAAAAATACCTCAGGACCTGCTAGCAGCAAACAGTCAGATATCTCCTCTGTCAGTAGCTTGCTGTCAGGCTTTGGCGGTGGAGCCTTATCAGGAGGTGCTTTAGCTTTGTTGTTAGGCTCAAAAAAAGGTCGCAGCTTGGGTGGTAAAGTGATTACTTATGGTGGCCTGGCGGCTTTGGGTGTGCTGGCTTATAAAGCCTATGGCAACTGGCAACAGCAAAACAAAGGCACAGTGGATCAACATGAACCACAGACGGTGGATCGCTTGCCAGCTCCAGAGGCAGAGCTGCACAGCAACGCGATTTTAAAAGCGCTGATTGGTGCAGCCAAAGCCGATGGCCATATTGATCAGCAAGAGCGCGAATTGATTGACAGTGAAATCGCCAAACTGACGTCGGATTTCAGCCTGCAGCGCTGGTTTGAGCAGGAATTGGCCAAAGCTTTAGATCCAGCCGATATCGCAAGCGCAGCCACTACAGAAGAAATGGCAGCTGAGATGTATTTGGCCAGCCTGCTGGTGATCAATGAACAAAACTATATGGAAGGGGCTTATCTGCAGGAGCTGGCACGTCAGCTTAAATTACCGGTCGAACTCAAAGCCGAGCTGGATTTTCAGGCCAAACAGGCATTAGCCGCTTAACTTTTGGCTGCGGCAAAAAGCAAAAAGCAAAAGAGCCGGATCAAAAATCCGGCTTTTTCATTTGGGTCAAATCAACTCAGAGTGCTTCAAACCAGACTTTAGTGGCGTCCAGCGCTTCTTTGACTCTGTCCGGACTGGTGCCGGCTAAAGAGGCGCGTTTTGCCAGACCTGCTTCAATGGTCAGGGCGGCAAAAACATCGTCGCTGATTAAAGGCGACACCTGCTGCATTTCGTCTAAAGCTAAAGCTTCCAGCGGTTTTTGCTGCTTTGAAGCCACCAGCACCAGCTCACCGGACAACTCATGAGCGTCACGGAAGGCTATGCCTTTTCCTACCAGATAATCAGCAAGGTCAGTGGCATTGCTATAGCCGAGCTCAGCAGCTAAACGGCAACGTTCAACGTTGACGGATAAATGCGGCAGTACTGTCGCCAGCACCAGCAAACATTGCTGCCAGCTGGCCATCAAATCAAAAAAGCCCTGCTTGTCTTCCTGCATATCTTTGTTGTACGCCAATGGCAAACCTTTGAGTACATGCAAAATAGCCACTAAATGACCCAACACCCGGCCGGTTTTGCCACGTAATAACTCAAACACATCAGGGTTTTTCTTTTGTGGCATTAAAGACGAGCCACTGCTAATCGCATCACCCAACTTAAAGAAAGCCGCTTCGCCTGAGCAAAAGAAAATCACATCTTCAGATAAACGCGACAAATGTGTCATACACAAAGATGCAGTAGCGGACAGCTCCACCACATAATCCCGGTCAGATACGGCATCTAAGCTATTCAGTGCTGCAGATTGGAAACCTAAACGCTGCGCTAACGCTGTGCGGTCGATTTGAATACCAGTACCGGCTAAAGCACCACAACCTAAAGGACAAACATCCATCCGCGCTAAAGCATCATCAATACGGCTTAAATCCCGTTTAAACATTTCGATGTACGCCAAAGCCCAGTGACTGACCAGCACAGGCTGTGCCCGTTGCAAGTGGGTAAAGCCCGGCATCACAGCACCAAAATGCGCATCAGCAAAAGTAATAAGGGCACCAATGGACGTGATTAACGTGCTGCGAACCTGATTGGCATTCAATTTGGTCCACAAGCGTAAGTCGGTGGCTACTAAGTCGTTACGGCTGCGGCCTGTATGCAGCTTTTTCGCTACACCACCAATTTTTTGCTGTAACTGAGCTTCCACCCAACTGTGAATATCTTCTTCCTGCGTCTGCAATGGCAGCTTAGGATTAGATTCGAGCGCTAAAGCCAAATCCGCCAACGCATGATCCAGTTGCTCTGCTTCGGCTGCCGTAATAATGCTTGCTTCAAGCAAGCCTATGGTCCAGGCACGGGAGGCCTGAATATCCTGTTGCGCCAGCAGATAATCAAAACTTAATGAGTCATTAAATTCACTAAACTCGGCCAGACTGGCTTCGGTAAACCGACCACCCCACATCGCCATGATAAATACCTCTTATCCAAATAGAATGGGCGGCTTGGTGGCCGCCCTATTAATAGTCACGCCAGAAGCTTAACCTTTGCTATGCAAAGCACGAATACGGCTGGCTAAGCTATACAGGCGGATAAAACCTGCAGCATCTTTTTGGTTGTACACTTCATCACCTTCAAAAGTGGCAAAGGCTTCAGAGTACAGGCTGTTGGGTGAACGGCGTTGCGTCACAGTCACGTTGCCTTTGTACAGCTTGACCACTATGTCACCTGTCAGTTGATCAGCCAATGAAGTAGCAGCTGCTAATAAGGCATCTTTTAACGGCGTGAACCAACGGCCGTCGTACACCAGCTGAGCAAACTCTAAGCCCACTTCTTCACGGTATTTCAGTGAAGTGCGGTCATACACCAGAGATTCCAGTGCACGTAAAGCCGCCACTAAAATAGTACCGCCAGGAGTCTCGTAACAACCACGGGATTTCATACCTACTAAACGGTTTTCGACTATGTCGATACGGCCTATACCATGCTCTGAACCAATAGCGTTCAGCACTTCAATGGCTTTAACCGGAGCTACAGCTTCACCGTTTAACTGGGTCAGTTCGCCTTTTTCAAAACTTAACTGAATATGTTCGGCTTTATCCGGCGCTTGTTCCGGAGATTTAGTCCACATCCAAATTTGGTCTGATGGCTCATTCCATGGGTTTTCAATCTCACCGCCTTCGTGCGAGATATGCCATAAGTTGGCGTCACGGCTATAGATTTTGGTAGCTGAAGCTGTAGTAGGCACATTTTTCTCAGCCAGGTAATTCAGCAGTGACTGACGCGAGTTAAACTGCCATTCACGCCATGGCGCTATCACTTTTAACTGTGGAGCTAAGGCAGCAAAAGCGCCTTCAAAACGCACCTGATCATTACCTTTACCAGTACAACCGTGACATAAAGCATCAGCACCTAATTTCAGTGCCAGCTCAACCTGAGCACGGGCAATCACAGGGCGTGCCATAGAAGTACCCAGCAAATACTGGCCTTCATACACTGCACCTGTTTTCAAGGTTGGGTAAATCACTTCTTTGATCAGTTCTTCACGCAGGTCAACCACATAACAGGAGCTGGCACCTGATTTAATAGCTTTTTCTTCCACACCAGCCAGTTCTTCATCGCCCTGACCTACGTTGGCAACAAAAGCTATGACTTCACAGTCATAGTTGTCTTTTAACCAAGGCACAATGGCTGATGTGTCTAAACCACCTGAATACGCTAACACTACTTTTTTGATACTCATGTCCAACCTCAACTAAATAAACTGACTAATACGGCATTCTGAGCGTGCATACGGTTTTCTGCCTGTTGCAACACTAAGGAATTATCACTGTCCAGCACTTCGCTGGTCACTTCCTGCCCACGGTGTGCAGGCAGACAGTGCATAAAATGTTTCACCGCTAAACGCTGCATCACAGCGGTATTGATTTGATAGGGCGCAAACAGGTTCTCGACCAATTTAGGATCGGCCTTCGCGCCCATAGACAACCAGGTGTCGGTGTAAATAGCATCAGCGCCGGCAGCAGCAGACACATGCTGACTTAAGGTCAGTTTGGCGCCGCTTTTTTCTGCTATCGCCTGAGCTTTTAACAATACATGAGCATCAGGACCAAAGCCTTGTGGTGTGACCACAGTCAGCGTCATGCCCATAATGGCAGCGCCTAACATCAGCGAGTGGCAAACATTGTTACCATCACCGACAAAAGCCAGATGCACCTTGCTTAAGTCGCCATAATGCTCTTTTAAAGTCAACAAATCGGCCAGCGCCTGACAAGGATGGTACAAATCGCTCAGTGCATTAATCACTGGTTTTTTACTGCTTTGCGCAAGCTGCACTAATGTTTTCTGAGAATAGACCCGCGCCACTATGGCATCACACCAACAGGCCAGATTACTGCCAAAATCTTCCACTGATTCGCGTACGCCCATAGCTCCGTTTTGCTGATCCAGATAGACACTGTGACCACCTAATTTATTGATCCCTACATCAAAGCTGACGCGGGTTCGCAAAGAAGGTTTTTCAAACAACAGGGCAATGCTTTTGCCTTTGAGCGCAGAGCTGTATTGCTCTGGATTTTGTTTGATCTGAAGCGCTAGCTCCAGCAGGTCGGATAATTGCTTCTGATCTAATTCAGCTAAACATAAAAGCTGGGTTAATTTACTCATAAAAACACACTGCATGTCCGCTAGGCGGCATCCTTATCGTTGCAACAGGCTCAGCTTCTGTTGGAGTCAACAGGGTATCAGGCGCTGTTTTGTTTCGGGATCAATATACTCATTAAATCAATTACTTTCGGTGTAAATAATGTTGGTGCCTACTGCTTCTTGTTGCATCAACTTTAATAAATCGTCCGGATGCTGCCATCCTGCCACTGTAATATTACGTTTCAGTGCTTGGGCTGTTTCCAGCGCAGCATCCAGTTTTACTTTCATGCCACCTTTAATCACACCATCTGTGACCAGTTGCTGAGCTTCTGCTGCAGTTAAGGTTGGGATAAGCTGCATAGTGGCATCAAGAATGCCTGGCACATCGGTCAGCAACACCAATTGTCCCTGCACCAACTGGCAAATAGCAGCAGCTGCAATATCGGCATTCACATTCAATAACTGACCATCGGCACTTAAACCAATAGAGCTGAATACAGGGGTAAAGCCCTGAGCCAATAAAGTATTCAATAACAGTGGGTTGCCCGCTTTGGCGATACCCACAGCACCTAATTTATGATTAATGTCAAATTCCAGACTGCCACCGGCAGCCAGACTTAAACCTACAGGATTTAAACCCTGTAATGTCGCTCGTGCCACCATATCAGCGTTAACTGCACCGTCTAAAGCACCAGTGATCACTGGCATTTGTTCAGCTGGAGATACCCTTTGGCCATCAATTTTTTCAGTGGTAAAACCAAATTTTGCCAGCCACTGATCGACCTGATCACCACCACCATGCACCAGCACGATCGGATACTGAGTTTTAAGCTCTGCACAGACTTTTAATAAGGCATCTAAAGCGGCCTGATCCTGCAATAAACGGCCACCCATTTTAAGAACTAAAGGTGTCTGGCTCATTCTGCTGCTCCTGCAAATAAACCTGCGGTTTCAGGAGCGCCAAATTTGATATTGGCCGCCTGCATCGCTTGTGCAGCAGCACCTTTGAGCAGGTTATCAATAGCGGACACAATCACCAGTTGCTCACCGTCCTGTTGCCAGTGGATATCACAAAATGGCGTACCTGCCACATCAGCCACATTGGGCGAATGCTTGACTAAACGTACTAATGGCTTAGCTGCATAAGCCTGCTGGAAAGTGGCAGCCACTTGCTCTGCAGTAACACCAGATTTTAAAGTCACGACGCTGGTCGCCAGAATGCCACGTTTAAAGTTGCCTAAATGTGGCGTGAACACCACTTTACGGCCTAAATTCTGTTCGATTTCGGGTCTGTGTCTGTGTTTAAAGAAACCATAAGCATTCAAGCCCACTTCACAAAATGAGGTGTTTAACGCAGCTTTACGACCAGCACCTGACACACCGCTGGTGGCGTTGATCACTGGAATACAGCCATCAGCTACTAAACCTGCTTTTAATAAAGGCAATAACGCCAGCGAACAAGCTGTTGGGTAACAACCTGGCACCGAAACCAGCTGTGGCAATGGCTTATCCAGCCATTCCATCAGTGAATACACTGCTTGCTCCAGCAATTCCGGATGCTGATGCTCATAACCATAATATTTAGGATACAAAGCCGGGTCTTTTAAGCGGAAAGCACCGGATAAATCAAACACGGCTATGCCTTTGGCCAATAACAAAGGCGTGACAGCTTCACTGACTTCATGTGGTAAAGCTAAAAAAGCCACGTCCAGCTTGCCTGCTAAGTCTTCCACTAAATCATCTGTCCACGGCTGAACCTGGATATCCACAACGCCCTGATAACGTGGATATAAATTATAAAAAGGCTCAGCAGTGCGGCCAGCAGAAGCAAAAGCATAACTCAACTCAAAATACGGATTCCGTGCCAACATAACGGCCAATTCGGCGCCGCTATAGCCGGCAGCACCTAACACAGCGCTGCGCAGTTTGGTGGTAGGGGAAGTGGATTGAGTGGACATAGGTCGCTGAGTCTCCGAAAACAAAAATAATAAATTAAGGCCAAGCCAAAAAAGTGTGGCCAGTGTAGTGGCTTCTCCATGCAGTTTCAAGAATTATTATGCTGAATTAGTGAATTTTTATTTTACTTAATTCATAAATCCAAATAAGCACCCGATCCACTGCAGAAAGACCACAGCTTAGACCAAAACGGCTCAAGGCAGAAGTCGAACTGACTTAAATCAAAGCCCCACAGCTTAGTCCCGAGGATCGATGTTCTGACCAGGCCGACTGTTTAGCGCATCAGCTAAGGTTGAATAAAAACTCAAAATACCAGGTAAAGGCTGCACCTTAGCTTTCGCCAGAGTTTTTAGCGGTTGAAAGGTTAAATCGGTCACCAATAAATGAATACCCTGCTTTTCTGCCAGACTGACCAGTTTGGTAAAAGCCGAGAGGCCACCAGCGTCCATCAACGTCACGGCATCCATCACCAAAATAGCGCCTTGCTGTTGTTTGAGTTTTACCGATAGCTCACCAAAAACCCGGTCGGCTGCGGCAAAAAACAAAGGGCCACTGATCCGAAATGCTTTCCAGCCTTCAGGCAAAGGCTCAAACAGGTATTTCCTGTTATGACTGATATCTGCGACACGGGTCATATCCGCCACTTGTTTGACAAAGAAAAAAGCCGCTATCACCATGCCACAGCTGATGGCGATCACCATATCAAACAGCACTGTAAAGCCAAAACAAATCAGGAAAATAATAATGTCGTTACGGGGTGCTGTTTTTAGCAGATGCACAGCTTTAGGCGCTTCACTCATATTCCAGGCCACTACCAATAGCAAAGCGGCCATAGCGGCCATAGGTAAATAGGCTAATACAGGCGCCAGTACCAGCAAGGCTAACAACACCACCACTGCATGGACCATAGCGGCTACTGGCGACTGCGCGCCTGCCCGCACATTAGCGGCAGAACGGGCTAAGGCCGCAGTAGCGGTAAAACCGCCCAAAAACGGCGCTACTATGTTGCCTATACCCTGACCCAATAATTCGCTGTTGGCGCTATGCCTGCGTCCTGTCATGCCATCCAGCACTACGGCACAAAGCAGAGACTCAATAGCGCCTAACATCGCCATTGCAAAAGCTGCCGCCAGTAAATCTTTCACCATTTGAGTACTGAACTCTAAGGTTTGCCCATCAGGGCCAGCCTGCAGCCAGGGCCAGGTGAATTCGGGTAATACAGCAGGAATACCCAGCCCTTGCGAGCCATCAGGCAACAGATAACTAAATCGACTGCCTATGGTATCCAGCTCCAGCCCAAACTGAGCCAGCGCTAAGGCCAAAGCTGTAGCTATCACTATGGCGGGTAAATGCGGTGGTAAAGGCAGTTTAAGTTTAGGCCAGAGCCACATCACAGCTAAAGTGACGGCAGCGACCAGCAAGGATGGCCAGTGCATATCAGGTAAGGCAAAAGACAGTTGCTGTAGTTTTTCCAGATAATGTTCAGACAGCTTGTCTATCGGCAAACCAAACACATCTTTGATTTGCAAAGTGGCAATCACCACAGCAATACCACTGGTAAAACCTAAGGTGACAGCTTCTGGAATATATTCAATAAAACGGCCAAATCGCATAGCGGCCATGATGATCAGCATCACCCCAGACAAGATGGTGGCGAGCAGCAAACCCGCCAGACCATAACTTTGTGCTACAGGGTACAATATCACTACAAAAGCCGCTGTAGGCCCGCTAATGCTGTAACGCGAACCACCGGTCAGGGCAATTAAAAAACCTGCGATAACGGCTGTATACAAACCGTATTGCGGCGGCACACCACTGGCAATAGCCAGCGCCATCGCCAGTGGAATGGCGATAATTCCCACCGTAATACCGGCAATTAGATCCAGCTTAAAAGCGCCAAAGCTATAACCTTCAGCCAGACATTCCCGCAGCGCATGACCGATACGTAAAGAAAATAAATAAGAGCGGTGCGACATCTGAATCCGTCCAGTGGCAAAACACAAAGTGAGTGTAACTAAGTCTAGCGACTAAGGTGTTGATCTAGTGTAAAGATTCAGCCCTTTGGGACTAAAGTATAAGTTTCGACACTCTGATAGCTTACGCCCAGCTCTGTGCTGACGGAATGGTACAAAGCAACTTCTGTACAAAGCAGACTCAAAGGTTCAACAGATAAAGGAAAAGCATCAGCAGACTGAAACTTACGTGCAAGGGTGACATGAGGCACAAAAATTTCCGGCACAGGCGCATTGAGAAAAGGCAAAGCCAGCTGTTGCAGCTGTTGTTGTAAGGCCATCAGAGCTGCAGGAGGTTTTGAGATCCCAAGATACAGCACTTTGGCGTGGCTGAACTGATCCAACTGGTCAAAACAGAGTTCGAAAGGTGGTAGCTCGTGAAGCACTTCCAGGCTTTGTGACCATAACTGCTGTTGCACAGCGAAAGCTTGCTGACCTAAAAATACCAATGTCAGATGCAGGTTGTTGGCTGGGTGCCACTTCGCTTCCTGACAAAAAGCCGGCTGCTGATAAGCATGCAGCAGCCGTTGTTGTTCTGGGCTGAACTTCAGACTGAGGAAGCATCTGTCGTTCAGGCTAGCACTGATCTCAGGCAATGGCACTCTGCGGCCGCACTCCTAATAAGTGGCAGATCGCATAACTCAATTCGCAGCGGTTTAAGGTGTAGAAGTGGAAATGATTCACTCCTTCACGGCTTAACACTTTCACCATTTCCATCGCTATATTAGCGGCCACCAAATTACGGGTGGTTGCGTCCTGCTCCAGCCCTTCATAGGCCTTATTCATCCAGCCTGGTATAGCTACGTTGGTCATAGTGGCAAATTTGGTCAGTTGCTGAAAATTAGTCACAGGTAAAATGCCAGGCACTATTTCCACATCTATACCAATGGCGGCACATCGATCGCGGTAACGTAAGTACTTTTCCGGTTCAAAAAAGAACTGGGTAATAGCGCGGGACGCACCAGCATCGACTTTGCGTTTTAAATTCAGTAAATCAAACTGAGCGTTTGGTGATTCAGGGTGTACTTCAGGGTAAGCCGCCACTGAAATATCAAAGTCAGCCACAGATCGTAAAATTTCAACTAAATCCGCCGCATACAAGGCTGGTTTTTCTTTATTGCCCGGAGGTAAATCGCCACGTAAAGCAACAATATGGCGAATACCATTGTCCCAATAGTCTTTGGCAATACGCTCAAGTTCAGCACGGCTGGCATCAACACAAGTTAAATGCGGTGCAGCTATTAAACCAGTGCGCTGTTTAATCGATTTAATAATGTCGTGGGTACGGTCACGTTCACCTGAATTGGCACCATAAGTCACAGAGACAAAAGACGGCGCCAAAGGGGCTAAACGCTCGATGGATTGCCATAAGGTATTCTCCATCTGCTCGGTTTTTGGCGGAAAAAATTCAAAACTGACGTTCACTTTACCTGCCACATCCTGCAGGTTACGGTTCATGGATTCGACATACTGTGCGCTGACAAAAGACATATTATTTCTCACTTCACCCAGGCTGCGGCCTGAGCCTGACTATGTTTAGCTGCTTTGGCAGCGGCAATTTTTTGTTTAGCTAAAATGGCTAAGTCGGCATGAACACCACCAGCAGTCACCTGACGACCAGCACCTGGGCCTTTTAACACCAATGGATTCTGTTGATACCAGTCGGACTCAATGACAAAAACATTGTCACAGGGCAAGATAGCAGCCAGAGGATCAGTAGGCGCGACAGCTACCAAAGACACCTGAGCTTTGGCCTTACCCGCTTCTATCTTTAAATCGGCGACATAACGTAAGACTTTACCTGCAGCTTTAGCCTGCTGCTGCAAAGCAGCCAACTCTTGATCCAGAATTGCGCGCCCCGCCCAAAAGTCCTCAATACTGCCACAGCTTAATGAAGCGGGTAACAAAGGCTCGAGTTTAATCTGGTTAATATCCAAAGCTAAATCCAACTCACGTGCCAGCACCAGCAATTTACGCTGTACATCTTTACCCGATAAATCATCCCGTGGATCAGGTTCGGTTAAGCCTAATTGCTGCGCTTCTGACACAAAATCGGAAAAGGCTTTGCTGCCATCAAATTTTGCCAGCAACCAGGACAAGGTACCGGAGAAAATCCCACTGATGCGATGCACAGTATCGCCGCTGCTTTTTAGCTCCTGCAATAATCGCTGTACTGGTAAACCTGCACCTACAGTGGTGTTGCTCAGCCACTGCACCTGCTGCTGTTCAGCGGCTTGTTTAATCTGCTGATACTGAGCTAATGGCAAAGTCACACCTTGTTTATTGGCACTGATTAAATCTAAACCAGCATTGATAAACTGCGGATAACGTTCGGCAAAAACACGACTTGGCGTTAAATCCACCAGCACTTTAGGTTCAGGCAGTTGCTGCAGTGCCAAATCCAGCTGAACTTCAGTATAGGCTGGCGCGGCAGACAGCGCCTGCTGCCAGTTGTGAATATCGATTTTTTCGGCAAAAAGCGCCTGACGGGAATTCAACAAACCTGCTAGTTTTAAATCGATCTGCCCCGCAAAAGCTTGTTGCTGCTTCGCCAATAAAGCTAAAAACTCAGCGCCCACATTGCCTGTACCTGCCACTACTATATTCAGTTGTACTTGAGTTGGCAGTAATAGTTGATGTAGCTCTGTCAGTTCTAAAGAGGTTAAAACGCTTCGGAATAACCATAAAGCCAGCTCTTCGTCTTCAAAATGAAAAGCCGCTTGCTGACGGTCTAACCAACGCCCGGCAGCAGCATTGACTTGTTTTTGCTGACGAGCAGCAGGTTTTACCCAGACCACAGCGTGAAAGGCCTGCGGATCAACCCGGGCAAACACTTGCTGGCCTGCCAGGTAACTTAATAAAGTATCCACCTGGTTGCTGGCGACTATCCATTGATTTGAAGCATTGGGTGCTGCAAAGACGGTAATTTGTAAGGCGGAAGCCGCAGTTGCAGCAGTCAATGTACAGTGCCCAGGTACTGTTACTAATGCAGCTTGGGCCAGGTCAGTTAAAAACTGCACTTCAATAGCGGCTTGTTGGCTGACTTTGCAGCCTGGATGATTAGGTTCAAAACTGCTGCGTACTATTAAATCGGCCGGTGCATCCAATAAAGGACTTAGGGTCTTGGCATGCAGCACCGGATTTCCCAACTGAGCCAAAGTTAAAGCCTGTTGCCATGGCACCTGACGATAAGCCCGTGCTGAAGGCACTTTACGTGGATCGGCACTATAAATTGCATCCACATCAGTCCAGATATGAATGGCCTGAGCTTTCACCAGACGGCCTACAATAGTAGCTGAGTAATCGCTGCCATTACGGCCTAAAGTGATACTGTTGCCTTGTAAGTCACGGGCAATATAACCTGTGACTACTTTAATGCCACTGGTTTCAAAAGGTGCCAGCCATGAAGAGGACACTTCGTATTGCACTTCGCTGCCATCTAAACGTAAGAAATCTCGGGCATCAATGGCATTGGCAGCTATGCCTTGCTGATTCAGTAAAGCGGCCAATAACTGGCTTGAGAACCGCTCACCTATGGCCAATACATCGTTAAATTGAGCGCTAGCTAAAAAGCCCGGTACTTCAGCGAGCCAGCTTTGTACTTTTTGCCGCAGAGCGGCAGCATTAGGTTCATTTAAGGTGCGTTGGATCAGTAAACTCAGCTTTTCAGTCAGTTGCTGTAGCAACGCAGCAAAAAGCTCTGGCTGTTCACGACTATCGATTAAAGCCAATAACTCGTCTGTGGTGTCACCAGGTGCTGATACCACGACCCAGGCTTCAGGCTCTTTTGCCACAATAGCTGCGACCGCAGAAAAACGTTCAGCACTGGCTAAGCTGCTGCCACCAAATTTATGCACTGTGTTCTGATTCTTTACTCTACTACTCATCACTTTCACCATAAAACACTAAGTGCCGGATTTAATCTGAATTGCTGCTGTTCATTTTTTGCTAAAGCTGAATCTGCTGCTTGCTCTGACTGAACTTTTTCTGTTGGGTGGTTTTGCTTTATCGCTGCATCTACCGCAGCAAAAGCCTGTGCCAGATCGGCTATTAAATCTTGTGCGTCTTCAATACCCACAGATAAACGAATTAAGGTTGGACCTATACCAGCGGCTTTTTGTGTGGCTGCATCTAAAGAGGCATGCGTCATAGAACCAGGGTGACAAATTAAGCTTTCAATGCCACCTAAAGACTGCGCCAAAGTGAAACACTGCAGGGCTGCAAAAAATACTGCTAAATAGGCTTCTTCGGCAGCCAGATCAAAACTCAGCATAGAACCAAAACCGTGCTGTTGTGCTTTGGCAATAGCATGACCTGGATGCTCTTTTAAACCTGGGTAATAGACACGACCCACCAGTGGTTGTTTTTGCAGGAAATCCACCACCAGCTCTGCATTGTGCTGATGTTGTTTAATACGGGGTAATAAAGTGCGCAGGCCACGTAAGGTTTGATAGGCATCAAAAGCGCCACCTGTCACACCTAAACAATTCGCCCACCATTTCAGCTCGTCACCCACAGCGGCGTCTTTGGCAATTAAAGCGCCGCCAACTATGTCGCTGTGGCCATTAATAAATTTAGTAGTGGAATGAACCACTATGTCAGCACCCAAAGCTAGAGGGTTTTGCAAAGCTGGTGATAAGAAGGTGTTATCTACCACCAAAATCGCATTCAGTGTTTTAGCCAGCTCTGCAGTCGCTTTCACATCAGTAATTTGCAGCAACGGGTTACTTGGGGTTTCAACCCAAATCATTTTTGGCTGTGCTGCTTTAATTTGTTCTACCCAGTCGGCTTGCTGGAAATTCACCACAACCAGCTTAAAAGCTTTTTTGCGAGTGGCTAGATTCAGGAATAAACGATAACTGCCACCGTAACAATCATGGGGGATGACTAAAGTATCTTCCGGGCCTATCAATTGCAGCGCCAGCAGACAAGCGGACATGCCAGTGCCGGTAATTAAACCCTTAGCACCACCTTCCAGCTCTGCCAAGGCATCACCTAATAAATCCCGTGTTGGGTTGTTCGAGCGCGAATAATCATATTTGCCGGGTTGTTTAAAGGCTTTGAGTTCATAAGTTGAGGTTAGATACAAAGGCGGAGTCACAGCACCATAGGCAGAGTCCTGCGCTATTCCGGCGCGGGCAGCAACTGTGGCTGAGTGTTGTTTGCTCATAAAAAACCTCAAATTTAGATGTTTAGACGTCTAAAAGTATACCCAGCAAAAATAAGAAGTCAAAACATTTAGACGTCTGTACTATTAAATCTTGCACAGAGTTTGTGCTCGGGGGTATAAAGAAGTAAAATTTCGTTCAATTACGTGTACGTGCGCGACAACGTAGCAAAGGTCAGCAGACCATATAACTAAATTCAATCAAGGTATCCTTATGGCAAAGTGGAATGGTGAATATGTTCACCCTTATGCGGAACATGGAAAGAAGTCCGAACAGGTAAAAAAGATCACAGTCTCTATCCCGTTGAACGTTTTGAAAGTGTTAACCGATGAAAGAACACGCCGTCAGGTCAATAACCTGCGTCATGCCACCAACAGCGAATTATTATGCGAAGCGTTTTTGCATGCATTCACTGGCCAGCCTTTGCCTGCAGACGAAGATTTACGCAAAGACAATCCGCACCAAATTCCAGTGGAAGTACGTAACATTTTAACCAGTATGGGTAAGCCAATTCCTGTGATTGAAGAAGCGGAATCGGACGAAGAATAATAGACACGGGGTCAGGCCTTGAATGTTGAATCAGATTCAACATTCAAGGCCTGACACCGGCTTGTTTACAGCATATAGTTTTCAGGCATTGGCAAACGCGCCACTCCTGATGCCACAGCGGCTTCAGCAACAGCACGAGCGACACGTGACAATAAACGTGGGTCCATTGGCTTCGGAATAATATACTGAGCACCAAACTCCAGTTTATCCACCTGAGCAGCTGCTAGTACGGCCTGCGATACAGGCTCTTTGGCGATAGCGCGAATCGCCTGCACTGCAGCCAGTTTCATTTCATCGTTTATAACTTTGGCACGCACGTCTAAAGCACCACGGAAAATAAAAGGAAAACACAAAACGTTGTTAACCTGATTCGGGTAATCCGAACGACCTGTCGCCATAATTAAATCATTGCGCTGTGCATGAGCCAATTCAGGCTTAATTTCTGGGTCTGGATTCGAGCAAGCAAAAATCACCGGTTTATCAGCCATTAACTTTAAAGCTTCAGCTGGTAAAGCATCGGGACCAGAAACTCCAACAAATACATCGGCTCCGTCCATTGCGTCTTCAAGAGTACGTTTGTCAGTATTATTGGCAAATAACTCTTTGTATTTGTTTAAATCATTGCGGCGGGTGTGGATCACTCCTTTGGTATCGAGCATATAAATATGTTCGCGTTTAGCGCCACATTTGATCAAGAGCTCCATACAGGCTATAGCGGCAGCACCAGCACCTAAACAGACAATCACGACTTTACTGATATCTTTGCCCTGAATTTCCAAAGCATTCAGCAAGCCCGCAGCAGTGACTATAGCAGTGCCATGCTGATCATCATGAAACACAGGAATATTGCAGCGCCTGATCAGCTCTTTTTCAATTTCAAAGCACTCAGGTGCTTTGATATCTTCAAGGTTAATACCGCCGAAGGTATCCGCTATATTAGCCACAGTGTCGATAAATTCTTCAGTAGTACGATGGGTGACCTCGATATCTATAGAGTCTAACCCAGCAAAGCGCTTAAACAGCAGAGCTTTGCCCTCCATTACAGGCTTAGATGCCATGGGGCCTAAGTTTCCTAACCCCAAAATAGCGGTACCGTTACTAATAACAGCCACCAGATTGCCTTTGCCTGTATATTTGTAGACATCATCAATATTATTCGCTATTTCACGCACTGGCTCAGCCACACCAGGGCTGTACGCTAAAGCCAGATCTTTGACTGTTTCTGCAGGCTTACTGATCTCAATACTGATTTTTCCCGGTTTAGGTTCGGCGTGATACTTCAGCGCCTGTTCTCGAAAGTCTGACATAGGTAAGAGGTTCCATGAGTAAGTATGCCCTGTGGGCTGTTATCTTCTATTTGCCATGAGCTGTGGTGCAACCCGAAATGGTGGCTCATTCTAAAGAGCAAGCCAGCCCTTTAGAACCAATAAATTTCAGATCGTACCAGTGAGACGACACTGTTCAGTAGGGCTGGTTCCGACGTTTCCGTATGCCGCCAGGCGTTTTTGTAGGGTATGCCTGTTCGGCTCAGACTGCTTGAAACATCCACAATAGAGCTCTACACGTCTGTTATAACAAGTTTTATGCAGTGCGCCAAGCGCTAAAACCAAACTGATCAGACCAGACAATCTATGACAGTGATAAAGCATGCAGTTTTACTTCATCTTTAGCTGGAAAATGTTGATAGAAAAGTACTTAACTATGTAAGCCTTCAGTTAGGCGACCTAAAATACTTAATAAAATCAATAAACAAAGCTAAAAAACTGAACAAATAACAACTCATGGTTTTATGCAAAATAAATTTTTGTGGTGGCATAAAAAAAGGCCGGAAACCGGCCTTTAGTAATATTGATCATCTATGACTAGAGTGAGGGGGTATTCTCACCTTCTTTTTCAATCACTTCAGGTAACAAATCTTCTCGGCTTGCGCCTAACAACACAGCAATAGAGCTTGCTACGTAAATTGAAGAATAAGTACCAATGGCAATGCCAAATAGTAAAGCAGCAGCAAATCCATGCAACAAAGGGCCACCCAAGTAAAACAGTGCCACCAAAGACAAAGCGGTAGTGCCAGAGGTGATAGTGGTACGGCTCAATGTGGAGGTTATAGCTTCATTCACTGTTTCTTCAACTGTGGCTTCACGCAGTTTACGGAACATTTCGCGGATGCGGTCAAATACCACTATGGTGTCGTTGATTGAGTAACCCACCAGCGCCAGTAAGGCCGCTAATACAGTTAAATCAAACTCCATACCTGTGATAGAAAACATACCTACAGTAATGATTACGTCGTGAATTAACGCCACTACAGAACCGACTGAATACCGCCATTCAAAGCGGAAGGCCACATACATCATGATACCGATAAAAGAGGCTAATAAAGCCAGCATACCGTCATCTTTCAGTTCATCACCTATCGCAGCACCAACAACCTCAACACGACGCTTAGTGACCTCACCTGATTCCACTTTCTGGATAGAGCCAATAATCTGCTCACCAATTACAGCTTGGTCTACATCTTCGCGTGGCGCTATACGGATCATCACCTCAGTAGAAGTACCAAAATATTGCACTACCGCATCAGGAAAACCATCTGCAGCTAAAGCATTTCGTATTTTTGATAAATCAGCTTGTTGCTCAAAACCAGCTTCAACCACTATACCGCCGGTAAAATCCAGACCAAAGTTAATACCTTTGGTAAAAATGCTGAACAAAGATCCCAGCACCAGCAACAAAGAAAATATGATGGCTGGCGACTTGAAGCGCATAAAGTTAAGCGGTTCTTTAAAATCAAGAAACTTCATCATAATTCCTTATATAGGTAATTTTTCAACTTTACGGCCACCCCAGATCAGATTGACAAACAACCTGGATACGGTCACAGCGGTAAAGATAGAGGTGATAATACCTATGGCTAAAGTCACGGCAAAACCTTTGACCGGGCCAGAACCTAAACCAAACAGAATAATAGCCACTAAGAAGGTGGTGATGTTCGAGTCGGTAATAGTGGCAAAAGCTCTGTTGTAGCCTTCATGAATAGCCTGCTGCACAGAACGACCACTGGCTAGTTCTTCACGAATACGCTCGTTGATCAGTACGTTGGCATCGATAGCCATACCTATAGTTAATAAAATACCGGCCATGCCAGGCAAAGTTAGTGTAGCGCCAGGCACCATAGATAAGACACCTATCAGCAAGACCACGTTACTGGCCAATGCCAGGTTAGCTACAACCCCCACCCACTTGTAGTAAAAGGCAATAAAGATAACGGTCAGCAGCATACCCACCATAATAGCGTTGGTACCGAGCTCAATGTTTTCCTGACCCAGGCTTGGACCTATGGTACGTTCTTCCACAATCTGAATAGGCGCAATCAAAGCACCGGCACGTAATAACAGCGCCAGATTTTGCGCTTCAGCAGGGCTATCTACGCCAGTAATACGGAAGCTGCGGCCTAAACGAGCCTGAATAGTAGCCACGTTGATCACTTCTTCTTTTTTCTCAAGAATAGTGCGGCCTTGCGCATCTTTTTTATCTGTTGGCTTGTATTCAATAAATACAGTGGCCATTCTCTTACCAATAGCTTCTTTGGTCGCTTGTGAGAAAGTGTTTCCTCCTTTGGCATCCAAATCAATATTGACCTGCGGACGACTGTATTCATCAAAGCTGCTGTTCGCACCAATGATATGGTTACCTGTCAACATTACACGTTTTTGCAACAACACAGGACGACCTTCGCGGTCGTTGTACAACTGCGCATTAGGCGGCACCCGACCTTCTATCGCGCTTTGCAAATCACCAGCTTCATCCACCATGCGGAATTCAAGAGTAGCAGTTGCACCTAAAATTTCTTTTGCACGCGCCGTGTCCTGCACACCTGGCAATTGAACCACAATACGTTCTGCGCCTTGACGCTGTACTAAAGGTTCAGCTACACCAATGGCGTTAACACGGTTACGGATAATAGTGATATTTTGTGCTACCGCATCTTCACGCAATGCTTTTACTTTGATCTCACTAAAAGCTGCAACCAAAGTCAGATCGTCAATTTCAGTAAAGGTCATGTCGCGGTCTTTACCGCTTAACAAGGTTTGAGCTGCAGCTAAATCTTCAGCGCTGCGGAAACTCAGATTAACCTTTAAATTTGGCACATCAGCAGTTACGGCGCGGTAACGAACCTTGGCTTCACGTAAATCAGTTCGGTAGACCAGCACCAAGTCGTTGACGTTTTTCTCCATCGCGGTTTTCATGTCCACTTCCATCAGGAAATGCACACCACCACGTAAGTCCAGACCCAATTTCATTGGAGCTGCACCTATAGCATCCAGCCAGGCTGGTGTAGCAGGGGCAAGATTTAATGCAGTGACAAAATTATCGCCTAACGTCTTATTCGCAACTTCACGCGCTTTTAGCTGATCTTCAGTGTTTAAAAAGCGAACCAGCACCTGGCCTTTTTCCAATACAGCAGACTTAGGCGTTAACCCTTGTTCAGTAAAAGCTTTTTGCAATTCATCCACAGTTTGCTGAGTCACATCAGCGCCCCGGGTTGCATTGATTTGTATCGACGGGTCATTAGGATATAAATTCGGCAGGGCGTACAGCATGCTGACGCCCATGACGATGATCACCACTAAGTACCGCCAGATGGAGTTCTGGTTTAACACATTAAAATCCTTTTACAGTGATTTCATAGTGCCTTTCGGCAGTACGGCAGCGATAGCAGATTTCTGCACTGTCACTTCAGTGGTATCGTTTAATGCGATAGCCACAAAGTCTTTATCATCAGCAATCTTTGCAATGCGGCCTACTAAACCACCTTGAGTTAAGACTTCATCACCTTTGCCTAAAGCAGACATCAGATTTTTATGCTCTTTTACGCGCTTAGCTTGTGGACGGTAGATCAGGAAATAAAAGATCAAACCAAAAGCCACTAACATAATCAGTAAATCCCAACCACCACCTGCAGGTGCTGGAGCTGGAGCGTTGGCGTATGCATTAGAAATAAATAAACTCATCACATGTCCCCTAAAGTTTTAAATTAAAAGTTTTTAAAATTAAAAATGAAATCTTATTGTTCTGTAATGCTTGTTTCCAGTGGCGGCACTTCCATACCGCGTTTTTGGTAAAACTCAGCTACAAAGTCTTCCAGCTTTTGTTCAGCTATAGCTGCACGTAAGCCTTGCATTAACTTCTGATAATGATGCAGGTTGTGGATGGTATTCAAGCGCGCACCCAAAATCTCGTTGCATCTGTCCAGATGGTGTAGATATGACCGAGAATAATTTTTACAAGTGTAACAATCACATTCTGCATCTAAAGTAGACGCATCGTCTTTGTGTTTAGCGTTGCGGATCTTAATCACGCCAGTGCTGACAAACAAATGGCCATTACGGGCATTACGGGTTGGCATCACACAGTCAAACATATCAATACCACGGCGCACCGCTTCGACTATGTCCTCTGGTTTACCCACACCCATTAAATAGCGTGGCTTGTGCTGAGGCATCTGGCCTGTGGTGTGATTGAGGATTTTAATCATATCCTCTTTCGGCTCACCTACAGATAACCCCCCAATGGCATAACCATCAAAGCCAATTTCCTCAAGGCCTTGCAAAGAGATATCACGCAGCTCTGGGTACATACCGCCTTGAATAATACCAAACAAAGCTGATGGATTATCGCCGTGTTCATCTTTACTGCGTTTAGCCCAGCGCAGAGACATTTCCATCGATTTTTTCGCTTGCTGCTCTGTCGCAGGGTACGGCGTACATTCGTCAAAAATCATCACAATGTCTGAGCCTAAATCACGTTGCACCTGCATAGAACGCTCAGGGGTTAACATAATTTTTTCGCCATTGAGTGGCGAGCGGAAGGTCACACCTTCTTCTTTGATTTTACGCAGCTCACCTAAGCTGAACACCTGAAAACCACCAGAGTCGGTCAGAATAGGTTTGTGCCAATTCATAAAGTCATGCAAATCACCGTGTTTTTTGATGATTTCAGTGCCAGGACGCAGCATTAAATGGAAGGTATTGCCTAAACAGATTTGTGCACCTGTCGCATCCAGTTCCTCAGGCGTCATGCCTTTGACTGTGCCATAAGTGCCAACTGGCATAAATGCAGGAGTTTCAACAACTCCGCGCTCGAATACAAGACGGCCACGACGGGCTTTGCCATCGGTTTTTAATAATTCAAATTTCACGTGCTACCTCAGTCTCTGCCAGAAAAACAGTCCGGCTTTTTTCGCGCCCGATTGTAGCAGAAGATAAGGCCAAACCCCACCCTTAAAGCGGTATAGCCTTTAGTGCCAAAAAACATTGTAAACAACGAATTGTACGGGCCACGACTTGTCTTGTCCTGGCCCGTCCATAGGCTCCATGGTAGCAAGAGAAGAACAGGGATAAGTCCAACTTAGCATCGGATTGGAATTCAAGACGGGCGGGTGCAAGACCCGCCCCTACGACCGATTAAGGAAAATTTACAGCAGCAGCATCGCATCGCCGTAGGAATAAAAGCGATACTCTTGCTCTATAGCGGTTTGATAGGCCTGCATCACATAGTCTTTTTGGCTAAAAGCGCTGACCAGCATAATCAATGTAGATTCAGGTAAATGAAAGTTGGTGATTAAGCCATCTATTACCTGGAACTGATAGCCAGGGTAGATAAAAATCTTGGTATCGCCGCTGTACGGTTGTAAGTTTTTGCCTTGCTGCAAAGCAATTTGTGCGGCAGATTCCAGTGAACGCACCGATGTAGTCCCTACAGCGACCACTCGCCCGCCACGAGCTTTACAGGCCACAATAGCATCGACGACAGTCTGATCCACTTCAATGTATTCAGCATGCATCTGGTGATCCAACACATTATCTACCCGCACCGGCTGAAAAGTTCCAGCCCCGACATGCAAGGTAACATAAGCAAACTCAACGCCTTTGGCTTTTAATCCGGCCAATAAAGGCTCATCAAAATGCAAACCTGCAGTAGGTGCAGCTACTGCACCCGGCTTCTGGTTATATACTGTCTGATAGCGCTGCTTATCTTCGTCGCTATCAGGTCTGTCTATGTAAGGGGGCAAAGGCATGTGGCCCAGCCTGTCTAACATAGTCAATAAAACCTCTTCGCCTAGCAGCTCCAACTCAAATAAGGTCTCGTGGCGCTGCAGCATTTTCAGCTTTGTGTTGTCATCGACCAAAATAAAACTGTCTGGTTTAGGCGCTTTACTGGCACGCACATGAGCTAAAAAGCGTTGTGAATCCAAGACCCGCTCGACCAGTATTTCGACTTTGCCACCCGATTCTTTTTGACCAAATAAACGGGCTGGTATCACACGGGTATTGTTAAATACCAATAAATCGCCACTATTAAGTTGTTCAAGCAAATCAGTAAACACCAGATGGGACAACTCACCAGTCTGGCGCTGCATTTTTAATAAACGACTACTGGAACGTTCAGCTTTAGGAAAACGTGCGATCAGCTGCTCTGGCAGCTCGAAGGAAAAATCTTTTACTTGCATATGTCTAGTCCGCTTTACCGACAAACTGTATCAAACCGGCATTGATGCCGGCACCAAGTACGCCGCACCATTGCGCCGCCGCGGCAGTCTACAAAGATGCTTTTTTCAATACAAGCTATTTTTAATACGACGGTAATCAGCTAAATTTAAGCTAAGCTTGAAAAAAGCTTAAGGACAAAACCAGATGATGTATAGCGCTACTGTATTTTTGTTTTGCTTTTTAGTAGCTCTCTCTGCTCAGGCTGAGCAAAAGCTACCAATGCAGCTTAAGATCAGCACTCAGGTCTGGCCGGGTTTTACTAATGCTGATGGTTCCGGTATTTATGCAGATTTATTTCAACTGATTTATCCAACGGAACAAGTGCAACTGGTATGGCATTTCAGTCACTTTGGCCGCGCTATCAACCAGGTGCAACAAGGGAAATACCACATGGTTCCCGGTCTGTCGGCCCATGAATCGATAAAAGCACGACAAGGATTGTTGCTCTCCGCTCACCCCTTTGATTTTGATCTGATTGTCGCGGTTTACCACCCTGCGCACACGACACTGCCAAAATTAAGCCAATTAGCCCACTATAAACTGGCATGGGATTTAGCCTATGATTTGCATTTGGTATTGGACTTACCGGAAAAAGGCTACGAAGTGCGGAACATTAAACAAGGTCTTGAGCTGGTTAAAAATCGCAGAATTGATATTTACCTTGCAGAGAAAAATGAGTTACAGCACTACTTATTAAGCGAAGGCGCCAAACAATTGCCACCTTTACTTTATCAGGAGCTGCTACGCGACCCTATTTATGTAGCTTTTGCTGACAATGAATCTGGCCGTTTATTTAAAAGCTTATGGGATCAGCGTTTTCTTAAGCTTTATCAAATGGGTCACTTGAAGCAGTTTTATCAAAAACACCCTCAACTGACCTTACCTGAATTGCCCTAAGCCTTTAGAAGGTCAGTCCTTAGTCACCGCATTTTTGTTGCAGAACCTCAGAGATTAACTGAGCCATCTGGCGGTAACTGCGCAATTTACTAGAGGTAGGACGCCATGCCACTCCAATATCACGATAAGCCTGACCTGAATTGGGTTTTTGCGCTACAAGTTCTGTACCCCGCAATAAACCACTATTTATTGCCATTTGCGGCATAAAGGTCACACCCAACTTGTTATTTACCATTTGACTGAGCGTGTGCAAACTCGTGGCAAAAAAAGGATTGACCTTGCGATTATCATCCAGATCACAGGCTTTCACTGCATGCCCTGTCATACAATGTTCGCGCTCCAGTAAGAAGATACTTTCGTCCGGCCACTGGCTAATATCCTGTTGAAAACCGCGATTAAGCCAGTCTTTGTGCAACACCAGTTTAAAGGGATCTTGAGCCAGAACCTCTGTATGCAAGGCACCGGTGTCATAAGGCAAAGCCAATAGGACTAAATCCAACCGCCCTTCAATCAAGGACTGCAGGGAATTCTCAGTCGTGTCTTCCCTGAGCAACAACTGCAGTTCAGGAAAGCGTTCACGCGATAACGCCATCACTTCGCTTAATACAAAAGGTGCAATAGTCGGGATACAACCTAAACGCAATGGACCCGCCATAGGCTTGCCCTGACATTTAGCGAATTCAGTCAGCTCTTCACACTGCTCTACTATATATCTTGCCTGGCGCACCACATCTTCACCCAAAGGCGTAAAAATAAAGGTTTTATGATCGCGCTCCAGCAATTGCGCACTCATAGTTTCCTCTAAATTGGCGATAGCCGCACTTAAGGTAGACTGACCTATATAACAAGCATCCGCGGCACGGCCAAAATGCTGGTGCTCATGCAAAGCAAGCAGATACTGCAACTGTTTGATACTGGGTACACGCTTCATCCTTTATTCCGATGGCTTGCCTCTATTGAAAGCAATTTAATCGAATAAAGAAGAAAAGAAAAGCAGAATTAGCGACAGTCTCCGGAGGTTACACTTTTTGTCGGACTAATTCTTCATTGGCAAAACAACAGCTCTGCAGATAAAAAACCCGGCATAAGCCGGGCTTTCTCGTCAAAGAACTGAATCTATCAGGCGCTAAAAATAGCCTTGATGATATAGAAGAAGACAATAGCCAAACCTGCTCCCACAGGCAGAGTCACCACCCATGAAATAAAGATATTACGCACCACACTTAAATTAAGCGCAGCAATACCTCGGGCTAAACCCACACCCAATACGGCACCCACTAAAGTCTGAGTGGTAGAGATAGGTAAACCAGTACCAGATGCAATCACTACGGTGGTCGCAGCTGACATTTCGGCGGCAAAACCACGACTTGGGGTTAAATGGGTTATCGCAGTACCTATGGTTTTAATTACTTTGGCGCCAAGAGTAGCTAAACCAATCACAATACCCACAGCACCTAAAGGTAAAATCCACCAATCCAGTTTGGCTTTACCTACCACTTCACCGCCAGATTGAATCACGTTGACTACAGCAGCCAAAGGACCAATGGCATTCGCCACATCATTAGAACCATGAGCAAAGGCCATACAGCAGGCTGTGGTAATCATCAGAATACCGAAGATTTTTTCTACGTTGGTAAAATGCATTTCTTTATCAGCCATCGGGTCTATATGCACCCGGCTGATGGCGATTTTACCTACTATACCCACAACTACAGCGATACTACCGGCGATCATTAGGTTTTGTTCTGTGCTCAAATCTAACCCCACATGAGTTAAACCTTTAGTCACAGTCACTAAGGCCATCATCAGCGCAGCAAAAGCCATGTAAAACGGCACATATTTTTTTGCATTGGCCAGTGGATTGTCGGTGTCAAAAATTAAACGCTGCGCACTCATAAAAATTAAGTACGCCAGAACACCAGCCAACACAGGGGTCACGACCCAGCTACCGACTATGCCGCCTACTTTGCCCCATTCCACAGCATCTACACCCACGCCCACAGCAGCAAAACCAATAATGGCGCCAACAATAGAGTGAGTGGTAGAGACTGGCCAGCCATAATAAGAAGCCAGCAGCAACCAGGTGCCAGCTGCCAACAAGGCCGCTATCATGCCAAACACCAAAAGCTCAGGCGCTGCGGCGAAATGAACAGGGTCTACAATGCCACTGCGAATAGTAGAGGTTACGGAACCGCCTGCTAAATAAGCGCCAGCGAATTCAAAAATTGCAGCAATAAAAATAGCTTGCTTTACAGTTAATGCCTTGGAACCTACAGAAGTACCCATGGCGTTTGCCACATCGTTGGCACCCACACCATAAGCCATAACAAAGCCAAATACAGCAGCTACGATAATCAGCGTATAGCCGTACGTAGTTAAAATATCCATGTTTGAATTACCTTAAGAATTATCGAGCCAACATGATTTCAAGACGGGAACCTACTTTTAACGCAGAGTCAGCGAGATCGCCTACCCATTCCAAAGTGCGGTAGAGGAACATCACGTCAACAGGGTTCATTTCGGCTTCAGCTTTACGCACAAATTTACGTAAGCTGATTTGCAAATGATCGGTGTCATGCTCAATCTCATCGATACGTTCGACCATTTTGATCACTAAATCAACTTCACGGCCACGGAAACCAGTTTCCAGCAGCTCATCCAGCTCATTAATTGCTTCACATGCCAGTTCAACAGCATCAATACAACGTTGCAGGTAGGCTTTAAACTCTACTTGAATAGCAGCAGGGATCTCTAACTCACGACCTAAAACACGACCAGTAATGTCTTTGGCTTTATTCGCAATTTTATCCTGCTGTGAAACCAGTTCTAACAAATCCGTTCGTTCGACAGGTAAAAACAGACCTCGCGGCAAATGCACACGGATATCACGTTTTAAGTTGTCGGCATCCTTTTCCAACATCACAATAGATTTGCGAACTTCAGCCGCTGTATCCCAATCTTTTAAAAACACTGCATCAAAAAAGGGCAGCAGCAACAAGCTGGCATCAAATACCTTTTTGATATGCTCTTCCAGTGGCTTGATAGGGGATTTAGCGAAAACCGCCAAAAAGTGATTTGGCATAATAAGTGTGCCTCTTGTTGTTGAGTTGACGAAAGTCGGCGCGCATTGTACTGCAATCAAAGTGTAATAAAAATAAAATTGGGATCAGAGTGCGATAAAAACTAAAAATGGGGCCAAGCCACATTGTGTAAAAACGAATGCGTCCTGACCCCATTTTGCCAATTTTAGTTAACTACGGGCATCCTGTTCCATTTTTTCGTCATCACTGTGGCGAACATCTTTGCCTTTGACCAGGAAAACTATGTATTCAGCCACGTTTTTACAGCGATCGCCGATACGTTCCATAGAACGGGCTGACCACAAAACATTCATGATTTTAGGTATAGACCGCGGGTCTTCCATCATGTACGTCATTAATTGACGGGTAATAGCTTCGTACTCACGGTCTACTTTTTTATCTTCACGATGTACAGCTAATGCAGCTTCGACATCCATACGGGCAAAAGCATCCAGCACATCATGCAGCATCTGCGCAACATGGCGGCCCATATTATCCAGGTTGACCAACAAGTCCTGCTGGGCGCTATTGAAGGATTCAAGCGCTACTTTAGCGATACGCTCAGCTTCGTCACCAATACGCTCTAAATCAGAAATCGTTTTGATAATCGCCATAATCAAACGTAAATCGCTGGCAGCAGGTTGTCGCTTGGCAATAATGCGAGTGCACTCATGGTCAATTTTAATTTCCCAGTCGTTGACCTTTTCATCATTGGCTATCACCTGACGGGCCAAATCAGCATCACTGCTGGCGATAGCATTCAGTGCATCAGCCAGTTGCTGTTCAATTAAGCCGCCCATGGCCATTACATGGTTGCGTACCTGCTCAATTTCTTCATTAAACTGACTGGAAATATGCTTCGTTAAATTCATTTTGTCCATCGCTCTCTCCTCCAATACCCTTGGTACTTCCAGCAGCAGTCTTGTCAACCGCTCTTGCTTGTTAGTCGTCTCGCTGCTACTTCGACTTACTCAAGGTATGACTTTTATTAACCGAAACGGCCTGTGATGTAATCTTCAGTTTGTTGCTGCGATGGATTGGTAAACATCTTATTGGTGGCATCAAACTCTATTAAATCACCCATATACATAAAAGCAGTATAGTCGGAGACGCGGGCGGCCTGTTGCATATTGTGGGTTACAATCACAATAGTATATTTATCTTTCAGCTCGTAAATCAGCTCTTCGATTTTTAACGTAGAAATTGGATCAAGTGCTGAGGCTGGCTCATCCAGTAATAACACTTCAGGCTCAATGGCAATAGCCCGGGCAATCACCAAACGTTGTTGCTGACCGCCTGACAAACCAAAGGCATTGTCATGCAAACGGTCTTTTACTTCATTCCATAAAGCCGCGCCTTTTAATGACGTTTCTACCACTTCATCCAGCACGCGTTTGTCTTTGACACCTTGTAAGCGCAAGCCGTAAGCTACGTTTTCATAAATGCTTTTTGGAAATGGGTTCGGCTTCTGGAATACCATACCCACTTGGCGGCGCAGCTCAGCAACATCCACCTTTGGGTCATAAATATTTTGACCATCCATCAAAATCTGGCCTTCAATACGGCAGATATCCACTAAATCGTTCATCCGGTTGAAACAACGCAATAAAGTAGATTTACCACAACCTGAAGGACCGATAAACGCGGTAACACGCTTTTCTGGGATCGTCATGTTGACGCTTTTTAGTGCCAGCGCATCACCATAATAGAGTTTCAGATCGTTGACCTGAAGCTTGATTTTCTCTTCCGATAATTTCAATTCGTTTTCTACTGGTGGAGCTGTTAATTTATCTTGATTCATCTTCATTACCATTCTATGAAATTCTGTGATTAAAGGCCTGCAGTGCAGGCCTGCTGCAATCTAATCAGTATCGCTGCGGTATTTCTCGCGTAATCTGTTACGCATATAAATGGCCGCCATATTCAGCACCACAATCAACAACACCAGCACCAGCGCAGTTGCGTAAAGCAACGGACGCGAAGCTTCAACGTTTGGACTCTGGAAACCCACATCAAACACATGGAAACCTAAGTGCATAATTTTTTGATCTAAATGGATGTAAGGGAAATTGCCATCTATCGGTAATGTTGGTGCCAATTTCACCACGCCTACCAACATCAGTGGAGCTACTTCGCCTGCGGCTCGGGCTACAGCCAAAATTAAACCCGTCATCATAGCCGGAGTGGCCAGCGGCACAACCACTTTCCATAAGGTTTCAGACTTGGTTGCACCTAAGGCCAGACTACCCATACGAATAGTACTTGGAATACGGGATAAACCTTCCTCAGTCGATACGATAACGACTGGCAAAGTTAACAGGGCGAGCGTTAACGACGCCCAGAATAAACCCGGAGTACCAAAAGTCGGGCTTGGTAAAGCTTCAGGGTAAAACAACTGGTCGATACTGCCGCCCATAATGTACACAAAGAAGCCTAAACCAAAAACACCATAAACAATAGAAGGTACACCTGCCAGGTTGTAGACCGAAATCCGGATGATCTTCAGCAGTGGTCCTTGCTTGGCATATTCACGCAAGTAAATGGCCGCCAGCACACCAAAAGGCGTGACGATAATGGCCATTAGAATAACCATAGTGACAGTACCAAAAATAGCAGGAAAGATACCGCCTTCGGTATTGGCTTCCCGTGGCTCTTCACTGAGGAAAGTCGCGATACCGTTAAAGTAATGTTTCGTCTTTTGCCATACCGACATATCGTTAGGCGCAAAAGCATTCACTATATTAGCCAACGAAATAGTCACTTCGCGGCCTTCAGCAGAACGAGCAACCAAACTGTCACGATTAGACTCTGCTCGCAGTTGATCCAGTTTTTGTTGGATCACTGCATATTCGTCGTTTAGCACTTGGTTTTCAGCTTCGGCCTGCGCTTTGAATTCAGCCATTTCAGCATCAGACACTTTATCAAGAACCAGACGACGCTCAGTTAAACGTAACTTCTCAATTTGGTTGTTGATACGGCTGATATCGTTTTTTTCGATATCTTTCATCTGCTGAAAAATACCGTTGGCACGTTCAACCCGCTTCAACAGTTCAGGCCACATGGCAGTGCCCTCAGCAATCAAGGTGTCGCCTTCATTTAACTTTAATGGGAAACCATAAAAATTACCACGCTCACGACGCTCCAGTGCAATAGCACCTTCTGGTGCAGTCCAGCCGCTAATTTCATAATCCATATACCAGGAGAAATCCCGACCATACAGATCACGGTTACCTACTTTGACCAAATAACGGGTCACAGCTTCCAGCTCTGCCGGCACTGTAGCACCTGACTCACGCAGCATCACAGCAGACACTGTTTCAGCACGAACCAGTTCACCCATAATGACTTTTTTCTGACCAGATTCAGGCGACCATTCAGTCTGCTGTAAATCTGCTGGCCAGAAGTGACTGCCACCACGTACTACAATTAAACCCAACACACCTATCACCATCACCAGACACAAAGCGATAGCACCGGCGTTTAACCAAATCCAGGGAGTCCCTGATCTGAACCAGGCTCTTACGCCAAATAAAGATTTCATCAAAGTGCCCCTTAATTACAGATTGCTGAAGCGTTGACGTAAACGCTGCCGTATCACTTCGGCGAGGGTATTAAATACAAAGGTAAAGACAAACAACACCAGCGCGGCGAGGAACAACACACGGAAGTGGGTGCTGCCAACAGCTGTCTCAGGTAACTCCACCGCTATATTGGCGGATAAAGTACGCATCCCCTCGAAGATATTAAAGTTCACTACTGGGCTGTTACCTGTCGCCATCAGTACTATCATGGTTTCCCCCACAGCACGGCCAAAACCAACCATCACTGCCGCGAACACACCAGGACTGGCTGTTGGTAATACGACGCCGACCATGGTTTGCCATGGTGTAGCACCCAAGGCTAAAGACCCCTGAGTTAAGTGGCGAGGCACATTAAAAATGGCATCTTCAGCAATAGAGAAGATATTTGGAATCACAGCAAAACCCATGGCGATACCAACAATTAACGCGTTACGCTGATCGTAGTTAATGCCATTATCTGTAAACCACTGGCGTAAACTGCCATCAAAAAAAGCATTGTCTATTACTGGGCTAGCACTCACAGCCAGGTAACCAAACAGAATAATTACAGGCACTAAAAACGCCGCTTCCCAACCTAAACCAAAACGGTTGCGGATAGATTCAGGCATAAAGCGCCACAAGTAAGCTGCACCTAACATCATAAAGGGCATCAGGATCAGAATGGCGAACACAGCACTTAAATATTCTTCAACAAAAGGCGCCAGCCATAAACCTGCTAGAAAGCCAAGAATAACTGTAGGTAAGGCCGCCATAATTTCGATGGTAGGCTTCACTTTGCCACGCAGCACTGGCGTCATAAAGTAAGCGACATAAATGGCACTCATAATGGCCAGAGGTGTAGCGAACAACATGGCAAAAAATGCGGCTTTTAAAGTCCCTAAAGCTAAAGGCACCATGCTCATTTTGGCTTCAAATTCATCTGAACCGGCAGAAGCTTGCCAAATGTATTTGGCTTCATCACGGCCTTCGTACCAGACTTCATTCCACAGCGCTGTGTAAGATACGTCCGGATGGGCGTTTTCCAGCTCAAATTTATGCATCTGGCCTTTAGTGTCTAACAGCAGGAAATTGGTATTAATGGGAGAGATAGCTATTTGTTGCGGCTGCAGCTCATCATCAAAAGCGTCTAAAAATAAAGTTCGGGCCGAGGTGCCGTAATGAATACCTAAATGTCCCTTGTCATCAATGGCCATAAACCCTTTGCGGGAATATTCAGCTTCAATCTGAGTAATAGCACCAGGATGTTGCTCAAAATCACGAATTTGTTTTAAGTCGAAGTTATTGTGCTGGTCACGTACTAAAAACCACTGACTCAATTCACCGGTAGACGAGCCCACAATCAAAGACACAGTACCGACCAGAAACTCAATGGCGGTGATCTGCGCACCAGAACTGACGGCATTGACGCTTTGCACTAAACGCGCCTGCTCCGGGTTATTGATGGCGTAATAATGGATTTGTCCGGCTTTATCCGCAACAAACAGGTTTTGAAAGGTATTGTCGATCAGTATTCTGCTGGCTGAAGCTGGAGCATCTGGCAAAGTATAATCTGTGCGAACTACAGTGGTTTCGCCGGTCAGGAATACAGTTTCGGCCACCATATTTGACAGCACTAAACGACCATCAGCCGTATAAGCACTCAACATCCGGTTTTCGTCTTTTTCCTGTATAGCAATAGCCACTAAAGCCTGACCTTGGGCATCCACCTGCACAGGAGCTTCGCCTAAAGGGTAACTAACCTTAGGATTGACCTGACGTTTATCATTTGGATAACTCAGCAAATATTCATGCTTGGCAATCAATGCCTGACCGTTAGATAAACCTAAAATGATAGTGCCGGTACGAGGGTCAGCTTTGGCAAAAGTAGTGACTGTGACATCAGCAGGCAAAGCCAGCTGCACTTGCTGCTTCAGCTCCCCTGTATCCGCATTAAAAAACTGCAGCTTGGCATCTGCTGTCACTGTTAAACCTATCTCACCATAACGCTCTATATTGCTATGCAGAGGTTTTGCAGTCGGGCTTTGATAGCTGGTTTTCTGATCCACTGAGGCAGAGGAAAACAAAGGCCCTACTTCAGAAAACAGGTAAACAAATATAGTAGCAAAAGCCAGCACCACACTGATGCCGGCAAAGCTGATGCCATATTTGGAGATTTTATCTTTAACAGAGCGCCAGCGCCGTAAACGGGCACGACGTTCACCAGTTGGCAGTAAGGAACGCGGTGCATCACCGGCTGACTGCTGACTTGGATGGGTTGAGTGCATAGTTGCTATACCACCAGTTACTTTTAGATGTTGGCAACTATAGTAGAGTTTTGTGACGGAAATATTACATCACGGAACTTTGTCATATAAATGACACATTGCAGGCATTTAAAATGAAAATGGG
This sequence comes from Rheinheimera sediminis, assembly GCF_004005375.1. Lineage (GTDB taxonomy): Bacteria > Pseudomonadota > Gammaproteobacteria > Enterobacterales > Alteromonadaceae > Pararheinheimera. Next base: position 147,450 of record NZ_RZUF01000002.1, on the reverse strand, counting down.
GCCAGAGCAGATTGTGAGCCATTCACAATCTGCTCTGGCCCCATATGATTTGAGCTGGGCTTACTGGATGCTTAAATCAGCCAAAGCTTTAGCAGCCACTGAAGCAGGTACAGGTACGTAGCCATCGTGTGCTACTACATCCTGACCATTTTTAGACAGAACAAAGCGAACAAATTCACGCTCTAAAGGCAGCATTTCTTTGTTAGGGTGCTTGTTCACATAAACGTAAAGGAAACGTGATAACGGGTATTTACCGTCTAAAGCGTGGTCCGCATTTGGTGCATAAAACGGCTCACCTTCTTTTTTCGCTAAAGGCAGAGCTTTTACGCTTGAAGTGATATAACCGATACCTGAGTAGCCGATACCGTTGATTGACTCACTGATACCCTGCACTACTGAGGCAGAACCTGGTTGTTCGTTGATACTGGATTTAAAGTCACCACCACACAAGGCAACATCTTTAAAATAACCATAAGTACCAGACACTGCGTTACGGCTGTACATAGTAAAATCACGATTAGCCCATGCGCCTTCCATACCTAACTGGCCCCAGCGCGTTACATCTTCTTTATAACCACATTTGCGGGTTGCAGAAAAAATAGCGTCTACCTGAGCAATAGTCAGACCTTGCAATGGGTTGTCTTTGTTGACGTACACAGCCAGTAAGTCGATAGCCACTGGAACGGCCATTGGCTTGTAGCCATACTTGGCTTCAAATTCCTGTACTTCTGATGGCTTCATCGCACGGCTCATAGGGCCGAAGTTGGATGTACCTTCAGTTAGAGCGGTAGGAGCAGTAGAAGACCCTGCACCCTGGATCTGAATATTCACATTCGGGTACTGCTTACGGAATTCTTCAGCCCATTTGGTCATCAGGTTGTTTAACGTATCAGAACCTATGCTGGAAATGTTACCTGAAACACCAGTGGCTTTTACATAAGCTGGTAATTTAGGATCGGCTTCGATAATGGCTGCCTGAGCTGTCAGGCCTAAAGTGGCGGCAATCAGACTGATTGATGTAAACAATTTTGCTACTTTCACGTTGCTCTCCTCACAACAGACAAATGCCTGTTCGTGGTTCAGGTTGTTTTCTGGCGTCCATCATAAGAAAGAAATATGACACTAATATGACGAAAAGACAGAGCATCCTGTGACCTTTATCAGTTTTTTTTAAAACTACAAGAAGATTTGCGACGACTTGACTGTTAAAAACTAGCCAGACGTCTACAATGGGGTAGGCCAAACTTGGCTAAGCCACTGTTTTTTAAAAGGTGTTTTGCATTTTTATCAGTTTTTTGTTGTTTCCGGGAGTAAGGTTGTATGAAGCAGTTGATTTTAACCGTTATAGGCAGGGACAAAGCAGGCTTAGTTGAACAACTTGCCACAGTAATTACCAGTCATCAAGGTAACTGGATGGCCAGTAACTTGAGTCATTTAGGTGGTTATTTCGCGGGGATACTGCAACTGGAAGTGCCAGAAGAGCATGTCTTTGCATTAACAACAGAGTTAGAGCGTATGTCCGATCTGGACATTAAAATTCAGCAAGGCTTGCATTCAGAAATTCATCCGGATAAACAGTTGCAGTTTATTATTACGGGCAATGACAGACCCGGCATAGTTCGTGAACTGTCCAGTGTGATGAAACACAAAGGTGCAAATATTATTCATTTTGAAAGCTCCCAACAGAGCGCTCCCAATTGGGGTGTTCCCTTGTTTCATGCGATTGCCACTGTAGAACTTCCAGACACTTTGAATAAAGATGAAGTGGTCAAGGCTCTGGAGGCTATAGCTGCGGATGTAGTGGTTGATATAGAGCATTAATCTTAGATAGAAATTTTTTCTGTAGTAAAGGATCATCCCCTTGATCCTTTCATCAGTCCGTCATAAAAATGCCATAGAGTAACTCTAGAACCCGATATGGAGCCTGTTATGGTTTTTGCAGAGTTAAAACATACTGTGAGCGATACAAATTATTTCCCCCGCGAATTGAGCTGGCTGGCGTTTAACGGCCGGGTACTGCAAGAAGCTGCAGATGAACGTAACCCACTTATAGAACGCTTGCGTTTTTTAGGCATCTATTCTAACAACATGGATGAGTTTTTTCGGGTTCGGGTTGCAGATGTGAAACGTCGCATCCTGCTGAAAAAATACCATGCGAATGAACAAGAAGATGCTGAGCAGTTACTGCATGATATTCAACATATCGTCATGAATATGGGCGAACGCTTTAATAAAATTTATGACGACTTACTGCAAGCACTTCGCAAACACAATATTGAGTTGATTGACAATTATAAATTGACCGAAGCGCAAGCTCAGTGGGTTCGTAGCTTTTACCGCAGCGAAGTACAACGCCATATTTCTCCCATTATTTTATCTGCCGAAGAAGTAAAGCTGGCTAAACATTTAGAAGATAATGCCACCTATCTGATGGTGGAAATGACAGGTGCCAACAAAGCCGAATATGCCATAGTGCAAGTTCCTACCGATGCCATGTCACGTTTTGTCGAATTACCGCTGCATTTAAATAAAAGCAAAAAACGAGGTCGTTACCGCAGGCAGATTATTTTGCTTGACGACATTATAGTGCATTGCCTTAAGGACTTATTTGATGGTTTTTTTGATTTCTGCGAAATCCAGGCCTTTTCACTTAAACTAACCCGTGACGCTGAATACAATATCAGCGATACACTGGACCAGTCGCTGATCGATAAAATGTCAAAAGGCATCAAGCAACGCCTAAAGTCTGAGCCTGTGCGTATGGTTTACGACGCCAACATGCCCGAACATATGCTAAAAATGCTGAAAAAACTGTTGGGTTACAGCTCGTATGACTCTCTGATCCCAGGCGGTAAATACCGCAACTTTAAAGACTTTATTGGTTTTCCAAACATAGGCCATCCATCTTTAGAATTTCCGCCTATGCCAGTGTTAAAAAGTCCGGAGTTTGAGCGTCATACCACCAGTTTTGAAGCGATTCGAACTTCAGATATCTTGCTGTATTATCCTTACCACAGCTTCAGTTATTTCACGGAGTGGGTCCGACAGGCCTCTTTTGATCCTAAAGTCAGCAGCATCAAAATGACGATGTACAGGGTAGCAAAAAATTCCAGAGTGATTAACTCCCTGCTCGATGCGGTGCGTAATGGCAAAAAAGTAACAGTAGTGGTTGAACTAAAAGCCCGTTTTGATGAAGAAAATAATATCAATTGGGCACGCCGTATGACTGAGGCTGGTATTGAAGTCATTTTTGGTCTGCAAACTTTAAAAATTCACTCGAAGCTTTGTTTGATCAGTCGTCAGGAAAAAGGCAAAACAGTTAAATTTGTGCATATAGGCACAGGTAACTTTAACGAAAAAACTGCCCGAATTTATACGGATATGAGTTTGTTCACTTGCCACAGTGAAATCTGTGATGAAGTGGATCAGGTCTTTGAATTTATTCAGTACAGCTACAAACCCTTTCAGTTCAATCATTTGATGGTGTCTCCTACCTGGAGCAGACCAAAACTTTGTGCCCTAATCGAAAGGGAAATAAATTTTGCGACTTCCGGCAGAAAAGCTGAAATCCTATTAAAAGTGAATAACCTGGTCGATAATCAGATTGTTGATTTGCTTTATAAAGCCAGTATGGCTGGGGTGAAAATACGAATTATAGTGCGGGGGATGTGCTCCCTCATTCCTGGTGTAAAAGGCATGAGTGATAATATTCATGTCATCAGTGTATTGGATAGGTATCTTGAACACGCCAGAATTTATGTGTTCCACAACGGTGGTAACACAGATTTATATATCTCATCAGCTGATTGGATGACCCGTAATCTGGATCAGCGCGTTGAGGTGGGCGTTCCTATTTACGACGCAGCCATTAAACAGCAAATTATGACCAGTCTGGATATTCAGTGGAACGACAATGTCAAAGCCCGGATTATTGATAAAGATCAAAGCAATCACTATGTAAAAAGAGGCAATAAGCGTAGCATTCGCTCCCAACAGGAAATCTACGATTATTTTGCTCAGTTGCAGCAATCCATTCAGGCCGGCAAATGACCCATTGGACTAACACAGATACAACAGATGCGCAAAAAGCCGCTTACATGGCGGCTGTTGATTTAGGTTCTAACAGTTTTCATATGGTGATAGCTCGTGTTGTCGATGGCGCTCTGCAGCTATTGCACCGTGAAAAGCAAAAAGTGCAGCTTGCCGAAGGTTTAACAGAAGACTTGTTATTAACCGAAGAAGCCATGTTGCGTGGTTTAGCCGTGCTGAGCCAGTTTGCCGACACTTTAAAACCTGTACCCACCGAATCAGTGCGGGTTATTGCCACTTACACCCTGAGGCGTGCAAAAAATAGTGCTATGTTTTTACGCCGCGCTCAGGCGGTATTTCCTTTTCCTATTGAAGTGATTTCAGGTCAGGAAGAAGCCCGCTTTATTTATCAGGGCGTGGCCCATTTTGAGCATTATCAAGAACGTCGGCTGGTGATGGATATAGGCGGCGGCAGCACAGAATTCGCTATAGGCGAAGGTTTTCTGCCGATCAGACTGGCCAGTCGTAATATGGGTTGTGTCAGCTATGCTCAGTTTCATTTTCCCAATGGCCGGATCAGTGCTAAAAAGTTTGAACGAGCTATTTTACAAGCCGAGCAGGAACTGGAACCTATAGTCTCAGCTTACCGCGAAACTGGTTGGCAACAGGCAGTTGGCACTTCAGGTACTATCAAAACTATTCGCGATGTCATTATTGGTTTAGGCTGGCATCCGGCCTGCATTGAGCTAGAACACCTACTGCAATTAAAAGATTTGCTCATTGCTCAGGAAAACAGTTTGCAGCTGGATTTACCTGGTTTAGCCGATGATCGTAAGTTACTTATTTGTTCTGGCTTAGCTATTTTAATTGCCGCTTTTAATATGCTTGGTATTTCTCAGATGTACTACGTCGACGCAGCACTGCGTGAAGGGGTGCTGTATGAAATGAGTGACCGGCTGCATCACCACGATATTCGTGAACATACCATTCAAAGTCTGATTAAAAGATACAGTATTGATACCAGTCAGGCAGAGAGAGTTCGAGCCACAGCTTTGGAATTATTTGCTCAGCTACGCCATAGTTGGCAGTTGACCGATGAGCTGGCTGACTTGTTAAGCTGGGCAGCCACAGTGTATGAAATAGGTCTGCATATTAATTCGTCCAGCGTACAGCGGCACTCGTCTTACATTTTAAAAAATGCCAACTTACCGGGGTTTAACCAGGAACAACAACAGTTAATAGCCACGCTGGTGCGCTCTCATCGTCGCAAAATTAAAACGGAAGAGCTATCGCAGTTTTATCTGTACAGCTCAAGTACAGTGGTCTCTTTACTGGTGCTATTGCGTCTGGCTGTATTGCTGAATCAAAAACGTCGCAACGACTTCCTGCCTGAACTCAGAGCGCAAGGGAAAAATCAGCAATTAACACTGCTGTTGCCGAAAGAATGGTTGGAACAACAACCTTTATTGGTCGCAGATCTGCAACAAGAGCAATTACATCTGAAAAAAATCGCCTTTGTACTGGACTGTCCATATTTAGTAGAGTGCAGTTTACAAAGCCCGGGCTTTGATTCATCCAACCCGGATGAGGAGTAATAATTTCATCCCTGGGATCCAGAGACAGAAAGGAAAAGTCATAGATGCCGCAGATTTTTAGTAACGACGCTATTAGCAGAGCTTTACTGCTGGTTATACTCGGTGCAGGGGTATTTTTTTTCATCGGTTTTCTGATTCCAGTTCTTGCAGCACTTATTATCTGCTTTGCCAGTTGGCCTTTGTATCGCCATCTGCTAAACCACTGCCGCAATAATTCTACCTTGGCCGCCAGCCTCGCCATCATAGCCATAGTACTGGGATTAGTGATCCCTTTAGTAATGGTGTTCAGTTATGCGATGAAAGAAATACGAGCCTGGATCGAGTGGCTAAAACATGCCAATGAACATGGTGCAGCAGTACCAGATTGGCTCAGCGCTTTACCTGGAGTGGGTGATACCTTAGCTAGCTATTGGCAAACCTATTTAGCTGAACCCCATCAGTTAGGGCAAGTGGTCAGTTTAGTCAGTGGCGAACAAATCAGCGGCATCTCCAAATGGGTGTTAAATTTCGGCTGGACTACAGCTGGCTTAATGCTGACCTTATTGTTTATGCTGATCACTTTGTTTTTTTTATATAAAGACGGAGAACGTATTGCATGGCAACTGGATACTGTAGGTGAGCGCATTTTGCCTGATCGCTGGAACCGCTTCTCCCGCGTAGTACCTGCGACCGTCAGCTCAACCGTTATAGGCATGACCATTATCGCTATTGGCGAAGGAGTAATTTTAGGTGTAGCCTACTGGATAGCAGGCGTCCCCTCCCCTGTGGCTTTTGGTGTATTAACAGGTTTTATGGCACTTATTCCGGGTGGCGCGCCGTTGTCTTTTACCTTAATTTCGATTTATCTGGTTGGCACAGGTGATTTAACAGCGGGCGTAGGTTTGTTTTTATGGGGTAGCATCGAACTCTTTATCGTTGACAAAACCATCAGGCCAACCCTGGTGGGTGGCCCGGTCAAGCTGCCTTTTCTACCGACTTTTTTTGGTTTAATTGGTGGTGTGCAAACTATGGGGATGGTGGGTCTGTTTGTTGGACCTGTGCTGATGGCTTTATTGGTTGCTATTTGGCGGGAATGGCTCAGAGCACCACAGCATCTGAAAAAAGAAACTCAAAACTATAAGTGATGTATCAGTCAGAACTAATCTATCAAATAGTAGCTTTGATTAATGCCGCTGACTGATAAATAACAATTGTCGCCCCCAGAGGCTAAATCATGGAAAAAGTTAATACCCCTGATTGACTATTAAATGCCTGAGCATTCAATAACAGTCCCACTTGAGTAGTTATCAACTTTTTTAGATTAAGCCTCTGGATACAGAGGCTTTTTATTAGACAACCATGCAATGCAGCCTTACACTAGCACAGGTTTTTCATCCTCTGTATGGACATTTATGACTATCGTGGAAATTATTGTTCTGGCCTTACTGCAAGGCTTTACCGAATTTTTACCTATCTCAAGTTCGGCTCATCTGATTTTACCCTCACAGTTACTCGGCTGGAGTGATCAGGGACTGGCGTTTGATGTGGCGGTGCATTTAGGTACGCTAGCCGCGGTTTTGCATTACTTCCGCCGTGATGTAGGACTTATCAGTGTCAGTTGGCTTGGCAGCCTGAAAGGACAACATGACCAACACAGCCGCCTGGGCTGGCTGATTATTCTGGCCACTATTCCCGCAGCTCTGTTTGGTTTACTGATTAAAGATTTTATTGAAGTCTACGCCCGCTCTGCTGTAGTGATTGCAAGCACAACCATCATCTTTGGCTTATTGTTGTGGTACGCCGATGCAAAAGCCAAACAAATCAAACAAACTGACCAGCTCACAGTCAAAGATGTGATTATTATTGGTCTGGCTCAGGCTATAGCTCTGATCCCTGGTACCTCACGTTCAGGTATCACCATGACAGCAGGTTTGATGCTGGGTCTAACCCGACAAGCAGCAGCCCGTTTCTCCTTTTTGATTTCTATCCCTATTATTCTGCTGGCCGGTGGTTATCAAACCCTGAAGCTGCTGAAAAGCGAACAAGCCGTGGACTGGACTGCTTTAGGTTTAGGCACAGTTCTGAGCTTTATCTCGGCTTATGTTTGTATTCATTTTTTCCTTAAAGTGATAGAAAAAATGGGCATGATGCCTTTTGTGATTTATCGTTTGGCTTTAGGTGTATTCCTGCTGGCTTTCGTGTTTTATTTCTGAACCCAGATGCCCCTTTCCGGCAAAGTGTCGCAAGGCACTTTGCTTTTCTAAGCTTGTACCAGTATGGTAGTGACTTCACCCAGAAGGAACTATCATGTTGAGAACTCTACTTTCTGTGCTACTGGCCAGCGCTTTTTCAGCACAAGCCAGTACAGATTTAAAACCCCACACTGAAACTGCGATTCAAAACATTCAAGCACAAATGCTGCAATGGCGCCGTCATTTCCATCAATACCCTGAACTGTCGAACCGGGAAGTCAATACAGCGAAGAAAGTAGCAGCGCATTTAAAATCTCTTGGTTTAGAAGTACAAACCGGCATAGCTCATCATGGTGTTTTGGGTGTATTAAAAGGTGCTAAACCAGGCCCCACTGTGGCGCTGCGCGCTGATATGGATGCACTGCCTGTCACAGAGCAGGTGGATTTGCCCTTTGCCTCTAAAGTGCGCAGTACTTTTAATGGACAAGATGTAGGTGTAATGCATGCCTGTGGGCATGATGCTCATACAGCTATGCTGATGGCCACTGCCTCTGTGCTAACAGAGCTTAAAGCACAACTTACTGGTACTATTCTGTTTGTATTTCAGCCCGCTGAAGAAGGCCCTCCTGCCGGTGAAGAAGGTGGTGCTAAGCTGATGCTCAAAGAAGGTGTCTTTGCCAAATACAAACCCGATGCCATTTTTGGCCTTCATGTCTGGCCTGGCCCTGCAGGTCAGTTACAGGTGAAAAGTGAAGGCATAATGGCGGCAGCTGACAGTTTTAATATCACTGTCAAAGGCAAGCAAGTGCATGGTTCAAGCCCATGGCGTGGCGTAGATCCTATAGCTGTGACGGGCCAGTTAATCACTGCTCTGCATCAAATCCCAGCTCGCCAGTTAGATGTCACTCAGGCTCCTGCCGTGTTGTCTGTAGGACAGGTGCATGGCGGCATACGCTGGAATATTATCCCGGATGACGTAACACTTGAAGGCACTATCCGCACTTTTGACCCACAGATGCGCGAACAGCTCCTGCAAAAAATGCAGCACACTTCAGAACATATAGCGACCGCCAGTGGCGCCACTGCTGAATTTCATAACCATAGTTTTGCAGCTGTGACCTGGAATGATGTCACACTGACTGAATGGGCTATGCCCAGCTTGCACTGGGCTGCAGGCAAAGCCGGAGTTGCGCCAATAAAACCTATTACCGCTTCGGAAGACTTTTCATTTTTCCAGCAAGAAGTACCGGGCATGTTTTTCTTTTTAGGCATAGCCCCTGAAAATACGCCTGTAGAACAAACGGCTCCTAACCATTCGCCGCTGTTTCAGGTCAATGAACAGGCGCTGGAAAACGGCGTTCGGGCTTTAACAGCTCTGGCTTTGGACTATCTGGCTAACCCGGCAAAAACAGCAAAGAAAGACTAAACAACAGCAGCATCACCACAGCGGCAAAACCAAAAACTTTGCCGCTACATTGCTTCAAATCCTGCCAACAGGTTAAAAGCCCTGTCACCAGCATGGCAAAAATCAGACAACTTTGTGACAACAGCACAGCGCCCTGGCTGAACCAAGCTGGCACGGAAAAAACCATGGTGAGTAACAAGACTGCGATAAAAGCTAAAACAAACCACGGAAACGCAAATCCATCTTTCGTTTTACTGTTAAAACTCAGCAACAGTAAAAAAGGCACCAGTAAACACACCCTGAACAACTTGGCGATCACCGCCTGCGGTGCTGCATCCCCTAACTGACTGCCTGCAGCTACAGCCTGTGATACTTCAGGCGCCGTGCTGCCAATCAGCCAGGCGAGTTGGACTTCAGGTAACCAGCCGCCTTGTATCAGCACAGTATAAGCCAGTAAAGACAGCAACCCCATCAACAGCACCACAGCCAGACTTTGAGTTAAAGTCGCCTGCCCGCTTTGCCGTACCGACCAGGTGGCAAAAATAGCTGAAGTCCCACAAAAACTTAAGCCGCAGCCAATCAACAGTACTAGCTCTTTCGGCAATTTAAACAGCTTGATACCAAGCCAAAGTGCTGTAGCCAGCGTTACCAGAATCAAAACAACTAGCTGTACTAAAGCCAGTAAGCTTGTCTGCATTACCAGTTGTGGTTCAACACTAAAAGCAAACAGAACTATACCAAAACGTAAAGCCTTTTGTTGCCAACTGGCAATAGTATCTAGCCTGGACGCCAGTACCTGGCGGGGTTGAATGGAGAAGAGTGGCAATACAAAAGCAGCTAATAAGCCGAGCAACAGAGCGACAAAAACCGGACTGATCAGATATTCCAGTGCAGGCAAAGCCAGATAACATAAATGCAGTAATAAGCTTAGCAGTAGCAATATCAACATAGAAATTCATCTTAATGAAAGTGACGGCGCTATTGTACTAAGCCTTAGAAATAAGAATAATGGATATATCTTATGCTTCAGATTAAAATAACAAATGAATTATCCCAGCCCACGTCACTGGTTATTACTAGATGCCATTTGTCGTCAACACAGTCTGACCAAAGCAGCAGATCGCCTGGCTTTAAGTCAGTCTGCTGCCAGTCAAGCGCTAAAAGAGCTGGAACAACGTTTGGGGCAGCCATTATTTTTGCGTCAGGGCCGGCAATTAATCCCAACCCAACATACACTGGATCTGTTACCCAAACTGCAGATCTTCCTCGATCTACAGCAAGAGCTGGTCAATTCAAACCCTGAGAAAGGTGAGCTAAGACTGGTCGCCAGCGAAACTATAGGTTGTTACTTGCTGCCCGCTTTATTGGCACAATTTACTGCACTTAATCCACAGATAAATTTCAAACTACGCCTGTGTAACAGCAGCGAAGTGATACAACTGATGCATCAGCAGCAAGCTCAGTTAGGTTTTGTCGAAGGCCCAGTGCTTAGTACGGAATTCAACATCCGACAGTGGCGGCAGGATTTAACTGTGTTATTTGGTAAGCCAGAGCTGCATCAGCATTTATCTGTAGAGCAATTATTGGCACAGCGCTGGATAGTCAGAGAGCAAGGTTCTGGCACCCGTGCTGTGTTGGAGCATGAACTAGCGAGACTGCATTGGTCTCCGGAAAATGTACTGGAGTTAGAACGCCCTGAAGCTATTAAACAAGCAGTGAAACAAGGACTCGGCATAGGCTGTTTACCTTTGCTGGCTGTACAGGATGAAGTTAACGCTGGTCAGCTGATGTTACTCAAAAGTCCGTTACAATTGCAGCGACATTTCCGATTGGTGCAACATAAAAATTATCAAGCGCCCCTGCTGCAAAAGTTTTTAGATTTTTTACAGCAGGGTAACTCTGTTATCGCGCCTTGACAGCTTTGCGTTTTGACTGCTGTTCCGCGGGCAAGCTAAACGAAAAACTACTACCTTTTTTCGGTTCGCTAAATATCATCAGCTTACTGTTATGGCGTTGCAGTACATGTTTAACTATAGCTAAACCTAAACCTGTTCCGCCCGTTGCGCGCGCTCTGGCTTGATCAACGCGGTAAAAACGTTCCGTAAGTCTTTTGACATGCTGAGGAGCTATCCCCTCGCCATTGTCAGAGACGCTAAATACTGCTTTTTGATGCTGGCGTACCCAACTGACCTGGATTTCGCCGCCATTTGGAGTGTATTTAATCGCATTGGTGATCAGGTTAGAAAAAGCACTGCGTAACTCTTCACGAATACCTGAAACCACCAGACCGGGTTCAACTGAAAAAACGATCTGATGATGTTTGTCACGATTTAGGGTCTGAGACTCCTGCTCCAACATAGCCAACATAGCAGGTACGTCAATGCCATCTTCAAATTGCACTTTAGCCGCAGCTTCAATACGTGACAAGGTCAATAGCTGTTGCACCAAAGCATCCATACGTTTAGTTTGTTCCAGCATTACAGTGTGAGCTTTTAACCAAATGCCGGCATTTGGTAAGTTATCCGCATCCATCACTTCCAGATAGCCTTGCAGCACAGTAAGTGGAGTGCGCAACTCATGGGATACGTTAGCTACAAAATCCTTACGGACCTGCTCCAGCAGTTTAAGTTGAGTTACATCGCGAACAATCAGCAGATGTTGATCATCGCCGTACTGCAGCATACGGTATTCCAGTATCAAATCTTCATTCACTGGCGAAGACAACTCCAGCGGTTGCTCAAATTGTTTTTGCTGAATATAAGTTTGAAATTCCGGGTTACGGATCAGGTTATCAATACGCTGGCGTTCATCTTGTGGCCAGCGTAAACCGACCAGCTGTTGAGCCAGTTTATTGCACCATATAATAGTCCAGTCGCTGTTCAACACCACTATGGCATCAGGTAAAGCTTCAGCTCCATCGCGGAAGCGCCGGATCAAAGCACGTAATTCTTTATTCTTTTTACGGGCTTTACGCAGTCGATAATAAATACCGTCAAAGACTTGCTGCCAACTGCCGTCCCCTGCGGGAGGTGTTAGTTTTTTATCGCGCCACAGCCACTTATCTAACATAAAAAGATGTCGGTAGTTCCAGCTAAGTAACAACAAAGCGGCCACTAACAAAGCAGGAAACAGCAGACCTAGCAGCCAGCCTATTAACGCAACAGTAAAAAACAAAAGGAAGATCTTACCGAAAATCTTCCTTTTAGATAGCAACAAACGCATAGCACCTACTTATTACCCGTCGTTCTTGAAGCCGCAGCGTTGTGGGCAGCAGTCTTGCTCTCCAATCACATACTACAACTATGTTCATGGGGTCTCATTCAGTTGCCGCCTGACTGCAACTCCAAATAACTAGGGTAAATAGCAACAAAAACTGGGTCTCAATTCTCACTTAGCAGAGAAACGATAACCCGAACCCCTTACAGTTTGAACTAAACGGTCATGTCCAGCCACAGAAATGGCCTTGCGTAAACGGCGTATATGCACATCTACAGTTCTGTCTTCGACATACACATTAGTACCCCAGACATGATCCAGCAACTGTTCACGGCTATAAACCCGCTCTGGGTGCGTCATAAAGAAATGCAGCAACCGAAACTCTGTGGGCCCCATATCCACGGCCTGTTCAGAGGCTGTAACTCGATGTGAAACCGGATCCAGCTTTAAGCCCTGAACTTCAATCACATCATCAAGACTGGTTGGCGCAACACGGCGGATAACGGCCTTAATTCGAGCCATCAATTCTTTTGGTGAAAATGGTTTAGTGACGTAGTCATCAGCGCCGACTTCCAAGCCACGAACCTTGTCTTCCTCTTCACCACGAGCTGTAATCATAATGATGGGGATAGTGCGGGTGACTTCATGACTTTTCATCTTTTTGGCAAACTGGATACCGCTGCCACCAGGGATCATCCAATCTAACAACACCAAATCAGGATAAGGTTCAATCAGCATGTTGACAGCCGAATCAAAATCTTCTGCTGTACTGGCCTGATAGCCATTTTGTTCAAGCACAAAACATAACATGTCACGGATAGGTGCTTCATCTTCTACGACCAGGATTTTTCTAGACATAACCCTCTACCAATTCAGGATAACTTACCAATTATGACCAGTATGGCGTCTGTTTATGACACTTTTATGAAAACAAAACAAGCATTGTAGATGGTAACGACCCTGGCTAGCCTCTGGCACACCAATAAGAACTGCTTCTGGCCGCCATTTCTTTCACTACATCTGAGCGAAATAAAAAACCAGCAATCCGCTTACATTTTGCTAATAAACAAAAAAGCGCTTTAGATGACACTTTAATGAACCTTTTTTGACAGGGGCAGCGCTATGCCGCGCCAAACGTGGCCTGCCTTTAAAGTTCAATTTCAAATCCTGCCACTGTAATAAAAAAGTCATTAAGCATAAGTATGGTTGGCTACAGCTTTTTATAACAACAGCATTCCTGTTCGTACTTATTTGGAGATTGAGTAATGGCTTTACGTAAATTTTTAAAACTGAGCGCAATAGCCTCAGCTTTAGTGTTAGCTGGTTGCGGCGGTGGTGATATCAATATCAATACCGGCAGCGGTAATAATGGTGGAAGTAACGGTGGTGGTACCCCTACTCCACCTCCAACCAGTGCCTGCCCTTCTTTTGCTACTCAGGCTTCAGCTTTAGCCGGTGTAACTACTCCAGTCTGTGAAATTAAAGGCACTATCACAAGCAATATCACTTTAACTGCAGATATCGCCTGGGCTTTATCAGGTAAAGTAACAGTAGGTAACGACAACGCTAACAGCGCTACCTTAACTATTCAGCCAGGTACTAAAGTTTTTGGTAAAAGCGGCGCAGACTACCTAGTGGTAGCCCGTGGTTCAAAAATTCAGGCAGTTGGTACAGCCACTAACCCTATCATCATGACCTCGGTTAACGACATGTTAGGTTTATCTGATGACGAATCTGCTGCTGAGTGGGGTGGTCTGGTTTTATTAGGTAAAGCACCTACCAACAAATGTGATCAAGCTGCTCTGGCTACTTGCCAGGTTGAATCCGAGGGTGAAGCTGGACCATACGGTGGTGCAGATCCAGAAGATAACAGTGGTGCATTAAAATATGTACAAGTACGTTATGCTGGTTTTGAGGTAATCCCGGACAATGAGTTGAACGGTATTACTTTTGCTGGTGTTGGTCGTGGCACTACAGTTGAATATATTCAGGTTCACAACAACCTTGATGACGGTGTTGAATTTTTCGGCGGCACTGTAGATGCGAAATATGTAGTATTAACAGGTAACCGCGACGACTCTTTAGACTGGGCAGATGGCTGGACTGGCCGTATGCAACACGTATTAATTCGTCATAATCCAAACAATACTAAAGCTAACCGTGGTATTGAAGCAGATAACCAATCTGGTAATTTCACGGCCGCTCCTATTAGTAAGCCCAAAATATCTAACCTGACAATCATCGGCAACAACTTTGATGGTGATGAAGACTCTGAAGGCATTTTATTGCGTGCCGGTACCTCTGCTGAGCTGTATAACATCATCGTCACTGGCCCTGAAAAAATGGGTGAGTGTTTTGAAATTAACACTACAGAAACAGCCAACTTCGCCAATAGCGGTGATTTAGTTTTCCGTAACTCCATTATCGATTGCGCCGAGCCTTTTGCCAATATCAGAGATTCTGCAGGAAACGTAACCTTCAACGCCAGAACCTGGTTTGAAGCTCAGCCAAATAACTTAGTGGGCGATGCCTTACTGGGTGGTTACATTCCAGCTCCTAACTCTCCTGCTTTAGGTAATGGCTACAATGTATCAAACAATGTCGATGGCTGGTTTGATAATGTCAACTACATTGGTGCTTTCAATGGCACAACAGACTGGACCAAAGGCTGGACCACGTCTTTACATCAGGCAGATGGTGTAAATCTTACGTCTTGCCCAGCAGGCACTACTGAAGTAGTCAGTTTAACAGGCCGTTTAAACTGCCAGTTAACGGGCGATATCACCACTAATGTCACGTTAGCAGCGGGTGCTGACTATGTGCTAAATGGCCGTGTTCGTATTGGTGTGGATAACAGTACAGCTGCCACTTTAACCGTACAACCAGGCGTAACAATCTACGGTAAGTCCGGTGCTGACTTCCTGGTGGTTACCCGTGGTTCAAAAATTATGGCGGAAGGTACTGCTGCTAACCCTATCACTATGACTTCAGTGCAGGATGTGATTGGTTCACCTACTGCCGCTGGACAATGGGGTGGTTTAGTGCTGTTAGGAAAAGCTCCTACTAACACTTGCCCGAATCTGAATAACTGCGCAACTCAGGCTGAAGGTGAAGCTGGTCCATACGGTGGTCCAGATGCAGCAGATAGCAGCGGTTCATTGAACTATGTCGTTGTTAAACACGCAGGCTATGAAGTTCTTCCTGATAACGAATTAAACGGTATCACTTTTGCTGGCGTGGGTTCTGGTACTAAATGTT
This sequence comes from Rheinheimera sediminis, assembly GCF_004005375.1. GTDB lineage: Bacteria > Pseudomonadota > Gammaproteobacteria > Enterobacterales > Alteromonadaceae > Pararheinheimera. The sequence goes on along the minus strand of NZ_RZUF01000002.1, from coordinate 131,776 downwards.
CAAACATCCAGGTTCACCAGAACGTTGATGACGGCGTTGAGTTTTTCGGTGGTTCAGTCAGCTGTAAAAACGTGGTTCTGACCTGGAACGGTGACGATTCAGTCGACTGGGCTGATGGCTGGAACGGTAAAATGCAGTTTGTACTGGTAAAACATGACCCGAGCAACGCTAAAGCTAACCGTGGTATTGAAGCTGATAACAACGCAGATAATTTCGGTGCAACCCCGATCTCTAATCCAACAATCGCCAACATGACGATTATTGGTAACACCTTTGATGGCGATGACGATTCTGAAGGTATTGTGCTGCGCAGAGGAACAAATGCACAGTTGGCAAACTTTGTTATCACAGGCCCAACAGGTATGGGTGAGTGTCTGGAAATAGAGTCTACCGAGTCTTTAGCCTTAGCTGCTGCAGGTAACTTAACCATGACCAACTCAGTCATCTCTTGCCCTGAGCCAACCAGAGGCAACATAGCTACGGGTATCAGCACTGAAGCTTGGTTCCTTGGACAAACAGGTAACAAGCTGGTTGCGGACCGCAGTACAGTGCTCAAAGGTATATTCACTATAGATACTAATCCTGCCAAAGATATGAAAACAGTCGATGCCTTCTTCGACACTGTTAACTTTGTCGGTGCTGTGTCTGAAAGCAATAACTGGACTGCTGGCTGGGCTGTAGGTCTGGACGACTAAGACCACCATAAACTGCCAGCCTGCTGGCAGTTTTGAATTCACTTAGTGCCGGGCCTCCTTTGGATAAGCCCGGCACATTGATGTACGAATTAGCTGATAGGACCAAGTTCAAATGAGCAGCAAGCAAAGTTTTAAAATCAGTCAGGTTGGCCGTTCTGTGCTGCTGGCTTTAGCCGCCACAGCCAGCATTATGCCTGCATCAGCCCAGGAAGCTCCTGCAGAACCTGCAGAACAAGAACAGGCCGTTGAACGCATTGAAGTATCAGGCCGTCTGATGAGTTCAGCCGCTTCCGCTGCTGCAGAGCGCCGTGAACAACCTTATGTCGCAGAATTATTGGGCATGGAGCAAATTTCCAGAGCAGGCGACAGCAATGCAGCAACAGCACTGCGCAGGGTAACAGGTTTAACTTTAGTGAAAGACAAGTTTATTTATGTGCGTGGTTTAGGGGAACGTTATTCCAGTACCTTGTTAAACGGCGCCATGGTTCCAAGCCCGGATCCGACCCGGAACGTTATTCCTCTGGATATGTTCCCAGCCGGTATCATTGAAAGTTTAGTAGTACAAAAAGCCTATTCGCCTGAACTACCAGCTGCTTTTGGTGGTGGTAATGTTAATATCCGCACTGCCTCTATCCCACTACAACGCAGTTTTAACCTGTCTGTAGGTACTGGTTACAACAGCCTGAACAGTGATAAAGGCTATAGCTACAATGGTGGTGGTGATGACTGGATGGGCAGCGACGATGGCACCCGTACTATGTCGCCTGACTTACGCGCTGCTTTGGATCAATACGGTACCATCAGCCAAATCAATATTGCCGAAGCTTTAGGTGGTATTAACGCTGGCAATCTGGCTCAAGCCAACACTATAGTGCGTGAATTAGGCTTAGCTTTTAATCGTGATATCGACGTACAACGTGAAAGTATCAAGCCCGATTTTGATGGTAGTGTCTCTTTTGGCGATAAATTCGATATAGGCTCATCGGTTTTTGGTGTCATGGCTGGCGTTAGTTACGACAGATCCACGCAAAATATTGAAGAACAGGAGCGTTACTTTTCTGTCTCTGGCGATAACTTAGTGCCGTTAAATATTTACGACGATATCAAAGGTACAGAACATCAGGTGAAATTGTCGGGCATGCTGAACTTTGGTTTAGAGCTGGATGAAAACCACCGTTTCGAGACTGCTTCTATTTATTTGCTTGATACCAAAGACGAAGTAAAAGTGAAAAATGGTGACAGCATCGAAACCGTCAATGAGGAAGACCGTTTCAATACCGATACATCTATCCGCTATGAAGAGCGCTCCATGCTGAGTAATCAGGTTCGTGGTCGTCATCTTCTGCCTTGGTTATACGACATTAGCCTTGACTGGCAATACACTGACGCTAAAGCTGAACGTGATGCACCGGGTGAAGTGGAATATCGGTACTTAAACGAAATTCAGCCTGACGGTTCTGTGACTTCGTTCCTGCGTCGCAACCAGAATGCAGTTAACTATATCTTCGGTAAAATGGAAGATAATACTGAAAATGCCAGTTGGAATGCCAAACTGCCCTTTACCTTAGGTAAAGCAGAGATGACGTTGAACGGTGGCTATTCCTATTTTGAACGGACCCGTGAATCTGAAAGTAACCTGTTTAACTTCAATACAGTAGGTTATAGCCTTGCACAGTTGAGCCAGAGCTTTTCTGAAATTTTTTCTGATGAAAATATCCTCAATACAGCCAATGGTTTCCAGATTTCCAACGTCACCACTCAAGCTGACGACTACATAGCAGCACAAATGATAGATGCAGCTTATGTGGGTATGGAAATGAACTATGACTACCTGCTGCGTTTAAACTTTGGTGTACGTTATGAAGACTTCCGCCAAATTTCTATCCCACTGAATGGGGATGGCGAAATCAGCGGTAATGTCGAAGATTTCCCGTTAGAAGAAGATGGTTTCTACCCTTCCTTATCTTTAACCTGGTTTGTCAGTGAAGATTTGCAGGCACGCTTCGGTTACAGCAATACAGTAGTTCGCCCGGACTTACGTGAAGTTACACCAGTCCTCTTTATCGACCCTCTGACCGACTTTAAAGTGACAGGTTTTTCTGGCCTGCAAACGACTGATGTCAGCAGCTACGATGCCCGTTTAGAGTGGTACTACGACGAAAGCAACTACAGTGTGGGTGTGTTCTATAAAGACCTGGACAAGCCAATTGAATCCATTGAATTAAGTGGTTCAGACGGCAACTTACTGATGTCATTCCGTAACGGCGACACAGGTGAAGTGTACGGTGTGGAAGCGGAATTCCTGCAACAATTGAATATGTTTGAAGGCAAAAACTGGCTGGATAACTTCTTTGTGGCTGGTAACTTTACCTACAGTGAGTCTGAAATCACTATTCAGCCTTTTGCCGGTACTAACCTGACCAATTTGACTCGTCCATTAAGTGGCCACTCTAAACATGTGGTGAACTTTCAGTTAGGCTTTGACTCCGACGACGATAAGCACAACGCCACTATGACTTACAACGTCTTTGGTAAGCGTATCGCTTTTGCTGGTGTAAACGATAAAGATGATGCTTACGAGCAACCGTTTAACTCGCTGGACTTTGTCTACTCTTACACGCCGTTCGAATCGACTTCAGTGAAACTGTCGCTGAAAAACCTGTTGGATGAAGATGTTGAAATTATGCAGCAAGGTGAGTTGTTACAGCGCCGCGTTGAAGGCCAAAGCTACGGTTTAAGCTTTAGCTATAAGTACTAAGTACTATCCTCGTTTGACTGATGAAAGGGTCAGAGCCAAAGCTCTGACCCTTTTTGTTAGTGCATCAGTTGTTCTATAGCTTCTGGCTTATTATGAATTGCAAACTTATCCACTAAAGTTGCACTGGCATGATTCAGACCTATCACTTCAACCTCAACACCAGCTTTACGGAATTTTAAGATCACTTTATCCAGCGAGCTGACGGCAGTGATATCCCAAAAGTGTGCATGAGTTAAATCGATCTGCACAACACGAAGTGGCTCCTTAAAATCAAAAGCAGCAACAAAAGGTTCAGCCGATGTGAAAAACACCTGGCCTGTAACCAGATAACGACGGCTATGGCCATCCACTGATAATTCAGACTGTATCGCCAGTAATTGCCCAACTTTATTGGCAAAAAATAACGCGCTCATCAGTACACCAACAAACACACCGTAAGCCAGATTGTGAGTAAAGACCACCACCAATACAGTAATAATCATCACCAGGCTGGAACTCTTTGGATTAGTAGTTAAATCCCGCACTGACTGCCAGTTAAAGGTGCCTATAGACACCATAATCATCACGGCAACTAAGGCCGCCATAGGGATCATCCCCACCCATTCGCCTAAAAACACTGCAAAAATAAGTAGTAAAATACCAGCTAAAAAGGTGGATAAACGCGTACGACCACCGGACTTTACGTTAATAACTGACTGGCCAATCATGGCACAACCCGCCATACCGCCCAATAAACCAGAACCTATGTTGGCAATACCCTGGCCTATACATTCGCGGTTTTTGTTGCTGTTGGTATCCGTCATATCATCGACAATAGTGGCTGTCATTAAGGATTCCAGAATACCAACTAACGCCAGACCCAAAGCATAAGGGAAAATAATCTGCAGCGTTTCGAGAGTCAAAGGCACATCGGGCCATAAGAAAATCGGCAGGCTATCAGGCAAGGCGCCCATATCGGACACAGTACGAACATCAATCTGGAAATACAGCGCAATAGAGGTTAACACCACAATACAGACCAAAGGAGAAGGCACAGTTTTGGTCACGTAAGGAAACAAATAAATAATAGCTAAGCCCGCAGCTGTCATAGCGTACACGTGCCAGGTCATATTTGTTAGCTCAGGCAACTGTGCCATGAAAATAAGAATAGCCAAGGCATTCACAAAACCTGTGACTACAGAACGGGAGACAAACCGCATCAACTCGCCAAGTTTGCATAAACCAAACAGAATTTGCAGCACACCCGTTAGCAAGGTAGCCAGCAGTAAATACTGCAAACCATGTTCTTTAACTAGCGTGATCATCAGCAGTGCCATGGCACCTGTAGCTGCAGAAATCATCGCCGGACGGCCACCGGCAAAAGCAGTGATCACCGCAATAGCAAAAGAAGCGTATAAACCTACTTTAGGATCTACACCGGCAATAATAGAAAAGGCTATAGCTTCGGGAATAAGCGCCAGAGCAACCACGATGGCGGATAATACATCGCCACGGACATTAGACAGCCATTGCTGTCGTATCGATTGAAACATCAGGAATTCCTTGGTGTTTGAGTACTGAATAAACGCATTTTTTTCGGCATAAAAGCAGTAACGCCCCAAATTGCGTTTTTACTTTTACAGATAGAAAAAACGGTTTAACAACTACATCGGCGACAAAGTTCCTTATGGCAAGCGCTTTGGAGACTCAGAAAAAACAGCGTCATTCTAGCCTAAAAGCCCTTTGACTTAAACCTTAATGGTTCTGTCAGGGATTTTCTTCCGGCAACACCTCACCAGGCAGTGGATAAAAATGTGCACCGGCACCTTGTGCTGCCAACTTATCCTGTGGATTACGTAGCGGGCAATGCGCCATAGATAAACAACCACATCCTATGCACAAACTTAACTGATCCCTTAAATCAGTCAGTTGCGCTATACGTAAATCCAGCTCAAGCTTCCATTGCTCCGACATCTGTTGCCAGTGGTGCTGGTCGGCATTTTGACCTGCAGGCAGCACTGACAAAGCTTTGCCTATTTGCTCCAGCGGAATACCGGTGCGTTGCGCTACTTTGATAATAGCCACCCGGCGTAATACATCTCTCGAATAACGGCGCTGGTTGCCTGCATTGCGCTGGCTATGGATCAAGCCTTTTTGCTCATAAAAATGCAAAGTAGCGACTGACACCCCTGTCCGTTTTGCCACTTCACCCACTGATAACACTGTTTTTAGTTGCTGCATAAAAAACTGTTGACCTTAACCTAACTTGAGGTTTTAGCATAACCGCAATTTAAACCAAAAGGGGATTTTTATGCTGGAACAGGCCGTTTACAGAATTGGAGCAAATGTTCAGTCCAACCTACAGCATGCAGAACAATTATTAGAGCTTTTGCAAAGTGCTATTAATCAGCGTAACTGGTCATTATTCAGCAGTTGCTTTAGTGCAGATGCTGTACTGGTCAATTTATTTGGCCAACGCCTGACAGGGGCAGCGCAGCTGATAGACTATCAACAGCAGTTAATAGACAGGCACCAGGACAGGGTTTGGATATATGAGTTATTGCACCTGCAGCAGTTGGATCTGGATACTTTTTTAATCAATGCAGAACAGCAGTGGTATCAGAGAGGACGAAAGCACAAAGTGGGTCTGAGCTGTACACCCCTTTATGTGGCGAAACGGCAAGGTGCGAAATGGCAGATTTGTGCAGGGAATACACTCTAAGGTGAAGAGTGCTTCCAGCGCTGCAGCATCCTCTCAATCAATTTTTGGTGTTGCATAGAACTAAGCTGCTGTTGAATTTTTTGCACCAAAAGCGCATTTTTTGGATTGAGCGCACAATAGACTGCGGCTGGTTCAGCCCATAACGGATCAGCCGCCAGCTTTGAGGTATCAAAATGTTGTTGATAATGGCCATAACTCAGATCTACCGTCATAACGACATCAATCCTCCCCTGCTCCAGCCGCTGAATGTTTTTTTCCAGCGATTCAGCATCATCACGTACAGAAGATCCAGTGACAAATAATTGCTGCAATTCAGGATAACTAAAGCCTCTGGTCGTGCCTATACGCTTTCGAAACAAGTCTTTATTAGAACGCACTGGACCATCTTCAATCCGCCGTATTATGTATTGGCGGGTATGAAACAGAATAGGGGTCCAGTTTAGTTTATAAGTAGCGGGCACCCACTCAGGGTTGAGAAAACAGCTGATATCGGCCTGATCAGTGACTAACCATTCCACAACCCTGCCTCTGGGTAAATCAAGATACAGTATCGGCATTTTTAAGCGCACAGCGAGTTCATCCAGCAAGTCTTTCGCTACACCGTCTGCCAGACTGTTGTGTTCATCGAAAATAGCATAAGGTGCAGTATTGGTTTGACTGACTACAGCTCTTAGTGACTCTGCCGACCACGTCAGACAGGGCAAGAGCAACAACGCCCACTTCCACATCAGAACCCACTCATTACGCTACTGCTTTGCGATTATCATAACCAAGCATTTTGTATTTAAATAGCCACTTGACGCTCAAACTTGTTTTTTTATCTCAGATAATAAAAAGGCAGCCATTTGGCTGCCTTAGTAATTCAGCTTTGCCTTCAAAACTTATGTTCTATACCTACAGCCAGATAGTCGCTGTCTGTTTTGCTATCAAAATCAAAACTACTGTACCAAGCAAAAACTTTGGTGTTTTTACCTAGTTTGTAATCTGTGCCTAAAGATATGCCCTGATCATCTTCCAAAGTCTGATACTGGGCTTTCAGCTCCCATTTATTCAACGGGTAAGCAGCACTGGCTAAATATCCATCCGCTTTTTTACCTGTGTTGACTTCTTTCTGTTGTTGCAGCATAGCACCAAGCTTAAACTCAGCAATCTTAAACTGTATTGTAGCTCGGGTTGCATCATAGCCATTAATTTTACTGTCCATCGCAACAGAGGCGTACCAGCTCGATTCTTTTAAACTATCATCACCATACACCAAGGCGTAAGACTGAGCATCCTCTGCATCTGCTTCATCTTCCATCACATAACTAAGCATCAGCTTAAAGCCCTGAAAAGCAGGTGAGCTGTATGCAACTGAATCGCTCATCCGGTTCTCGCCCCTCCACAGAGCTTTGATATCGGCTTCATAGTCGCCAAACTGATCGACCTTACCTTGCGACATTTTCAGCGCAGTATCGTGACGACCAGCCGTCAGGGTACCAAATGCACCCTGCAAGCCAATAAATTGGTTGCGGGACTTAATGTTTTTTTCGTTGGCTTCATCTGAGGGATCTACTTCCCATTCCAATTGATAAATCAATGTCAAACCGTCTTCCAACGCATAATCGCCCTGAATACCAAAACGAGAGGCGTTGCTTTTTAATTCACCGAACGATCCTTCGCCTTCATCGGACTGTTGTGCTGTCACATTAATTTTTCCGTAGATTTCCAAGCTTTGTGCCTGGACGGTAGTAACACAACTTAAAGCCAATGCAATACTTATTAAAGTTTTTGCAAACATGATTTTATCCTTTTCAGGTAGGGACTTAGGGCTAAGAACAGAAGCTCTGGTTAGCTGAATTATAGACATTTGGCGCAGAAGTCCAGTCGCTGCGCCTATTTATTTATTCATGGTTCGGTGTTGGATTATCGCAAATATGGCGATAACGCTTCAGAAGCATGACATTTCGAAGTCTATTTTATGACTATAAGATGACAATATTATGACAAAACTTAAGGGGATTGAAGCTCCTGGCATATACCCACTCTTTTTGCTGTATCGAAATGAAGCCCCTGCTGGAGTAATCGGGGGGAGGTGCGCCAAGCAGGATTCACCCAGCTTAGACTCAGCTTCTGATCCGGATACTGAATATCGGCAAGATCAAGCATGCTATGGAAAATACTGCTTGTACTCAAAGGCTGCTGACGATTTTTTTCTGCCAGAGCTTTTTTATGAGGATACTGTTGATTGTAAGCATCTGAGGTCCAGAGCAAAGCTGCAACTCTGTAATCACGCTCTGTATTGTGACCATGACCGCTTTTGTTACATTGGCCATCAAAAATATTTTCTCCATGGTCTGAGACATAGAATAAAGTACTGATACTTTGAGTTTGCTCCAGCTGTTTGATCAGACTAAACAGGATAAAGTCTGTGTAGGCCACAGTATTATCATAAGCATTATTGAGCATTACTTTGGACTTTTTATCATGCATGCTAATGGCTTGTCCTTTACCCGAGGGAGTAAACAAGTCGAAGGATTCAGGGTAACGGTCTGTGTAACTAAAATGGCTGCCCAAAGTGTGTAAGACTATCAACTGTCTGGTGTGGTTTTGTTGCACTACTCGTTCAACAGCAGGCAAGAGTATCTCATCGTAAAAACCTTCTTGCTTATAACCGACTGGATTCAGATATTGCACCTGATCGGCCTCACTGGCATGCAAAGCAATGGACGAATCATGCACTCCTAAAGGACTTTGAGTTGACAACCAAGCCGTGTTAAAACCAGCCTCCTGAAAAGCAGCAACCAAAGAGGTTTCTGTCGGAAAATAACGCTGATCCACTGGGCTTTTACGTGAAATTATCACTGGCACAGACATGCGGGTCCAAGCCCAGGGGCTAACCATGTCTGTGAAACTAATCACATTTTTTGTGCCAGCCAGCCGGGGCGTAGTGGCTCTGTTGTAGCCATTGAGCTGCAATCTGTCTGGCCTCAAGGTTTCCCCTATCACCAGCAGATAAATTTGCCGAGCCTCAGGCGCTTTGGTTTGTTTTGCGGAAAACTTAAACAAAGCCAGGTCCTGAGCAATATCCGCAACAGCTTGTTTTTGTCTAACGAATTCATTCAAAGCCAACAAGATATTTAGCGGATAAGTGGCATGAAACTTTTCATAACTATAAGGCAAGGGACGTTGCACAAAGATATTTTCTTCCGGATTACTGCGTTGTTTGGCTTTGTTGATTTGCTGATACTGCCATTCATTCCAGCCCAAACTCGCCAGCACACCAATACCAATAAGCCAGACCAAAGGGCGTACTCCGGCTTCCCAGCGCCACTGTCGTTGCCAGGCGCTGCGAACCAGGTACCACCACAACAGCAAAATAGCTGCCACCATCACAGCTAAAAAAACACCAACCCCAGTCAAATAACCCAGAGCTTCGTTCAGATCGGTTTCCGCCACTATGGCAATAGCATGTGCGTCGGTATTTTTCTGATAAGTTAAAAGATAAAACACCTCCTGCGGTACCAACAAGGCTGCAGGCAATAACAACACCAAACCAGGCCATAAAGAACGGAATAACGACAATACCAGGAGGTAACACCAGACAGCAGCTATCAGTTTCCACTGTAAAAAAGGCATCAGATCCTGCTGCGGCCATTGCAGTAAGACGGGAGATAGCAACACCAAAGCAAAAAGTATCAAGCCAAACACACGGAATAACGAGTGTAACAACGACGAATTCACCAAAAAGCCTCCAGGCCAAAATATCAACATGCACTTGGTCTTAAAAAAATGGATTTTGAGCGTATTTTGTAGTTTTTACCAGAACTGTTAGAAGGAGACTTCAATGTAAACTCAGTGAACTACAAGCTAAACCAAATCTCTACTGTGGTCATCACGTCAGAATGAAGCATTGCTAATTTGAGACTTCCGGCCAGAGCAAAACGAGCGTGTTAAACAGTATAATTGCCATCCAAAGGCTAGGAGGCAAGAACAGTGTCAGATGCAACTAGTCGCATAGATCAATACTACAGGCATGTATTTCTGTAAGCCAAATTAATAGTGTTTGATTCTCTACTACAACCTGATGCATTGCATGTCTTAACGTATGCCGTTGCTCCTGAGCCAACAACATTCAAGTAAGCCGTTGTTAATGAGGAGTTTTTCAAAAACACATTGTTAACATAAACACTATAAAAAGTTACTGACGGGTTGGAGATCCATGTAAGCAAATTACTACACATAGCATCTGTCCCAACGACCTGATAATACGACCAAGCTCCCCCTTAGATCTAAGCCGGTCAGCCGCAGTCCGAATTGAGTTTGCGATGTTACTTCCCCAACAGTAAAACCCCAGAGAAGCACCATAAGCGATACCTGTGAGCCCAAATCCGTTATTTTTAGCCCCAAGAATACTCATAACCGCCGTGCCATGATTTTTAGTTGCTGCTGCAGTGTTTTTTATTTGCACAAAAGTAGTCGGAAGATTTTCATGAGCTGAATTGAAACTGTTTTCCATGTCTAATATTTTTACGCCAGCACCATTCCCACCATTTTGCGTCCAGCCATATAAAGCATCGACGCAACTTGTCTGGAAAGCAAGAACCAACGACAGTCCGTTAAATCCACCTCAAATAACCGGAATGGATTTTGCCACCAATGTTGCTTAGCCTGCGCCAGCCAGTCTTCAATATTGTCCGCGTCAAAGCGCACAGCTTTGCCTTTGCGAAAAGAAAAACGCGTTAAATCATCAAAGGAGATGCCTTGAATACTGCGAGGGTCCTGATAAAAAATATCGCAAAAAGCCAGATTACAGCCAAGCATCTTGTCATAGGACGTTAAAATGGCATAACCATCGTACAGACTTCAATAAATTCACATAGTTATTACTGGAACATCAGCTGAGAAAAGGCATAACAAACTCTGCCGCAACATTGATGGTTAAACACTGGCAGTGGGAGATAAGNGCTACAGAGATAAACAAAAGCGAATGCAGTTGTATTTTAAGGATAATTTGAGTTGAACCATATAGCTCAGTAAAACCAGTCACTTTGTTGTACAGCGGAGGAAGCTAAAACGTAAATAGCAGTGAGAGAAAAGCGCCACACGCATGAAGCAGCACTAGATCACCATTATGAGACGTTATTTCACCAGGAAGATTACAGCGCCAACTGTTCCAGAAGGCGCATTATTGTCGTTGAATCAGACTTTAGCGACATTCGTAGACTCTTTGAATGTTCTGCCCGCCCATCTCTGTGCACTCTACGGCATATTGTTGTATTGACTGACCATCAGGACCGACAACAGTACCAGCCTCAATCATCCTGCATTCAAGCACTTGTAATTGCACAACTTTATAACCAGGCATCAGGGCACAGCCTTTACTTTTGTATCTTTCCCATACACTAATTCGGTCTCCCAGCTTATCGCCCCAAACCATGCCTAACATGGGCTTATCGCGTTCTAGTTTAGCAATAGTATCTTTTAATGGATTTNCGGATCAACGCGCTCAAGTCTGGCAATCACTTCTGTCAATGGCGCACCATTTTCATCTACACTCAAATCAAGATTAAGGCTCAGTACTTCATCTATAAAATTAAACACCGTTCTCGAACCATCTTTCCAATAAAAAGTGACCTTAACTATGCCATCTGAACCTTGTCCGCTTATCGTCACGCTGCTGTTGATAGTCTGAGTGCCGCCACCAAGGGTGTAAGCATAATTAAAAGGCCTGAAATTGAAGATATCCTGCTTTCGCGCTTCAGCTAAAACCTCGCTTCGCAATTCTCCTTCGCAAGCTTTGTCGGTATAAGCGTCCAATGCTGTATCGCAGCTTTCATCATTCAACAGCGTTTCGGGCGGAAATACAGCTATCGCTTGCTGCAACGCCTGAACCCCTTGACCATAACGCATTAAAGGAGCAAAAGTCTGTTGTTCTTTCCCTGCCATAGCACTGATTTCACTGACGGCTTTTTGCCTGCCGACCGTGGATACTATAATTTGTTTATAGTTTTGTCGGACAGGGTCGACCAAAAAAACATAAGTCTCAGTAGTACTGGTGGAGTAACCCGGGCTTAGCTTTAAAGCCATTTCAGCCAATTGGCTATCGGTACAATCCATACACAAATCAGCACGAGTCAGGTACAAAACCCTCTCTGTCTGGGCATTCGCGGCCCCTGATAGCACGAGCAACAAAACGAACACCAACAACTTCATATTTACATCCTTGCGTTAATTAATTCACACAAGTTAACCCTCAAAAAAACAATCGTCAACAACTGAGACCAAATAGGCTCGCTACAGAGATAAACAAAAGCGAATGCAGTTGCATTTATAGGAAGAGCAACTTTAGCAAAGAAGGAAGGACGAAGAACTTGAGTTTAGAAAGGCAAACTCACATCCCTCAAGCTGAATCAATGTGAGTAGTTTTATTATAAAAGTATTATGGCCTTTTACCCGGCCAGGCAGATAATACAGTATCAGCGACCTGCTTTAACTCTGCGCAATTTGCTCCACTGGTGGCTTGAACTGCCATACCTTGCAGCACAGCAACTATATAGCGGGCTAAAGCAGCAGGATCTGAATGATCAGGTAAATCGCCGTCAGCTTTGGCTTGTTCCAGACGAGTGTATAAAGCGACTTCTCCGGCTCGACGTTTTGCAATCAGCGCTTCTTTGACAAAAGCTGCTGATTCGCTGCAGGCCAAAGCCCCCTGCACTATGACACAACCTGGCGGATTATCCGGATCAGCTGTAGTGCTGGCTGCACCACAAAGCATATGTTTAACAACTTCATAAGAGCTTTCTTTTTCCAACGCCGGATAAAAAAACGCACAAGGACGGTTTTCATACAGCTCAATAGCCTTTAAAAACAACTGTTCTTTATTGCCAAAAGCGGCATACAAACTGGGTTTGTTGATGCCCATAGCCTCACATAAATCAGGTAAGGATGCGCCTTCGTAACCTTTACGCCAGAAGACTTCTAGTGCTTTTTGTAAGGCTTTTTCCATGTCAAAAGCGCGCGGGCGTCCCACTGTTGGCGCTGGTGTAACCGCTGATGCTGACATTTCAAACTCCGGATTAACAACGATGGCCTAGCTTAAACTGCCTGGCGACACATGTCCAGAAAGGAATACTTACCAGTCGGTACATTATTGTATGTAATAGCAACTGATATTGACAGACCAGTTGCCAGGCCTGCTTCTGACTACTTAACACCAGGTAGTTTTAGGCAATACGACGCGGTTTTTGGATATTCAGTAAACACAGCACAAATTTTATGCTGCAAGTCGTGAACAGAGCTTCCGGCAGTAGTACTGCTCACCTACAAAACTACAGCTTATAACCAAAATTTTTCGGCTCAGTTCAAAAGGTTCTTCATTTTTTACCGGTCAGTACAAAATAAAGATTGACTCTGGATTGAACTTCTATATATTTACCGACCAGTACAAAACTAACAGATGAAACTAGTTTGTACAACATAAGTTGAAACCGAATCTCTTTACTGCCCCAAATTGACCTAATTGCACGAGGAAAACGTCATGAGCAACAACACTATCCGAACCTTTGTACTGGGAAGCATAGCTGCCTTAGTGTTATCCGCTTGTGGCACGCCGGAAGCTGCAGCTCCAGGCGCTATGGCAGCGCCAGAAGTTAATGTAGCTACAGTAGTACATGAAAAAATTACTGAATGGGATGAGTTTACCGGTCGCTTACAGGCGCCTGAAACCGTCACTTTAGTACCAAGAGTATCAGGTTATATCGAACAGGTGTTTTTCACTGAAGGCGCTTTAGTCAAACAAGGCGACTTGCTGTTCCAGATTGATGCTCGTCCTTTTGCCACTGAAGTAGCGCGCTTAAAAGCTGAATTGTCCAATGCTGAAACAGCGCAAAAACTGGCCGACAATGATTACCGTCGTGCTGAAGCCTTGAAAAAACAACGGGCGATCTCTGAAGAAGCAGTGGATACCCGCTTAAGCCGTAAATTGCAATCAGCAGCCACTGTGGCTTCTGTTAAAGCCGCATTACAGCGCGCTGAACTGGACTTGTCTTTTACCCAGGTCAAAGCCCCTATTTCGGGTCGTGTCTCTTATGCGCAAATCACGGCTGGTAACTTCGTTCAGGCTGGCAGTAGCCAACTGACCACTTTAGTCAGCACCAGCAAAATGTATGCGTACTTTGATGCCGACGAACAAACCTATCTGAAATATGTACAACTGGCCGCTGAAGGCAACAGAGCCGAGCAGCGCACAGCCCACAACACCGTCTATATGGCGCTGGCGGGTGACAGCGACTTTGGTTATGTCGGTAGCATCGATTTTATCGACAACAGTATCAATGCCCAGACCGGAACCATCCGTGCCCGCGCCAGCTTTGAAAACCTCGATAACAAATTAATTCCGGGTTTATTCGCCCGCTTAAAACTGGTTGGCAGCAGTGCCTATCAAGGCATTCTGATTGACGACAAAGCCATAGGCACAGACTTAAACAACAAGTTTGTCCTGGTGGTGAATAACGAAAACCAACTGGAATACCGCCCTGTCACTTTAGGTGAAAAGGTCAACGGCCTGCGCATTATAAGCTCTGGTTTAAATGCCTCGGATCGGATCGTGGTAAACGGTCTGCAACGTGTTCGTCCAGCCATGACCATTCAGCCTAAGCAGGTAGAAATGGCCACTGTACAACAACTTTCCGCTTTAAAAGCAGAGCAACAGCAGTTAGAGGCAGACAGCAAGCTGGAACTTACCGCTGCTGCTGAACAAGCTGCTTCTGTGCAACAAGCGGCTAACCAGGGTTAAGGAAGGGCTATGTTATCGCAATTTTTTATCAAAAGACCTATCTTTGCCGCTGTGCTGTCGCTGCTGATTTTTATCGGCGGCGCCTTAGCTGTCTGGCAACTCCCCATCACTGAATACCCAGAAGTGGTGCCACCTACAGTCGTAGTGACGGCTAACTATCCGGGTGCTAACCCTAAAGTCATAGCTGAGACTGTCGCCTCGCCTTTAGAGCAGGAAATTAACGGTGTCGAAGACATGCTGTATATGTCTTCTCAGGCGACTTCTGATGGCCGTATGACCTTAACTATCACTTTTGCTATAGGCACAGATGTAGACCGTGCTCAGGCGCAAGTGCAAAGCCGGGTTGACAGAGCCAGCCCTCGCCTGCCGCAGGAAGTGCAACGTTTAGGTGTAGTCACTGAAAAATCATCACCAGACTTAACCATGGTGGTGCATTTAACCTCACCGGACGACAGATACGATATGTTGTATTTGTCGAATTATGCGGCGCTGAACGTCAAAGACGAATTAGCCCGTATTGAAGGTGTAGGTGCTGTGCGTTTATTTGGTGCCAGCGAATACAGCTTACGTATATGGCTGGATCCAAACAAAGTATCAGCTGTAGGTTTATCGCCAGCCCAAGTAATAGCTGCTATTCGCGAGCAAAACCAACAGGCCGCTGCGGGCTCTTTAGGTGCCCAACCTGCAGGTGACAGTGATTTCCAAATTCTGATCAACGTCAAAGGCCGTTTAACCACAGAGCAGGAATTTGCAGACATTATCGTCAAAGTAGGTGAAGACGGCGAAGTGACCCGCATCCGTGATATTGGCCGTGTGGAGTTAGGTGCTCAGTCTTATGCTTTGCGCTCATTGTTGAACAACAAAGATGCTGTAGCTCTTCCAATTTTCCAGGCTTCTGGTTCCAACGCTATTCAGATTTCTGATGACGTGCGTACCACTATGGCAGAACTGTCCAAAGGTTTCCCTGAAGGTTTAACTTACGACATCGTCTACGACCCTACAGTCTTCGTGCGTGGCTCTATTGAAGCTGTCGTCAAAACCTTGCTGGAAGCAGTGTTGCTGGTGGTTTTAGTGGTGGTGTTATTCCTGCAAACCTGGCGCGCTTCTATTATTCCTTTAGTGGCTGTGCCTGTGTCCCTGGTCGGTACCTTTGCCTTTATGCACCTGCTGGGTTTTTCACTGAACGCTTTATCTTTGTTTGGTCTGGTATTGGCCATAGGTATAGTGGTGGATGACGCCATAGTGGTAGTCGAAAACGTTGAGCGTAATATTGCTGATGGTTTGTCTCCTATGGCCGCCACGCAAAAAGCCATGAAAGAAGTGACAGGCCCTATAGTTGCAACTACCTTGGTGCTGGCTGCCGTATTTATTCCTACCGCTTTTATGTCAGGTTTAACAGGCCAGTTTTATAAACAATTTGCCTTAACTATCACTATTTCCACCTTTATCTCGGCGCTGAACTCTTTGACGTTAAGCCCGGCTTTATCGGCACTGCTGTTAAAACCTCACGGCTCTAAGCCTGATGCCTTAACCCGTGGCCTGAACAAAGCCTTTGGCAGCTGGTTATTTGATCCTTTTAACCGCTTGTTTAACAAAGCCTCCAAAGGTTATGGCCTGATGGTGCGCAAAGTAATTCGCTTTGGCGGCATTATAGGTATTCTGTACATTGGCTTAGTGGGCTTAACTGCAGTGCAGTTCCAGCAAACCCCTACAGGTTATGTGCCAGGTCAGGATAAACAGTACTTAGTGGCTTTTGCTCAGTTACCGGACGCTTCTTCTTTAGACAGAACTGAAGCAGTGATTAAAGAAATGTCCCGTATTGCGGCAGAACATCCTGGTGTGGCGAACTCGATTTCCTTCCCTGGCTTGTCGATCAATGGTTTTACCAATAGCCCAAGCGCAGGCATAGTCTTTGTCGGTCTGGATGATTTTAGCGAACGTGGTTCAGCTGAATTATCAGGCAATGCCATAGCTGCTGCACTGAACCAGAAATTTGCCGGCATTCAGGACGCCTTTATCGCCATATTCCCGCCGCCACCAGTTCAAGGTTTAGGCACCATAGGTGGTTTCCGTCTGCAAATTCAGGACAGAGCCAACCTCGGCTATGAAGAACTGGCTGCTGTCAGCATGCAAGTGATGCAAAAAGCCTGGGCAACGCCTGAACTCGCTGGTGTGTTCTCAAGTTATCAGGTGAACGTACCGCAGTTGGATTTAGACATAGACCGTACCAAAGCCAAACAACAAGGTGTCAATCTGGATGAGATATTCCAGACGCTGCAAGTCTATATGGGCTCGGCTTATGTTAACGACTTTAACCAGTTTGGCCGGACTTATCAGGTCAATGTACAGGCGGACGAGCAATTCCGTCAGGACCCTGAACAAATCCGTCAGCTGAAAGTGCGCAATAATGCCGGTGAAATGATCCCGCTGGGTTCATTCATTACCGTCAATCATTCAGCTGGCCCTGATCGTGTGATGCATTACAACGGTTACACCACAGCTGAAATCAACGGTGGCCCAGCTCCCGGCTATAGTACAGGTGAAGCTCAGGCTGCAATTGAAAAAATTCTGGCTGAAACTTTACCTCAAGGCATGACCTACGAGTGGACAGAACTGACTTATCAGCAAATTCTGGCTGGGAACGCTGAACTGCTGGTATTCCCGCTGGTGATACTGCTGGTGTTTATGGTGCTGGCCGCTCAGTACGAAAGCTTAACCTTACCTCTGGCTATTATCCTGATTGTGCCTATGACCTTGTTATCGGCCATGACGGGTGTCTGGATCTATGGCGGTGATAACAACATCTTCACTCAGATAGGGTTGATAGTGCTGGTGGGGCTTGCGACCAAAAACGCCATCTTAATAGTCGAATTTGCCAAAGAGTTGCAGGACCATGGTATGAACACTATGGATGCCATTCTGGAAGCTGCGCGCTTACGTTTGCGTCCGATTTTAATGACCTCCATCGCCTTTATTATGGGTGTGGTACCTATGGTGCTTTCAACAGGTGCGGGTGCAGAAATGCGTCAGGCCATGGGTGTAGCGGTATTCGCCGGTATGATTGGTGTCACTATCTTCGGTCTGATTTTAACACCGCTGTTTTATTACGCTCTGGCCAAACGCCGTGATCGCCAACTGGTGCAAGGCTCTGCCACTGTGAGCGCTACTGTAACTGAGGACACTCATCATGCGTAAAACTCTTCGCTTAACAGCTATCAGTCTGGCACTGGCATCGCTGTTGTTTGGTTGTGCTTCGGTAGGCCCAAGCTACGCAGCGCCTTTGGCAGCCAACCAGCTGCAACTGCCTGCGGAATATAAAGCAGCAGATAAAGCCCAACACTGGTGGCAGCAGTTTAATGACCCAGTGCTTGATCAACTGATAGCAAAAGCCTTGCTGAATAACCAGACCTTAGCTGCGGCAGAAGCCAACGTAAAACGTGCTTATGCCGCCTTTGAAGACAGCGACAATGACGGCTGGCCTCGTATGGATATCACAGCCAGTCAGCAAAACAATCAGAACCCAGACAGCGCTGCGCAAAATGCCGGTCAAATTCAACGCCAGGCCAATGCGGGTGGCAGCTTAAGCTGGGACTTGGATTTATTTGGCAAGCTGCGCCGCGCCGCAGAAGCCGCTGATGCCAGAGCACAAGGGGCTGAACTAGCCTGGCAGGAAGCAAAAGTGCAATTGTTAGCTCAGGTAGCCGCCAGCTATGGCGACTACCGTGGTGCTGAATTGCGCCTCACTGTAGCCGAGCAAAACCTTGGCAATTTGCGTCGCACCAAGCAGATTATTCTGGCGCGCCGTGATGCCGGAGTAGCTTCCGATCTGGAAATCAGTCGAATCGATGCGCAGATTTATCAGTTGCAAAGCACCTTGCCACAATTCCAGTTTGCTAAAGCTCAGGCGAACGCCACCCTGGCGGCTTTAGTCGCACAACCTGCTGAGCAGTTTGCGGTTGCCATTAAAGCCGAAGCTTTGCCAGAGCTGAGCAAACCTTTGTCTTTTGCCAATCAACACAACTACTTAAAGTTCAGAACTGACGTAGCTGTTGCCGAACGTGAACTGGCAGCCAGCACTGCAGATATAGGGGTGGCCACAGCAGAGTTGTACCCTGAAGTGTCTGTCAGTGGCTTCTTAGGTTTTATTGCCAGCCCAGGCCTGAGCCTGGGTTCGCAAAACGAAGCCTGGAGCATAGCGCCAAGCTTACGCTGGCAAGCCACGGAGCTGAGCTCTATTCAGTCCCGCATTCGTGGTGCTGAAGCAGAACAGCAAATGGCCTTTGCCCGCTTCCAGCAAACCGTCTTTGATGCACTGGCGCAAATGCAGACCTCACTGCAGGGCTACAGAACCAGCCGTGAACAGCAATTAAGTTCACAGCAACAAGTGGCAGCGACTGAACAGGCGGTGCAATTAACCCGTGCTCAATACGAGGCCGGCACTATTGAGTTTCTGGATTTACTGGACGCCGAACGTGAGTGGTTAGCAGCCCGCGATCAGCAAGCTGTATTGTCCACCCAAAGCTTCCAGCGTTTAGTGGCAATCTACCGCGCATTTGCCGGTGGAATAGAGCTGGAGCAAGGCACCCAGCAACTGGCATTGACCAATAAGTAAGGCATACAAGTCGGAGCATCAGCTCTGACTTCTGTATTAACCTTTGGGCGCCGCTTAGTCCCATTTCCCTGCGGCGCCCTTTTTTCTGCTCTTGTGATCCCCGCCAGTCACCGCACATCTATTGATAACCATTCTTATCCGCATTACTATTGGGCCAATTTTATAGCTGGCGAAAAAGGCTGAGTATCAGGTGTTTAAACTCAAACAACGCTTTTGGTTTTTATTACATGGCTGGGTAGGTTTACCGGTTTGGCTTATTTTTTGTGCTGTGTGTTTAACGGGCACCATAGCGGTATTTAGTCATGAACTGACCTGGTTAACCAACCCTAATTCCAGAGCAGAAAACCCACAAAACCTGCCGGTGAAGCCTGCAACTGAACTGATTGCGGCGGTCAAAGCTGAAGTGCCGGATGCTGAAATTGGCAGTGTGATGGTGATGGAACCTTATCTGGTGAATGCCATTATATTCTCCACCGCCAAAGCGCCTTTTGGTATAGCCTACGTCAATCAGTATACAGGGCAGGTGCAAGAACTGAACTATGGCCTGACCTTTATCGGATTCATGCGTTCTCTGCACGGCTGGTTATTGTTCCCGTGGCAGAGTAGTTACAGCCTAGGCTATTACCTGGTCAGCGGTATGGCCATTCTAATGCTCGTGTCTTTGATCACAGGCTTGGTGATTTATAAAAACTTCTGGAGAGCCTTTACTCAGCCGAAGTTGCGCCTGAACCAAGGCCGTAAAACGCTGCTGACCGACCTGCACCGTCTGGCTGGCGTCTGGTCCATCTGGTTTTTAGTCGTGATGAGCTTAACCGGCTTGTGGTATCTGCTGCAGGCGATTTTATGGCACAACGATATTGAGTTTTATCACGAACCCAAGATTCTGACGGCCGCCGAAGTACCAGCTGCCGGACAAAAACAGACACCGCCATACTCACTGGAAGATGCGCTGGTGATCGCCAAACAGACTCTGCCAGAGCTGCAACCTGCTTATATTATGATGCCGGAGCATAACCGCGATTTATACCGTATTTCAGGTTCAGGTGATTCGGTATTTTTTGATCAGTACTCGTATTCAGTACTGGTCAATCCGTGGACAGGTGAAGTCACTGATGTGCATACGCCAGATAAAATGGGCGGTCTTGAAGTCATTAGTCATATTGCTGATCCGCTGCATTACGGCACTATAGGCGGTATCTGGACCAAAATCATCTGGTTCCTATTTGGCTTGTTGTTATCTGGTATGTCCATCACTGGCTTTATGATTTGGGGCAGCCGCACCATCAAAGCAGCCCGCACCGAGACAGCGACAACTTATACAACTTCAGAGGTGAACTCCTGATGGCACAGCGTTCAGATAACTGGTGGCAACGGAATAAATTTAAACTCAATGGCCTGATCCTGGTATTGCCCTTCTGGTTTTTGTATCAATCCATGAGTCCGGTTTTCCCGCCTGCATGGCCAACACAAAAAGTCGGTGCTTTTGAAGTCACTCCTACGCCATTAACGCTCGATGCGCCTTATCAGCACCATGGCGATTGGGTGAAAGACTTCAGCCTGCAATTTTGCGAAGGTTGTGTAGCCAATATCCGTCAGGCCTATATGGCAATAGCGGCAGAACAACCTGCGATCGAAGATTTTGCCCAAGCTGATCTAAGCATTCTGCACGGCAGTTCCTTTGCCCAACATGTGCATGCCAAAGCCTCAGCCCAACCTAAAGCAGGCGATAAAGTCTGGCTATTGATTGAAGACTGGCAAGGCCAACTGCATGTTGGCTCATGGGACTGGCCACAGTCTTAATAATTCGGGTCAGAGTAAAATTAAGCACTGAAGCTTTATTTTACTCTGACCCGAATTAACTTTTGTTACAATCCCAAGCACAAATTAACCCGCCAAAGCGTTACACTGAAGCAGCGAATGTTCAGAGGATTGACTATGAAACTGTTTTGGTTAGTGCTGCTGTTTGTTTACCCAGGCTATGCCCTGGCGAACAGCTGGCCAGGTTTTGCCAAACAACAGTCCTGTCTTGAGCTTTATCCTGATTTTCACCACCTGGTTAAAGATATGCGCCAGCACCAGCCCTGGTACAAAGCTGAGTATTGGCTAGCCCCATGGCTATTGCCTAAACAACAATTTGACCAGACTCAAGAGTTGGAATGCGCCCAACTGGAATACCATTCAGACACCATTTTAGTACAGGCATGGGGCTTACAACCCAAAGCCAAAGGCAAGCAAAAATGGCCTGTTATTATCTACAACAGAGGCGGTAATTCGGCGTTAGGCCGATTGGATTATGTCTCTGTCTTACGCCAGTTAAGCCCCTTGGCTCAACAAGGTTTTATTGTATTGGCCAGTCAGTACCGCGGTTCGGTACCTCAGGATCAGCAGACTTACGGCAAAGATCAGTTTGGTGGCGCCGACGTGCGCGATATTCATCAATTGATAGAGCTGGCGAAAAAATTACCTGCAGCAGATGCAAACAATATCTTTTTGTATGGCATCAGCAGAGGCGGCATGATGAGCTACCTGACAGCGCACCAACGTGACGATATCCGCGCTATGGCCATTACCGGCGCCCCAACAAATTTAGTTACAGAGCTGCCGCGAAAACCAGAAATGGAGTTAATTTTCCGCAGCCTTATTCCCGACTACGATCAACATAAAGTGCGTGAATTGGAACAACGTTCTGTGATCTATTGGGCCGAACAGCTACCCGCGACTTTGCCTATTTTGTTGATATACGGTGGGAAGGATCAAAGAGTGCATCCAGATAACTCCAGACTGCTCGCAGCTAAACTGACTGAACTCAAAAGGCCGGTACGACTGATAGAATTTGCAGAGGCTGATCATCTGCTGACTGATTACAAAGAGCAGGAACGTCAGGCTATGCTCAACTGGTTTCGTCAGCATCACTACGGCCCTGCTACAGCGGCGCCTTAACCAGCCAACTCCACTCTGTCACGGCCTAGCTCTTTGGCTTTGTATAACGCCTGATCAGCTCTTTGTAGTAGTTGATCCACGGCACTTTCTGCTGTGCTGGCTATGCCTATGCTTAAGCTACTATCCAGACCTGACTCTCGCATCTGCTGCTTAAACTGCTGCTGCAGCCGAATGGCCAAATGAGTTAAACCTGCAGCATCTGTATCTGCAGCCGCCAGCACAAATTCATCCCCGCCTAAACGACAGGCGATATCACTTTGGCGTGCGACAGCTGTCAGGGCCCGTCCCAAATGCTGCAGTGCCAGATCACCAGTTTCATGACCATGTTGATCATTGAGCTGCTTAAACTCATCGATATCAATCATCATTAAAGCTAAAGCTGAGCCACGGCTGACGGCTTGCAGCTGGTACTGTTCAAATCTGCTTTGAAAGGACCTGCGATTATCCAAGCCTGTCAGTTCGTCGGTATGGGCCAGATTTTCCATTTGCTGCGCCTGACGGTACAGCTTGTCTATGGTCTTTTCCGCTACCTTGACCTTTTTTTGTTGCAGTTGCATTTGCTGGTCCAAAGCCATCTGATAAGCCAAAGCATCGGCAATCAGTTTTAAACTGCTAAACAAATGCTCTGAGATCACCAACCGCTCCCGACTGGCACCACACAAAGTGCCTATAGTTTTGCCTCCGGATAATACCGGCACAGCAAAAAAGCTCTGCATGCCTAAAGCCGCGCCATCTGAGTCAGGAAATAATTCAGGAATAACATCAGACTGCTGCAACTTTGCATCAAATAACAAGCGGCACATAGAATCAGACCAATCGACAACAGCGCCTTCATGCAAAGGCACTGTCAATTGCCCTTCCACCAGAACGACCTGCTGGGTTAGAGCACGCCAATCAATCCGTGTTAAGAAGGCGGTATCCAAGCCGGTTAAATGCTGCACTAATAGCAACAGCGGCCGCGCAGCCTGTTCTAGAGCTACACTGGTATAACTTTGACGTTGTGGCATAAAGTCTCTGATTGACGACCTGAGTACAGATCCTTGTAGCAGCATTTGCTGTTAAGTGTGGATTTTGTACGTGTTTTTTCAGCCATCAGAGCAAATAACCTGCATTTTTTTCTGCAGCCTGTCGAAATGCGGCAAGCCGTATCGACTACTAGCGACATTAACCCAAGGAGAAAAGTGATGACGCAGTCCATACAGCAGTTAATTACCCAGTGGGCTCACGCAGTAGCGAGCCGGGACATGACACAAATTATGGCGTTTTATGCCAACGACCTTATTGCCTTTGACGCCGTCGCTCAACTGCAGTTTAGCGGCAAGGCGGCCTATCAGACTCACTGGCAACAGTGCCTGGAATTCTGTCCTGGTGGCCATTCCACCTTTGAGCTTCGGGATCTGACCATAAAGCAAAACGATGCGCTCGGTTTTAGCCATGCCCTGGTCTATTGCGCTGGCAGCAATGAAAAAGGCGAAATTCAGGGTTGCTGGATGCGATTGACCCAAGGCTGGCAACAACAGCAAGGCCAATGGCGTATTATTCATGACCATTTTTCTGTACCTTTTGATATGGTATCTGGTGCAGTGTTGTTTGAACTGACGCCAGAGGCTTAACCAGGGCTCTAATAAGGAAAGTTGCGATGAAATACTTATGCTTAGTCTACAGCGATGAAAAACTGCTGCACTCCTTGCCAGAGAGCCCAAAAGACATAGAGTGTTTTGCCTATGCTGCTGCAGTGCAACAGAGCGGCCGAATGCTGGCCGCCGAGGCGCTGCAACCTATAGACACAGCCACCACAGTCCGGGTGCGCGCTGGTAAAACCTTGTTAACTGATGGCCCTTTTGCTGAGACCAAAGAACAACTGGCAGGTTTTTATCTGGTGGAAGCCAAAGATTTAAACGAAGCGATACAGCTTGCGGCCGGCATTCCGGCGGCAAGGGTTGGCTCTGTTGAAGTACGTCCTGTCAGACAACTGGAGGTGTGACATGAGATTTATGCTACTGATGATCCCAAAAGGCTATGAAAGCGCCGTACCAGGCGTGATGCCAGAAGCAGCAGCTGTAGAAGCCATGATGGAGTACAACAGAAAACTGCAGGACTCAGGCATTTTAATCAGCTGTGAAGGCTTGCATCCACCTGCTATGGGTGCCCGCGTCAGCTTCAGTGGTGGCAAACCACTGGTCACAGACTGGCCTTTTGCTGAAACCAAAGAAGTGCTGGGCGGATACTGGATGATTAAAGTAAATTCCAAAGCCGAAGCCATTCAATGGGCCAGTTTATGCCCTGCTGCGGATAACGAAGTGATTGAAGTGCGGCAAATTCAGGAAATGGATGATTTTCCTGAAGATATTCAGCAGATCGCCTCGGACTTCGCCAGCATGCAAAGCTCGTAAGCTGTTGAATAGCGTAGTGACAGCCGAAACTATTTCGGCCTTGTATCATAAGGAAAGCCGCAGGGTGCTGGCCACCCTGATCCGGCTACTGGGTGATTTTGAACTGGCAGAGGACGCACTGCAGGAAGCTTTTACCTGTGCTTTGCAACAATGGCCTGTGGATGGCTTACCAGCCCAACCCAGAGCCTGGCTGGTGTCCACAGGACGCTTTAAAGCCATAGATAAAATCCGCCAACAGCGGACTCAGCGCCAGCATCAGCAAGAGTGGCTTGCTGAACAACAGAACGAAGATGAAGCCAGCAGTGATATAACACAAGATCAACTCTGGCAAGACGATGAACTACGGCTGATCTTTACCTGCTGCCACCCGGCTTTATCCACCGAAGCACAAATAGCGCTGACCTTACGCGAAATTTGTGGCCTGACGACAGAACAAATTGCCAAAGCTTTTTTAACCAGCACCGTCACTGTAGCCCAGCGTATAGTGCGGGCAAAAAATAAAATCCGTGACGCCGCCATCCCTTACGAAATTCCTACCCCAGAGCAATTACCTGAACGACTGGATACAGTGCTGAAAGTGGTATATCTGCTGTTTAACGAGGGGTACAGCCAAAGTTCCGGCGAACAGTTGTTGTGTCAGGAGCTTTGTGCTCAGGCGATACGTCTTGGTTTTTTGCTGCTGGAGTTGCAACCAGAGGCTGAAACTATGGGCTTATTGGCGTTGCTGCTATTGCAGCAATCACGACGTCATGCCAGAACTACGGCAGAAGGCGAGCTGATTTTACTGCCGGATCAGGACAGAAGCTTATGGGACAACAGCTTAATTCAACAGGGCGTGCAACTGGTGGAGCGTTCGTTATCAGGCCGCCGTATTGGGCCTTATGGCCTGCAAGCCGCTATCGCTGCTTTGCACGCCGAAAGCCGCTCGGCTGCAGAGACAGACTGGCCACAAATTATTGCTTTGTATGATTTGTTATACCGCTTTGAACCATCACCCGTGGTGCTGCTCAACAGAGCTGTGGCAATTAGCATGGCGCAAGGACCAGCTGTCGCATTGCCGTTACTGCAGGCTCTGGAACAAAGCGGCGAACTGGCGCAGTATCATTTGCTCGACGCCGCTTTAGCTGATCTGCACCTCAAACTTGGGCTGAAGCAACAAGCCAGGTTGTATTATCAACAAGCCCTGAGCAAAACCACTCAGCTGGCTGAACAACGATTTTTGCAACTGAAGATAGACAGGTTAGCCTGAACCGGACAGCTGGTTCATATACGGAAAAAAACCTGACTAAAAGCCGAAACACTGGCGCTCCCCATGGCTTTTCCTTCACCTTAAGGGGCTTATCCAAAATGAAGGTAAACCCCATGTTGAAGCTCAATAGCTTGGTTGCAGCGCTGGCTTGTGCCGCTGCATGCGTACAGGCAGAAAACCCTCTGGATTTTGGCAGTGCTATCCGCACCGCCGATCCCTCTGCTCACGTCTGGCCTGATGGCCGCTTGTATCTTTACACCTCTCATGATGAAGAATGTCAGGCTGATTTTCATATGAAAGACTGGCATGTGTTTTCCTCAGCGGATTTAACCCAGTGGACGGATCATGGTGCTGTTTTGTCGGTGGAGCAGCTCAGCTGGGCAGACAACTACGCCTGGGCACCTGATGCCGCCTATAAAAATGGCAAATATTACCTGGTGTTTCCGGCAGGCACAGGCATAAAAGACAGGGCAAATCCGGAGAAAAGTACCAAATGGATGGGGATAGGCATAGCAGTGAGCGACTCCCCTGCAGGCCCTTTTAAAGACGCCATAGGAGCACCGCTGTGGCGAAGCCCTTACGCTAACGACCCTGCGTTGTTTATTGACGACGATGGTCAGGCCTACTTGTATTTTCACGGCACCAACTTTGACTACCATGTCATCAAGATGCGTGATGATATGCTGGGTACCAAAGGTGACTTTATCAAAATGGATATGGGTGGCGTTGAACCCAAAATGGAAGGCCCCTGGGTCTTTAAACGCAATGGCTTGTACTACTTTACTATGCCAGAAAATAACAGAGTATTGACTTACTACACCTCCAGCTCTGCGATGGGTCCCTGGACTTACAGGGGCAGTTTTATGGAACAGGAGCACAACAGCAACAATCATCATTCGATAGTGCAGTATAAAAATCAGTGGCTGCTGTTTTATCACCGCTGGCTGGAAACACCAGACTCAGGCTGCAACAAAAGGCAGCGCCATACTGCTGTGGAGTACCTGCATTTTAATCCGGATGGCACTATACAACAGGTAAAAAGAACCACGGAAGGCGTAGCTAGACTGAGCACAAAGTAAAACAAATTTCAGTTTGAGTCTGCCCTGTTCAGCTCTATTAAGGCTACACTGGCAGTGTTAAAACTGACCTGAGTTAAGCCCATGACGAATCAGACAAATAGTGTTTTTGCCCTGCTCAACGACAGCGCTTTGGTGCACCACAGCAGCTATATTGCCGGACAATTTCAACCAGGCCGCAGCGGGCATTTTGCAGTGCATAATCCTGCCGATGGCAGTTTGCTGGCCTTGGTTGCCGAAGCGACAGCCACAGAAGCAGACCAGGCTATAGCTGCTGCAACTGCGGCTTTTCCTTTGTGGTCCAGCCTGACTGCAGCTGAACGTTCAGCCACACTGCTGCGCTGGTATCAGTTGATGCTGGAACACCAGCAGGACTTAGCCCGTATTTTAACCCTGGAGCAAGGCAAACCCTTAGAGGAAGCAGCGGGCGAAATCAGCTACGGCGCCTCTTTTGTCAGTTGGTTTGCTGAAGAAGCCAAACGTATGAATGGCGATATTATTCCTGCAGCTAAAACCAGCCAGCAAATTCTGGTACTGAAACAAGCCATAGGCGTAGTAGCTGCTATTACGCCATGGAATTTCCCAAATGCGATGATTTTACGTAAAGCTGCAGCCGCTTTGGCTGCGGGCTGCACTTTTGTGGTCAAGCCCTCGGAGTTTACCCCTTTATCTGCTTTGGCTTTAGCTGAACTCGCCAGCCGCGCCGGTATTCCGGCAGGTGTTTTTAATATCATCACAGGCACAGATGCCAAAGCCATAGGCCAGGTGCTAACCAAAGACAACCGTGTGGCGAAATTCAGCTTCACAGGTTCAACTCCTGTAGGTAAAACCTTGCTGGCGCAATGTGCTGCTACGGTAAAAAAAGTTTCAATGGAGCTGGGCGGCAATGCGCCTTTTATTGTGTTTGATGACGCCGACCTCCCTGCAGCAGTGCAGGGGTTACTGGCGGCAAAATTTCGTAATGCCGGTCAAACCTGTGTGTGCGTTAACAGAGTTTTTGTCCAGCGGCCAGTATACGACGCCTTTTTAGCCCAACTGATTAAAGCCACAGCGCCACTGAAACTGGCGTCTGGTTTAGAAGCTGGTTGCCAGATAGGGCCACTGATTAATCAGGCCGCCGTCGATAAAATAGCAAGGCTGCTGGATCAGGCGCTGGATCAAGGAGCTGAACTATTATTAGGCGGCGCTATTGATGCCGACTTAGGCCCGTTGTTTTTCCAGCCCACTATAGTGACAGACGTCACCCCAACTATGCAGATCAGCCAAACTGAAATTTTTGGCCCTGTGCTTTGTATTAGCGTATTTGACACTGAGCAGGAAGCCATAACGCTATCGAATAACACGCCAACAGGCCTTGCCAGCTATTTTTACAGCCGTGATATAGGCCGGATTTTCCGGGTCGCCAAAGCACTGGACTACGGCATGATAGGTATCAACGAAGGCTTAATCTCCAACGCAGCTGCACCTTTTGGCGGTGTCAAAGAATCAGGCCTGGGCCGCGAAGGCTCCAGTTATGGCCTGGATGATTTTACTGAATTGAAATATTTGTGTTTGGGGGGATTGGGGTAAATTGTCGGTTTAGTTGGTATTAACACGCACTAAGCAACAGCACTGAGTGGACAGCTGTTGCTTAGTTGTGGCTCAATCAGAACTTAGCCGCGAGATTCTGGCGCATCCGCCACCGAATCTCTTTCAACCAGTTGGGGAATAAACAAATGAGTGCGGTTTTCTGGTTCTATGCTGGTGTCGCTGAGTTGTATCGCCAGTTTGGTGGCGTAACTGGCCATTTCTTCCACCGGATAATGCATAGTGGTTAAACGAGGGCGGCAGGCGCGGCTGACGATTAAATCGTCAAAACCTATCACTGACACATCTTCAGGCACGCGCAGGCCTGCGGCGAACAAGGCGTGAATAGCGCCTATGGCCATTAAGTCGTTGTAAGCCAGCAATGCGGTGAATTGAATGCCTTTATTCAATAAAGCCTGTACTGCTTGCTCTCCACCTTCCATATTGGCGGTGGATTCTTCAATAGCTGCTTCGGCTAAGTGTAAACCGGCCAGTTTTAGTGATTCCCTAATACCCTGCAAGCGAAAACCCGGGTCGCCGTTTTGGTAAATACTGGTGATCACTGCAAAGTTTTTATGGCCTCTATTGATCAAATAATCTGTGGCCTGACGCGCGCCAGCGACGTTATCCAGCCAGACACAGCGGTTGGCAATAGCTGGCATATAGCGGTTGATCAGCACCAGCCCTGGAATCTCATTGGCCAGTTTCAATAAGGTTTTTTCATCTGAATATTCGCTGTGCAGAATAATGGCCTGACAGTTGTGATCCCGAAGCGAATCTATAGCTTCCTGCTCTGATTTGGTCTCGTATAACGAGTTACTCATCAGCAGTTTGTAGTTATTTTCACGTGCACCTTTTTCGACCCCGCTGGCCAGGCTACCAAAAAATGGCATCGACAGTTTTGGTGTAACCACGCCCAGCGTATTGGTGGTTTTACTGACCAGAGCTCGGGCATTGCTGTTCGGTCTGTAGCCTAACTCAGCTATCACTTTTTTCACCCGCGCACGGCAGGCTTCACCCACCTGATGACCATCGTGGATCACCCGGGACACTGTAGCTATCGACACTCCTGCTACTTTTGCAACATCTTTAATTGTGACCATAATTTTTTCTTTTTTTATTGTGTGCTTGTCAACCGCGAACTAAATGGACTCGGAACCCTGATTTTGTTTTTTACTGGCGAGGAGCGCAGAACTGATCTGCAGACAACTTCGCGCATCCAGATGATAACTTCTCAATATCAGCAAAGAGCACAGGGCAAAGATCATAGTACCCAGCGCTAAAATAGCCCGCATAGCGAACATACTGTCCGGGTTTTGTGCAGCAGAGAGTTGAGCATCAAAACCAATAAAATTCAGCGAAAACCCAGCCAGCAGTAAAGCCAGAGCAGCGCTCAAGCTGGTGACCCAGCTATGAATAGCAACAAAAGCGCCCTCACGACGTTGGCCATGCTTTAATTCATCTTCATCACATAAATCCGCCATCATAGAGGGGATTAACATGGTCATAGCTGTCCAGACCCAGGTACAAAGCAATGCATCCAGCCAAATCCAGCCATAGCCTTGGGGCGTAAAAATAAACCATTTGCAAAGCCCCCCAACCACAGTCAGAGCATAAATCAGCTGCAGAGCTTTTATTTTATCAATTCGAGAGGACAAAGCTGCAATAAGCGGCACAGTCAAAAAACCAAAAGCGGCATAGGCCATAGACAACCAGCCTTTAAAAATGGAGCCCTGAGCTATATCACCGTCGGCAATAAAATACACCAGCAGGTAATAATCCATACTGGCAGTAAAAGCGCCGCCGGCCATCTGCAACACAGTTAACAGCAATAACACCCGTAAGCCCTTGTTTGTTCTCAGCGTTTTTAAGCTTTGCTTTAAAGTAACAGGCGGGAAAGTCACAGCAGAGCGATGCACCACTTCTTTGCTGTAACAAGCAGCCAGAGTGCCCAAAAGGCCAAAAATAAATAAAGCCACCCCCCAGCCAACATAACGTATACCGACAAAAACCGAACTGAAGACCGCCAGCTGTGCCAACGGAAACAACCACTGGTAAAGCAAAGACCCCAACTTCAGAAAATAAGTAGTAAAGCCCATAATTTCAGTACGCTGATGGTAATACGGGCTCATTTCATAAGATAAACAGGTCATAGGCACGGACATAAAAGTGGCCGCTATATAAAACAGCAGAGAAAAAACCACAAAATACATTAGATGTGCTAACTCGCCCCAACCTGAAGGCACCATCCAAATCAAACCAAAAAACAGACAACAAGCCCAGCTTGCCAGCAGAATAAAAGGCCGTCTGCGGCCAAAACGGCTTTGATGATGATCAGATAAATGCCCAACCCATGGGCCTAACAAAGTGCCAAGCAACAGAGGTAAAGTGAGAGCCAGCCCCAGCAAAAATGGGTCTACCCCTAAGGTCATCTGATAAAACGGAATAGCCAATGCACTGACACTTTGCTGGGCAAAAAATATCGCAAAAAAGCCAGCGCCAAGCGCCAGCTTTTGTGTTCCTGACACAGCAGTCGATTTTACTATCGAAGCAGAAGTATCAGACCTTGTGCTTTGGTGCAGTGGCTTTGCCATAGCACTCCTGTGCTGAAGATGAAATGCAAGAGATTATATACACAAAACCGCAAGTGCGGGTGCTGACACCGCCAGTTCATCTGGTTGAAATAATCAGCTCAGATATTCGTCATCCATTATTAACACCAAGCAGGCGACCATACTTTGGATGATCAGCAAAAATAACAGTAGGGGCGGGGTTTATCCCCGCCCGTCTACGATTTAATCGAATGCCCGAACCATTAAGGCTTTTGGATTAAACTCACTTCCGCCAGTTCCACACCATGCCAGCCCCTGGCTTCAGCTGGGCTGTAAGCGCTTTGATTAAACATCAGCTGTATACCTTGTAACTGCTGCAGCTCATTGAGCTTTAACCCTAAGCCTTGCTCCACATTTGGCGCATAGACCGGCATAAACATGGGGTAAGCCTGGGTCATCAGCGTTTGGGTTTGCTTCAATTTATGCAGAGGAATTAACAGATACTGCCAGTCAGTGCTCACTTTCAGCTCTGTGCCATAGGCTATACCGTCTTTATCCAATAAAGCGAAGCGTAGCTGTTCCGGCTGTTTAACAGCACGGATTTTTAGCGCCACAGTGTCATAGCCTTTCAAATTGCGTTGCAGCAGACTGTTATCAGCAGACAAAGTGGTTTTAAGTAGTGCTGCAGCTTGAGCTGTTTCCAAAGAATCCACCCCCAGTTGCAAGGCTAAACCTGCACCTGAACTGTCGGCCACAACACGTTGAGTGACAGTAGCATCTTTTGGATAGAGGCTATTTTGTCTATCCAAAGTTGCATCAAACAAGGCTACAGGCTGGCCTTGTGGTTTCAAAGCCATAGTCCAGTACTGTGCTTTGCTGACAAAATCCCAATCCTCTGGTGAGCCTGCAGCTGCTCCAGGGAAAGTCTGTTTTTTGCCCTTAGCTGTAACCACGACGGCATATTCCAGCAGACCAGTCTGAGTCCAGTCTTTTGGTATAGCCAACTGATAGCGACCACTGACATCAATGCTCTGCTGCATATCAAAAGCGGTAAACTTATTGTTCCCAAGATAACGTAACATCAGCTGGACTTTTTCAGGCTTCACTAAAGCGCCTATATCCACCTCAAAATTAAACGGGTCGCCCACCTGGCTTTGACGCTGATTCTGATGCACTAAAGCCAGCTCTGTCGATTGCGGTTTGGGCAGATAAAAATCTGTCTCTACTTTATTAGCATACTGCTGTACCAAGGCTGCTTTGGCGGTCAGTAAGTACACACCGGGGCGCACTGTCACTTCGCCGTCAACGGCAGATGCAGTTGCGGTATTACCACTATTTAAGCCCGTGAGCTGATAGCTATTGCCCAAATCAGCAAGCCTCAGCTTCAATTGCTGAGCTGCAGGGTACAACCTGCCTACTTCCCGGCTTAAACTGGAGTTCTGATAAGGATCCTGTAAAGTCAGTAAGTCGGGGTAGACTTCCAATCGCCAGACGCCATCCGCTACTTTATCGAGGAAATAAGCACCGGAGCCGCTGTATTTCGCTACAGAGGATGAACCAACACCGGCAATAGCTGTCAGCTTAGCTGCAGCTTTTGGCTCCGTTTTGGTGCTGTTGCTATAAAAAAACTGCCTAGGCGTATTCAGCACCGACAGATCCTGCTGATAATCCAAAGTCACAGCACCGAAGCTGTTGCTGGTCGGATAGTCCGCAACCTTTTCAGCACGCTTTTGCGTACGGAATACTTCAGCGGCAATTTTTAAGCTGATAGCTTTAGAAGGTGTATACAACAGGTTCAGATGATGAGTGTTGTATTCAGAGTTGGTATGAGCCACAGCCGCAGCATCGTATGCAAACTGAGTGGCCCACTGAAACCCTGCTTCACGAAAACTGCGCGCCATAGCCGGGAACATCACAGAACTTGCCACATCAGCTGCGTCAAACTCGTAGATCATTTTGGCTTTAGTAGCGCACTGACTGATAGCCGTAAAAGGATTGGTGTAGTGAGCAACAGCTGGCAACATATTGGCCAGAATAGTACTGCCTTTAATCAAGCCTGTCGGATACCACTGATAAGACACACCATCTATGCTGGTATTGCATAGGGCTTTAGCAAAAGACTGATCGTTCCCCTGCTCACTAGTGTTGTAAAACAAAGGTTTAGTGACACCAGCTGCACGAATGGTACTGATTAAGTCTTCAACATAAGCCGCACTTTGTTCTGGTTTGATTTCGTGTTTGGGTTCGTTAAAGATCTCAAAGGCAATGATATTGTCGTCTTGCTGATAGCTTTTACCCGTTAGCGGATTGACGTGCTTAAACAGCTGGGTCAGATAGTTTTTCTGCGCAGCAATAGCATCTGGTGACTGGTTCATCTGGCTTTTGCTGTAAAAAGTCGAAAAGCCATATTCCACCGGATCCGGCTCAGGGTAACCACTGCCCCACCAGCCGATAGGCGTAATCACCACCTTGATGCCTTTTTCTTTTAACCTCAGCAGCAGGTAATCGAATAACTGCAGGTGGATATTGTCCAGTAAATTGCCCTCTTTATCGGCCAGCAATC
Source organism: Rheinheimera sediminis (assembly GCF_004005375.1). Lineage (GTDB taxonomy): Bacteria > Pseudomonadota > Gammaproteobacteria > Enterobacterales > Alteromonadaceae > Pararheinheimera. The sequence goes on along the minus strand of NZ_RZUF01000002.1, from coordinate 97,895 downwards.
TGTCCCATAAATGCACGCGATACGCATCCAGCCCTAAACGGGCAATATGATCCACGTCCATGTCGATGGCAGCGCGATGATCTAAGCCAAGACGCTCAACAGAGCGATAACCATAAGCAAAAGGCACACTGTAATTCACACCAAAAAGTGCAACTTCAGAACCGTCCTGCCACTGCAATACACCATCTTTTACAGAGACTGGATTGACTGTTACAGCTGCACTGGCAGCGACGCTAAAAAGCGCTGCTGCTGTTGTGCTAAAAAGGGCCTTTGAAAGAAGATTCTGTTTCATTGTTACCACCAGGCAATATAAAAGGCCGCCACAATGAGAGTGATCAACACTGCATAGAGATTAAAGCTTGGTCGGGTGTCAAAACTGATATCACGCAGTTCCACTGCCTGTGGATGTTTGCCCTGACGCTGGAACAAAGTCACCAGTACAGCTAAAGCTAAACAGCACAGGAAAACTAAACCTACACGGTCCATAAATGGCATTTCTGGCAAAGTCACTTTGAAAATCCAGCTCAGCACAGCAGAGCTGATAGCTGCCACTAAAGCGGCTGTGGCTGTAGTGCGGGCCCAGAACATACCTAATAAAAACAGTACCACAATGCCTGGAGTAAAGAAGCCGGTGAATTCCTGAATATACTGGAAGGCCTGATCAAATTCGCCCAGTAATGGCTTCGCAGTAAATACGGCAATCACTAAAGCCACCAGACTCACAACACGGCCTACTTTGACGTAATGCTGCTGGCTTTGTTCTTTCTTAAATTGAGAGTAAATATCCATAGTGAAAATGGTTGCGACACTGTTGGTCATAGAAGCCAGGCTCGACAAAATAGCTGCCACTAAAGCGGCAAAAATCAAACCTTTAATACCCGAAGGCATCATGCTCAGCAGTTGAGGGTAAGCCTGATCTGGTTTGCTTAAGTCCGGTAACAGCAAGACTGCGGCTATACCTGGCAATACCACTATCACAGGCATTAACACTTTCAGGAAGGCCGCAAATACAATGCCCTTTTGCGCTTCAGCTAAGTCTTTGGCTGCTAAAGTACGCTGAATAATGTATTGGTTAAAACCCCAGTAGCTCAGGTTCATAATCCACATACCGCCAATCAGCACCGAAATACCAGGCAGGCTGACATAATGTGGGCTGTCCGATGCCAGAATCATATCGAACTTATCCGGTACTTCCGTCAGTAAACGGTCAAAACCAGCCCACAAACCATTGCCTGCGCCTAAAAGTTCCAGCGACATAAAAGACAGGAACAAACCACCGCCGACTAGTAATACCACCTGAATAATATCGGTATAGGCAACAGCTTTTAGCCCGCCATACAAGGAATAAGCTACAGATAAAGTAGCTAATATCAGCATACTGGTGGTCATATCCACACCAGTGACTGTATTAATAGCTAACGCACCTAACCATAAGACTGCGGTTAAGTTGACAAAGACATAAACCGCCATCCAGAACAGCGCCATAGTGGTGCGCACTCTGTTGTCAAAACGCTGCTGCAGGAACTGCGGCATGGTATAAATCTTACGTTTGAGGAAAATTGGCAGGAAGAACTTACCTACCAGTAACAGCGTGATAGCTGCCATCCATTCGTAAGCCGCTATCGCCATACCTATGGCATAACCAGAACCCGACATCCCAATAATTTGTTCAGCCGAAATGTTAGCTGCAATCAGCGATGCACCAATAGCCCACCAGGGTAAGGTATTACCAGCCAGAAAATAGTCATTCGTGTCTTTATCATGTCCCTTTTTTTCCCGGGAAATAAAATAAGCCAGTCCTACCAGCCCCAGCACATATATGACGAGGATCGTCAAATCTAAATTACTTAAGGTCATACTAATCCTTACCCTGTTCTACCCATAGCACTTGTCACCGCATCACTGTTCATCATGTTCTGCAACGCCAATCAGCCGGAGTATCTATTGTTGTTATGGTTACCAAATTTTAGTTAACTGAATTTATACACTATTTGTTGCTGATACAACTCACCTGCTTTGAGCTGAGTGCTCGGGAAGCCAAGTTGATTAATAGCATCAGGCCAGCCTTGAGCTTCCAGACAGATCCCTTGTCGTGGTGCAAAAGGCGCAGTAAGGAAGTTCCCGGTATAGAGCTGTAAGCCAGGCTGAGTGCTAAGCACTTCAAGCTGACGTCCGCTTTGACTGGAACTTAACACAGCCATCAATTTTAACTCTGCCGCTTCCGCTCCTTGCCAGATAAAGCAATGGTCAAAACCCCTGGCAAGCGCAAGCTGCGGATCCTTCTGCCGCAGTGCAGGCCCGACTAATTTTGCTTTGCTAAAATCAAAGGCAGTCCCAGTCACCCCTCTGCGCTCGCCAGTCGGAATTGCGCTGGCATCCGTTGGCAAGTAATGCTGAGCAGTAAGCTGCAACTGGTGATCTTCAATAGAACTTCCATCGCTGTTTAAATTGAAATAACAGTGGTTGGTTAAATTCAGCAGCGTATCTTTCGTGGACAAGGCCAAAAAGGTCAGCTCCAGCTGTTTGTCAATTATCCGCAACTGCTGCCAGACCTGCACAGCGCCAGGATAGCCCTGATCGCCATCGGCAGAGCGCAAATACAATTGCACCGAATCAGGCTGTTGTTTCAGCACCTGCCAGTGCTGGCGATTAAAACCAGTGATGCCCCCATGCAAGTGATTGGGACCATTATTGCAATCGAGCTGATAGCTCTGGCCATTGAGTTCAAAACGGCCATTGGCAATGCGATTGGCAACACGGCCTGCGGTAGCGCCCAGATAGAACTGATCTGTTTGATAATCTGCCAGTTGCGGATAATTCAGCGTCATTTCCTGGCCATACAAGCGAATAGAGCGGATTGTCGCCCCAAAAGGCAACAACTCCACATCCAGGCCAGTGCCTTTCGTTAAAACTATTGGGGTCTGGTTCATGCAAAAATCTGCTCTGCGCCCTGACTGGCGGTACAAACAAAAATACCTGCGGTTAAACCGGTTTGAACCGGATAGTCGCGTTCAACCAAAGCGCGGATCTCATCGACTCTGGCCTGTGGCACTAAAGCGACCACACAACCACCAAAACCACCGCCAGTCATCCGGACACCACCAGTCTCACCCAGAGCCTTGCCAATCATTTCCACCAGCGCATCTATGGCAGGTACAGTGATTTCAAAATCGTTTTTCATCGACAAGTGAGATTCAGCCATTAAACGGCTTAACAATTGAATGTCGTGCTCAGCTAAAGCTTTAGCTGCCAGCTCGGTACGATCATTTTCAGTGATCACATGGCGGGCGCGCTTAGCTACTACTGGGTCCAACTCATTCTGCTTAGCCGCAAAGGTACTCCAGCTGACATCCCGTAAGGCTTTGACGCCGAAAATGCGCGCCGCTTCTTCACACTGACGACGACGAGTGTTGTATTCGCTGTCGACCAGGCCCCGTTTTACATTGGAGTTAATAATCATCACGGCCATATCTGTCGGCACTGAGACAGGGGTGCTGTCTAAACTACGGCAGTCGATCAGCAAGGCATGATCAACTTTACCTTGCGCAGAAATCAGCTGATCCATGATGCCGCAGTTGCAACCGACAAAGTGGTTTTCTGCATGCTGACCATTGAGTGCATTGTCACGGCTGGAGAGTTCAACACCAGCTAAGGTGCTGTAGGTCAGGCCCAGGGCAACTTCTAAGGAAGCTGAAGAGCTTAAACCTACACCTTGTGGCACATTGCCGCTGATGGCTAAATCACAACCGACCAGAGTAAAGCCTTTTTGCATCAGGCTATTGGCCACACCACGCACATAGTTTGCCCATTGGTATTCTGGGTGTTTATCCAGCGGAAACGTCAGTTCAAATTCATCCACTTGCTGCTGATAATCCAGCGCCAGCACACGAACTTTGTTGTCGCTGCGCTGTGTTGCCACAACCACTGTGTCGTAGTTAATAGCGCATGGCAAGACAAAACCATCGTTGTAGTCGGTGTGTTCACCAATCAGATTAACCCGACCCGGCGCTCTGAACACAAAGTCGCCCTGAGTCTGATAATGTTCGGCAAATGCCTGTTGTACTTGTTGCACTAATTCCATCTGTTTTAAACCTTGCTCTGCTGTTTGTAATGCACAGGGCTTTGCTGTTTTAAGCGTTCAGCGGCCTGCTCAGGAGTCATATCACGTTGGGTTTCAGCCAACATTTCGTAGCCCACCATAAACTTTTTGATGGTGGCAGAACGTAATAGCGGCGGGTAAAAATGGCCATGCAATTGCCAGTGTTCGATGCTTTCTGCAGTATCAGCGCCAGCCTCGTTATGATAAGGCGCACTGTGCCAGCCCATGGAATATGGGAAAGAACACTGGAACAGATTGTCGTAGCGAATGGTAATTTGCTGCAGAATATCGGCCAAAGCAGCTTGCTGCTCTGGGGTTAAGTCTTCCATCCGGCGTACATGAGCTTTTGGCAACACTAGGGTTTCAAATGGCCAGCTGGCCCAGAATGGCACTACAACCAGCCAGTGGTCGTTTTCAACCACAGTGCGCTCGCCACTGTGTTGCTCAAGCTCTGCATAATTTAATAACAGATTTTTGCCATGTTTAGCTAAATACTCGCGCTGTGCTGTGTCGGCTTTAGCGGGTAGGGTCGGCACTGTGCTATTGGCCCAGACCTGACCATGAGGGTGCGGATTGGAACAACCGTTAATAGCGCCTTTGTTTTCAAACACCTGCACCCAGTTATAGGTTTTGGATAAATCCTGATACTGACGGATCCATTCTTCCACTATATTCTGAATCTCAGCGACGCTAAGCTCAGGCATGGTCAGACTGTGATCAGGTGAATAACAAATCACTCTGCTGGTACCACGTTCGGCTTTTAATACAAATAAATCATCGTCTGAGCGCTGATAAAAAGGCGTATCTGCGGTTAAAGCGGCAAAGTCATTGGTAAAGACATAAGGCTTTTTATAGTCAGGATTCAGGTCACCGGAAATTCGGCTGTTGGTTGGACATAAAAAACAGCTATGATCATAAGACGGATTTTGCTCAGTAGCTGCGGTTTCAATCTGCCCCTGCCATGGTCTTTTTGCTCTGTGTGGCGACACCAGCACCCAATCTCCCGTTAAGGGGTTGTATCTGCGGTGCGGATGATCTTTTGCATTAAATTCAGACATCTACTACTCCAACCTTGTTCTTAATTCTTCGGATAACCCTGCGGGTTTAATTTCTGCCAATTCCAGCTATCCGCCACCATTTGATCCAAACCCCGCTCCGCTTTCCAGTTGAGCTTTTCAGCGGCTAAAGACGGATCACCGTAATAACAGCCAATATCACCCGGACGACGCTCAGTCACCTGATAGGCAATCAGCTGACCTGAAATACGACGGTAAGCGTCGACCATTTCCAGCACAGAAACCCCCTGACCAGTGCCTAAGTTAAACACATGAAAACCCGCGCTCTGATGCAAAGTTTCCAGGGCTTTGACATGGCCTGAAGCTAAATCACAAACATGGATATAGTCCCGCACGCCCGTGCCATCTGGCGTGTCGTAATCATCACCAAACACAGATAAATGCGGTCGGCGGCCTATAGCCACCTGATTAATAAAAGGCATCAGGTTATTTGGAATACCGTTTGGATCTTCACCAATCAAGCCAGATTCATGCGCGCCAACAGGGTTAAAGTAACGCAGCACTATGGCGCTAAAATCAGGTTGAGCCACCACCAGGTCCGACATGATCTGTTCAACCATCAACTTAGAACGGCCATAAGGACTTTCAGGGTGAACCGCAAAATCTTCCCGTATCGGTGAGGAAACTGGTTCGCCGTACACAGTGGCAGAAGAGCTGAACACCAAGGTTTTTACCTGGTGCTTTAGCATCACCTGCATCAATAAGCCTGAAGCGCTGACATTATTTTCGTAATAAAACAGTGGTTTAGCGACAGATTCACCGACAGCTTTGGAACCGGCAAAGTGAATGACTGCATCAACTTTCTCAGCAGCAAAAATAGCAGAAAGCGCTGTTTCATCACGGATATCGGCCTGATAGAACTGGATACTTTGGCCTGTTAGTTGTTCGACCCGCTTTAATGCCTCCACACTGCTGTTGCTCAGATTGTCGACTACCACCACCTGATGGCCACAATTGAGTAACTCCAGGCAAGTATGAGAGCCGATATAACCAGCGCCGCCCGTGACTAAAATACGCATACTGTTATTCCTTGAAGTTAAAAACTAAAGCTTCACTCTGGATAGCCAGCGCTTTTGAACTGGCTTCAAGCTTAGCTTTATCAAATTCAGCACCTAATTTCACTAAAACAGCAGCTTTGCCTTGTTCAGTAAAAGCAGGTTCAGGGTTAATGATTTCAATATCGCCACTGGTGTTAAATTCAATGATTTGGTTATTTAAAGGCACAGTCTGGCCGTTTTTATCCAGTACCTCTGCATAAACAAACACCAAATCACCGGCCACAGGCGCCACACCACTGGTATCTATGGTCAGCTTTAAGCTGGCGGCAACATCAGCTGTGCTCACCTGATGAGTCGCCACTTCTTTACCTGCAATATAAGCTTTTGCTACTAATTGACCTGCTTTGAACTCTTTTAAATCAAACTCAAAAGGTGGATGCGCTAAATGGGTAGAAAATTTATCTGCCGATGGCTTATTACGGCTGACTAAAGCGCCATTTAAATACAGTTCCACTTCTTCAGCATTACTAAAAACACGCACTTGAGCGCTCGAACCCAGTTGCCATTCACTGGCAATAAAGACCATAGGGCCAGACTGATACTTGTCTGAGTGCTCTGAAGCCGGACGCTGACTCTGGTAGAAGTAGTAACTGTATTTAGGCAAACGGTAAATACTCATCACACCCGACGCTTCCAGATCATTGGCATAGCCTCTGTTGTAATCAAACATTACCCAGTAGCCGTCGGCGTAGGCTGGTGTCGTCAGGTTGTCGTTATGAGCTTCCTGCACATTGCGGGCTTGTTGCAACAAACGCGCTTCACCGTGGCTTAATAACTGACGACTGGTGCGGGCTTCTTCTTTTAGATCGGCCCAACTGTCCTGATTCAAACCCGCATTTTGTGCATAGTATTCCCAGTCGCCGTATTCAGACACATTGTAAGGCTGGGTTGGAGTTTCATAGTGCATCTGACGGTGCTGACGTGCTTGCAAATACATATCGTACCCATACTGCCAGCCTGCAGAATAAGCGCCCGGCAACTCTTGTTTGACTGTGTTATGCAAAGTCGCAACAAATTCATCCGGCATAGCAGATTCATTCAGTGAACATTCCCAGGCCAAGACACTGGCATGGTTACGGTCACGACGAATTAAATCACGGCAGGTCTGAATAATCTGAGCACGGAAAGCCTCAGTCGGCTGATAATATTGCCAACCTAAAATAGCGTTGATCAGCACCAATCCCAGCTCGTCCGCTGCCTGCATAAAGGCTTTGGAATGCGGGTAATGTGATAAACGCACATAATCAAAACCAGCTGATTTAATTTTTACCGCATCCCGATAATCGGCCTGAGGCGATATAGCATAACCTACATGAGGGTATTCCTGATGACGGTTTACGCCGCGTAAAAAGGTGATATCGCCATTGATCAGCAACTGGTGCTTGTCGTTAAAAGCAAAACTGCGAATACCTATCTGTTGCTGCTGACGCTCAATCACCTCACCATTTTGTTTCAGTACTGTGTGCAAACTGTATAAAAACGGACTGGCAGGGCTCCATAAGTTGGGCTTGGTGATTGTGAGCTGTTGCTGTTGGTCCAGTTTAGCCCCAGCGGCCAGTTGAATAGGGCCTGAGCTGACTTCTGTCACTAACTGCTCACCGACAAAGAGTTGCTGCACGAGTTCGAGTTCTGCGCTTGCTGCTGACTGGTTTGCCAACTGGGTTTTTACCGCAACTACAGATTCTGCTTTATCCACTTTTGGATAAGTGACAAAAATACCGCCACCCGCTACTTCATTCGCCAGCATTTCGTCTGTGATATGGACAGGGTTTTTAATCAGTAAACGTACATCGCGGTATAAACCACCGTAGGTATTAAAATCAAGCTGAGCCAAAGGTTTAGGCCCTGTCACTTCGTTGTCTCTGTTATCCAGTTTGACCTTGAGCTGATAAGTTTGACCTGCTGTGACATAAGGCGTTAAATCAATAGTAAATGGCAAATAACCGCCCAGATGTTCGCCAATCTGTTTATCGCCTAACCATATTTGCGCATGGTTCATCGCCGCTTCAAAGCGGATAAACAGCTGCTTGTTTTGCCACTCTGGCGCTATGGTCAGCGACTTTTGGTACCAGGCAAACCCCTGCCATTGGTTATTCACCAGCAAAGGTTCAATTTGTGGCGTATGAGGTAAACTCACCTGCTGCCAGTCTTCTGGCTGAGCCGTTAAGTCTGCAGACTGACTTTTGTAAAACAACCAGTCGGCATTTAAATTCTGCTCTGTTGCTACTGCAACTTTCGGTGACTGCTCATCCTTAGACGATTCGGCAACAGGGCTGCAGGCGAACTGCAGCAGCAACGCCAATACAGCCAGAGATTGTATTAAGTACTTCAACACTGGAGAATTCCTTTTAATATGCCTGTTTTACAGCACAGGACTTAGCAAAAATTAGTTTCAATGGCAGGCCTGACGACCAGCTCGTGAATATGAGCTTTGGCAGAGCTTGCCAGCATCAGCAGAATGACATCAGCCACTTCTTCAGCAGACAAATAATCAGGTCTGCTGGCAACACGAAATTCGGTATCCACCCCACCCGGATACACAGACAGTACTTTTACACCAGTGCCGTTTAGCTCTTTACGCAGCACTTTGCTGTAGCTATCCAGCGCAGCTTTGCTGGCGCTGTAAGCGGAAATACCGGGGTTGGAAAATAAACAGACAGTCGAGAGTATATTCAGCACTATGCCTTTGCCTTGCTGTTGCATAGCAGGCACTAATTGCTGGATAAAACGCAGTGGCGCATAAAAGTTCAGCTGCATCATCTGCTCTAGCGCAGACCAATCCGGTTCTATCGCTGCACTACGACTGCTATTGCCTCCAGCACAATTAATCAACACTTCGACTTCACCAAACCGCTGCTTCGCCTGTTGGCAAAACTTATCAATGGCGGAAGCTTCTGTGACTGAAAAATGCTGGCTGAACACTGTTGTGTCCTGTGGCAATAAAGCTATGGTTTGAGCTAGTTTGGCCGGATCACGACCACATAAACTCAAGCTATGGCCTTGAGCCGCTAAAGCAACAGCCAAAGCCCGGCCTATACCAGATGAAGCGCCTGTCAGCAAAATATGGCTGGGAGATAAGGACATTTGTATGGCTTCCGTGAAGATGAGTTTCTTCAAAAAACCCGGCCCAAAGGCCGGGTTTTTTGCTGAATAACAAACCACTTACATAGAGTAAGAGAAACCTAACAGGAAACGACGGCCCCATTCCTGATAAGCAGCCGGACGGCTTGGGTCGTTATCAAAGTAAGTCACAGCCTCTTCATTGGTCAGGTTTTGTGCTTGCAACATCACCTTAAAGGCTTCAGTCACTTCATAAGATAGACTGGCATCTACAGTACGCTCAGCTTTAGCTCTGGTAATCTCTGTTGGAAACCAGCTACCGACACGAGTGTTGGCACTGCGGTAGTTGTAAGACACCTTGGCATCAAAACCCGCTTTGTAATACCACAAGGTCAGGTTACCCACATGCTTAGACAAGCCACCCAATGGTAATGGATTATCTTCAGGCACAAACTCTGTGACATTACTGTCAGTCAGTGAGTAGTTGGCGTAGAAACCTAAACCATCAAAGGGTTCTGGCAACATGGTCAGAGCCTGTTGATACATCAGTTCCAGTCCTTTAATTTGGCCACCACTACCGTTGATAGGACCAGTAAAGTCATAGGCAATACCATCCACCATCATCACATCTGTCGAGCTGCCTATATGAGTTTTTAAATCTTTGAAAAACGTAGAGATGGTCATAGCTCTGTCGCTTGCCCAATAATACTCATAACCTAAATCGATTTGATCAGCGACAAATGGGTCCAATGTTGGATTACCACCTGAGCCTGTTCTGACCGGGCTTTGTGAATCCAGTTGGAAGCCTGTGCGCATTTCAACCAATGGCGGACGTGAAATAGCGCGAGACAAACCAAAACGCACTTGAGCCTCTTCACTTAAGGTAAAGATCATATTCAGCGCAGGTAAAATCTCGTCGTAATCATGGTCAACAGCAATAGGTGAATAAGCACCATCCTTAAACTGATAACCAGAGGACGTAGAATCTGTTCTGACATAGCGCACACCGAAGTTACCTGTGTATGGTAAGTCACCCAATTCACCGGACATTTTCAGCATGAAATAAGCCGCTGTGTTGGTCTCACCCACAAACCAGCTATTGACTCTATCCTGATCGGATTTCGCATGTTGACTACGGTTGTCAATACCACCAAAAGCCTGGGTCATAGTGGCATTCCAGTCTTTAAAGCCGTAGAGATCAGGTGAAACAAAACCCCCACCCAACACATAACTGTATCCATAATCTGTCAGTGCAGTATTGACTGGCGCTTGCCACCAGCTTTGTACATCATTATTTTTTTCACGATCGCTGTAACGACCACCTAAGACCAAAGTTTCAAATACACCCCAGTCAACATTACGTTCAAAATCCGCTCTGACACTGACCATTTGGTCGGTTAGATCACGATCTGTGTCCACGTTCATACCAGAGATGGTGTAATAGTCCGGATTACCGATCGCTTCATTGCTTTGGACAGCTAAACGACCACCGGCATTACTCCAACTAATATCCAGCGGCGTAGGACCAGAATAGGCAGAAGTAATATTCACCCAACGAGATTCAATGCCTGCTTCGGAATAGCCAATGTCATAAGTTGATGTCCAGACATCCCCCATAACTGTGGTTTTTAAGCCTGTACTTAACAGATTGTTTTCCTGAAACCAGGTGGCATTATTGGCCGAATGCGCGCCCCATAAAATGCCACCGCCTACAAGTTGCTGTGAGCCATCAGGACGGGTAACAATATCAGGCGCTGTCGCGGAATTGTTGTACCCCCAATTATTGCTGCCTTGCCAGTTACCCCAGCCATCAAACCAAAACTGGTCTTCACGTTCTTCAATATCAAACTTGGAGTAGAACAAATCGTACTTTAAATTTACCGTATCAGCAGGTTCCCATTCGAGGATCATCAGGCTGCCAACACGCTCTGTATTGCCCACCTTAGTACCTGCTTTACCACCCCATGGCGCAGCTTCAGTAATACCGTCACCGTTGACATCACCCTGATCGGATGCCGTTTTGTTATAGGAGTAAAACGCAGTTTCTCTTTGTACTGAAGGTTGGTCCTGGTAAGTTAAACCAAATACCACACCAAAGTTTTCAGCCCATTGATCAACATAAGAAAAACTGGCTTTTTCACCAGAGCTATCTGCTCCGGGTAAATCACTGGCCATTTGGTAATCCATCAGATGGCCGCTGATGTTAATCATGCGCTTGTCTTTGGCCAGAGGGCTGATGAAATTCATATTGACCAGACCAGCAATACCCCCTTCGAGGTTGTTGGCCATCGGGCTTTTGTAGACTTCGACTGAGTTAATCAGCTCAGCAGGGAACTGCTCGTAACGTACATCACGGCTGGGTTCAGCGCTGACAATTTCACGGCCATTCATGGTGGCAGCGTTTAAACGTGCACCTAAACCACGGATAGAAATACTGCTGGCATTACCACGGTCACGCTCTGCCGCTACACCGGGCAAACGGCCCAATGAGTCAGCGATAGTCACGTCAGGTAATTGACCTAAATCATCAGTAGAGATAATTTCTACCGTTGATTCTGAAAACTTTTTCTGCATTAACGACTTGCTCAGCGTGGCACCAAAACCTTTCACTTCAATGGTTTCGATCTGCTGTTCAGCCTTAGCCTTGTTCGCCTCTGCTGCGGTTTGTTCGCTTTGCGCTTGTGCATGCTGCATAGCAAAAATTTGCGTCATAGCTAAAGCTACAACGGTCAAGTTGAATTTGCCTGTCATTTCCTACCCCTGTCGGAATCAATTGTTATTTTTTTATGCGCCAAGCTGATTTTTAAACAAGTTCAGCAGTGCACAGCACAGTTATAACACTCAAGGTAAACGTTTACCAAATGTTTTTCTTAAAACATTAACGAACAAACAATAAGCAATTGATTTGATTGAAAATATAATAAGGTAATCGATTTCTTAAAATGCGAGGGGTATTTGTTGTGTGCCGAGCTTGAAACCAGCAATAGCGGATTGCTGTTGTTCCAGATCAAGATCCAAAGCAAAGACAAGCTTTAGCATAGCGGACTCTGTTGCTGACCAAGGAACTGTCCTGAACATGAATTCACCTCTTAGTGCTGCTTTTACGCCTTTATCATCAGGTCAGACTGTGGCTATGGTGCTGCAGAAGCATCTGATAAGCTGCAACCCACAGACGAGCGTGCAACAGGCCGCTCAACTGATGCAGCAACACAATATCAGCTGTATTCTGATTAAACAGAACTCAGCGATCATCGGAATCTGGACTGAATCGGACTGCAAAAAACTGGATCTGTCAGACAACAGAGTACTACAGCAAGCAGTATCTGCAGTCATGAGCCGTCCGGTACTTTCTGTGCCTGAACAGTGCAGTACCAGTGATGCAGCCGCATTGATGAAACAACAACAGATCAGACGTTTATTAGTCACAGACGCCGCAGGCCAGGCTATTGGTATAGTGACACAAACGGACCTTATTCATCAGCAGCCGCTGGAGCATTATTTGATACTAAGGGATATCAGCTCCATTCTGGTGGAACTGCCCTTGTTATTGCAGGCTGAGCTGACCGTAGCGCAAGCAGCGTTGCTGATGCAGCAAACTCAAAGAGACGCCGCTATCGTCAAGTTTGAACTGGATCAGACCAAAAACTCAGAATACGGCATAGTAACGGAACGAGATTTAGTCCACTTTATTGCCACTAACCGTACCCTTTGTATGCTGGCTGAAGTTGCAACACGACCTTTACTAACCCTTCCTTTGCACAGCAGCTTACTGCAGGCGGTGCGCCTGTTGCGCCAGCATGGTTTTCGTCATTTGGGTGTCACCGATCCCCATGGAAAGCCTGCGGGTTTGTTGTCTCACAACCACATACTGATGAATATGGAACATTTGTATATCAGTGAGCTCAAAGCTGCTTTGCTAGCCAGAGACAAAGCGCTGCGATCTTCAGAAAGCAGTCTGCGATTAGCTTACAAAGTGATAGAAGCATCTCACGACGCAGTGATGATTACCGATGCACAGGGGCTCATTCAATCCGTCAACCCTAGTTTTTGTAAGCTGACAGGTTACAGTGCTGAAGAGGCCGTTGGTCAGAAACCCAGCCTGCTAAGTTCAGGAGAACATAAGCAGGATTTTTACCAGCAGATGTGGCAGCGGCTGCAGCAGCAAGGCTACTGGCAAGGTGAAATCTGGAATAAACGTAAAAATGGCGAGATTTATCCTGAGTGGCTATCGATCAGTGCCGTCCGCGGAGAAAATGGCGCTATCAACCAATATGCTGCAATTTTTTCTGATATTACAGAACGTAAAAAACGTGAGAAAAAAATTCACGAGCTGGCTTATTTCGACGAGTTAACGGGGCTTGCCAACAGGCGTTTGTATCAGGACAGACTGGAACAAGCTTTGGCCAATGCCAAACGTCACCATCATCAGTTAGCTGTGCTTTTCCTCGATCTGGATTTATTCAAACGGATCAATGATACCCTGGGTCATCAAGCCGGTGATGAAGCTTTAAGACAGGTCGCAATGCGACTACAAAAAGCCAGCCGCTCGGGTGAATCTGTCGCCCGTTTGGGCGGAGACGAATTTACTGTACTGGTGCCCGAATGCAACGGAGTTGCAGAAATCGAAAAGCTGGCCCAGCGCATAGTGGCGCAATTTGAACTACCTTTCCACATTCAGCACAAAGAGCTGGTATTAACCACCAGTGTCGGGATCAGTATTTATCCTCAGCATGGCAACACAGCCAGTGAACTCCTGAAGTTTGCTGATGCAGCTATGTATCAGGCAAAAGAATCAGGCCGAAATAAATATAGCCTTTACAGCAGCTGCGTAGGCCAACGTCACCATCAAGCATTGCGGCTGGAACAAGCCTTGCGAAAAGCTTTGGCGCAACAGCAGTTAGAAGTGCATTACCAGCCGAAGGTAGATTTACGCACAGGACAATTACAGAGTCTGGAAGCCTTAGTGCGCTGGTACGACAAAGAACTGGGTCAAGTGCCACCAGAGCATTTTATTGCTCTGGCGGAAACCTTAGGTCTGATTCAGCAACTGGGCCAGCAAGTGCTGCGACAGGTCTGCTACCAATTACAGTCCTGGGCGGAATTAGCTGTGCCTGTGGCGGTAAATATTTCAGCAAAAGAGTTAGCAGACCCCTTATTTGTCGCACAATTCAGACAAATCCTGGCAGAAACAGCAGTCGACCCCAAACTGCTAGAGCTTGAAATTACCGAAAGTTGCCTGCTCCCAGAGCGCGAAAATCAAACCCGGCATACACTGCAACAATTACGACATTTGGGTATCAGATTGGCCATTGACGACTTCGGCACTGGCTATTCCTCTTTATCTTATCTGAGGCACTTACCTATCCATAGTCTGAAAATTGATCGGAGTTTTATCAAAGCTTTACCAGAAAATGGCAGCGACAAACAGATCACCAGCGCCATTATTGCCATGGCCAATGCATTGGGCCTGGATCTGATCGCAGAAGGAATTGAAACCCAGGCGCAAAAAGAGTTTTTACTGGCTGCGGGTTGCCAGTATGGTCAGGGCTACTGGTTTGGCAAAGCGCAAGATCCGGCAGCAACCCGGGTTTTACTGGAAAAAGCAACAGACTATTCTATGCACTCAAATAAGGATTCAGTAGTTGCCGAACATTCACATTCGCTTTAAGCCGAGCAGCCAGCAGATACAGGCCGGCCATCTTCCGGTGTAAAAATACCGCGGCTATAGGGGGTGTATGCCAGTAATTTTGGCGCAAACTCAATGCTGTACCGGCCTGCCGCACTCGTTGAGCTAAATCTGTTTGGCCAAAAGCATAAGGGATGTCTGACTGTACAGGTTCAGAGATCAGTTGAACCAAAGCCAGTACGGCCTGTTTTTGCTCTGGTAAAATATCCTGGCTAAAAAAACCAATCTGGCGCATTGACTCTTCCATCCCCACAAGATCATTGGCAATAGCTGATGACAGTAACTGACGGTAGCCCCGACTTATGACCTCGGGGTAATCTCTGCATGCACCAAAGTCCAGCAGCACCAGTTGTGAGGTCTGTGGCTGATAAAGATAATTGGCAAAGTTAGGATCGGTCTGGACTAATTTAAACTCAAAAATCTCTCTAAATAACAATGCGAAAAGTTGCGTCATCGCCTGATCACGCAGTAGCTGGGAATGCTGCTGCAAAGATTCAATAGGCACCCCTTCAACAAAGCTCATAGTCATCAGTTTTGAAGTGCAAAGCTGTGGGTATAATTCTGGCAACACATAGTTGCCATCGTCGGCTAACAGCTGGCGATAACGCTGTAAATAAGCAGCTTCCTTCAGATAGTCAGCTTCCTGATGCAACTGTAGTTTTGCTTCATTTAATACAGATTGATAATCCAACCCTTCAGGTAACAACCCACTTAGTTTTAACAGCATAGCTACATTATCCACATCGCTGTCTATGCTTTGCGCTACGCCGGGATACTGTACTTTTACCGCCAGCTTGCTGCCATCGTCATGATGAGCCAGATGAACCTGCCCAATAGAAGCCGCAGCCAAAGGAGCAAAAGTAAATTGCGAAAAGTGTTGCTGCCATTGTTCGCCTAACTCAGAACGTAATACCAGCGCAAGCTCTTTTGGCAGCATAGGATTTGCGTTAGAGCGCAATCTGGCCAATAGTTCGGTTAACTCGGCAGGCAACATATCTCCGGCGTCCATAGACAGCAGTTGCCCTACCTTCATGGCTGCCCCTCGCAACTGAGCCAGCTTATCGCTGACCCGCTGAAGATTGGCCGGAGTCAGCAATAAATCTTTGGCTTTGGGACTCTGTCCCTGCACCAGCTGTTTTGCGCCATTAAATAACACTGAGCCCGCGACACGCCCAGCCAAAGCTGCAAGGCCTCCCAAGCGGGCCAGTGGCTGGCTGGGCAACTTCGCTGATTTGTTTGTCATAAGATTCCAAAAAATAAAGTAGTGTTGTTAGTGTACGGATCGAAACAGCATGCAGCCCAAACTTAAACTATACTTCCTCTCTATTAGTCGTTTAACCATTGGCAGTTAGACTTCTTTTCGGCATACTTTGCCAATGCCCAGTGTGTTTGGCCGGGGCGAGGAGCAGGAAAAGAAGTAGATATGGACAGCAAACCAGAAACAGAAAAAATTGAGCACAGGCTCAGAGAAATTAACCGTCTTAAATTAAAACTGACCTTTGGCAATGTACCAGCTTTTTATCATGCGGTAGCCACCTCTTTAGGCATGGCCGAAGGCATGCTGAAATACGGTTTTGATAACTCACTCGATATTCTGACCAATCAGCGCAACTGGAACCTGAAGTTCCTCGGCGGCTCTGAAGATGCGGCAGGGCAAATCATTTGTCCAAACAAACCTCGTTTGTCTGTGTACAAAGTGTTTACCCCTCATGGATTTGAAATCCACTGCCTACCGTGGAAAGGGCCAAGAGAATTTGATTTTGAACTGGCGAATCATCCGCAAATGGATTTTAAGTTCTGGCGCCCCAATTCGATGAAAACTGTATTTCGTATCGCAGGTTTACACAGCTTTATAAAAATGTATTTCGAGCATGGCGATGAAGCTGATTTGCAGCTGATCCGCTGCGCCCATAATATAGCCGAAGAGTTTGTTGAACTTTTAGTGCCCCAGTTTAATACGCAAAAAGTATTTGGCGTCACTATCCAGAATTTTTTTGATTTCGCAGAAATTAAACATAAAGCTGGTGAGGAAATTTATTTACCCAAGGTCTATGCACTGCAGGAGTAGCGCTCGATACTGAGTCAGGCGTTCTAAAAAATCGCCGCAACAATGCTCCCGGCCATTGCCGCATACCGTCCTTCCATAGACATCGCCGCAACAATGCTCCCGGCCATTGCCACATACCGTCCTTCCATAGACATCGCCGCAACAATGCTCCCGGCCATTGCCACATACCGTCCTTCCATAGACATCGCCGCAACAATGCTCCCGGCAGTTGCGGCATACCGTCCTTCCATAGACATAAAAAAAGGCAGCTGCTTTGCAGTTGCCTTTTTTTGTGTTGTGACCGGTAGAATCAGATTAAATCTGTTAACCCCGGTAACTGTAATTAAAAATTACAGAACAACGATTTTCTCAGCCTGTGGGCCTTTTTGACCTTGTGTTACAGTGAACTGTACACGTTGGCCTTCTTGCAGAGTTTTGAAACCCGTGCTAGAAATTTCGCTGAAGTGAGCGAAAACGTCTGGACCTGAAGCTTGTTCGATGAAACCGAAACCTTTAGTTTCGTTGAACCATTTTACTGTGCCGGTAGTTGTATTAGACATGGTATATACCTGTATTTAATGAAATTAATATGCCTGGTTTCAGGCGGTGGTGCTGTAAGAGATGTTTTAACTTATGAATACAGGACGTACTAAAACAACAGTAACATTCGTTGTGGTGCATAAATAATGAACAGACTAACAAAGCAAGGCCAGTGTATAGGTTTTCAGGGCTGTGTCAAAGCTTATTTCACAACGTTATTAAAATAAGCTCTTTTATATACGTAAGTAATTGAAGTTACACCGAGCCGACACCTTTGCCTTAAAAGCAGGAAGGGTCAACAAAACTGTGGCTTCAAGTACAAAGCGTATAACGTTCTATATCACTGACAAATAGCTTTATCACATCTGCAGTGGCTGGTTTTCGGTAGTAATTAATCTTGTCACTGACTGCCTGATCCTCTACATAATTCATAATATTGGACGTTAACAAACCAATAAAACACTCTTGATCACGGCTACGGATCCATCGCGCCAGCTCAAGACCGTTGCGGCCGGGCAGGCTGTAGTCTAGCGAGTAAGCATCAAAGTTATGCTGTTCAATCAACGCAATAGCGTCCTCAGCGTTATTTGCAATCGAACAGTTCCAGTCAGGTTTGAAGGACTGCACATACCCTTTGGTCAGCATTAAACACACCTGACTGTCGTCTACTATCAATAAATTAAACGCCATAGCTTCGATTTCAACCTCTTCCTTGTTACTCAAACCGAAAATCTTTTACGGCCTTACACTGTAGCCAGAACTTATCCAATGATCCAGTGACAACTTCGGCTTTAGCATGCAAACTCAGTCTCAAGCTGCGCCAATCCGGGACGGCGGCCCGGATTGGAGTCTAGACATGATGTCAGCAAAGCTCCCCATCTTTGATTAAACTCCGCCGACTCTGAGGCAGGTAACAAAGTCTGCATATCCAGTAACCAATAGCCAAATGCCCTGACTTCCAACGCACAAAACAGCTGTCGCTGCTTCAGCGGCAAAGCCTGTAAGGCAGTTGCAGCGCCAAAATCGCCCAGGTACAGCCGCTGTTCACTATCCACCAACATATTGTGAGCATATAAATCCCCATGAGCTATCTGCTGCTGATGCAAATGCGCCATTACAGCCAAAACCTGTTGCGCTAACTTCTGCAGTTGCTGCAGCCTTAGATTTTGGCCTTGGGTAAAAGTATCGCGAGTGCAGGTCTCAAAAGAAGGGGGTTGCCCTAACACTGAAAAAGAAGCGGGTATCAGTTCCATCACTAAGCCAGGTAAATCACTATCTTTGAGCTTAGCTTTCACAGCAATCAGATTTGGATGCGAACCAGCATTCAGATAATTATTCATCTCATCTTTGGGACAGCCATCACTGGTCACCCAGCCTTTAAATTGCTTTAAAGCCACCAGTTCAGCGTCTTGCTCAAACCGCGCCTGATAAATCACTCCGGACGCGCCTTCGCCTAATTTATGCAAGAGTTGATACTGCTGCACGCTATGGGCAGCAACAGCTTGAGCTTCAGGCACAGGACAAGCAGGATTAGCACCCAGCGCCAGCCAAGCCAGCTTTGGCAGCTGAAATAACCAGTCGGGAAAAGTTTCAAACTGATTCAGCGATAATCGTAATAAACCCAAATCATGGCACTGCTGCATTGAATCAGGTAAGCAAGACAACTGGTTGCCAGCCATAGCTACTTTACGTAGCTTGGTATAACGACCGAAGTCATTCGGTAGTTGTGTCAGCTGATTGTCTGTCAGAATTAACCATTCCAGCTGTTCAGGCAGAGAACCTTCAGCAAACTCTGTTAGCTGATTGCCTTTAAAACTCACCATCACCAAAGCAGGGCACAGGCTTAATACGGCAGGAATATGACTGAAGTTATTACTGGTTAAAAACAGACGCTTTAACTTTTGAAAACGGTGCAAATCCGCAGGTAAGTCCGACAGTTGATTGCCGGATAAATCCAGAATTTCCAGACTGTCGGAAAAACGGTATAAATCAGCCGGAAATTCACTCAGGCCAGCAGAGAGATTGATACGGCTTAATGGCGCTGTAGTTTGCGCTAAAGTTTCAAGGCTAAACATCTGATCCCAACCTGCTGAAAAAGCCGGATTGTACAGATGCAGCCTTGATGCAACAAGTTCTGACCTTTACAGCTGATAGATTTGTGAACCTGAAACCCGTACTCGATCACCAGGGCGTAAATCGCCAATCTGCTGATAATCAAAGAGTTGAGTGCGGCCGTTATCATAATCTACAGTCACACGATAAATTTCCTCTGCCGTTTTATTATTTTTCTCAACCTGATTACCGGCCATAGCACCACCTACCACTCCAACTCCTGTTGCTATGCTCCGGCCTGAACCACTACCAAATTGATTACCAATAACACCACCTAATACAGCACCCAGCACAGCTCCCCCACCAGTGCTTCTGTTGTCCAACGCAATAATTTCAATGGTTCGAACGCTGCCAATTTGCTCAGCAGGCTCAACGCTTTGTTGGACACTTTGACGCGGCGAACTACAACCGGTTAAAGGGCTCAGGCTCAGCATAGCCAAGGTCAAAGACGACACAATAAGTGTGAAAGGTTTCATGGAAAATCCAACCAAACAGAAAGATAGTTAGTTTGAACCTTAGAGTGCAGCAGATCTGTCTGCCAGAACACACAACAGCAGTAAAACAGCATCCAGAACCCTTGTAATACAGCAAGAGTAAACCAATATCCAAACTTCAACCTGAACTGTTTCATTGATCATTGCCCTACAGGAGATGCTATGAGTCACACCTACACCCCACCGAAAGTCTGGACCTGGGACAGTCAAAACGGTGGCGCATTTGCCAGTATCAACAGACCTGTTTCTGGCGCTACTCATGACAAATCTCTCCCCACAGGCGAGCATGACCTGCAGCTGTATTCTATGGCTACACCCAATGGGGTTAAAGTGACAGTGATGCTGGAAGAGTTGCTTGAGGCCGGCCATTCAGCGGCAGACTATGATGCCTGGCTGATCAGCATTAGAGACGGTGACCAGTTTGGCAGCGGTTTTATCGAGGTGAATCCGAACAGCAAAATTCCGGCTTTATTTGATCGCAGCACAGGCAGCCGTGTCTTTGAATCTGGTTCAATCTTGTTGTATCTGGCTGAGAAATTTGGCGCTTTTTTGCCAAAAGATCCGGCCAAACGCACAGAAGTGATGAATTGGCTGTTCTGGCAAATGGGCAGCGCGCCTTTTGTTGGCGGCGGTTTTGGTCATTTTTATGCCTATGCACCGGAAAAATATCAATACCCCATCAACAGGTATGCGATGGAAACCAAACGTCAGCTCGACGTGCTCGACCAACAGCTGGCTAAACAGGCTTTTGTTGCTGGCGATGAATACAGTATTGCCGATATCGCCATTTGGCCCTGGTACGGTGCTTTGGTTTTAGGCCGTTTGTACAATGCGGCTGAATTTTTAGATGTGCAAAGTTATTCAAATCTGCAGCGCTGGGCTAAGCAGATAGACGCTCGTCCTGCGGTACAACGTGGTATCAAGGTCAATCGCAACTGGGGTGAAGCTCAAGAGCAAGTGCCGGAGCGTCATAGCGCTGCTGATTTTAATAAATAGCGCTGCGGATTTTGATGCTATCCCTAAAGCTCAATCGGAGCGATGTGCAAAAGGCAGACTGAGTTCTGCCTCTTGCCGATACTGCTCAATAGCCTTTTGCTCTTGCAAGCAGTATCGGGCTATCGCCTCATTGATGGCTTTATGCTGTGCTCTTTCCGTAAAACTGTAAAAACCATGCCGCAGTACTGGTGCAAAACCCCGTTGCAGCTTGTGTTCGCCCTGAGCTCCGGCATCAAAAAACTGCAGCCCCTGTTTAATGCAGTAGTCTATACCGCTGTAATAACAGCATTCAAAGTGCAGGAAGTTAAAGTCTTGTTCAGAGCCCCAATAACGGCCGTATAAGGTGCTTTCTGATTGAAAACACAATGAAGCAGCCACCATTTTCTCATCGACAAAAGCAGCAAATATAACTATTTGATTTGCCATAGACTGGCCCCAACGCTTGAAGGTGTCCGCAGTCAAATAACCATTATGGCGGGAACGTTTTTGGTAGGTGTCGCAGTAAAAACTGTAAAACTGCTGCCAAAAAGCAGCATCCAACTCAGCGCCAGTTAAAGTTCTGAGCTGCACGCCCTGCTCTGTCACAGCAGATCGTTCTTTACGAATTTGTTTACGTTTGCGTGCCGTCAGCACAGCAAGGAAATCATCAAAATGTTGAAAGCCCTGATTCGACCATAAAAACTGCACGTCAAAACGTTCGATAAAACCTGAGTTGCGAAACGCTTGCCGATCGTCCGGCGCGGCATAAAGGCACTGGAGATGGCTCAGCGGTATTGCTTGCTGCAGTTGATGCACACCCTGCTGTAACCACTGCAGCAACTGAGTTTTATCCAGCCCGGCAGCCAGACCTAAACGTGGTCCTTCTGCTGGTGTAAATGGAATAGCCAGTAAGAGCTTAGGGTAATAGTCCAGACCATAACTTTGATAGGCCTCTGCAAAAGACCAATCAAACAGGTATTCGCCATAGGAGTGCAATTTGATATAAGCAGGGATAGCGGCGATTAGTTTTTCGTCTTGCCATACCACAAAATGCCGCACCAGCCAGCCTGTGTCTCTAGCCGAACTGCTGCCCACACTGCCACCCAATTCCAGCGCCTGTAAAAACTCATAACGGCTAAAAGGATAGTCAGCGGGAAATAAGGCATTCCAGTCCGCTGCTTTGACTTTACTCATTGAATCAAGCCACTGCAGCTGCATATCAGGACCTTACCAGGGCGATGCGGCCAGTTTTGACCACTTGTTTATAAATACGCGGCTCTGGGGCGAGCACATACAAATCACCATTTAGACCAGTCAATTGAATAGGCACCTGACTTTGTCGTGCCACATCAGCATTGGCCTCTATATGCGCAGCTTCGCCATGCACAGGCAGCGCAATCTGAGGTTTGACCCAGCTGTACAATAACTCCAGCTCACCCCGGCATGGGTGGCCAGAAACATGAATAGGCAGGTCCGTGTTGTGACTTTGTAACGTCTGAATATCGCGTTGCTGAAATTGCTGCACCAGCTTTTCGATAAAGCCTTCGTTGCCCGGAATAATAATGGAGCTGAAGATAACTAAATCGCCACTCTCGAGCGACAGCTCACGCTGCATATCAGCGGCCAAACGGCTTAACGTGGCCTTGGGTTCGCCCTGACTGCCTGTCGCTACGACTAACACCTCTTCTTTAGGTAAATAGCCTAAATCATTAGCGTCTATCAGATGAATATCATCAGGCCAGTGGCCTGTTGCGCGGGCGGCACCCACCATATTTTGTAATGAGCGGCCAAGCAGCGCCATATAGCGGCCTGTCTTATTCGCCACTCGGCCCAGCGCTATTAAACGCCCGACATTACTGCTAAAACCACTGACCACAACCCTAGCCTGAGCCTGACTTATCACCTGCAATAAGGCGTTGTAGCAGTCGGTTTCAGATACGGAAAAGCCTTCACGCAGCGCATTGGTCGAATCACAGACCATAGCTGTAACATTTTCTTGCGCTAAACGCTGAAAAACGCGGGGTTTAAAGGCTTTACCCGTCATGGGTGTTGCATCTATTTTCCAGTCGGCCGTATGAAACACAGACCCGGCGTTAGTGCGGATCATCAAACAATGCGGCTCAGGAATGGAATGAGTAATAGAGAGAAATTGTACTGCAAAAGGGCCTATATTTTTTGTGTCGCCGGTTTTCACTTCAATGATCGGCACTTTATCCAAAAGCCCAACCTCCGCGAGCTTACGACGCAGAATTTCAGCCGTAAAAGCTGTGGCATAAACAGGGCATTTAAAACGCGGCCAAAGTGCTGGCAAAGCCCCTATATGATCTTCATGAGCATGAGTAATCACAATACCAGCCAGATTCTCAGGCTGTCTGGCGATAAAAGCTGGATCTGCAGCCACTACATCAGCTTTTTGCAGACTGCCGGCTTGCAACGGACTATTAAAAGTCACACCACAATCCACCATCAGCCAGAAACCGGCATGACCATATAAATTCAGGTTCATGCCAATTTCGCCTGTGCCACCCAAAGGTAAAAACCACAAATCAGCGCGGCCCGGTATTAAATCCACTATCACAACTTCCCAAAAAAATCTTACAGCTAATACGGCTAGTGTAAGCCCATTGGCTCAGTCAGCATAGAGATAAACAAAAGCCATTATTTGTGCACAGGCCCGGCGCTTTGATCAATTTGCTGTTGCAGCGATTTAGCAAAACCTAACAAAAACAGCAGCTCCGCCATGACAAACAAAGGTCCAATCAATAAACCGACCAAATCATCAACAAAAGCAGGTTTTTTGCCTTCAAAATAATGCCCGATAAATTGCAGCACCCAGCCAAATACAAAGACTGCGGCTGACGCCCCCAACCAGACTGCCGTACTTTCGAGCGCAACCAATGGTAATGCAGCTGCATAACAGCTGGCGCTAAACAGCAGCATCACCAGCCCCATACTCAGACTTAAGCGAAAATAAAATGCCAAAGAGCCTATCAGTAACAAGTGAGTTGCTGTAAAACCTGCAGCTATTTCAAAAGACAATAAGCTAAACAAAGCGATAACAATAAACGGAATACCAACAAAGTGGGTATAAATATTGCGCTGATCCCTGTGGTAATGGGCGTATTGAATTAAATGCTCTGACAAGGTTTTCATAGAGTTCTCCTTTGTAAAAATTCTACTCTAAGATAAAACAACGGTGAACACTGTCGGGCAGCCGACAATTTTGCTGTTGTGCGGATCTTGTGTAAAAAACTCAGTCAGGATCCAGCTGTGCGGCTTGTTTTAACAGTGTTAAATCCAGCACTTCAATATGACCATAACTGGTCCGCAGCGCGCCTGCAGCCACCAGCTGTTGCAGTAATTGGTTAATGGTTTGGCGTGACAAGGACACTAACTGCCCCAACTGCTCCTGCTGCACTGGGATCAGATAGCGCTCATCCTGTTGATGCAAACGGCATAACAGCAATAAACGCCTGGCAAGCCGCACTGAGGCAGGCAACAAGCTGATGTCTTCCAGCGCCTGAAACACCATCCGCATTTTTTCAGTAAGCAACTGACCAAATCGTTGCCACCACAAGGGGTCTTGCTGCACTAGTAGCTGCAAAGCTGAGTTGTTCAAATGTAACAACTGACAAGCCAAGCTGGCGGTCGCATCATGAGTGCGGACTTTGCGGTCAAACAAAGCAATCTCGCCTATCCAATCCCCCGCTTCCACTATAGTCAGCAAGGCCTCACGGCCAGAACTATGCACACCTGCTATCAGCAAAGCACCGGATAACAGCACATAGATACCATCAAACTCATCACCGCGACTGAATAATCGTTGCCCTGCACCGAGTTGCACCAGCCTGGCCTGAGCTACAAGCTGCTGCTGTTGAGTCACGGATAAGGCAGCAAACCAAAGGCTATGCTGCTGAAGTTGTGAAACAAAAGGATTGGACATAGCGGGATCTTCGCCTATTAAACTGAGTCAATCAAACTGAGCACAAGGTAGGAGATCCGGATCAAATCAGCAAGTACAGTGATTCAGTCTGCGCGTCGAAGCAGCATTAGTTCTTTTTACTCCGAAAAGCAGACAGGGCTGCAGATCGCAAACAGCAGATTCAGCCCTGTTTACTTACAGGCTGACCTTAACCGAACTTTATTCGGTTATGTCACATTCCGACCTCTGCTTGTGCTGCAGAATACGATACAAATTCTGATTGATCCAATCCGTCAAAGTCTCGACTTGCCCAGCGATTTCTTTGCCCATAGGTGTCAGACTGTATTCGACATGAGGCGGAACAACAGGGAAGGATTTTCGAGATACAAAACCATCCTGCTCCAGCGCTTGTAGCGTCTGCGCCAGCATTTTTTCGCTTACACCACCTATTTTTCGTCTTAACTCGCTGAATCTGTGGGTACCAGCCAGCAAAGCGACCAGAACCAGCACAGCCCAGCGACTGGTGACGGTTTGTAGCACCTGGCGGGCAGGACAATCCGGCGAAAACACCATACCAGGGATCTGTAATAAAGAAGCCAATCCGGGGGTAGAACTATTGAACTCATGTTCTGGAGCAGACATCAGATACTTACCTTTTTGTGCGTACTTACTAAATGAAATTGTGATTGATAGTATGCGCTACGAACTTAACTCACAAGGTAAATATTATGATGATTGCAATTACAGGTGCCAATGGTCAGCTCGGTCGTCTTGTTATTCAACAACTGCTGAATACAGTGCCCGCTTCACAGATTATTGCAGCAGTGCGTAACCTCGAAAGTGCAAAGGATTTAGCAACCTTAGGCGTGCAACTACGCCAGGCCGACTACGACCAACCCAGCTCTCTTCACAGTGCTTTTCAAGGGGTGGACAAAGTGTTGCTGATTTCCTCCAGCGAAGTAGGCTGGCGTGTACCTCAACATAAAGCTGTGATTGAAGCCGCCAAACATGCAGGTGTAAAACTACTGGCTTACACCAGCCTGCTGCACGCCGACCGCTCCACCCTGGCTCTGGCCGCTGAACATCTGGCGACAGAACAGTTATTGGCGGATTCCGGCTTGCCTTATACGCTGCTGAGAAACGGCTGGTATAGCGAAAACTACTTAGCCGCCATTCCGGTCGCGCTCAAATATGGAGTATTGGCAGGTTGTGCTAAGGAAGGGCGAATTGCTTCAGCAAGCAGGGCGGACTATGCCGCAGCAGCTGCTGCAGTGTTAACCAAAGAGGATCAAGCCGGGCTGGTGTATGAACTGGCTGGTGATACAGCTTATACCTTGACTGAACTGGCGGCCGAAATTAGTCTGCAATCCGGAACAACAGTGGTCTATCAGGACATGGCGGAAGCAGATTACTACGTCATGTTACAACAAGCAGGTTTGCCTGATGGTTTGGCCCATATTCTGGCAGACTCAGATACAGCAGCGTCAAGAGGCGATTTGTTTGATCAGAGCTGCCAACTAAGCCAATTGACAGGTAAAGCAACCTTGTCATTAAAAGCGGCTGTGGCTGATGCACTTAAAAACTGAAGGTATTGCTCTATAAAAAGACAGCCTGAGCTACAGACTGTCTTTTTCAATTCAGTTATAAAGGGCTAACAGCCGGGGCGACAAAAGCCGGAATATGCCAACACTCTGCACCAGCAGCTGTTTTTGCTGCTGTTATTGCTGGCATATGCTGAGCTACGACCTGGTCGACAATAGCTGTTGCCCTCAACGCCATCTGCCCAAAGTTATCTATGCCGTTATTGGCAAAACCTTTACGGGTACGGTGAATATTAAATTTGTCGGAGAAGCTGCGCCCAAAAGCCTGTTCCACCCCGGTTTTTCCCAGTATAAAACCATAAAGGCCACCCCAGGTTGCAGCCGGATTATCTGAATCCCAACCTGCTAATACCGCTATTTTTATGGTCTGCTGCATATCGCCTTCGCCATAAAACAAGCTAACCAAACTGGCAGCAAAGTTAATACCAGCTGCAAAACAGCCATTGCAATACAGTTTCTTGTTGGTAATTTCATAGCCATCTTTGGCTTCTAGCTGATAACGCTGATACAGCTTGTCTCTGGCTTTTTCCCAGGGTATTCCGGACTGATACAAAGACCAGACAAAATCAAACATCTTGGCCGGATACTGGTTTGATGGCAGCTCAGCGCGGGCTTGCTGAGCAATTCGCAGCACTTGTGGCTCTATGGCTTTGGCAGGATCTACACCTGCGGCCAGCGCATGCATCACCACATAAAAATTGGCGATATCCGCAGCTTCCGCATAAGCCGTGGTGCGTATAGGTAAATAAGCGAGCTGTGAGGCTATATCAGGGCGAAAGGGTGCAAGAATACCAAATAACTCAGTGGTCAGCTGGGCATCAATCATATCGTAGTGTGGGTTATTCGCTGGCATACCAGTAAAGGGCGGTAGAATATTGTGCTGCATTAAATCAAAAGCTTGCTGATTCGAAACCCATAAAAAGTTTTCAGCTTTACCGTTGGCCGTTTTAAATGGAGTTTCTGAATCTTTGTAAATATGCGCCAGCCAGCCATCACGGATTTGTTCTGCACTAAGCAGTGGCTGTTTGCTGTCGAACATCAATTGTAGATAAATGTATTCAATGTCGCTGTCATCATCTGAACCCCAGACTTCATCTTTACCAGCCACTACCCAATCAATAGTGTCTGATAAATTGCTGGGAATACCCTGGCCCCAGATACTAGGCTGATCTTTGCTTTGCCAGTCTTTGCGGGTATAAAACTGCCCTGCCGGCCCCTCGCCACCAATTTTATCCATCTCGGTCACCAGGCCAGTCCAGTTCGCTATACTCAACCCCAACCAGAACCCATGCACCTTGTCGGCATAGAGCTTCTTGTCCAGAAGATGGATACTGTTGGCACTAGCCTGGCACAAGGCGAGTTTCTGTTGCGCAGAGGCGGGTGCCATAACCAGCATGGTAGCAACAACTAAAACAATGAATAGCTTACGCGCAAGAAACTGCATACACCTACCATGAAAGCACTTACATAAGTCTTGTTATCCGACAGCATAGGCCGACTGTCAAGTCCGGCAGAACCAGCTTATCTGCCGATAAAGGCTCTACACACAAAAAGAAAAATCCAAAACGAAACTGTGCATGAAAAAACCTCACTTATCGACCAAAAATAAATCACCCATAACTAATATGCATAAATATGAAATTCGATTAATTTACAGCTCACGCAGATCAACAGAAATAAACAGCCCAACACTGCAAATTAAAAGGCTGCATCAAAAGTTAAACAAAAACAATCAAATGAATTTAATTTGTTAATTAATGAATATTAATTCACCACACAGTTTAGAGAGCTATTGTTTTATGAATTTTTATATGCTTTTATCGGATGAAACACCTAAAAAATACGACCAATAGAGGTAATTTCCATGCAGTTTAAGCCCAGCCTGTTATCGCTGACCATAGCTTCTGTTTTAGCAGCACCTGTCCATGCTGTAAAAGCAGAAGAGTTAGCAGCGCAAGAGCAAGAAATTGAGGTGATTAATGTCACCGCAACCCGCCGCAGCGGCACAGTGCAGGAAGCACCTCTGAATATTACAGCGCTGGACAATGATGTCATAGCACAGCAAAACATTAGTGAACTAGCAGATATTGCCCGCTGGGTACCAGGCTTAACCATTACGGATCAGGGCGGCCGTGAAGCCTCCCCTATTATTGTGCGTGGTTTAAATACCAACTCGTCAGGCCCGGGTTCTGACGGTGGCACAGTCTCTACTTATATTGGTGAACTGCCTGCTGCTGTAGATCTGAAACTGGTTGATGTGGAACGGGTTGAAGTATTAATTGGCCCTCAGGGCACTTTGTATGGCGCTGGTACTTTGGGCGGCGCTATTCGTTATATTCTGAATAAACCAGAAACTGACGTCACCAGCGCCAGCATCTTTGGCGATTTATCCTCGACGAAAGAAAGTGACAGCTTAGGCAAACAAGGTGGTTTTATTGTCAACCTGCCGTTGATTAACGATACATTAGCCTTACGTGCTTCTCTGAATTATCTGAACGACCCTGGTTACATAGATTACAACTATCTGGTGCGTGAACCAGGGGTATCACTGACCGACCCGGATTGGAGTGACAGCGCTGAAGTCGCAGCAAACATCTACCGTAAAGCCGATGCCAATGGTGAACAAACCACCACTGGCCGTATAGCTTTGCGCTGGACACCAAATGACTGGTTAGACAGCACCTTAAATTACTACTTTCAGAACGAAAAAATTGAAGGCCGTGGTATTACTCACTACGACGCCTTAGGTGCAGCTAATCCGCTGAAACCCTTGGTTGGCAAATATGAATCAGCCTACCGCTATGAAGAACCAAACGATATTGATAACTCACTGTTAAGCCTGGAAGTCACAGCCGATTTAGGTTTTGCCGAGCTGGTCTCTGCTACGGGTTTAGCTAAAGCAGAAGAGCACGGCCAACGCGATCAAACCGACTTACTGATCCGTTTGAATTTCGGCTATGAAGAATTTCCGGCCTTCTCCGCTTTTACCCGTGAAGATCAGGAGCAGGACGTATTCACTCAGGAACTGCGCTTAGTCTCCACTGGTGACAGCGACTGGAACTGGATTGTGGGCGCTTTTTATAACAAGTCTGAATTTGAAGGCTATAGCAGAGAATTTACCCCTGGTTTTGATCAATATGCTCTGACTGAATGGAAAACTGGCGGTAACCCACGTCCTGACGCTTTGGAGTATATTTCTGTCGATGACACTACTATCACTGAAAAAGCCATTTTTGGGGAATTGGGTTATCAGATGACAGAACAGCTGGCTTTTACTCTGGGCGCTCGTTTTTATGACTACAAAGTAGACTCTAAATCAGCTTACGACACACCTTTGTATTTCACTGTGTTTGAAGGTGCCGCATCGGATGCTATTACTTTAGACTTTACAAAATCCGCAGTTCAAGCTGAGGATAGCGGTAACTTGCTGAAATTTAATACGAATTACAAGTTTACTTCGGACGTGATGGCTTACTTTACTGTGAGTGAAGGCTTTCGTATTGGTGGCACCAATGGCGTGGCGCTTTGTGAGGATCCATTGCCTGTCGATACGCAACAGCTGTGTGCTTTACCAAACGAGCGATTGTTCAACCCAGACACAACCACCAACTATGAGTTAGGCTTAAAAACCACCTGGTTTAAAAACAAACTGCACTTTAACGCCGCTTTATTTAACGTCGACTGGGAAGATGCGCAGATCTCAAGCACTACTGTGAATGGTCAGTTGCCTATTATTGCTAATGCTGGTTCAGCCAATGCAAAAGGACTGGAAATTTCAACCCGGGCTATTTTACCCAATGGTATCAGCACTTATGCTACCTACGCTTACACCAAGGCAGAACTGACCAGCGATGCGCCATTCCTGTTTGCGGTAGTGGACGACCAGGGTACTGAATTGCAGGACTTTTATGACGGTAAAGATGGCGACAGACTGCCGGGATCACCTGAACATCAGTTCTCTTTGGGCCTGAACTACGAAACTGAGATTCTGGATGGCAAACAGTTGGATCTGACCTACGGTTTAACCTACCAAAGTGATGTGATTTCCAAAGTAGGCTTAAGAGCGGACGGTGAAACCTTGCCAGCCTATAGCCTCAGCAACGTAGCCGCCAAACTGGCTGACGACAGTTGGTCTGTTACCTTCTATGTCGATAACCTGTTTGATAAATATGCCTTTACTTCAGTGCGTCGTGATAAAGGCGATATTGGTTTGGCGACTTATCCAGAGCGAAATGTAAACGACCCGGCACTGCAACGTAACTACGGGCATTTTATTTTGACGCCAATGACAGTCGGTATGAAGTTTAACTATCAATTTGAGATCTAAGTTCAGTTGAGGTAAAACTCTAGTTTGAAGGGCACTAACCAGTGCCCTTATATTTTGCGGAATACTATGACTGTTCAACTCGATCCAGCCTTACGCCAACAACACCAGCACGCCATGCAACTGCTGCAGCAACGCCGCTATAAAGAAGCGCATGCCTGCTTAGCCCAATTGCTGCAACATCAGCCAGATCATGCGGATAGTTACTTTTTACTGGGTGTGATTAATCTGGAATATGGTCAGGTACAGAAATCTATTCGTCTGATGGAAAAAGCCGTCAGCCTGCATGCAAAAGATGAGTATCTGGCTCATTTGGCCAAAGGCTATAGCCTGACAGGTGCTTTAGAACAAGCCAAAGCCATAGCCCAAGCCTTGCCTGCAGAGCAAATTCAACAGGCTTTAACTTTAGATACCTTAGGCGTAGCCTTAAGCAGGGTGGGTTTACATCAACTGGCGTTAAGCTATTTTCAGCATGCGGTTCGATTGCAACAAAACAAAGCCAGCTACTTTTACAACCTTGGCGTGTCATTGAAGTTTGTTGGTGACTTTCCTTCCGCCAAAGCCGCTTTTGAACAGGCTTCACAGCTCGAACCCACTTATTATCAGGCTCATTATGCTATCAGTGATTTAGCCATGACCTCAGATCCACAGGCCAGGATCAATGAGTTACACCAGGTTAAAACCAAGCTGCATTCGCCTGATGCTTTATTGCATATAGGCCATGCATTGGCCAAAGAATACGAAGCCATACACAACTATCCGGCCGCTATGGCAGAGCTGGCACAGGCCAAACAGCACAAAGCTCAGACTCTGAATTATCAGGTCGAAGAAGATTTAAGCTTGTTTGCTGCAGCCACTCCGCATGCGGTCAGTTCTGTACTCAGCGTTACTGGCTGTCCAAGCCGCGAGCCCATTTTTATTCTCGGTATGCCCCGCTCAGGCACGACCTTAGTGGAACGTATTTTAAGCAGCCACAGCGATGTCTTATCGGCAGGTGAACTGCAGGATTTTGGTGTAGCGGTCAAAGAATTAACAGCAACACCCAGTGCTAAAGTGCTGGATCCTGAGACCTTAAGTGCTGCTTATGCGCTGGATTTTAGCGCTTTAGGCGAACGCTATCTTGAACGCAGCAGAGTGGTGACTGGCGGCAAGCCACGTTTTATCGACAAACTGCCGTTTAACTTTTTTTATATCGATTTGATACGCCGTGCTCTGCCCAATGCCAAAATTATCTGCATGATGCGTCACCCGATGGACACTTGCCTTGGCAACTACAGAGCATTGTTTTCCCTCGGCAGTCCTTATTACCGATATGCCTTTAATCTAAAACACACAGCACACTTTTATACCGCTTTCCACCAACTGGCTCTATTCTGGCAACAGCAAAATCTGCCGAATTTTCGACTGCAAAGTTATGAGGCGCTGGTGCAAAACCCAGAGCAACAGATTGCTGAATTACTTGAATTTTGTGATCTGGACTGGCAACAAGCCTGTTTACAGAGCGAGCTGAATCAGGCCCCAGTCTCTACCGCCTCTAAAGTTCAGGTGCGTGAGCCTGTCAATACAAAATCTGTCGGCCGCTGGCAGAAGTATCAGCCTATGCTGGAGCCTTTATTGCAGCAGCTGAAAGCCGCAGGTATAGAGCTATAGTCTGAGCGCTTTAGCTCAGCGCAGAGGTAGAAAAGAGCTGAGCCGCTAATTTTTGATTGATTGCAATTCAATCATGGCACATCTATGCCGAGGTGGGAGCAGACCATCCCATCAGGTTAAACAATCTGGACTGCTGTACCTTATGCCGTTAACCAAGCAGGCTAACCTAACGCAAGGGGGCGGTAAACACTAGTCCTGCTCCCACATATCATCATCACCGGCCCAGAGCTTTAATAGCTCTGCCTGTCGTGCTAACTGCGCTGCTTGTTGCGCCAACTCACCTGTTAATAGCGGGCTGCCGCTCCAGGCTGTGCCTTTAGCAGCAGCTGCCGCTAAAGCGGCCCATTTTTTGGCAAAAGCAGCCAGAGCTTCACGAGGTTCAGCACAATCTTCTGCGGGCAAAAAATCAAAGGCCACAGGCTGGGGCTGAATGCCAGTGGTATCGCCAGCTAAAATCCAGTGACCAACAAAACCAGGATCAGCCGGATCTTCCACTGCCCACAGGCCTACATAAGGTGCGGCATACCATTCTGGCCAGTCGCAAATCACGCCGTGCGGAATATTCTGCGTTTTTACATAAGCTTCAATAGCGGCGAACTGTGCATCACACCAGGCCCAATCTTCTGCTTCATCTAAATCCATATAACAGCCCTTGCTGGCTAAAAACCGCTATTTTCGCCAAGTTAAAGCAAGGCAGCAAGCTTTGATTTCAAGTACACTCTGCGCCAGATGAAGCAGGGATATTGAAGATGACAGTGATAGATAATTTTATAGCCCCTGCCTGTCATCAGCAGATAGAGACTCTGTATCAGGACGAACATATTCTGCTGATTAATAAACCCAGCGGTTTATTAAGTTTGTCCGGCAAAAATCCGCTGAACCTGGACTCGGTGCACCATCGTTTAGCCCAAATTTATCCGCAAATCACTTTAATACACAGACTCGACTTTGGTACTTCAGGCATTATGCTGCTGGCCCTTGATAAAGCCAGCAACGCCTTGTTGAGCCAGCAGTTTCAACAGCGCACTGTGATCAAAGGCTACCAAAGCATAGTGGCAGGTCATATAGAACAAGATAGCGGCATCATTGCAGCGCCTATCAGTAAGGACAAAGCCTTATTTCCCCGCTTAAAAGTCTGTTTTGAACAAGGGCAAAAAGCCATCAGCCATTTTCAGGTACTGGAACGCCTGAGCAATCCAGACCGAACCCGATTGCTATTTACGCCAGAAACAGGTCGCACTCATCAGCTACGTATTCATAGCCAGTTTATCGGCCACCCTATGCTGGGCTGTGATTTATACGGCAATCTTGATACTCAGGCTATGGCTTCACGACTATTGCTGCATGCGTCAGAGCTGGAGTTTGAGCATCCATTCACAGGGCAAGCAATGAAAATCTGCTGCCCTTGTCCGTTTTAGAGCTCAAGCGCTGCAGCTTTTGCCTGTAAATACTGACTTAAACCAGGCTGTTTTGTCAGTTGAATAGCCTGAGCATAAGCCAATTTTGCTTGCTCTTTTTGTCCGTCTTCGCTGAGTAAAAAGGCTTGGGTTGCCCACCAGGGCTGAAAGCAGGCCATCTGCGGATCCTTGATGGAGTCCAGATAAATTAACGCCTCTTTTGTGCCTTCAAGCTGATAAATACTGACGGCTAACGCGACTTTCGCGCCTAAAGAAGGGGCTATCTTCAACAGTCCCAAGTACAAAGTTCGTAGCACCTGCCAGTCCACTTTTTGCTGATACAGCACCACAGAATGAGCCGATTGAATAGCGGCTTCCAATTGAAAACGCCCCATGGGCCCGAGGCTATGA
Organism: Rheinheimera sediminis; assembly: GCF_004005375.1. Taxonomy (GTDB): domain Bacteria; phylum Pseudomonadota; class Gammaproteobacteria; order Enterobacterales; family Alteromonadaceae; genus Pararheinheimera. Next base: position 63,443 of record NZ_RZUF01000002.1, on the reverse strand, counting down.
GCTTTACGTAAAAAACCCTCCGCCTGAGCGACCAGCTTGTGATCCCACATCCGACAGTTTTGTTGATCCAGCGGTACAAATTCCATAGTGCTTGTCAAACGACCGGGCTGTCTTGCCATAGAAAAACACAAGAGCGACAGCAAACCCCATACTTCAGCTTGCTCCGCCAGCAGTTCTGTCATTAAACCTGCTAAATACAAGGCCTCGTCCGCCAAAGAAACAGCAGAATCGTCCTCACCAGGCTCCAGCCAATCAATAGCGTAAGCACCATAAATGGCTTCCAATACGTCTGAGAGCCGTTCAGATAATTGCGGTTTTTCCGGCAGAATAAAAGGGATCAGCAAATCGCGGATACGCCTTTTGGCCCTGACCAAACGCTGCGTCATGCTGGTCTCAGGTACTGAATACGCCAAAGCTATACGACTGGCATTCAAACCCAATATGGTTTGCAACATCAGGGGTGTACGCACTGCAGGGTCTATGGCCGGATGAGCGCAGACGAACAGCAGTGCTAAGCGCCTGTCTGGAAAAGGCGTAGATAACTGCTCTGACTCGGTCATAGCGGCATCAGCAAGTTCAGACAGATCGGCTGTGGTTTCAGTGTAGTGGCTATGTCCTGAGCGGTATTGATTGATCAGCCAGTTGCTGGCCACTCTGTATAGCCAGGCTTCAGGCTTGGTTGGCGTGCCCTGCTCTGGCCAACAGCGGACAGCCTGAGCAAAGGCCTCAGCCAGCGCATCTTCAGCGGCCATAATGTCGGCATTTTTACTCAGCAGCAGAGCCAACAGCCTGCCATGGCTGTGGCGGGCTATCAGCTCAATACTGACATGAGGCATTAAAGGAAGGACTGCCATTGTCCGGCAATGTAAGCCGTTGCTGCAGGGCGAATTTCCATCACACCATACTGAGCGCCAGGACATTGTTCTGCCCATTTCAGTGCCTGATCCATGTCGGCCACATCAATCACAAAAATGCCTGCCAATTGCTCCTTGGTATCAGCAAAAGGCCCATCCTGAATTTGTAAATGGCCATGACGTAAGGTCAAAGTGGTGGAATGTGCCGAGGGTTGCAGCACCTCTGCTGCGACCAGCACTCCGGCTTTTTCCAGATCTTTGGCATATAAATCAAAAGCTGCCATAAATTGCTTTGCCATTTCAGGATCGATAGCTCCTGGTTCAGCTTCGTAACAGTTGAGTAAAAGTGAATAACGCATCTGTTGCTCCTTGGGTGATTCAATAACTAAGTACTTCACCTTGATGACAATTCAACCATAAGCAAACCGACAAGCAAACGGAAAATATTTTTCTGCTAAGTGCCAAGGAGTAGAGGCTGTCACATTTATGTCTTATTCAACGTGATACTATCACATGTTTTCTATCCGCAATTTTGCTAGTTTTGTTCTAGCGGACAAACTGTCACCGGAGTTCATCATGTCTAAACACTTTTCAGAAGTACTGGCAGGCGCTTTGTCGCGGCGTGATTTTTTAAAAGCCAGCAGCGCTTTAGCACTGACCAGCAGTCTGCCAGCTTTTGCCTTAACACCAAACCAGACGCAAGCTGTGCAATCGAGCTTAACCTTCAGCGAACAAAGCCATCAAATGACACCCAACCTCGAAGTACCGGCAGGTTATCAGGCACAAGTGTTGTTGAAATGGGGCGAGCCTTTATTTAGCAATGGCCCGGCTTTTGATCCAGCTGCACAAACAGCAGAAAAACAGCAGCAACAGTTTGGTTTTAATAACGACTTTATTGGCTTTTTATCTTTACCTCTGGGCAGCACCAATTCAAACCATGGTCTTTTGGTGGTGAACCACGAATACACTGTACCGGAAATTATGTGGCCAGGTTCTCCTGCAGATACAGCGTTGGATAAAGCGCAAACAGATACTGACATTGCCGCCCATGGTTTGTCTGTGGTTGAAATTAATTATCAAAACGGCCAATGGCAACAGAAAAAAAACTCCGTTTACACCAGACGCATCACACCACTGACCCCAATGACGATCAATGGCCCGGCGGCAGGCAGTGACCGTTTAAAAACAGCAATTTCAAAAGATGGCGTTCATACCCTTGGCACCTACGGCAACTGCGCTGGTGGCGTCACACCTTGGGGTACAGTGCTGACGGGGGAAGAAAACATTGATTCGATGTTTGCCGGTGATTTTAGCCAGAGCAAAGAACAGGCCAGCCTGACACGTTTTGGTATGGAGGAAAAAGCGCAAAAAAGCTGGGCTAAACACTACCCTCGCTGGGATTTAGCCCAAGAGCCGAATGAAAGCTTCCATATGGGCTGGATAGTCGAAATAGACCCTTACGATCCCACTTCAGTGCCAAAAAAACGTACCGCCCTCGGTCGCTTTAAACACGAAGGTGCCAATGTCTATATCAATCAGGATGGCCGTGTGGTGGCCTATATGGGCGATGATCAGAAATTTGAGTACCTGTATAAATTCATCTCAACAAATCGCTATCAAGCCGACAACAGAGCCGCCAATCTGGATTTATTAGATCAAGGCACTTTGTATTGTGCCCGCTTTGATGCCGACGGCACAGTAGACTGGTTACCGCTGGTGTTTGGCCAAGGCCCATTGACCGCAGCCAATGGTTTTCACAGTCAGGCCGATGTGGTCATCGATGTACGCAAAGCAGCAGATTTACTGGGCGCAACGCCAATGGACAGGCCGGAAGATGTTGAAGTCAATCCAGCCAATGGCGCGGTTTACGTGATGCTGACCAAAAACGCCGATCGCACAGCAGAACAGCGTAATCCAGCCAATCCGCGCGCTGAAAATAAAGCGGGCCAGATTGTTGAACTGGTGCCGCCTAAAGGTGATCACAGTTCATCCAGTTTTGCTTGGGATATGTTTTTACTGGCGGGTCGTCGCGACGATCCAAGTACCAGCTACCACCCGGCGACCGCAGTAAACAGCTGGCTGGCGTGCCCTGATAACTGCGCTTTTGACAGCAAAGGCAGGTTATGGGTCACCTCAGATGGCGCTGAAGACTTTGATATAGCCGAGGGTGTTTGGGCTTGTGATGTCAGCGGTGCATCCAGAGCGTTAATGAAGCGCTTTTTAAGGGCGCCGCTTGGCTCTGAAATCTGCGGTCCGTTTTTTACACCTGACGACAAACACTTTTTCTGCTCGGTACAACATCCGGCTCAAGGCAGCAGCTTTGAAGCCCCATCCACCCGCTGGCCAGACTTCGACACTAAAATGCCACCACGCCCTGCAGTGGTGGTGATCAATCGTAAAGATGGCCAAGTAGTGGGGAGCTAATTCAGTGTAAAACTCAATTTGAGATTCATAAAAAAGGCTAGATACTGTACTCCTTCCTGTGTCACCCAGTCAGCTCGCGTCTGGCTGGGGTTATCGCCCCTGCTATCCGGTTACACAAAACCCGAAACGTCTGAAATAAAAAACTCAAAAGATAAAAGATAAGTAACTGATTTAAAATAAGTTACTTATTAAAAACCCTAAAAGACATTCGGTTACATCACAGATAATGAAAAAACTGAACACCTCTATCATATTTTATAAAAACCTAATCCGGCGACTCGCTGCTAGTCTGATAGCGCAATGATCTGCCTCAGGCTTTATCTCTGAAGAGATTGTGATATCTAACTCACTGAAAAAACTGACCTTCACGACCAATTTTCGTGATCTTGAGCAACATCTCATTGCAGCTTTGGTTCATTAAAAAAAGTGGCTATTGAGCGCCTGAGCGGCGGTTGAACCAGCTCTTTGCCAAAGTCAGTGCCAGTTTCCCCCTTCATCAGGGATCAAGGTGCATAGTGCCCAGTGGCATAGCTGCAGCTTCAACAACATAAAGATTTTGTCCTGCGGAGAATGAGATGTCGCCAATGAACCACTGCGCCTTAACAGCTTTGGTGCAGCCATTGAAGTTAAAGCCTGATGTCTGGATCCTGGCTCTGCTGTTGCTTTGTACTTTGCTGCCCCTTTGCACTCAGGCACAGGACTTATCTATAGTTTTTAGAACGCCAGCTCAGGATTGGGAGAGCGAATCTTTGCCCATTGGCAATGGCGCTTTAGGCGCTAATGTGATGGGAGCTATTGAGACAGATGAGCTGCAGTTTGCCGAAAAAACACTCTGGACTGGCGGGCCTGGCAGCAAAGAAGGTAAAGCAGGCAAAGAAGGTTACGATTTTGGTTTACCCGCCGACAACGGCGCCTATCCAAAACAACTGGCGGCAGTACAGCAGCAATTAACCACAGCGGGACAACTGACGCCGGAGCTTGTGGCAAAAAGCCTGGGCAGAGACTACAGCGGTTACGGCAGTTATCAGAATTTCGCGACGGTACAAATGCGCTTTGCCCATAAGGCTGAAGATATCAAAGAGTATCAGCGCACTTTGGACTTAAAGCGGGCTGTGGCCACTGTCAGTTATATCGAACAAGGCGTGCGCTATCAGCGCGACTATTTTGTCAGTTATCCGGATCAGGTGATAGTGACCCGCTTGCACGCCGATCAGAAGGCAAAAATTTATGTAGAACTGAGCCTGACCACAGCAGAAAACCGCAGTAAAGTGCTGAGTCTGCAAGACAATCGAATCAGCTTAAGTGGTGCTTTAAAAGATAATGGCCTGCAGTACGCCACTGCTTTGCAAGTTCGGCACAGCAATGGCAGCTTGCGCCAAACAGCCCATAGTCTGGTTATTACAGCCGCAGATGAAGTCTGGTTTGTGGTAGCCGCCAGCACCAATTATCGCCAGCATTACCCGGATTACAGAGGCGAGGCTGCGCTGCCTCAAGTTGACAAAAGGCTGTCGGCGCTCAGCACCAGCAGCTACCCACAGCTGCTGGAACAGCATCTGCAGGACTACCAAAAGCTGTTTGCCCGAGTCAGTTTTGACGTGCAAGGTCAGGCTGGCAACCTGGACACTCCGGCCTTGTTAAAAGGTTACGGCAGCAGCAATAGCAAGGCGCAGGACAGAGCGCTGGAAGCTTTATATTTTCACTATGGCCGCTATTTACTGATCAGCTCATCCAGACCAGGCTCCTTGCCGGCCAACCTGCAGGGCGTGTGGAATAAATACGATGTAGCGCCCTGGATGTCGGACTATCACGTTAATATCAATCTGCAAATGAATTATTGGTTGGCTGAGTCGACCAATTTAACCGAAACTTTGCCGCCCTTATTCGACTTTGTCGACAGCTTAGTGGCGCCTGGCCAGCGCAGCGCCAAAACGCTGTTTAATGCCGATGGCTGGACACTGCTGCTCAACACCAATATCTGGGGTTTTACCGGCTTAATAGCCTGGCCCACTGCTTTCTGGCAACCCGAGGCTGCTGCCTGGATGGCGCGGCACTACTACGAACATTATTTGTTTAATCAGGACCTGCAGTTTTTAAAACAGCGCGCTTACCCGCTGATGCTGGGTGCCACTGAATTCTGGCTGGATGCACTGCAAAAAAACCAGCAAGGCAACTATCTGGTGAGCCCCAGCTATTCGCCCGAACATGGTCAGTTCACAGCAGGAGCGGCCATGTCGCAGCAAATCGTCTTTGATTTGTTGCACAGCACCAGCAAGGTAGCCGAACTGCTGGGTGATCAGGCCAATCAGCAGCGGATCCAGCAGGTGTTAGCGAAGCTGGATCCGGGATTACGTGTTGGTTCCTGGGGACAATTGCAGGAATGGCAGCAGGACATAGACGATAAAAGCAGCAAGCACCGCCACGCTTCGCATTTGTACGCTTTGCATCCTGGCGATCAGATCTCGGTGTTTCAGACACCTGAACTCGCCGAAGCAGCCCGGGTTTCCCTGAATGCCAGAGGCGAAGGCCATACCGGCTGGAGTAAGGCCTGGAAAATCAATTTTTGGGCGCGCTTGCTTGATGGCAATCAGGCGCATCAGATGCTGGCCGAACTGCTGAAACACAGCACGCTGAGCAACTTATGGGATACCCATCCACCTTTTCAGATTGACGGTAACCTGGGCGCAACAGCAGGAATAGCCGAAATGCTGCTGCAAAGCCATCAGCAGACTATTCACTTATTGCCTGCTCTACCCGCCAGTTGGCCTCAAGGTCAGATCACAGGTTTGCGGGCCAGAGGCGCCGTGACACTGGATCTGCAGTGGCAAAACTCAGAGTTAAAAACGGCGCAGCTGCAGAGTAAAAATAATCAGTCGCTGAGATTAAGAATTCAAAACTCTGCCCTGCACTATCAGGTGACTGATACAGAAGGTAAGTCGGTGCCGCTGATTAAACAGGATGGCACCCTGAGATTTGATGCTGTAGCTGGTCAGTTGTATCGACTCAGCCGCATTTAAATATAAGTAAAACCATAAGTTCAGAGACAAGACATTCAATTTATAGCTGCCTGAGAATTATGTTGTATCGCACCTGTTGTAAAAACTTTCGACTTGAATGGAGACACTCTGCACTCAACTAAAATAACAAGAGGACAGACAGATGAAAGACAAGGAATACCCGAATAAACTAACATTTCGCCCTTCAAAAATTACCTTAGCTTTGCTTACTGGTTTGGGCATATTTGTAACCGGTTCCGCTTATGCGCAGGACAAGGAAGAAGCGGAAGAAAAAACTGATGCTATTGAAATCATTGAAGTCAAAGGCATGAGATCTAGTATTATCTCGGCTCAGGAAACCAAAATGAATGCCAATAAAATCATGGATGGCATCAGCGCTGACGATATGGGCGCTTTGCCCGATCGCAGTGTGACAGAAACTCTGCAACGGGTTGCTGGCGTCAGTATCGACCGCTATATGTCAAAAGACGATCCGGAGCATTTTTCGGTTGAAGGTAATGGCGTGGCAGTGCGGGGTTTGACGCAGGTACGCAGTGAATTAAACGGCCGCAGCACTTTTAGCGCCAATGGCGGCAGGACCTTAAGTTTTGGCGACGTGCCGCCTGAGTTACTCAATGCGGTCAATGTCTACAAAAGCCCAACAGCCGACCAGATTGAAGGTGGCTTAGGTGGTACTGTCGATTTGGAGACTAGCCTGCCCTTTTATCATGACGGCCAAAAACTGGCGTTCAGCACCACGGCTAACTACGGTGATTTAATAAAAGAAACCAAACCTGCCTACTCCTTTTTGTACAGTAACAACTGGGATTCGCCTATAGGCAAGATTGGCCTGCTGACTGATCTGGCCTTTTCTGAGCTATCGACCCGCAACGACTCCATGTATATCCGACCATTTTTTACCCGCACCGACTTAGCAGGGCATGAAGGCGAAAAGCTTTATGTACCGCGCGGTGCCGACTGGCGCACTATGGAATTTAACCGCGAGCGGGAGGGGCAATACCTGGCACTGCAATGGGAGCCTGCTGAAAATCAGCAACTGGTATTTACCTACTTCAGCAGCGACTACGACATGACCTGGAATGAAGACGCCATCTTTGTTGGTAATGACGCTTTAGCTATTCAAATTGACGAAAATGCAAAATTTGACAGCAAGGGGTTACTGCGAAAAGGCAGATTGTATCAACCGAACAATATTCCCATGGGTTCAGATGTGCGGGTGTCGACGCAACAGGCCAAAACTCAGGACTTTTCACTGAAGTATTACTTCAGCAACGAGCAACTGGAGTTTTCTGCTTCGACCCAATATGTCAAATCTGATGCTTCAGGTTTTGACTCCACAGTCGCGACAGAAGTACTGGTGCCTTACATCGATGTCGATTTAACCGGCAGCCTGCCCTCTATAGATTCTGACAGCGCTTATCTGGCGAATGCTGCCAACTACACCTGGAACTTCACCATGGATCAGCTGTATAAACGCAAAGCCGACATGCTGGCTGTACAGGCCGATACCAAGTATTTTCTCAGTGGCGAGCTATTAAAAGCCGTTAAATTTGGTGCACGTTTTAGTGATACCTCATCCGATAACGCAGACACAGGCTACAACTGGAGCCCACTGGCACCGGGCTGGCTGAACATAGTGTCAGGGGATAAAGTTCCGGCTATCGAGGACTTGCATTTAAACACCTTCGATAACTTTTTTAATGGTAAAACCAGCTCCCCTGCCAACGTCTATGCGCCTGTGGTCAGTTACGCTCTGGATTACCCGAACAGTTATGCCCGCTTAAACGACAAGTTTGTGTATGGCAGTGGCAGTGAATGGGCGTATTGGGTGCAGCGCAGTCTGGATGCCGATCAGTACAAAAACAATCAGTCAGAAAAAACCTATGCCGTTTATGCCATGGCCGACTACAGCCTGGACAATATGCGCTATCCGATCAGTGGTAATTTTGGTGTGCGCTATGTTAAAACAGAAAACGGCGGTAACGGTTATCTGACCTTCCCCAGCACGTCAGAGTTTTTTGGCGAAGGTGCTTACAGCCCCATAGTGGCGGAAAATGACTACTCCAATGTGCTGCCCAGCTTTAACCTGAAAGTTGAGCTGACAGAGCAGCTGCTGCTCCGATTTGCTGCGGCTGAAGCTATGGCACGGCCGGATTTCAGCGATCTTGCGGCGAACCTGAGTTTAAGCGCCAGTGTGAAAGAGGAAAGTAAGGATAAGGATACGCTGACTGCAGATGATTATGACCTGACATCCAGCTCGAATTACAACCCTTACCTGAACCCTATGGAGTCGACCCAATTCGACCTGTCGCTGGAGTGGTATTACGAAGAAGGTAACTCGGCCTATCTGGCTTTATTCTCCAAAGATATTGATGGTTACAAAGCCACAGAAACTGTATTGGAATCTTATGCGGCTGACGGCTACCAGCCCTATGATTACCGGGTGGAGCGGCCGGTGAATGCAGGCTCAGCCAAGTTAAAAGGTGCTGAGATCAGCCTAAACCACTTTTTTAACACTCTGCCAGCGCCTTTTGATGGCTTTGGTGTGTCAGCCAACTATACCTATATCGACAGTTCCACCGACACAGAGTTAACGACTCAGCCTGTGGATACAGACGGCGGTAGTTACGGCAAAATGCCCTATATTGGCATCTCGAAAAACTCCTACAACCTAGTGGGTATGTACGAGAAAAATGGCTTTCATTTCCGTCTGGCTTACAACTGGCGGAATAAATACCTGACCTCTATTGGTGCCAACGGCTTTAATGGCGACACCGCCGGAGTGTTATGGAAGCTGCCGGTTTACAACGCCGCTGCAGGCTATCTGGATTCATCCATTTCCTACGATATCAACGAGCACTACAGCATTGCCTTAGAAGCAAACAATCTGAGCAATACCATCAACAAAAATATTATGAGCCAGGTGGCTTCCGGTGATCACTATAGCGCTTATCACGCCAGTGACAGACGTTATGCCTTATCCCTGCGGGGTAGCTTTTAAGCCATAGCCTGAGCCATAGCATGCTGGGCTCTGCAGCCTGAAGGGGTGAGCAGAGCTTATTTAGTTCTGAAGCGCAGCCGAGACTTCAACGTTGTCCGGCTGCTTTACAACAGAGTATGAAGGGTATTTTGCATGACAAGTCGATCGAGTATTTCGTTGTTGTACCGACAGTGGCTGTTATCCTTGGTGGCTTTTAGCCTGATATCAGGCTGTGCCGGACCAGGCCAAGGACAACAAGTACAGGCAGTTCAGGCGGTTGAAGCTGACACAGAAACAGTCACATCAGTGGCTACCCCCTTGCCACAGGTTATTACAAAAAATGGTAAACACAGCTTTTGGGTGGACGGTAAAGCTTATTTAATTTTGGGCGCTCAGGCCAATAATTCAGCCAATTATCCAGCCGTGTTAGATAAAGTCTGGCCTGTGGTAGAGCAGATGTCGGCCAATACTTTAAGTATCCCGGTCGCATGGGAACAAATAGAACCAAAAGAGGGTGAGTTTGATTTCAGCTATCTGGATGTTTTATTGCAGCAGGCGCGCGAACGTGATCTGCGTTTAAACCTGCTCTGGTTTGCAACCTGGAAAAACAATGCGCCCCACTACGCGCCAGCCTGGGTAAAAACCGATAACAAAAGATTTCCTCGGGTGGTGAAACAAGACGGCAGCGTTTTAAACTCCTTATCGCCCTTGGGGAAAAACACACTGCAGGCCGATAAAAAGGCCTTTGTCCGCTTGATGCAGTATCTGCAACAGCATGACCCGCAGCACACTGTGATTATGGTGCAAATTGAGAATGAAGTCGGCACCTATGGCTCAAAACGTGATTTTTCGGCTATGGCCGAAGCACAGTTCCAACAACAAGTACCCACTGAGTTAACTGAAAAGCTTGGGCTCAAAGCCGGCACCTGGCAGCAGGTATTTGCCAAAGACGCCGATGAACACTTTCATGCTTACCATATAGCCAGGTTTTGCGAAGAGCTGGCTCAGGCGGGCAAAGCCATTAAAAACCTGCCGATGAATGTGAATGTGGCCTTACGTAACCCCTTTCATCCGGGCGATGGCTACTCGATGGGTGGTCCTACCGACAATGTGCTGGATCTGTGGCGAATTGCCGCGCCAAGCGTAGATATGATTAGCCCTGATATCTATTTCCGCGACCATAAAACAGTCGACAAAGTACTGGATCTGTACTCCAGGCCAAACAACCCGCTTTTTGTTGCCGAGATTGGCAACGACCAGCCCTATGCCCGTTATTTCTTCAGTACGCTGGGGCATCAGGGCATAGGCTTTTCACCTTTTGGTATGGATGACACTGACTACGCCAACTATCCGCTTGGTGCTAAAACTATGGACGAAAACACCATAGCGCCTTTTGCTGAGTTGTATCAGTTGGTGCGGCCCTTTGCAGAGATCTGGGCCAAGCTGAGCTTTGAATCTGAAGTCTGGGGTCTGGCTGAACCTCATGATTCCTTTGCTGAACAACAAAAGATCTGGAATGCCAATGCCACAGAGCAGCAGCCTGACGACATCAAAACTGATCCGGAGCTTTTTACCCAGCGCCTGGATTTGGGCTTATGGAATGTTGAAATCACCTATGGCCGCAGGATGTTTTGGATTGACCCGCCTGTCGGCAATAGCCCGGCTTCAGGCGGTGTGCTGATCGCCAAACTATCAGACAACGAGTATTTGCTCACTGCACTGCGGGCCCGCGTCAGTTTTTCTGCATCAGACGAATTGGCGGCCAGCCCCTTTATTGCCAGAGTAGAAGAAGGCCATTTCGAGCAGGGCAAATGGGTATTTGAGCGGGTTTGGAATGGTGACCAAACCGACTGGGGGCTGAACTTTACCTCCAAACCACATCTGCTGAAGGTGACCCTGAGCACCTATCAGCACTAATGTATTGATTAAATGAGAATTATATGGAGAGTTTAATGAGAAAACATAAAGGATCTGTCTTCAGGTTTGCACTGGCGGCACTGGCGGCACTGCCGCTTGCCCTCTTACAAGCCTGCTCCCCCGCTGCCACAGATCAAGCTGTCACTACTGGTGTGGTAAAACAGCTCGGCAGCTACCAAAGCACCGAACATGGTGTGCTGATTGAACTGCCACAGCAGCAAACCCAATTACTGCGGCTGGAGGTGATGAGCGACCGTATTATCCGGGTCACAGCACTACCCCACAGCACCTTGAGCGCTGTGGCCAATAGTTTAATGGTGACAGCCAAACCACAAGGCAAATTCAGCCTGGAGCAACAAGGTGAACAGCTGCTGTTGAAAACCAGCCAACTGACAGCCGTAGTGTCTTTAGTGGATGGCGCTGTGCACTTTATCGATAAAAATGGCCAGGTTACCTTAGCTGAAGCCAAACGTGAATTTGGCCCTGTAACCAAAGATCCGGTGCAAGCTGCGGCCGACTCCTATGCACTGCAGCAACAATGGAACAAAGACACAGACGAGGGCTTTTTTGGTTTGGGCCAGCATCAAAATGGTCAGGTCAACTACGCTGGCGAACATGTTGAACTCACCACCCATAACCTGGTGATTTCGATACCATTGGTGGTGTCTACCCGCAATTACGGCGTGTTGTGGGACAATGCTTCTATTACTCAGTTTGGTGATACCAAAGGCGCTCAGCCGTTTTTTGACCACTTTAAGCTGTTTGACGCCAACGGCAATCCGGGTGGGCTGACGGCAGAGTATTACGATGGCGATAAACTGCTGTTAAGCCGCATAGAACAAGGCCCTAACTACCAGTATTTAGCCAACAACAATGTACGCGAATTCCCTTTTCCAAAAGAGCTGGGCGAGCTGAAACAACCGCGTGTGGTTTGGAAAGGCTCAATCAGCACAGCTCAAGCCGGCATGCACAAGTTCAGACTGTATAACAGTGGTTATGCCAAACTCAGTATTGGCGGCAAGCTATTGCTGGATCGCTGGCGAATGAACTGGAACCCCTGGTACCACATGACTCAAGCGGAGTTTAGCGCTGATGTGGCGCAAAACATTGAACTTGAATGGGATTCGCAAGGTGGTTATGTTTTCCTTGAACACAGCAAGCCACTACCAAAAGACGAGCAGTATTCGCTGACCTTTGCCTCTGAAAGCGGCAAAGCCATTGACTACTATTACATTGCCGGAGACAAAGCTGACGACATTATCAGCGGTTACCGCAGCTTAACAGGCAAAGCCGTGTTATTGCCCAAATGGGTCTATGGTTTTTGGCAAAGTCGCGAGCGCTACACCAATCAGCAACAGCTGGTGGATGTGGTGAAAGAATACCGTAAACGCAAAATTCCTCTGGATAACATAGTACTGGACTGGTCCTACTGGCCACAGGATGCCTGGGGCAGTCACAAATTCGATCTGAAGCATTTTCCTGATCCGAAAAAAATGGTCGATGAGGTGCATGCGCTCAATGCCAATATCATGATTTCGGTTTGGCCTAAGTTTTATGCCAGCACAGACAACTACAAAGAGCTGGACGCCAAAGGCTATATGCTCAGTAACAACGTGGAAAAAGAAAAGAATCTGGACTGGATAGGCCCTGGCTACCTGAACGGTTTCTACGACCCTTATCCAAAAGAGTCCCAGCAAATTTTCTGGCGCCAAATTGCAGAGAATTTAAATGTCTTAGGCATTGATGCCTGGTGGCTGGATGCATCAGAGCCGGATATGCATTCCAACTTAAGCATCAGTAAACGCAAAGAAAATATGACGCCGCTCTCCATTGGTTCAGGCACTGCATACTTTAACTCTTATGGCCTGGCCAATGCCGAAGGCGTGTATTTAGGCGAGCGCCAGACCGATCCGGATAAACGCGCCTTTATCTTAACCCGCTCAGGTTTTGCCGGACAACAACGCGCCGGTGCCGCCATCTGGAGTGGTGATATAGTGCCACGCTGGTCGAATTTAAAAGAACAAATAGCAGCAGGCATAGGCGTAGGTTTAGCCGGTATGCCGAACTGGACTTTCGATATCGGTGGCTTTACGCCCGAAGATAAGTACCGCTGGAAAAAAGACGGCAGCGCTGTCGGTCATTACTCAGGTTTACAGCCGGAAGATCAGGGCCCATGGCAAGAGCTGAACTTACGCTGGTTCCAGTTTGGCGCTTTTGTGCCTATCTTCCGCTCGCACGGCCAAAACCCGTACCGCGAAATTTATAACCTGGCCGATGAAGGCAGCGAGGTTTACAACAGTCTGGTGTATTACACCAAACTGCGTTACCAGTTACTGCCTTATATCTACAGCGAAGCAGGCAAAATGCACCTGACCGACAACACCCTGATGCGTGGTTTAGTGATGGATTTCCCGGCCGACAAAACCGCTATTAATCTGAACGATCAGTATATGTTTGGTCCAGCCTTTTTAGTCAGCCCTGTCTACGAATACCAGGCCCGAAACCGTGCTCTGTATCTGCCGCAAGGCGCCGACTGGTATGATTTTTATAGCGGGGAAAAACTCAGCGGTGGCCAGCATATTCAGGCCGCAGCGCCTCTAGAGAAGATGCCTTTGTACGTCAAAGCAGGTTCGATAGTGCCAACAGGCGAAGACATTCAGTTTGTCAACGACAAACCCGATGCCCCCATCACGCTGAATATATACACAGGTGCCAACGGCCACTACAGCCTGTATAACGACGATGGCCGCAGCTACGACTACGAAAAAGGCAAATACAGCACCATAGAGCTGAGTTACGACGATGCCAAAGGCATTCTGACCATTGGCAAACGCCAGGGCGAATTTGACGGCATGCAGCAAAAAATCAGCATGAATATCCGCTGGATAGGCGCTGCGGAGGGTATGGCAAAATCCCTGACAGGCCCAATAACGCAGACCATTGAGTATAGCGGCGACGAGCTGGTGGTCAGCAGATAAGTACTGCACAGTCGTACACTTTTACTGTCAGTCACAGGAGGAACATCATTGATGCGATGTTCCTCCTGCTTACAAGAATTGGGAAAAGCACGGTTTGGTATCAACTGGTTCAGCACATCTCTGGGCATTCCAAGTGAATAGCTACTGACCTGCTCTCTGCTTTATATCAAAACAAAACAGCCCTGCTAACGCAATAAACTCAGCAAAAATGCACCAAAAACTGTGCCGGCTAAAAAAGTAATGCACAGCAGCCAGAATGGCAGAGGTTTTTTGCCAGCCACCGCAGGAACCGGCAACCCGGCTTCCCCCAACAATAATTCACGATCCACCTCAAAAGCCGCAGCCAGGGCTTTACTGGTTTCAAGTGAGGCTATGCCCTGCACTTCCACCCGTTGAATAGTACGTAAACTCACAGCACAAATATCTGCTAAGTGTTGCTGGGTCCAGCCTTTTTCTATTCGCAGTTGGCGAATAAACACGAAGTTAAGCTGCATAGCATCATCCTTTAAACAGTGAAGCCAGGCTATAACCTACAGCGGCACCCGCCATACCAAACACAAAGATAGTCAGTAACATCTTCCACCAGGACTGCTGAGCTTTTAACTGCTTAGCTTGCTGCATAACCCGCTTAAGATCCCACTCGTCACTGTCTTTCATTTCGCTATTGACCCAAAACTCAATCACCACAGAGCTGAGCAACCTACCGCTAAGGCGGATCTTGATTTCAATAGTCTGTCCTTTCCATTCAAAGGTATGCACAGACTTAAAACGCCAGCTTAGCTTTTTCGAGATCAGTTCGTCATTAACAAACACTTGCTCCATTCCCGTCAGGAAAGAGGATTCAACACGTATACAATCGTCAGCCAAATCAAAAAATGCGACAGCACGGTCAGCTTGAATATTCATGGAAGTTTCTCCGTTCATTAAGTTCGGCTCAAGTACAGCACGACAGGCCAAAACTTCTGACGACTTTGCTGTGACAGTCCAACATCTGTCAGCTGACATTAATATGACACTTATTAAAAATCAATAAGTTAACAAGAAATCTCTCAGCTAATCTACAGCAGTAGTGCGGCTTGGTTAGGGGAACAGAATAGTCAAAGCATAATTTAAACCAGAGGGGGTTATGGTGAGCTCTTATAACAATCAGCCGCTAAAAAGCGTCCGGCAGAAAGCTTTTGCAGCTAAAAAATCTGACGCTGTGTTTCGTAGTTTTTCAGGCTGGCCATCAGGTTCTGTAACCGCTCAAACATGGGGTCGTTGTGCATAGCGGCATAATCAATGCTGATCGCCCGAATCTGATCCGTTCTTTAGAGCGGGCATTCGAAGACAACGCCAGTCGCTGAAGCTGGCGCGGCATTTATATTTTTTTGACTGTCCAGCAGATTGCTATCATTCGGAGCTATTTTCAAAGCAGCTTCAATCAGTGTGGTTGCTTTAGCCTGGCAACCTTGTTCACTCAGCAGCACAGCGTAATTGTTCAGATAAGATATTTCCTGCTGCGCAAAAGCCAGGCCTTTTTCAAACCAGTGTGCCGCAACCAAAGGCTGGCTTGAGAAATAATGATTACCCAGCAAAAAATAAGGTAACCAATAATCAGGCCATTGCTTTGTCGCAGTGTTAAGCGCGGTAATACCGCTATCAAGCTGTTGAGTGCTCAATAAATCCTGGCTGGCTTTGGTGTAAATAAAAGCATCAAACTGGGCACTGCTTTTATCCGCAGGCAACATAGCCAGCAGCCAATAGTTACCCCGTGCCCAGGTGCGCTCAAAGGTAGAAAAGTTCAGCCGGTGCGCTTCAGTCACTCCGGTATGCAAAATCACTTCTTTGCTTTGCAGGTCGTAACCAATTACCACGGCATAATGCCACTGCGGCAGCCAGGCCAGAGAGTTATTTTGTAGCACTATGATTGGAATATTTTCAGCAACCAGACTTAACAGTTGCTGCATGGTACCGCGCTGCGCATAAGCAACCAGCCCAAGTTGCCGTGTGGCAGCCGACATTTCAATTTGCAGAGTGCCTTGCAAACCCGAAATAAAGGTAGTGGGCGCTATAATGGCAGGGTCTTTTTCAAGCCCATAAAAACCAGCCACTTCAGCTAAGGTAGTTGGGCCGCAAAAATACTCTTGCTGCGGATAAAATGGTACCAGCGGGATAAGATGCTGACGAGCAATAGCTGGAGGCTCAGCCAGCAGCAGCTTGGTTTGTGGCGGCGTTTGACAGCCGGTCAGTAAAAGCAACAAGCCCGCCAAAAGGCAGGCCTGTCGTAGCAAAACCATCAAAATCACGAATTAAATTGGGTTGATAAAAGGGTAAACGTCAGTAAGACCCATTAAATCCGTGACCACCACAACCACCAGTACAGTCACCACAACACCAACAATACCGCCTGCTGGCATTTCGTTCATCTGAGTATTCAGCGCACTAAGCTCTTCGGCAGTCATACTAGCTATACGTTGTTTGGCATCAGCAGGACTTACGCCCAGCTCAATGAGTTTATTCTGCACTTCGGTACTGTCGACATAAGACAATACTTGCTGCTTATTGAAATTGAACTGTTGATTAGCAATGACCTGCTCAGAACTGAATACAGCAGCAGTTGCCTGGCTCATACCAAGAACTAACATAGGGCAAAGGATGCTGGCTTTTAAAAACTTATTCATCTTCACTTATCCTTAATTTATTGTTTTTATTGAAAAAAACTGTTTTAGATAAATCTCAGAAAGCTGACCATTTAACATTCATCTAGGGTGCACAGTAAAGCATACGTCAGGGATGCGCAACAAAGCTTATGGAGCAACGCTTATTAGAAAAGCAATGCGTAACCTATTACGCGGAGCTTGCCTCGCCAAAAAAGTCTCAACAAACCAGCACCCTCTGATAAAAATTCGCTTTGCAGACCGCATCAACGCCCACTAGCGTGTGTCCGGACTAAGCGTATAAAACCATGGCGACGCGCGGCACAATATGCATCATATTTGGCTCGTTTCTCAGTGCTGTGTAAGACAGCATAGGCTTCAGCAACACGTCTAAATATCTCTGCAGTATTCGGCAATGTGCTGACATCAGGGTGATATTTGCGACCAAGTTTGCGATAGGCCGCTTTTATAGCTTTGGCATCTGTCGTTGCAACGACGCCAAGTACAGTGTAATAATCATTAAACTCCATTGTCTGATCCCATCTAACGAATTCCTACAGCCAGCCTAACAGCCGTATAAGGTGCCATTCTGTACGTTGGCACGCAGACTAAATAACAGAACAGCTGGAGCGCCATAGTTTTGTGTTGCCTGCTTTAGCTGTCGTTTTTATTGATCGTAAAGCTCAGTCCGGTCTATAACTATCGGGTCTATTAAGGGAGGCTCTATCTACTCTGAATAGTGGCAACAGAGTTCCAATATGGTTAGAGAAACCTTGCCAGCTGTTGTTTTAACTGGGTATTTTCAGTGCTCAGTTGGTCAATTTCATCCAATAGATTAAGCACTAAATACAGGTCAGCCCAATCCATACCTAAATCATGATTCAGACGGGCCGCTTTTTTTACTTTGGTTACGCAAGTCAGATGAAATAGCCAGTGCTGCGGCTGATTACCCGCTATGGGAATCGCGATATCGTGCTGGATCAATTCGAGCATGGTTTCTTTATTAATCTGAGTTGTCAGGCAGAGTTCTTCAAAACTGAGCTGAGCATTGCCGGAGTGAATTGCTGATAAGGTCGTCATGCTAAGTTACTCCATTCGCGGCGTGGATCGAAGCAGGCGCTGTCAGCAAGTTGAGCCCACAGTGTGTTACTGCTGTCATTCAGCGTGGCTGGCATCACAATTTTTAAAATCGCAATCAAGTCTCCGGTCGATTGTTTCCCCACCAGGCCTTTTCCTTTCAGCCGCAAACGTTGGCCCGCCTGGCTATTGGCAGGGATCGACAACTGAATTTTTCCGCTCAGCGTAGGCAGTGTTATTTTTGTCCCCAACGCCGCTTCCCAGGGCGCCAGCGGCACGGTAAGTAATAAATTGTCGGCTTCAACATCAAACAGTGGGTGAGGTAATAAGCGGATGGTTAAATACAAATCACCACTAGGAACATTGTCAGCAGCAGGAGAACCCTGCCCTTTTAACCGAATGCGCTCACCATCCTGAATGCCGGCCGGAATTTTAACCTTCAGCGATTTTTTTATCGATTGCTGAGTCCCCAGCGGCCCTGTCTGGTGACCAGCATGTGGCATAACAAATTCAATCTGCTTAGAGGTATCCGCCAGGGTGTCTTCCAGCATAATGGGCCACTCAAGCTCAACATCTGCACCTTTGATTGGATTGCTCTCGTCAAAGCCCGGTTGCTGTCGATGTTGTTGCCGACTACGTGAGCCAGCCTCGCCAAAAATAGCATTAAAAAAATCAGCAAATTCCTGATTGGAAGCCGCATTGTTGTCAGCATAAAAGCCTGAATTCGTCTGGCCTGGCTGGCCGTTAAAACCACGGCTGCGCGCTGCACATAATGCATCATATTCGGCACGTTTCTCCGCGCTGTGCAATACCTCATAAGCTTCAGCAACCCGCTTAAATTTTTCTGCAGTGTCCGGCAATTTACTGACATCAGGGTGATACTTGCGCCCGAGTTTGCGGTAGGCCGTTTTAATAGCTTTGTCGTCTGCAGTTGGTGCAACGCCAAGCACGCTGTAGTAATCAATAAATTCCACCAAGCTTATCCCATCTGAGAATTTCGCAGCATGAGCCTAGCAGAGCGATAAAGAGCCTATCTGTGCGCTGGCGAGCTCAGTGGAATAACGGAGTTAGCTAAAGAGCAGTAGTTGTTTGGCTATCCCAAACATCAAAGCACAAATATCAAAGCATAAATATCAAAGCTTCAACAGCTTCTGCTGTCGATTCAATCGCCTGCCCACGACTTAAACATCTTAAAAGGCCATGAGCAACTTAGGTCACAAGGCTAACTACTAGGCAGTGAGTGAACTATATACCCAAATTATTTGAGGTTTCGGCGAGGCGACAAGCCAGTGCCCCCCTGGGAGCATAGTCAACCTATGTGACTGGGGCCAGATGGCGCAGTCAACAAAGCGGCAACTTCAAGGACGAAGGGGTTATACCCAAGAAACTTGAAGTTGCATGCTCCTCCACGGGGAACAAGGCCGGCAGGAACGATGCAGTTAAAGCAATCTGGCACAAGCCTTTAGGTGACTTTGTGTTTAATGGCGTATTCAGGCTTTAGATACTCTTGGCTTGCAACAATATCGGTCAATATCTCAACGGCATGCCATAAATCGACATAACGCAAATACAGCGGGGTAAAACCCAAACGCAAAATATCAGGCGCCCTGAAATCTGCAATCACACCGCGTTTAATCAGCGCCTGACATAAGGCATAGGCTTGAGGATGCTGATAAGCCAGCTGACTACCGCGCTGTTCCGGCTTTAAGGGCGTTATTAAAGTTAATTCGGCTAGCGCCGCTTGTTGCTGCACCAACTGATGGAAACAGCTGGTCAAACCCAGTGATTTTTCGCGAATTTGTTGCATGCTGACATCGCTGAACACCCCTAAGGCAGCATCCAGTACACTCATAGAAATCACCGCAGGAGTGCCAGTTAAAAACTGTTCTATGCCATCAGACTTCTGGTACTGAGGGCTAAAACTAAAGGGAGCTTTATGCCCCATCCAGCCGCTTAGTGGCTGATTAATTTGAGCGTGATGCCGTTTAGCCGCATATAAAAAAGCCGGAGCACCAGGCCCACCATTCAGGTACTTGTAACCACAGCCTACGGCAAAATCAACCTGCCAGGCGTCCAGCTCCACAGGTAAAGCACCGGCACTGTGCGCCAAGTCCAAAATAACTAACACGCCTTGGTCGTGCGCACTCTGGGTTAAACGCTGTATATCCAGTAAACGACCGCTGCGAAAATCAACCTGAGTCAGCATTAACACAGCAACATCGCTATTCAGCGCCTGCACCAGTTCATGCTCTGGCACCTCCAACAGCTGACAGCGTTTTTCACCTACCAACGTGCTAAGCCCCTGCACCATATACAGATCGGTTGGAAAATTACCTTGCTGGGTTAATACCACAGAACGCTCTGGCTGCATCAGCAGCGCACAACTCAGCACTTTAAATAAATTCACCGAGGTAGAGTCACAGCAAATCACCTGGCCACTACCAGCGCCGATTAAACGGCCAATCTGTTCTCCTACTTTTAACGGTAAATCAATCCACTGATTGCTATTCCAGCTTTGAATGAGATCCTGACTCCATTGCCGGGCCAGCACGTCCTGAGTCCGCTGCAATACGCAGCTCGGCATGGCGCCTAACGAATTACCATCAAAATAAATACTCTGCTCAGGCAAGGTAAATTCTGCTCTTTTATGAGCCAATAGATCCTGCTGATCATAGTGCTGCAGCTGTTCGAGGGTTAAAGGTGCCATCACAGTGGGAGTAACTCCTGTAGGGTCAAAATTAACTGCGGATACGCAGCGCTTTGTGGATGGATCCAGTCAAAATGACCCGCCTTTTCCACCATAAGATACGGTATGCCACTGTCAGTCGCTTGAGTTGCAGGCACAATCGAATCGGCACTGCCCTGCAATAGTAGGGTATTTGGGTGTGCTTTGTGCAGACTAGGGCTGGCATCTTGGTATAACGCAGGTGCTTGCTCTGGCGATGCACCGATAAACTTAGCTGTGACACTTTGGCAACTATTGCTGCCTTTGGCATAACTGGCCATATCGGTGATAGCGGCCAGACCAATCACAGCTTGTATTGGTGCAGGTTTTTTGTCACCTGCTAGCTTTTCACCAGCTAGCTCTTTACCCGCTAAAAGGGCCAACTGACCACCCGCAGAATGGCCCATTAAGGCAATACGGTTAACATCCACGCCATACTGTTCAAACTGCGCCTGAGCATAGTTGATGCCCTGCACTATATCGTTAAAACTGCCAGGCCAGCCGCCGCCTTCGTCGCCCACCCTGCGATACTCCAGCGACCATACTGCATAACCTGCTTCAGTCAGCGCCTGACTCAACGCCTTGCTGTGCGCGACATCATAAGCATTCAACCAGCAGCCACCATGCACAAAAATAACCAAAGGCGGTTTAGTGCCTGACTGAGTTGCAGGTAAAGACAACAAACCAAACTGCAAAGCCGCTGTGCCATAAGCCAATTTCATGCCCTGATTTTTTACAGGCAGCGCCAGCACGCTGTTAAAACTAACATTGTAGAGCGGCGCAGCAGTCAATGCTGCTGAAGGCTTGGCATCAGTCGCCAGCTGTGCAGGTGGCAGAGCAGCACAGGCACTCAGTAGCCCAATACCGGCTATCCATAGTAACCACAACACAGTGCTTTTCTTTGAAAAACTTTCAGAAAGTGAGGAAAACTCAGCAGACATAAGGATGCGATGCTCTTGATTAAAGACCTAAGAATATCAAAGGATTAACAATTTGAAACCGCTTTATGCTGCGCATTCGGTTTTAAGCGGCAAAAGCTTGAGGTATGTATTGAATACAAAGGAGCTGCGTCTTGGATCAGAGCAAAAAAGAGTTTATGCGTCTGGATGAACCTTTCATCACCAACAGCTCAATTCGCTCTGTGAATCCAGCTAAAAATAACAGAGAACAGGTTTTAGTATTCCCACCAGCAGTCTTGCCACCAGTCTAAAAACTCGGTGAAATCGATATAACCATTATTATTGGTATCAATTAGCTTAAAACCCTCTTCAACATGGCTGGCCTTGGTTTTCGGAGCAAGTGCCGTAAGCAGTTCGATAAACTCAGTTAACTCGATGCGGCCATTGCCGTCGCGGTCAAAAAAATCGAAGTTACTTTTAATTTCAGCAATCTGTTGCTCAGACAATGTCTCTCTGCTCACTGGTATGACCTCGCTTTTTAATAAAATCGCCTGTATAAAAAACAGTAGCCGCTGTATGAGGGCTATTAAATATTATGCGTACTTTACAACACCCTGCAGTCAAAGTCAGAGAGAACATAAGTCTTAATTATTCCCCTATACCAAATTAACGCTGATACACCTCTGCTTCAACAATTTTTAGCACCAAGTATCTGCCGGCTTAGACTGCCTGTTTTGTTGAATGATTCAGTTCTACTGTGGTGAGTGCTAAACCACAATCGCAGTCGGGAACTTTAAATACCAGTGGCAGACCGGGGCAGAATAAATTACTGCCATCCCAATGCTGATAGAGTTTGGACTGCGAACCTTTGGCCATTGGCTATAAAAACAATGAGATATAACGCAGGATCAATGCCGATCATTTGGTTTTAGTGATATTGAGGACTTTGATTCCGACAAAAGCGTATTGGTGCCTGGGGTCGGACTCGAACCGACACGGAGTTTCCCCCGGCGGATTTGATAGTTGGCGCATACAGTCACTTGGCCGTATTCCAGCAAAATCCACCATACAAAACCATAACTCAGCTCTTCAAATGCTATTCGACTATGCAGTGAAGCATAAATGGATGCTGGCTAGCCAAGTCCCCGCTTTAGAAAACAAAGGGGCTGAGGGCCAACGGCGCGCAGCTTTTAGCATTGATGAGTACATCAGAGTAAGGGAAAAAGTCGAAGAATTTAGGCATGAGGGTCGCAGAGAGAAAACTCGGCAAATTCGAGAGTTACTTTTGGACTATATGGACTTTGCCATTCTGACCGGCATGAGGCCAGGCTCTGAAATTGATAACCTTACATGGGCAGACATGCACATCGAGCGTGATACAGAACGCTGCCGCTTTTATGTCACTGTACGTAAGGGTAAAACCACCAAATACACAGGCACTCGCGAAGTTGTCTGCAAAGAGGCCATTGTGAAGGTACTCCAACGCTTAAGTAACCGTTTTCCTAACAGAAAAAAAGACGGCCGAATGTTTGTACTACCCGATGGTTCAGCAGTCAAAGAAATAGCTCGCAACTTTGAAAAAGCCCTTGAATTAACTCAATTAAAGAATTCCCAACAGGGGGAAAGAAGTTTATATTCGTTACGTCACAGCTATATTACATGGGAGCTTATGGCTCAAAATGTCAGTATTGATGTGTTAGCCCGTCAATGTGGTACGGGTATCCAGATGATTGAGCAGCATTACAGCCATGTCATTCCCAGAATGTTTGGCCGTGAACTGTCGGGTGTAGCGCTTGAAACCAAGAAGCTGTTAACTAAACAGTTTTCAGAAGTGGATTATGACGAAGTGCTACAAAACCAAATCGATCGTTGGGCAAAAAACTACAAACGACGAGGATTTATTTAAAAGGAGTGGTTGGTGGGGTATCTACAGAAAATAACCATTATTGATGGCCTGTTTATATTCACCCAGCCTAATTCAAAAAGGTGGTACGCCCGCTTTAAGGTTGGTAAAGAACATATCACCTTCTCCACTGGCGAATCAGACGTTGAAGCCGCCAAAATCAAAGCTACAGATAAATACTACAAACGCCGGACTGAACACCAGCTTGGTATTCGTTCCGGTGCTCAAACTTTTACAGCCCTTGCTAATCTGGTAATCAAAGACCTTGAAAGAGACATTGCAGAAGCTAAAAAGGCCAACAAATCGTCAAAGACCAAAAGTAACTACATTGGAATCCTGAAAAAATACCATATGGAGCATTTCAAGGACACGCGTATCGACCAGATTAACCAAGCCAAAATGGACGAATTCCATGCATGGCGACGGGAACAGTTTGGCAAACAGATGTCTAGTTCATCACTGCAAAACCACAATGCTATTCTTTCTAAGGTCTATGACAAGGCACTAAGTTCTGGCCAGATTACCAAGTACCATATTCCAACCTTCGAGACCGATGGTAAACGCCAAGAGCGGCGTGGTGTGTTTACATGGAAAGAGTTCCGTAAAATATCTGAACTAATCAGTAAAGAACAACAACGCACTAAGAATAAAACCAGTCGAATGCTACTTGAATTACTTTACGACTATATCGACTTTGCAGTAGCTACGGGTATGCGCCCAGGTACGGAGATTGAAAACGTCCGGTGGCGAGATATTTCATTCACACTTATTAATGGCGTTCCCGAGATTACCGTTACGGTTACAAAGGGAAAGACAACCCTTTACACGGGACCCAGAGAGGTTGTAGTGCGCAGCGATTTTGTAGCCAACCTTGCCGACTTGGTAGCTCGATTCCCAGATAGAAAAGCCAATGACCTAGTTTTCAGGCTTTCTGACGGTAGTAAACCTAAAGGGCTTAGTCGAAAATTCTCCGAAATAGTGAAAAAGTTAGATCAGGGTAAAGAAAACGAAAAGGACGATGAAGACGAAAAGGTTGTTGTAGCAGAAGAGGTTGAAGAGGCTGTTAAGAATTTAAGCGAACGAACGCTGTATTCGCTTCGCCACTCCTACATCACTTGGAACCTCAAAAACAAAGGCGATATCGCTGCGTTAGCAAAACAATGCGGCACCAGCATTGAAATGATTGATCGCAACTACAGCCATCTGTTGCCTACCATGTTCCGGCAAGAGTTTAGCGGTGTTGCGTATGAGAAAGAAGAGCCTGATTCATTGAAGCAGCGCAATATTAGCCAAAAGGCTAGAGAGGCTAATATCAGGGACTATGGTTGGCTTGCAGACAATTTTGAAAAGCGGAAGTTTGTATAGATTAGTCTGTCCAAGTCCAAGGTGAATTTTAACATTTATACGCCTCGTCCAGGGTATGAATAATCATAGTGAAAAAAGTAGCTATCGACACAATATCTGAGATAGTAGTAAAAGCATAGTAAAGATAGACAGAAGCGGCAGTTATGGTATTTCAATCATCAACAAGTTCGCATTTACCAAATATTGAGCTATCAGATAAGAAATAAATTTTTAAAATTTTGAACGAGAATTCGCCCCTTCTTAAGCAATATTAAATATTTAATAGTTGCAAGTGATAGTTATATTAAATTTACGCAAAAACATTTCATAAATAAACGTATGGTGTAAAAATGATTCAGATAACAAACACTCTTGATGATAAAAAAGTGAATGCAAAAAACATTCAATTCCTAATAGATATAAAGAGCTATGTTGAAATTTCAGAGCAAATACTCAAAAACAATCCTTTCCAACGCAAAAGAGTTAAAAAGAGTGGAAGCATATATAGCCTATTGAAGGAGGATATAAAAAATGGTTGCATAATACCTCCTATTGTTCTCGCTTCTTCAACAAAAGATCAGCAGCATCAAGAAAAGTTAGATCCAGAAGGTTATTTAACAAAATCATTAAACGACTACGAAAATATAAAAATACTAGACGGACTTCAACGTACGTACTCAATAATAGAAGTCTATAACGAAAACACAGAATACTTTGACCAGTTAAATGAAAAATATTTAATTCGCGTGGAGCTGTATTTATCTATTTCGGACACAGGAATACTTTATAGAATGCTCACTTTAAATACTGGTCAAACACAGATGACTTTACGTCATCAACTCGAAATATTATACTCAAGATATTTAGATGCCAGTATTGGTGAAATAAACATAATTAAAGAAACTGATAACGATTCGATAAAAACTATTAATGATTTTAATTTCTCAGATTTAATCGATGGCTACAATTCGTTCCTTGAAAAGAATGAACTACCTATTGATCGTTTTGATATACTTCAAAATGTTAAAACAATAAAATTCATGTCTGAAGAGCAAGAGAACAACATGGAATTTATAGAGTTTATAAAGTTATATCACTCCATGACTAGTCGATTCCAGGGTTTTATTGCTAATTGGACTTATCCTGACGATGTAGACGAACAATTCCAGACAACATCTAATCCATTTGGTAAAAATTTAACTAAAATATTTAACAGAAGCCAGCCCATAACTGGTTTTGGAGCTGCAATATCAGAATTAATTGAGTCAGAATCAATATCAAACTTCAATGATGCAAATGATATAATAGAAAAATTAACAATCGAAGAGGATGATCTTCTGCTTTTAAATAAGCATTTGGATGACGTTAAAGATAGAGCGAAGAAAATTGGTAATGGCCAACGCATATTTTTCAGGCTTTTCTTCAAAAACTTATTCGATAAGGAAGGACGATCTTTTATGAACATTAAAGAATCGCTTGATAACGCCAAGAAAAGGGCGATGGCAGAGGTGTAAGAAATGATAGCACCTTTATATATGAATCTAAATATAGAAACAGTACCAAATAGATATCAAAAAAGTTCAGTGGCATCCTCAAATGACTATGACGTGATTAAGCTGACAAAATTCGAGCCTGATGAAAAAGATATATCTAGCCTATATATTAGACTGAATAAACCATCAAGAGATGTTAGAGCCGGTTGGCTTATACCAGCAATATCTTTAATATCAATTGACCATGACTTCAGCGATAACCCTCATTTCATTAATTACGCTGGTCATATTTTTAATAAATTTAAAGATCAAACTTTAGACGAGAGAACATATTTTTTCATTTGGTATAGAGATAATCTAAAAAACAATGACATAGATGCATACGATTATGTATTAGACTTATCTAAACATGGAATATATCCATTAGAGTCAGAGCACTCAAAGTATAAAAACAATTTATCACTGAGAGTGCCACCCGAACTCACTCTAAAAAAACGGTTCAACTATAGACACTTTAAGGGTTTTGTTAAAGATTTATACTCAAACATACTCCAAGATGAGATAAATTTGTACGCTCGATTCATGCATATTTATCAAGTTATGGAGCTTTCCATGGATCTAGCACTCCAGGCAAAAATGATGGAGTTTAAAGATACTAGAAAACACCTAGGTATAAT
Source organism: Rheinheimera sediminis (assembly GCF_004005375.1). Taxonomy (GTDB): domain Bacteria; phylum Pseudomonadota; class Gammaproteobacteria; order Enterobacterales; family Alteromonadaceae; genus Pararheinheimera. The sequence goes on along the minus strand of NZ_RZUF01000002.1, from coordinate 36,519 downwards.
AAGGGAAAAGCTTCCAGATTATTTTAAAGAATCAAAACTAATAAATGCCGTATATGAGTTCAACGATGGAAATAAAGACATTACGAATATAATTCTTGCAGCTAATTCTAAATTGCATCCATCAACAGGGCGTAATTACAATTCAGCGGAAAAGCATGTAGCAATATATGATTTCAGAAACATGCTTGTACATAATTATTACAGGTTTAAAGATGATATCGATATCAGCTTGTTTTGTGACCACTTAGAATTTGATATACTAGAAATTTTGACAAAAATAATTGAAGCTGATTACTACAAAGAAGAGCTAAAATTAAGATACTTAAACTAGATTTCCCCGCCTGCAATTTAGAGGAAAAGCACTTTTATATAACGCTTATTAAAGTGCTCCCCCTTAAGATAGCACTATTACTATGAACCACTGTATTTTCGCACATGCTAAAGACATCAAGTGACCTACAGAGTTTGACTATTAAAAATACTAACCACTTAATACTGACATACATCTATCCAAAATATGCTCGTTTTGAACTATCACTATATTTAATTTCTTTCTAGTTCTTGTAATATTCTGAAACAGCATTTTCACTGGATGGTAATATGAACCACCAGCATATATTAAATCACCATTAATATCATATGAAAACAATGAATCAATAACCACTGCAACATTGTCGAATTCTTGCCCTATAACTTCATGCGAATTCGGGTTTAATGGATCAGAATAATTATCATGGTACGAACTTGTATACCGAGATGGCGTGAATCGAAGAACGGTCCAAGATTGATTTCTGAGATGCATAAGAAAAGATTTAGCAGACTCTATATTATTAAAGTAATTCAGTATAACATTTTCGCTATCGATTTTTGGTGAATTATACCCTCTGTTAAATAACGCCTTAATGAACGATGACAAAGCTTTATTTGTTCTTATTTTATCTGTTAGCTCGTACTTTTTCAGAGTAACAATTTTTTGTACATAATCATCTATATTTCTTCTCTCCTCCCAACTAGAAAGCGTCTGCGCTTTGTCATAAGATAATACACACATCCCAGAGCTTGACTGAACAGCGCCAACTATTTTTTCTAATTGATTAGGATATATTCTTTGAGCTTCATCTATCACTATAACACTATAACTAGATAAAATATAACTAAGGCAGTTTTTTGCTGAGGCGATCCCCCAGTTATATTTTGAATTTAGTATATAATGTCCACTGTTTAATTTCCCACAATGAATTACCAGAACTTTTTTCCGAGACAAGACCATTTCCTTCACAAAATCATATACTAACAAGGTCTTGCCCGTTCCTGCACTTCCTGTTATCGAAATAAATCTTGGCTTTGATTCATCCCCAGCTATATTAATTAACTCCAGCCTAATCTCCTCTTGTTGATGCGTAAGAAAGTACTGTCCAAGTACAAATCGTTCCGTTGAATTAAAAGGTGACACTAAGTAATTAGAAGGATCGAAAAAATTGTCTATATCTGCAAAATAAAGGTCAATCTGTTTTTCTAAAACAGTGTGCAAATCAGCTAAATTTACAAGCCTTATTTCATGTTTATCATTATAATAATAGGTATTTCCAGTCCCCGCGATGAAACAGAAGCAATATACTGGCTTACCTATTGAACCTAAATAGTAATAATTCCTACGCAATTGTTTTAGAATTTTTTCTTCCGAACTATTTCTCTTAAGCTCTATATTAACTGCATAGTTTTTACCAATTCTTAAGAGGTCAAATTCTTTTCCAATTTGAGGTATCTTATATCCAACGTAAAAACTGTCAAAAACACTAACACTACCTATGTGATTTAATGCTGTTACCAATTGCGTTAAATCGACAACTTCGTCATCTTTAATTCCAATGCCATGATGAGCAGAAAAATTCATGTAATTATTTTTATTTAAAGAGTTAAAAGCTTGCACTAGAGATAGAATGTTTATTGCTTTCAAATTTAATCCTTTAAATTTTAAATGACATAGCAGTTTCAATTCTGTATAGACTTTTGACAGCCACCTTTAACTGCAATTCTGCACGTTAATAGTTATTAACGTGCGTTTTTTGGCTCATTTCAGCACAAAATCGCTGATTAACGTGCGTTCTGGCTACAACTGTCATTAACGTGCGTTTTCGGCACTGAAATCTGCATTAAAGTGCGTTTAGTCAGTGCTGACGACTTAAGTACTCTCGGGTGTATTTAAGAACTGCATCAGCTCTCTCAGCAACATTAGATTGCTGATTCAGAGCTGCTTGCTCAGCAAGTAATGTCAGCACTCGTTCTAATTCGTCTTGCAGCAACTGATTGTGTGCTTCAAGGGTCTGGATATACTCAACAGTATCTTTGTGGCCTGCCTCGCGTAATGTCCTTAAGGCAGAATGATGATTCGGCATTTAGTAAGTTCCCTTTAGGATTGCAGCTGCATCCTGCACCACTTAATTATCTCAAACAACGTTACTAGCCTTATAAATCTTTTTAGGCTAACAAAAGTTAACTTCTATATTTCGACAGCCTGATCAATGCTTCTGAGTAACAACCTACCTAGACTCGTAATTTCATAGCCTTGAGCCTTGACCATTCCCGTTTTTTCATCGAATTCAGGCATCTCACCTCGTTTCGTTTTTTTGAACTTTGTCTTGAGCAAACCAAGATTAGACAAATGTAATTCATTTGATTGATAAATTGTATGCTTGTCGATCTCATCCTGCTCTGCCCCCAAATGGGCGGTTGGTGGCATTAACACAGCTTCATGTGCATCCCAAAACTCTTGATATCCTAGTTGACCACGATGCATTGATTTAGATATCAGAATGAGGACCTCCAAATCATTAAGCTCACCAAGTATCGATAGTAATCGCTTATACTCGATATGCTTCACTTCATCTTCAGTTAAGCTATTCTTCAATAAAGATGCAATATATTCCTTTCTCTCGCGTGATAGTGCTCGCGAAGCTTGAATAAAGGCATCTTCAATCAAATCAATAGATTCTGGATAGTAAATATTTTGTTCGAACTTGGGCTTAGCTTCTTCTGATATTTTTTCTTCAAGCAACTTTAGCAGAGATTCGATTCTATCAATTCTTTGGTTTGGGATGACCGCACCAACAATCTCAGCAGCTAAAGGCCCGACAAAAGGAATAGCCCCCAAAAGGCCTTTTCCTATAATGGCTGCAACATCAGTTCCCTTTGCGCTCATATTACTCCTTTTAAAACCTGCCAGTGACTATCCAAAGAAATCACTAATATCATATAAAATCAGCTCTTAAACAACCTCAAAAAATACCTATTTTAGTTAATAGTTAAGTAGTTCATTCCTTTTTAAAGTAGGATCAAATTGATAGTTCCAAGTAACTTTGCTGAGATATCAGCTAATGACATCAACCAAACCAAAATCTACCTAACCTTCGGCAGAGCATTCCAACTGGTAGTAAAAGCAGGCGATAGTAGCTCACGCTTCATCCCCCAGGACTGTTTGGTGCCTTTGCTAGCAAAGTATAGCGAGTTGGGCATTTGCTCGTTGATTTGGTCCATTAGCCCCATCAATACAGAGTTACCCCGCACAGTGTCACTCTTGGCGAATAAGTCTTGCTGGCAAACGCCATTGGCGTAGAAGTCAGATAACATTACGCCAGCCTTGGCATATCGAAAACCATCTTTCCAAATGGCATCCAGTAGCTTACTCGCCACATGGAGAAAATCGCGGGTATCGTCGGATGGGTAGCTTAATTCTGCACTTCGGCTGTTTGAGTAGTAAGGGTCTAGGTGATGATCACTAAAAGGGCTGGTTCTTAAAAAGACGCTGATACGCTTTGCCTGGCAGCGCTCTTGCCTTAGCTTTTTACAGGCTCTATGCACGTATTCAGATACAGCTTCGTGCATTGCAGCCAGTTCAGAGACCCGTTCACCAAAGGCTCTTGAGCTTACAATTTCTTTCTTGGTGGGTGGTATGTCTTCAAGCTCAATACAGGATTCACCGTTTAGCTCCATCACAGTACGCTCGACCACTACTGAAAATTGCTGGCGTATCAGCTTGGTGGGTGCATCGGCTAAATCCAGCACCGTGTGAATACCCATCTCCTCCAGCCGCTTAGTAAGCCTGGCACCAATACCCCACACTTCATTGACAGGCAATAAGGCCATCAGCTTGCGTTGCCGCTCCTTACTGGTTAAATCCACCACGCCACCCGTTTTAGGCCACGACTTAGCGCCATGGTTTGCCAGCTTTGCCAAGGTCTTCGTTGGTGCTATCCCGACACAAACACTAATACCAATCCACTGCTGAACACGCTGGCGAATTTGATGACCAAATTCTGTTAGGTTGACTGCGCTTGCTACCCCTGATAAATCCAGAAAAGCCTCGTCGATGCTATACACTTCAACAGCCGGAGCCATTTCTTCTAAAGTACGCATCACCCGAGCCGACATGTCGGCATAGAGTGCATAGTTGGAAGAGAAAGCCACCACATTGTTTTTCTCTAACAGCTCCCTGATTTGAAATACCGGAACACCCATTTTGATGCCCATTGCCTTGGCCTCTTTTGACCTAGCCACGACACAACCATCATTGTTGGAAAGCACCACCACAGCACGATTAGCCAAGTCAGGGCGGAACAGCTTTTCGCATGACGCATAGAAGTTATTGCAGTCCACCAAAGCAAATACACGACTCATGCTACTGGGCTCGTTTGGAACGGGTCATTTGCCTGACAATGTTGGTGACTACCCCAAAGAGCGCTAACTCAGCATCATCAGTAAAGGTGATAGGTGGGTAAGCTTTATTGCGCGGGATCAACTGTACTGTAGGAGTCAAAGCCAACTCTTTCACAGTAAACTCACCATTGACCTGAGCAATAACTATATCGCCGTGCTGCGGTGTTACGGAGCGATCTACCACCAGAATATCGTCAGGATGAATACCAGCCTCAATCATTGAATCGCCCTCTACCCGCACAAAGTAGGTGGCGGCTGGTCGTTTAATGCAAAGCTCGTTCAAGTCCAGAGTTTGCTCTACATAGTCCTGAGCAGGCGAAGGGAAGCCAGCAGGGATTTTGCTCTGGTATAGAGGAATACTGTAGTGGGTGGTAGGTTCTGCGAACCCGATAAACTGAATTGTCATAGCACCAAAATACTGTATATAAACACAGTTAATGATCGCTGATTTTTACGGAATGTCAATGGCGGTTGTAATGCTTTAGAGAAAGCGAGGGCCGCCAACATTCACTTTGCCCCTTCCTGCCAGAAGACAAAGGCTAACGCTGACGGCCTACACTAATTAAGCATTATGCAGATTTTTCTAAATTTATCAATTAGACGAGCAATTTGATAATTTTTGACAACTTTTAAACAAGATTGCGAATAACATTCTTGCATTTGCACACAAGAAGAACGCATCCATCAGAGGCTGATTACATAAAGCTTTTTCTGCGGCAGAGCGCAACCCCATCGACCTCAATGCCATCAGCCTTGCGGCTATCAGTGATCTTTGGAATAACTTAGCGGATAAAATACGGCTGATGACCAGATGTCGGCACAGATGGTCCAGGTCCGGTACCGGAAAAACTCCGGTCAGACTAATCAAAATAAGTTTGGTGATACTGCTTGTTGGCTGGTCAAAACCAGTTTTGGACTACACATAAATTACACATGGCGGACCGGGGATGGACCGGGCCAACCTATTTGCAACAAAATAAAGGTAAAAATTTAGACTGAAAAAATAGCCATTTTGGATAGTCTGAAGCAAATGAAAGAGACATTAAATTGTTGATTTTATTGGGATTTCCGCGATTTTGATGAAATATAAAGAATCGAAGAATATTGGTGCCTGGGGTCGGACTCGAACCGACACGGAGTTTCCCCCGGCGGATTTTGAATCCGCTGCGTCTACCGATTTCGCCACCCAGGCATTGAGGGGTCGTATAGAAGTAAACGCTTGCATTATACAAAGCGAATGGCGCGGCGCAAGCAAAAGTTTCAGTTGGCCGTCTGGTTGCGCATTTTTGCAGCAGTTTCGAAAAAACAAAGCTGCGTGATACACTTAGCGCCATTCATTGAATCAACAAAAGTCAGGACAGACTGATGTATCACGGATCTCCAAAGGCGGGTTTGTTTCGTCGTTTCGCTGCCATTCTTTATGATGTATTAATTTTAGCCGCGCTTTGGATGCTGGCTATGGGTTTGGCGTTGCTGCTTGTAACTATTCTGGATAAGCTGGGTTTGGTTTCGCTGGCAGCTTATCAGGATCAGGCTGATTTTATTCAGAAACATGCGTTTTGGTTTCAGTTGTATTCGCTGCTGGTTTTTGTCTGGTTTTATGTGTATTTCTGGGTGAAAGCAGGGCAAACCCTCGGCATGCGAGCCTGGCGTATTTTGTTGATCCAGCCTGATGGTTCCCCCATTACGCTAAAGCAAGGATTGCTGCGTTTAGTGGTGTCTTTTTTTGGCTTGGGTAACTTCTGGTTGTGGATCCGCTGGGGCCAAGGCTTAGCACTGCAGGATCAAATCAGCAAAACTATGGTGGTGAAGCTGACCAAAGATGAGAGCAAAGAACTGAATTTACATCGTAAAGCGGGATAATGGTGGGGTCATAAAGGGTCAGGCCTTGAATCTTGAATCTGTGATTCAAGATTCAAGGCCTGACCCTGACGAATCCAAGCTATTTCTTCTGCAATAAATACATTGCCAGCCCTATAAACACAGCCGACGGCAAAATTGCACCGAGGACAGGCGGTAGCTGGTACACCAAAGCTACGGGGCCAAATACCTGGTCGCTCATATAAAAGGCGAAACCAGTCAAAATACCCATCAAAATCCGAGCGGCCATGGTCACACTGCGCAGTGGGCCAAAGATAAATGACAAAGCCACCAGTAACATAGCAACAATAGTTAAAGGCTGAGTCGCTTTGCGCCAGAAGGCCAGTTCAAACTTGCTGCTGTCCTGCTGGTTACTCTCCAGATAGTCGATGTAGTCGGTTAAGCCTTTGAGCGATAACAACTCAGGTTTAATCGACACCACACCTAATTTGTCCGGCGTTAAAGTCGAACGCCAGCGCTGCTCTTGCCACTGGTGTTTCTCCACTCTGTCGTCACGAAAGTTCAGTCGGCTGACATCTGTCAAACGCCAGGCGTTACTGACAAATACTGCGGTTTTAGCACTGACAATAGCCTGTAACTTTAAGTCGGTATCAAACTCATAGATGGTTAAATCCGTCAGATTACCAAAGTCATCCACTTGCTTGATGTTAATGAAATTGTCACCGTCTTTGGCCCATACCCCCTGACGAGCGGAAATTAAATCTCCGCCTGAAATGGCTTTGGTTCGCAATTCACGAGCAGTTTTTTCCGCTACTGGCGCACCAAACTCAGCCACCAGCATCACAATCAGCATCATCAGTAACGAAGTTTTCATCACAGAGTTGATGATATTCAACCGGGATAAACCCGCCGCCTGCATCACCACCAACTCGCTGTTACTAGCCAACATACCCAAACCAACTAAGCCACCTATTAAAGCCGCCATAGGGAAAAACAAAATCAAATCGCCAGGTACACTGAACAAAGTAAACAAGCCAGCCGACAACATATCGTAATCACCACGCCCGACTAGACGCAGCTGGTCGATAAACCTGAACATGCCGGATAAAATCATCAGCACAGTCACAGTCATCAACACTGTGGTCAAAATGGTGCGGCCTATATACAGGTCGAGGATCTTAAACATGAGAAGAGCGCCCTGTAAGTAATGCTTTTAGCTTTTGGCCTGCAGTGCGGTGTTTCACCAGCAGCACAGTACCGAAGGTCAGGCCAAGCGCGTGGATCCACCACATGCCCAATTGCTCCGGAATTTTACCGTCTTCAATAGCTGAGCGGCTGGCAATCAGCAAAATGTAATACAGCAGGTACAAAGCCAAAGCAGGTAACAAGCGACCAAATTTACCCTGACGTGGATTTACTTTGCTTAGCGGTACTGCTATCAGCATTAAAATAGGAATAGACAACGGTATAGCGATACGCCAGTGCCATTCAGCAGCTGCTTCAGGGCCTGTTTGTTTACGCAACTCTGCTGTTGGTAAACTGGATAACTTACGGCGTTTTTGTTCTACCTGCTGCTCACGAATTTGAATTTGGTATTGACCAAATTCCACCACTTCATAACCAGGAGAACGGGTTTCACCAGCATAACGGCGACCATTGTTTAACTCCAGTAACTGAGCACCGCTGGCATCTTCTTTCACGTAACCAGATTGCGCATAGACAATGGAGGTTTGGCCGCCTGGCTCTGATGAAGTTTGGGCTAAAAACACTTTTTCCAGCTCTCCACCGTCGCGACTGATGTCATGCACAAAAACCACGGCTTTCTCATTGGAAGTTTGCTGGAAACGCCCCGGAATTAAACTGCTCAAGCCCGAATCAGCTTCGGCCTGTTCTAAAATTTGGTATTCACGTTCTGTTGACCAGGGGCTTAAATACAAAGTGACGAAACCTGCCCCAAGCGCCATTACTACAGACAACATCAGAGTTAAGCGTGTGACATACCATTCGCTGATGCCGGTAGCGTGCAATACCGTCATTTCGCTGTCGGCGTAAATTCGGCCATAAGCGATCAAAACGCCTAAAAAAGCGCTTAAAGGAATAATAATCACAGCCAGTTGCGGCAGTTTTAATGCCAGAACAGTCAGCACCAACTGCCCAGGAATATCACCGTCTGATGCGTCTGCCAGAATTTTCACAAAGCGCTGGCTCATGATAATTGTGATCAGGATCAGGAAGACCGCCAATTGGGATTTAAACACTTCACCAATCAGATAACGAAAAACAATCAAAAATGCCCCCTAAAACCTGTCTTTTTGCTGGAACCCTGACGATTTTTAAGTAAACTGGATGTTTACAGCAATTATTATTGACTAAAGTGGCGATAAATCCGAGCTTTTTTATAAAGCAGGACAAAATATCACCAGAAAGAAGTCCACTGTAACACCGAACTAACTTGGTATAGTGGCCGGAAGTCTTAGAATCAGGAGTGAGCATGGAGTTCAGCGTAAAAAGCGGTAGTCCGGAAAAACAGCGAAGTGCATGTATCGTTGTCGGCGTATATGAGCCGCGCCGCCTGTCAGCGGTTGCCGAACAGCTGGATAAAATCAGCGAAGGCTACATCAGCAATTTATTACGCCGGGGCGATTTAGAGGGCAAACCCGGTCAGATGTTGTTATTGCACCATGTACCAAACGTATTAAGTGAGCGTGTGCTGTTGGTGGGTTGTGGTAAGGAGCGAGAACTGGATGAACGTCAGTACCGCCAAATCATTTCCAAAACTATCAGCACTCTCAATGAAACCGGCTCAATGGAAGCTGTGTGTTTCTTATCTGAGCTGCATGTCAAAGGCCGTGACACCTACTGGAAAGTACGTCATGCGGTGGAAACAACCCAAGACTGCTTATACGTATTCGACAAGCTGAAAAGCCGCAAAGACGAAACCCGTCGCCCGCTGCGTAAAATTGTCTTTAACGTACCCACCCGTCGCGACTTAACCATAGGCGAAAAAGCCGTTGAGCATGGTTTAGCTGTAGCTGCTGGTATCAAGGTCTGTAAAGACGTGTCGAATATGCCGCCTAACATCTGTACTCCGGCTTATTTGGCCGATCAGGCAGTGGCCTTAGCGCAACACGACAAAGTGTCGGTGGAAGTGCTGGGCATAGCTGAAATGACAGCTTTGGGTATGCACTCTTACGTGGCTGTTGGCCGTGGCTCGGAAAACGAAGCCAAAATGGCAGTGATTAAATACAACGGCGCTATGGATAACAGCGCGCCAGTGGTATTGGTCGGCAAAGGTTTAACCTTTGATACAGGCGGTATCAGCATCAAGCCAAGCGATGCGATGGACGAAATGAAATACGACATGTGTGGCGCAGCTTCAGTACTGGGCACTATGCATGCCGTAGTTAGTTTAGGCTTGCCTATTAATATGGTGGCTGTACTGGCTGGCGCTGAAAACATGCCGGATGGCCGCGCTTATCGCCCTGGTGATATTTTAACCACCATGTCGGGCCAGACGGTTGAAGTATTAAACACAGACGCCGAAGGCCGTTTAGTGCTGTGTGACGCCTTAACTTATGTCGAGCGTTTTGACCCGGACGTGGTGATTGACGTCGCAACCTTAACAGGTGCTTGTGTTATTGCTTTAGGTAAACATGCCTCAGGTTTATTAAGTAACCATAACCCGCTGGCGCATGAAATTTTAAATGCTTCGGATCAAAGTGGTGACAGAGCCTGGCGTTTACCGTTGTGGGATGACTATCAGGATCAGCTGGAAAGCCCGTTTGCGGATTTCAGTAACTTAGGTGGCCGTGCCGCCGGTACTATTACCGCCGCTTGTTTCCTGTCGCGCTTCACCCGTAAATACAACTGGGCGCATTTGGATATTGCCGGTACTGCATGGCGCAGTGGTGGTAAAGACAAAGGTGCAACAGGCCGCCCTGTGGCTATGTTGACCCAGTTTTTAATTAACCGTGTCGGAACCGACATCGAGGGATAACAGTGCCTCAAGTCAGTTTTTATCTGCTGCCCGACCAGGCAGCAGAAGCTGAATCACAGCTGGCGTCAGAGCCAGCTTTTTTTCATGTTGCCGCCAAACTCTGCGCCGATTTGTATCAGGCCGGACAGCGGGTTTTTGTGTTCTGCCAAAATCAGGCGGACGCTGAACTGCTGGATGAGGTATTATGGCGCTTTGATCCAGAGCGATTTGTACCACACAATCTGGCGGGCGAAGGCCCGGCACGAGGCGCTCCGGTAGAAATCAGCTGGCTGCCGCCAGGCAATGCCAGACCGGTTTTAATTAATCTGTCGGCAACAGTGCCACCTTTTAGTCAGCGTTTTCAACAGATTATCGAATTTGTTCCTGCCGAAGAACAGCTTAAGGTTCAGGCACGTGAACGGTTCAAATTTTATCGCCAGTCGGGGTTAACCCCGCAAACAGTGCAGCTCTGATGGCCGGCCTGCGTTTTTAGTGAGAGTTTCAGGTAACGAAGATGGAAAAGACATTTAATCCGAGTCAAGTTGAACAAGCCATGTATCAGGCATGGGAAAGCAAAGGCTATTTCAAGCCAAGTGGCGATAACAGCAATGGTGCCTATTGCATCATGATCCCACCACCAAACGTGACCGGTAGCCTGCATATGGGCCATGCGTTCCAGCAAACCATTATGGATGCCTTAACCCGCTACAAGCGTATGCAGGGTAAAAACACCTTATGGCAAGTAGGGACTGACCACGCTGGTATAGCTACACAAATGGTGGTGGAGCGTAAACTGGCTGCTGAAGGCAAACCAGACCGTCACGCCATGGGCCGTGAGGCTTTTATCGAAAAAGTATGGGAATGGAAAGCCGAATCAGGTGGCACCATTACTGAACAAATGCGCCGTTTAGGCAACTCAGTCGACTGGGACAAAGAGCGTTTTACTATGGACGCTGGCCTGTCGAATGCAGTACAGGAAGTTTTTGTACGCCTGTATCAGGACGACCTGATTTACCGTGGCAAACGCCTGGTGAACTGGGATCCGAAGCTGCACACGGCCATTTCTGATTTAGAAGTAGAAAACAAAGAACAAAAAGGTCATTTGTGGAACTTGCGTTACCCGCTGGCCGATGGTGTCACTACTGCTGATGGCAAAAACTACATAGTAGTAGCCACTACCCGTCCTGAAACTATGCTGGGCGATACAGGTGTTGCAGTCAACCCGGACGATGAGCGCTACCAGTCCCTGATTGGTAAAGAAGTGCTGCTGCCGCTGGTGAACCGCCGTATTCCCATCCTGGCCGATGAACATGCAGATAAAGACAAAGGCACAGGCTGCGTAAAAATCACGCCAGCTCATGACTTTAACGACTACGAAGTAGGTAAACGTCATCAGTTGCCCATGATTAACGTGATGACAGCTGACGCTACTATCCGCAGCGAAGGCGAGTGTTTCTTCACTAATGGCGAAGCAAACCCTGCACACAACGCCATGATCCCGGCTGAATTCCAGGGTCTAGAGCGTTACGCCGCCCGTAAAGCCATAGTGGCAGCTTTTGATGCAGCTGGCCTTTTAGACAAAGTAGAAGATCACAACAACACCCTGCCGTACGGCGACCGTTCTGGTGTGGTGATTGAGCCTTTATTAACTGACCAATGGTATGTGCGTGTAGCACCTATGGCGAAAACGGCCATTGAAGCTGTGGAAAACGGCGACATTCAGTTTGTACCTAAGCAGTACGAAAACATGTACTACAGCTGGATGCGTGACATTCAGGACTGGTGTATCAGCCGTCAGCTGTGGTGGGGTCACCGTATCCCTGCCTGGTACGACGAAGCAGGTAAAGTCTATGTAGGTCGTGATGAAGCTGAAGTACGTGCTAAACACGCTTTAGCAGATGACGTGAAATTGCGTCAGGACAACGATGTACTGGACACCTGGTTCAGCTCAGCACTGTGGACTTTCTCTACTTTAGGCTGGCCTGAAAACACTGAAGATTTAAAAACCTTCCACCCAACTGACGTATTAGTCACTGGTTTTGACATTATTTTCTTCTGGGTAGCCCGGATGATTATGATGACGATGCATTTCATCAAAGATGAAGATGGCAAGCCGCAAGTGCCGTTTAAGACTGTGTATGTGACTGGTCTTATTCGTGATGAAAACGGCGACAAGATGTCAAAATCCAAGGGCAACGTGATTGACCCGCTGGATATGATTGACGGCATCAGTCTGGACGACCTGTTGGTGAAACGCACCAGCAATATGATGCAACCACAGCTGGCCGAAAAAATTGGCAACCAGACCAAAAAGCAATTCCCTGAAGGTATTGAAGCCAGCGGTACAGATGCGCTGCGTTTCACCTTAGCTGCTTTAGCCTCTACTGGCCGTGATATCAGCTGGGATATGAAACGTTTAGACGGTTACCGTAACTTCTGCAACAAGCTGTGGAACGCCAGCCGTTACGTCACCATGATGACCGAACAGAAAGATTGCGGTCTTGCTGTTGATGGCAAAACTAGCGGCGAGATGGAACTGTCCCTGGCCGATCACTGGATCATCAGCCAGTACCAGCAAACTATCACTCAGTTCCGTGGCTATTTAGACAGCTACCGTTTTGATATGGCAGCCAATACATTGTACGAGTTCACCTGGAACCAGTTCTGTGACTGGTACTTAGAGCTGACCAAACCTGTATTATTTAAAGGCACCGAAGCTCAGCAACGTGGTACTCGTCATACTTTACTGACAGTGCTGGAATCTTTGCTGCGTTTGATGCACCCCATCATGCCATTTATCACTGAAGAAATTTGGCAGCTAGTGGCGCCAATGATCCGTACCGATGTGAAGCCAGGCGACAGCATAATGCTGCAGGCTTACCCTGAATTTAATCAGGCGCTGGTGAATGAAACCGCCACCGCTGATCTGGAATGGGTGAAGAGCTTTATCGTCGCTATCCGTAACGTGCGTGGCGAAATGGATATAGCACCAAGCAAACCATTGTCTGTACTGGTGCGTAACCTGACAGCTGATGATAGCCGTCGTTTGCAAAGCAATATGGCCTTCCTGCAAAATATGGCAAAGTTAGAAGCCATCACTGTACTGGCCGATGGCGACACAGCACCAGCTTGTGCAGCTCAGCTGTTGGGTAAGATGGATATTCTGATCCCTATGGCAGGTCTTATCGACAAAGAAGCCGAACTGTCGCGTATTGCAAAGTTGATGGAAAAAGCCCAGCAGGAACATGACCGTGTAGCCAGCAAACTGGCGAACCAAGGTTTTGTCGCCAAAGCGCCTGAAGCAGTACTTGCGAAAGAGCGTGAAAAACTGGCAGAAGCTCTAGAAGCTATCAGCAAGTTAAAAGCCCAGCAGGAACAAATAGCTGCGATTTAACGACTGACTGCAACACCACTTAAAAGGCGACTTCACTGTCGCCTTTTTTATTGGCTTTTGTTCGCCGCCTTGGCCCAACCCTTTGGAAAAACCTTAAGCTCACAACTAAATAAGAACTCACATAAACAAATAAAATCAATGACTTAAATATTAGTTTCTTAGATTATAACTTCCTCAGCTGCTGATAAGAGACTTTTTGCAGTCCGCTCCTTAAAGTGCAATCCAACACACAGAAGCAGTCCAACTGCGACCATTTTGCATTTTAGAAAAAGGAAAACATCATGCGTTTATACCCCCTTGTTATTGCCACTACATTGGCTTTTGCTATCACTACTCCAGCTCTGGCCGCAGAAGATAGCCAAAGCGGATTTCACCACAGCAAACTGGAATTCGGCGCTTTTCGGATGACAGATGACAAGTTAATCCAGGATTTAAATGGCTATGCCGTGCAGGCGCAGACTCAGTATTCATCGTCCTGGCAATTTGCGCTGATGTCAAAACAAGCTGAAGCACAAAGCAATAACCAGCAACAAGAATACCGCCGGCTGCAACTGGCAGCACAGTATCAGTTTGTTGGCTTAGAACTCTGCCAATGCGATTATCTGGGAGGTCTGGAGTTCAGAGTAGGCGAGGAAAAGTATCAGGGAGTTTTTGCACAGTCGCATCAGTTTTATGCCTTTGGCTATAAATCAGAGTGGACACCAGCACAGGACTTTTCGCTGATATCCAGCCTGGGCTATCAGTATGACAACGCTCAGGACGAGTTTTCACGCCGTGGCTGGTACTACGAAGTACAACTGAACTATCAATTAAGCAGTAGCATCAGTCTGTATACCCATTATCAGCGCCAGGAAGATCAACATCATTTTGGTATAGGCCTTAGTGTGCCTCTATTCTGGTAAGGTCTTTAAGCAGATTTTAGCTCTGTACTCTCATCTTGCTACAGAGCTAAGTCTCCCCACCTCTATCCATCTGAGGTACTGCTAATCCGCAAAAGCAGGCCAGCGCAGCAGGTATAAATGTAGCTGGGGATATATCATCATATTGACGAAGAGTGGCTGCGGCTCGCTGGGCTGCATGGTAAAGGTCATGGGCATACCTTTGCCCTGCAATTGCAGCTGCTGCAACGTGACTTTTTCCACAGCATCAGGCTGGTGCAGCGGAAAACGGCGAAACTCCGCTTTATCATGCACATAATAATAGACCCAGCCCTGACTCAGTCTGTAGCTGCTTAACAGACTGCCGGCATCTCTGCTCAGCACCTGGTCACCTTTGCCACCATCAACATAACGCATTAATTGGTTACCGCGATAATAATACAGCTGGCCCTGGTCAAACTGCGGCACTGAGCCCTGGTTTAAGCCCAGGCGCTGCAGCTGGCCAGAGGGCAATTGCACCCGCCAGATTTGTTGCTGTTTATTCAAATCCCGTTGCACCACCAGACTGTCACCGCTGGGATCAAACACCGGAAATAGAAATTCAGCCTGCGGCAAGAGTTGAGTGAGCTTTTGTTGCTCCAGCTGATACAACCAGAGGATTTTTTTATGACTAAACACCAGCTGCTTTCCGTCCGGTGACCAGTTGATATGGTTGATAGGGTCAACAGAGGACTGCAGTTCTGTCAGTTGTTTGTCCTGACCAGCTTCACGCAACCAGATTTGCCAGCCCCTGTCCTGCAATAAAGCAAAAGCAAAACTGTCAGGCTTAACCGGATTAGGCGTTACAGCCGCGACTGAACCTTTGCCCCGCCAAAACCAGCTGAGCTTGCGCTGCTGCTCGTCAAACAGATGATCCAGCTGCACCACTTGCATAGAGCCGCTGCGTCCAGCCAGCCTGACGCTGACTTCGGACACCACAGCACTCTGGTCATCCAGAAAATTCAACTCACCAGCTTCAAAGCCTGCAGGAAGCTGTTGTTTTTGCACCCGTAAATCCGCCAACCTGATACGGACCAATTCCAGCCCATTCAGCCCATACAAATAATCGCCTGCCGGGTTAAAGGCCAGCTGCAAGACCATGCCAGTCTGCCCAAAGCTAGCCAGTTGCCGTTGTTCTTGTGTGGTCAAATCGTAGAGGTAAAGCAAGCCAGTTTTACTGCTATCCAGCCGGGCATAAGCCAGCTGACGGCCATCAGGTGACAAAGTGAAGTCCAATAAGCCCATGGCAGTACCGCGACTATTCACCAGCACCTGCTGTTGGCCTGTCGCCAGCTCTTCCTGAACCAGATGCACTGAGTTTTGCTCTGGTTCCAGTTCAGGGCGATACAGCATCTGTCCATCTGCCGCCAGCACAGCACGCACTTTAGAGCCTGAGCTACATTTTGCGTCCAGCTGCTGTTGCTGATAAGCAGGATAAGCGCTGAAGTCGTACAGCCTGTAGCTACAGTTTCCGCTTTGTCTGTGCTGAGCCTGCACCAACAGCACAGCGCGACCCGGTTGCCAGTTTTGCACCTGCAAGTGGTGATCGGCCAGTTCCAGACTGACAGCCTCAGAAGCTGAGTGGTCAGCTGTTGCCTTCAGCGTGTTGCTGAATAACTGCACTATGACTTTGGCTTGTTGTGGCGAATTGAGTTGCGAATAGGCTAATAACCTTTTATCTGAGCTGAGTAAAGGCGTAGATGCCATGCCCTGAGCCCAACTCAGTTGTTGCGGCTTCTGCCAATCAGAGGCTTGAGCAGCTGCAGTTGGGATTGCAGTGGCGACAACAGATCCGGCTTTATCCGCAGAGGGTTTCGCCTCTGTCAGCAGCAGATAAGCACCAAACGCCAGACAAGGCAGGATCAGCAGCCACAAAAAGCGGCGCGACCATAAGCTGGTTTTGGCTGGGGCATGTACTACAGCTTCAGCCACAGCAGAGAGTGGTGTTGGCTGAGCTTGCCCGACAAGGGGCTGAAGCTGAGGTTCTGCCTGCTGCAGGCTGGTCGCATCTTCAGTTACAAAGTCAGGTCCAGCTTCAATAGCAGCTTTAGCCTGGTTTAACGCAAACTGCTGTTGCAATGCAGTATTCCACTGCAAGCTATAGCCCTTACGGTGATGAGTTTTTAGCACAGCGGCGTCAAGCAATGGATGCTGCAGCACTTTTCGCAGGTCGGAGATGGCTCTGTTAATGGCATTGTCGTCGACATAAGCTTGTTGCCAGACCTGATCAGCTAACTCTTGTCTGGCAATAACCCGCTGCGGGTGGGCTAAAAAATGCTGCAATAAGCGGAATAACAAAGGTTCAAGTTCGCGCTCTTGCTGCACATCAACTAGTGCAAATCTGGCGACGTCAATCGTCCATGGGCCTAACAACATCATTAGCAATACAACCTTTTGACAACAAGGCAGACAATACAGTGCAGCCTGCTATTTTGGGTTGCAAATATGCAGTAAATGTAAATGAAATACCAGCAAAAAACAGAAGTAGCTCAGCGAGGGAATCCCGTTACTTATCCTTAGCTGCTATCCTGAAGCGTCGCCACCACAGAGGTACATAAACCAAAGCCGCTACACATAGTGTCACCAGACATACAGCTATCACCAATTGATAAACAATGTAATTAGTGGCCTCCACTGAGACAAACCAACTGGCAATGACACCGCTAACAAAGAATAAAGCCCGTACTATCCATCCCATAGTTATCTCCTACATGGCCCTTTACATAGCACTTTACATAGTACTTAGTGATTTTCTGAAACGTTGCAGTGAAAAACGAAATAACAAAGCGCCTATCAGCAGCAATGCCAGCATTTGCGGCCAGACCACATCAATGCCTGCACCACGGTACAAAATGGCCTGAGACGCAGCAACAAAGTGGGTATTAGGTGCGGCCAGCATCATGGTTTGAATAGCGTCAGGCATGCTTTCTCTGGGGGTCATACCGCCGGATAAGAGTTGTAGCGGCAACAACACCAGAATAAGCAACAAGCCAAATTGCGGCATAGAACGAGCCACTGTTGCCATAAAAATGCCCATAGAGGTAGTCGCAAACAGTTGTAGGGCTGTGATCAATAAAAACAGCAATACCGAGCCTTCCACAGGCACAGCCAGCACAGTTTTAATCATCACAGTTAACGAAAAGCCGGTAGCCACCAATACCACCAGTCCCATAGACAGAATTTTCGATAACATAATCTCGCCAGGCGTCACAGGCATCACCAGCAAATGTTCGATAGTGCCATGTTCACGTTCGCGAATAAGCGCAGCGCCGGTCAGAATAATGGAAATCATGGTGACGCTATTAATGACTTCCATCAAAGAGCCGAACCAGCTGGCAGTTAAATTAGGGTTAAAGCTGGCCCTGAGTACTAAATCGACCGGCAACACAGTATTCAGCCTGTGTCTTTGGCTAAATTCACTGATTTCGCTGCTGACGATCTGCTCTATATAGCCACTACCACTAAAAGCCTGACTGATGCGGGTCGCATCCACACTCAACTGGATTTTCGGTGATCGCCCCGCCAGCAAGTCCCGCTCAAAACCTGGCGGAATAGTCAGCACAAAGCTGTAGATGCCTGCATCCAGCGCCGCATCCACTTCTGACAAGCTAATCAGCTCAGGTGGCATAAAATACGGCATATAAAAAGCCGAAATAATACGGCCGGATAAACCGGACTGATCCTCATCCACCACTGCTATAGGTGCTTTATGCAAAGTTTCAGGCATAGAAGTACCAGCTATATAAATGCTGGCGCTGAAGGAATACAAAATCAGCAGCAACATCATAGGGTCGCGCCATAAACTCCACAGCTCCTTTACGCCCAGCCGATAGATATTCGCCAGTTTATGCTGCATGCTCAGCGCTCCTGTTTTTTCAGCAACAGCGCTGAAGCAAGAATTATCACAGGTACAGCCAGCGCCATTTGCAGTAAAGCAGGATAAATATCAGACAGCTGCAGTGCTTTACTGAACACACCTCTACTGATGGTCAGGAAAAAGCTGGCCGGATGAATTTCGCCAATAAGGCGGCCCGCTCCTTCTAAAGCTGACACTGGAGTGATCATGCCGGCAAACTGCACTGCTGGAATAATAGTGCCAAGCACAGCTACCAAAATGGCGGCAATCTGACTTTTGGTAAAGGTAGAAGCAAACAAACCAAAACCAGTCGAAAACAATACAAAGACCAAAGCGCTTAAACTCAGGGCCCAAAAACTGCCGGTCAGCGGCACTTTAAATAGCAGTATGGCTGTGACTAACATCAGTAAAAAATTAATAAAAGCCAGAGCTATATAAGGCAGTTGTTTACCCAATAAAAACTCCAGCCGGCTGACAGGTGTGACATACAAATTAATAATGGAGCCCAGCTCCTTTTCCCGCACCACCGACAATGCAGTCAGCACTGCCGGTATCATCAGCAACAGCATAGGGATCACAGCGGGCACCATAGCCACCAGGCTTTTTACATCAGGGTTATAACGAAACCGGGTTTCAAGGGCAGAGCTCAGGCTGCTGGCATCTGTGCCCAGCGTCTCTGTCGCCTGCATTCTCAGCCAGTGCAAATGCATGCCCTGCACATAGCCTTTAATAGTTTCAGCTCTGTTGGGCATAGAACCATCCACCCAAGCCGCCACAGAGACTTGCTGTCCACGCGACAAGTCGCGGCCAAAACCATGGGGGATTTCTATCGCCAGACTGATATCGCCGCTGCGCATACGCTGATCAATATCCTGCTGGCTTTTGAGCGGCGGCTTTTCAATAAAATAACGCGAACCGGATAAATTCAGCACATAGTTTTGGCTCAGCACCGACTGGTCCTGATCAAGAACTGCAAAGGTTAAATCCTCCACGTCCATGGTAATGCCGTAACCAATAAACAACATCAGCACCAAGCTGCCCAGTAGCGCTAAGGCCGAGCGGATAGGATCGCGCCGCAACTCTATGGTTTCACGCTGGGTAAAACTCCAAAGCCGTTGCCAGCTAAAACTTTTTTTAACCTGCTCTGCGCTGCTGGCTGAGGCTAAATTGATTTCAGCATCAGTGCTGTTGTCTCTGGCTCCGGCCTGTTCCAGATAACGAATAAAGGCCTGTTCCAGAGTGTCGGCCTGCTGATTAGCCACAATCTGCGCCGGCGTGTCACTGACTAACACTTTCCCCGCATGCATCAGAGATATGCGGTCGCAGCGCTCAGCTTCGTTCATAAAGTGGGTGGAGATAAAAATGGTCACCTGATCCTGCCGTGCCAAATCAATCATCAGCTGCCAGAAGTTGTCGCGGGCTATTGGATCCACCCCAGAAGTGGGCTCATCCAGAATCAGCAGCTCAGGCTTATGCACCATAGCCACAGCCAGTGATAAACGCTGCCGTATACCCAGCGGCAGATTATCCGGTAATAAGGTCGACACTTGCTGCAGGCCAAACCGCTGCAGCATTTCAGCAATTCGCTCGCTGATTTGCTCTGTAGGCACATGAAACAACCTGGCGTGTAATTCCAGGTTTTGCAGCACAGTCAGTTCGGAGTATAAGGAAAAGGCCTGCGACATATAGCCCACTCTTTTGCGGGTTGAAATATCATCTGGGTTTAAATTCTGGCCAAATAACAAGGCCTGGCCTGAAGTGGCAGGCAGCAAGCCCGTCAGCATTTTCATGGTGGTGGATTTACCACAACCATTGGAGCCGAGAAAACCAAAAATCTCGCCTTTTTTGATTTGAAAACTAACGTTATCTACCGCCTTAAAATCACCGAACTGCATGCTCAAAGCCGCAGCCTCAATCGCAATACTCTGGTCGCCATCGACCAAAGGCGGCACCACTACGGCTTGGTAACCTTGTTTGGCCGATTCTGGCAGCAACTGAATAAAAGCGGCTTCCAAAGTGGAAGTACCGGTTTGCTGATGCAATTCAGCCGGGCTACCGCTAGCCAGCACCTGGCCTGCATTCATCGCAATCAGCCAGTCAAAATGTTCGGCTTCATCCATATAGGCAGTGGCCACTATCACACTCATTTGCGGCGAGTTTCGGCGGATCTGCTGGATCAACTGCCAGAACTGACTGCGCGCCAGCGGGTCAACACCTGTGGTAGGTTCGTCAAGGATCAGTAATTTAGGATCGTGAATTAATGCACAGCACAAACCGAGTTTTTGCTTCATACCACCTGATAACTTACCGGCGGGGCGCTGTAAAAATTTATACAAGCCTGTAGCTTTGGTCAGTTCATCAATACGACGGCGCCGCTCTTTGGCATTGTGGCCAAATAAGCGGGCGAAAAACTGCAGGTTTTCTTCCACCGATAAAGTCAGATACAGGTTCTTGCCCAAGCCCTGCGGCATATAGGCAATATCGGCACAGACCGCATCGCGGTGTGTGCTGCTGGCCATGTCACCCCCCAGCACCTGCACTTTGCCTTGCTGAATAGCCCGGGCACCAGATAACAAAGACAATAAGCTGGACTTACCTACCCCATCAGGCCCAATCAAACCCACCATCACACCGGCTGGAATATCCAGCGAGATGCTATCCAGTGCTTTGGTTTTGCCGTAGTTAAGCTGCACCTGCTGCAGCTGTGCGACCAGCTCAGCCTGTTTTGAGTTGCAAGTCACTGCACCAGCTCCGGTACAGAATCAGGCCAGGGCAACGAGCTATCCAGTCGTAGATAAGCCACACCAGGTAAACCAGTTTTCACTTTGGTTTTATGCTTGAGCAGCAATTCAGGGTTTATTTTGGCTTTGACTCTGAACATCAGTTTTTCGCGTTCACTGGCGGTCTCAACCGTTTTCGGGGTGAACTGCGCCACATCGGCCACATAAGACACTTCAGCCGGTATCGACACATTTGGCAGAGCATCCAGTACCACCCGTACTTCCGCGCCTACTTCAATACGACCGGCTAAAGTTGAAGGCAAGAAAAACGTCATATGCACGTCTGTCACATCAATCAGACTTAATACTTTGCCACCTGCGGCAACAATTTCACCGGTTTGAGCAATACGGTACTGAATTCGGCCCGATCTCGGGGCTTTCAGTTGATTGTCGGTCAGCTCAGACTGCACCCGGGCTACAGTAGCGCGGGCGGCGTCCACAGCAGATGCTGCTGAGTTAATTTGTGCTTCGGCTGAAGCAATACCAGCCACAGCGGCGTCAATCTGGGCCTTGGCTGAACTGACCGCTGTTTTGGCGCTGGTGACTAAGGTATCGTTATCTTCGGCTAATTGTTTAGACACAGAGCCAGTTTCAGCCAAAGTGCCAGTGCGGCTGGCTCTGCTTCTTGCGGCGCTCAGCTCGGCATTACGCTGAATTAATACGGCTTCCAGAGCTGCTTTTTCACTTTTACGTTGTAGCAAGTGACTGTCTGCTGTCACAGTGGCACTTTGCGCCTGACGTAATTGAGCTTCTGCCTGATGCAACTGCGCCACTAAAGATTCAGATTCTACGGTTGCAACCAATTGGCCGGCTTCAACAAAATCGCCTTCATCTACCAACAGCTCTTTGATCCGTCCCGCCGTTTTACTGGCTACTGCAATTTCAGTGGCTTCAATACGGCCGTTACTTTTCAACAAGTGGTCAGTGTCAGCACCGGTAAAGTTCATGTAATACAACAGCAGAGCAGCGCTGACAGCTCCTGCAGCCACTAGTACTTTTGTTTGTAGTCCAGTCATAGTCCATTTCACCTTAGCTGTTATTTCCCGTTAGGCCTGTAAAGGCAACAGAAGCTGCTTAGCCCTAAACCACTCTATGCTTCTTTTCAGCAAAGTTCTTTGATTTAGGGCAAAACAACGAGGATTAAGCAGTTAAAGTGAAACTTCTTCTCTATTTTCTATAGCGTGGCAGACGATAACCAGTCTGGCGCTATCTGTTGTAAAAATTGTCGGGTGATAGAAGCTGCGTGTTTGGCAAAATCACAGTAGTTTTCTTTCACTGTATTGGTATTCATCGCGACTACTAGTTGCAATTCCGGATAGATCACCAGCCAACTTTGGGCGCCATCTGACACCCCGCCATGGTGGACAAAACTGACGGTACGACTAAGCGCATTGCCTTTGTCACAAAACAGATGGTTTTGCGAAAAGTTGCGCCAACCCAAAGCATAAAACTGCTCGTTTACTTCGCCATTCTTAAGTTTTTGTGGTGTCCAAAACTGCTGCTGTATTGCAGCAGGGATAAAATCAGAGTTAAACCAGGCTGAGCCTAACAGGGCTAAATCGACTGAACTGGCGGCCAGACCACCGCCAGCCCACTTCTGACTTAAATTCACCTCTCTGTGTTTTTTGGCATAACCGTCATGGGTCATATAAAAGCTGACCTGATGGGGCGATGGCTGCTCGGAAGCAGCCAAAGAAGACAATCCAAGTGGCTTGCTGACTTGTGCATCCAGATACTGTAAAAACGGCGTTTTTACCGCACTTTGCAGTACAGCACTGGCTAAGTTGACGTCAAAGGAGCTGTAATGAAAATTGCTGCCTGCCGGATATAGCAGTTTGCTTTCGTCAAATAAGTCCAGAGCGTCATGCACATCATGAAATTCGCCCCATTTGACCCAGGTGCGGACTGCACCAATCCAGTCGGTGTTGCCGTCGTAGCCGGGAAAACCTGCGGTATGCGACATCAATTGCCTTAAGGTTAAGTCCTGCCACTGCGAATTGGGTAAATCGGTTTTATAGCGACTAATGGGCGCATCCAAATCAACCTGCCCAGCTGCCACTGCTCTGGCTAAAGCAGCAGCTGTCACCGCCTTTGAGGTGCTGCCAATCCGAAACTGACTGTCAATACTGGCTGATTTTTGGCTGGCAATATCGGCATAACCCGCAGCACCAGCCCATAACACCTGGCCACGCCAGGCCACTGCTGCAGTTAACGCCGGAAACTGACCTTGCTGCTGACTTTGCCTCAATTCCGCCATGGCTTGTTCTGCAGTGGCTTGAAATGATGCTTGATAGACTTTGCTTTGGTGCGCAGCCTCTGCAGCAAGAGGTGTCCAGCCAGATAACATGTCCCAGGCCACCACAGCGCCTGCCAACAGAAGCACAGCCACACTGACTACTCGTTTTTTCATTGGTATTGTCCTTTGGTTATGTCGTTTCCATGATTTCAGGCAAAGCTTCGCCCACAGGCTGAAAAGCCCGGATCCGAAGGTCATACCTATTAAATTTAAAAAAGAAGCAGCAGTCTTACCTTAAGGTGTAGCCCCCTGCCGCTGCAGATAGGCTCTGACTTCTGCAGCAGAAGCGCGACTGAGTGGAGATCGCAGTTCACTGCCATCCATCATGGTCGCTTCCACCTTCAGATTGACGTGAGCGCCTTGCTGCACCAGATACCGCACCATCGCCAGATCACCTCTATAACTGGCGTTAATCAGTGGCGTTTCGTCAGCCAACACTATGGCATTCACATCAGCCCCAGCCTGAACCAGCAGCTTAGCTAACTCCAAATTGCCATACTGCGCAGCGATAATCAGCGGGTTGCCATCACGTCTGCTACTTTGGTTCACATCAGCACCAGCAGTAAGTAACAGTTCGACCATTGCTTTATCGCCGGAGCGCACCGCCAACATTAACGCTGTGCCCTCACCCGGCATCGCAGCATTTAACGGATAACCTAAAGCAAGCAGTTGACGAACTGCAGCCAAATTCCGCTGTCGTACTTTCTCCAGCAACTGTTCCAGCTGATTCAATTCAGTCAGGCTAACCTGAGCATATTCTGCGGGCAACCGGGCGACCTGAGTACGTTGTGCCAAAACCAGAGTGGCTGCGACTGACAAAGACAACGCAATCAGCAAAGCACAACTTTGTGGTGTGATCTTGCCTGCAGAGCCTTGCAGTACCAGACGGATCCGCTGCGCTAACAAAGGTTGCTGTTGCCATGGCATAGCGAGTAACAGCGGCTGCGCGGCCTGATGGGTTTTACTGCAATCAAGCAAGGTTTGGGCGTACCTATGTGGCTGCGTTAATTGCGCCGTTACACCAGCATCACAACTTAATTCGCGGTATTTATTCAGTTGCCGACAGATTAAACCCCAGAGCGGGCTCCACCAGTACAACACTGCACAAAATTGTTGCAGATAAAAAGCCGCCAAATCGCTCCGATGCCAATGCATACGCTCATGAGCAATCACATGCTGCAATTGCTCTTCAGACAAAGTCTGTAACCATAATGCAGGAAGAATAATTCGGGGCTGACGTAGTCCCACCAGCATAGCGCTATCTATGGCAAAGTGCCGATACAGTGCTGGCTTGTGGTTGGTGAAATTTGGCAAGTTCAGAGGTTTTGCCTCTAGCCATAACTTACGGCTTGATCTGTAACTCAGGCTGAATCGCCCTATTTGCCAGCAGCAGCCCAAAGGTACCAGCAATAACCACCAGGCTGGTGGAACAAACAAATAAAACAGCTGTGGTGCTAAAGCCCAGCGCTGAGTGAAAGTGGGTTCAGTTTCTGCAGCTGCTGTGGCTTCAGCTAAATGAAGCTCCTGCTGTAAAACAGCGATATCAGTGCTAAACCATGGCTGCGGCGCAACTTCGTCTGCGCCTTCAATTAATAGAATGGCTGGTAACACAAACAACAGCACCGCCACTGCAGTCCACAAACGCAACATCCAATACGGCGCAGGCCGCCACGCGCTTTGGCCTAGCCAATACAGCCATGGCACTGTCACCAGGGCCAATAGCAGATGTAACACCAGATAAAACAACAACCAGCTTAATTCCAGCATGATCAGTCTCCTTGTGTCGCCTTGGCTGAGTGAGCATCAATTTGCGCCTGTAACTCATCAGCAAGCTCTGGCGTTAACTCCTGCTGCTCTATCAGATGCTGAGCCAGCAAAGCCGGGGAGCCACCAAAGAAACGCTGCAGCAGTGTACTTAACGCCTGACTGCGGGCTTCCTGCTGCACTGTAGTGGCTTGATAAATAAATGCTTTGCCTTGTTTCTCACAGTCGACATGACCTTTATCAAACAGAATACGACATAAGGTTTGCACTGTGGTGTAAGCCACAGCTGACTCTTTGCAGAGCTCTGCTGTGATGTCTTTGACTGAACTGGGGCCATGTTGCCATAACACCTGCATAATTTTTTGCTCTGCACTGGTAAGCTCAAGAGATTTTGTTCTGGCCATGCCTGTTACCCAATCAAGATTATCTACTAAAGAATTAGTTTTAATCTAGCTGAGCATTTTTCATACTGCAACTAATTCTTTAGTTTTTGTATTTATTTTCTTGAATGTGCTCTGTTTTCTCATTAATCCATCGCAAATAATTGTAAAGTTCTGGTGAGAAACTTGGAGTAAAGCTCAATCTGCTATACCATCCGCGCCGCCTGCGTTACAGAAGCGTTGCAGGTTCCCTGATTCATTCTCAAATGGAAGAGACAGCATGAAATTAAAGTTTAGCGCCTTATTCGTTGCCTTCGTAGTGACCGCAGTTCCAGCTCAGGCTGACTGGTTAAATGCGGTAAAAGATGGTGTAGGCAGCACTTTGAAAGAAACCAAAGACAGCGCCAAAACTGCTGCTTTAAATACCTCAGTGCGCACTGCTTTAGGTTTAACTGAAGGTAAATCTACTCAGGCTGCTATTGCTGAAAAACTGGGTGAACCAGCCAGCAAAACAGAAAAAGAGGGTAAAACTTTTTGGGTATACGATATGACGGTATTGTCTGCCAGCTACCCGACTTTAACACAACTGGTAAAAACCCGGGACGCGGCACAAAAGTCTGTGCAATTAAGCTTCAAGGCCGATGTGTTAGAGAAGTTAGAACTGATCACTCAGGCTAAATAATTTTTTGAGCACTGCCGCCCGTGGTGGCAGTGATTTTTCTCCGATACCTCCCCCCTCCAATACACGCATTTTCACAGTTATTCGCTTACACTCAAATATGCCCTAAGTAATTGGAGTTGCAGCGCGGCGGCAAGCGAGCGAGACCCGAGGAGCATAGTTATCCTATGTGACTTGGGCGAGTAAACGAAGCCAACAACACTGCAGCTTCAAGTACGACGGGATATTGTACAAAACATTTTTTTTGTTATTATTGCGCGCCTGAATTTAACCCGTGTAAATTCATTCTGTTGTTTACCCTGATCTGATGAAATTGCAATCCCTTGGGTATGATAAGCAATCACTTTCAGTCCCGGGCTCTGGCAGCTCAACCCCAAACACTCCGTACGTAAGCAAATGAGTTATGCTACTGCGGTTGGCTTTTATTTTTCTGGCATTGCCAGGCTTTGTGAAGGAACCCTTTAATGGATTCACCAAGTGCCATTAGTTTGATCCCACCAGTTGTTGTGATGGCAGTTGCCATCTGGCTGAAGCGGCCTATTTTGTCGCTGGTTGTGGGTGCTGTTGCAGGTTTGCTGATGCTGTTCCCAACTCAACCTCTTGAGTTATTGAATACCTTTGCAGAAATCTCTCAAAGCGTGATGCAAGATGAAACCATAGGTTGGTTGATTCTGGTCTGTGGTGGTTTTGGATCCTTGATTGGATTATTAATCCACACTGGTGGTGCTGTCGCTTTTGGCCGTTCAGCTTCTAAACTGGCAACAGGCCCTAAATCATCTATGTTTATGACCTTTGTTTTAGGCTGTATTATTTTTATCGACGACTACCTAAATGCGTTAAGCGTGGGTGAAGCGATGAAAAGAGTCACTGACAAGTACAAGATCTCCCGTCAGATGCTGGCTTACATAGTGGATTCTACAGCTGCGCCTATTTGCGTCATTATTCCTATCTCTACCTGGGCTATCTTTTTTGGTGGTTTATTGGAAAACAATAAGGTTGCAGAGGCAGGCCAAGGTGTGGATGTCTATATGCAAGCCATTCCTTACATGCTGTATCCCTGGTTAGCTGTCACTATGGTATTGCTGGTCACTTTAAAAATTATGCCAGCCATAGGCCCGATGAAGAAAGCTGAACTGGCAGCACAAAATGGTACACCTGCGGATACACTGCCAGAACTAAGTGTAGAAGCCTCGGCCAGCCATCATCATGTACAAGGCCAAAACGTGCCTGCTGGTGATCAATACGCTGTCCATGCTATGGAACAGGAATTTGAAGACAGCAACAAACAAGGCAAACTGCGTAACTTTATAGTCCCTATGCTGATGCTCATTGGCTTTACCATCTACTTTGACATAGACGTCTTAAAAGGCTTGTTGGTGACACTGGTGCTGACTCTGGTGTTCTACAGCTATCAGCGCCTGATGTCGTTAAGCGACATGATGGAAGTGATGATGAATGGTTTCAAAACCATGCTGCCAGCTATTTGTACTGTAATCGCTGCCTTTATCTTTAAAGATGTCTGCGACAAGTTATTACTGCCGCAGTATGTAATTGAAAACCTGACGCCTTACATGACGGCCCAAATGTTACCCGCTATTGTATTTTTAGCTATGGCGATTCTGTCTTTTGCGACAGGCTCTTCCTGGGGCATTTTTGCTGTATCTATTCCTATTGTGATGCCTTTGGCTTATGCAGTAGAAGCAGATATTCCATTGGTAATAGGTGCCCTGTTATCAGCCAGCTCTTTTGGTAGTCAGGCCTGTTTCTACAGTGACTCTACTGTGTTAGCAGCACAAGGCTCAGGTTGTAATCTGGTATCCCATGCTGTGACTCAGTTGCCTTACGCTTTAATAGCAGCCACTCTGGCGTTTATCGGTTTTATCCTGATTGCTTAAGTAGTTTCATTTGCGTGAAAGAAGGCACCTTATAGGTGCCTTCTTTATTTCAGCAACAGGCCATATTTATCCAGCTGCTAAGCATTGGCACTTTGTTCACTGTGTTATTCCACATAGTTTTAGATAGTAAGACTTTTATAGCTCAAGACCGCTAACTTTCCAGACATCCGGTTATTTCTAATTCATCTATACAAGACCAATCCATTAGTTATTTAACTGTCTACTCAGGCCTAGAATACGCTCGCTTTCTGCTATCTGCGTCAACAGGTTCATCTGACGCCGCAGATGGCCAGTATGAATTTTTGCTCATCGAGATCTATGTGCTTCATGTAACATAAGCTCGGCACAAAACCCACTACAAATAAAAAACATAACCAAGGTTTATTATGAAATTCCGTACTTTAAGTATTCATGCCGGGCAACAACCAGACCCAAGTACCGGTGCTTTAGCCACTCCGGTGTATTTCACCAGCACCTTTAGTTACGGCACAGCCGAAGAAGGTCAGGCACGTTTTTCAGGCCAGAATCCGGGTTATATCTACAGCCGTTTTGCCAACCCTACAACAGCAGCTTTAGAGCAGAAACTGGCAGCATTAGAAGGAGCGGATGAAGCTTTAGTAGTCGCCAGCGGTATGGCCGCTGTCAGCGCCATTATGTATGCCCTGACCAATGCCGGTGATGAAGTGGCTTTTATCGACCCGGTCTACGGCGGTACTGATGCCTTTTTACGCAACACCTTAACCAGAGCTGGCGTCACTTTAAGCCGTTACAGCAGCGATAAAGACTTTGCAGAGCGGGTAAAACCCAATACCAAAGTGGTGTTATTTGAACCTATTACCAACCCCACCTTAAAAGTGATAGACACTCGTATTGTGGTGGAAGCGGCCCGTAAAGTCGGTGCTCTGGTGATTTGTGACAATACCTTTTTAACCCCTTATTTATTCCGTCCACTGGAAATAGGTGCTGATATTGTGATGCACAGCGGTACTAAGTACCTGTCTGGCCATGGCGATATTATTGCCGGCATAGTGGCAGGACGCAGCGAACTGATGCAGAAAATCCGTACTGTGGCACTGAAGCATATAGGTTCACCTATAGGCCCGCAGGAAGCTTATTTACTGCAACGAGGCGTAAAAACTCTGACCTTGCGGATGGACGCTCATATCGAAAACGCCCGCAAAGTGGCTGACTTTTTAGTAGCACATCCTAAAGTGGCGAAGGTGTATTACCCGGGTCACGCCAGTCATCCAGGGCATCAGGCACTAGCGGACACGGCCAGTGGTTTTGGTGGCATGGTGGCTGTGGATATCGAAGGTGGTTTTACCAAAGCCTCAGTGTTTTTAAATAACCTGCAGTTATTCGCGCAGGCCGTGAGCTTAGGTGATGTCGAAAGCTTAGCTTGTCATCCAGCCAGCACTACTCATGCCGCTATGACAGCAGAAGACAGACAAAGAGCGGGGGTTACTGACAAGCTGGTTCGCCTGAGCATAGGCGTGGAAGATGCCGATGATCTCATTGCGGACTTAGCTCAGGCTCTGGCTCAGCTTTAAAAGTTAGCTGCGGATTTCGCAGCTAACAGGAGTTTCCGACAGCGCTTTTGCAAAAACGCTGTCGTCTTTTAGGTCATCTGTAACCAGCTCTTTTGTCAGCAAGCCTTCCTGCTCTGCGATCACTAAAGCCACCATGGTATCGCCTGTAACATTAGTAGTAGTGCGGGCCATATCGATAATACGGTCTATGGCAGCAATAAAAGCAATGCCTTCCAGCGGTAAACCCACCACGGATAAAGTGACTGTCAGCATCACTAACGCTGTACCAGGTACACCAGCAGTGCCTAAGGACGCCAAAGTAGCAGTGCCTACAATCAGCAGATAATCAATAAACTGCAGTTCAATACCATATAAGCTGGCAATAAAAATAGCGGCTATGGCCGGATAAATACCACCACAACCATCCATATTAATGGTCGAACCTAAAGGCAACACAAAACCAGCGTAGTCTTTGGAGACTTTCAGATCTTCAGTCACAGCTTTGTAACTGGCAGGTAAAGAGGCATAACTGGAGCAGGTACTAAAAGCCACCAGTTGCACTGGGAAGATAGCTTTAAAGTAGTCTGTTACTTTCATTGAACTGAAAAAGTGCACAAAACCGCCATAGGTCAGGCTGATATGCAGCAAACAACCAACATAAATAGCCAGAATAAACTTGCCCAGCGGCAGCAGCATTTCTAAGCCATAAGTGCCAACCACCCAGGCGATCAAACCAAATACGCCGATAGGGGTAAACAGTAATACCAAGCGAGTGACTTCAAACATCATATCGGCGCCAGAGCGCACCACAGCAAGCATAGCAGCGCCCTTCTCACCAATATTACGCAGCGCAAGCCCAAGTAAAATAGCAAACAACATCACAGGTAAAACCTGGCCCTGAGCCATAGCAGCAATAGGATTGGCCGGTATTAAATCCACTAACACCTGACTGACAGGAGGTATGACTTTTTCAGTCACTTGTGCCGCCACTAAGTTTTGGCCGGTTTCAAATTGAAAGGCAGTACCCACACCAAGGCCGATCAGACTGGCAATCAGCGCTGTCAGTAAAAACAAGCCTACAGTTTTGCTGGCAATACGACCTAAGCCCTTGCCTTGCCCCAGTGAGGTGATACTCAAAATCAGGCTAAAAAACACCAGTGGGATCACCAACATTCTAATGGCATTGATATAGGCGGTACCCAGAGGTTTTAATACCAAAGCATCGCCGCCTAAGACTAAACCTGCGATCACGCCCACTACCAGAGCAAGAACCACCTGCTGCCAGAGGGCCAATTTTAAATTGATGTTTTTCATAGCTAATTCCACGCTGTAATGGCCGCCAGTATAGTGGCTGTGCCTGTTCTAACCTATTCAGTTCTGTTCTAAGCAAGAACTAAAAGCAGCAAAGCGAGATGCCGTAACAGCACCTTATACTGTTTTGAAATATAAAATCACAAATTATTGAAATATTTACATAGAAGATTCGGTATGATTTGACTTAAGCACTATCTACCCAGGGATTTAATATGACGATAAAACAACCATTGGCATCTGCTATTAGTCTGGCACTGATCAGCAGTGCCTACAGCGGTAGCACTCTGGCGCAGCAGGCGCAGGCTGATGTAGAAAAAATTTCTGTCATTGGTAGCCGTTTGTCAGTTCGTTCGGCCACTGAAACCAGCTCACCCATAGATATTATTGATGAGGCTCAACTGGCAGGTACAGGAGCTCTGGAAACCGCAAAAGCGCTGCAAATGCTGGTGCCAAGCTTTAACTTCCCAACGTCTTCTATTACTGATGGTTCAGATGCAGTAAAACCAGCCAGCTTACGTGGTTTATCACCTGACCATACGCTGGTATTAGTCAATGGTAAAAGACGGCATGGCACAGCTTTGGTTCACCTGAACGGCACTATGGGCCGTGGTAGTTCCAACGTGGATCTGAATACTATCCCTGTGTCAGCTATTAAGCGCATTGAAGTATTGCGTGACGGCGCCGCGGCTCAGTATGGTTCAGATGCCATTGCAGGTGTCATTAACATAGTACTGAAGGATCAGGCAGGCTCAGGTGAAGTCGCAGCTAGCGGCGGCCAAACCTATGAAGGCGATGGCGAATACTACAAAGCATCTGTAAATTCAGGCTTTCGTTTTGCTGACACAGGTTTTGTTAACTTCAGTGTTGAGCAACAACATAAAAACGGCACCAACAGAGCGGGTTTAGATCCACGTGAGCAATACGCACCAATCAATGGCGCTCCTGACCCGCGCGAAGCCAGCTTTAACCGCTTAAGCCACAAAGTGGGTGATGCAGCATTTAAGCAAGAGTCTTTATTTATCAATGCTGGTTACGAACACGGCACTACAGAATGGTATGCCTTTGGTGGTGTAAGCCACAGAGAGTCAGCTTCTGGCGCCTTTTATCGTATAGCGAAAGATGCCCGTAACATCCCGGAAATTTACCCTGACGGTTATCTGCCGGAAATAGCGCCTGAATCAGACGATTACTCAATCACTACTGGCGTTAAATTTGATGTAGCCGACTGGCGTCTGGATCTGTCTGCAGGCACAGGCGAAAGCAGCTTCCAATATTATGTCAATAATTCGCTGAACGCGTCTTTTGGGCCGCAAAGTCCAACCAGCGCCTATGCCGGAGAGCTGGTGAATGCCGAGCAAAACTTTAATATAGATGCCAGCAAAAGATACAGTTTTATCAACGACTCCGAGTTAGTGGTATCCACAGGTCTTAGCCGTCGTCACAACAGCTATCAGATCAATGCAGGCGAAGAGTTATCATGGCGCAATTATGGGTATCAAAATAAAGCCGGTGGTATTCAGGGTTTTGGTGGTTTTACACCAGCATCTGAAGTGGATGAATCGCGTCACAATACCGCGCTTTATCTGGAGCTGGAAAACGCCCTGACCGATGATTTCACCTGGGGTGCAGCACTGCGCCAGGAAGACTATTCTGACTTTGGCAGCGACACCAGTTGGAAATTGTCAGGCCGTTATCAACTGACTGAGCAATGGGCAGTGCGCGCCACAGCAAACGATGCGTTCCGTGCCCCTAGTGTGCAGCAACTGTATTTCTCTAACCTGTCGACACTTTTTGTGGCCGATCCACAAACCGGTGTATTGACTCCAACTGAGTCCGGCACTTTTAACAATATTTCAGCTGTGACCCGCGCTATAGGTCAAGGCGATTTACAAGCTGAGTCGGCCTTAAGTTTTAGTGCCGGTATTACCTTTCAGGGCGACGATGGCTTTAGCTTTACGCTGGATGCTTACCGTATTGAACTGGACGACCGTGTGATACTGACTGGCAGCGTGAGCCGGGCCGACAGCTCTGCTCTGGCCGCTATTTTAGGCGATTCAGGAGCTAACTCAGTACGCTTCTTCACCAATGCAGTAGATACCACCACTCAAGGTCTGGAAGCTGTAGCTGCCTACCAGTGGGACGCGGGCTTATGGGGTGAATGGAAAACCTCATTCAGTGCTCAGTATAACGATACCGGCATAGATGCGATTCGGGTGCCTGCCTTGTTGGATGGTTTGGAGAGCAAACTCTTTGATCGGGTTGAACAAGTACGCTTAACCAAAGCCAATCCAAACAAAGGAGCTGTCTGGAGCCTGACTCAGGATTATAAGCAGCTGCAAACTAACCTGCGACTGAACTACTTTGGTCCTTACACTATTGGTTACGCCACCGGAGATAAAACTTACAGCGGTAAAACCACTGTAGATGTCACTTTCCACTACGAACTGACTGATGACTTACGTTTTGGTTTTGGTGCCAACAACCTGTTTGATACCTATCCGGATAAACAACCGACCATCAACAGCTTCAACGGGATCTTTATTTACCCGAACACCAATGCGCCTTTTGGCTTTAATGGCGGCTCATATTATGCCGACCTGAGTTATCGCTTCTAAGCAGCTTAATATCAGTATCTTCAAGGCAGCTTCGGCTGCCTTTTTTTATTCGCAGGATTTACTGTTCAGTGCCGGAACTGGCCAGACAAAACAGTAAAGGCTCTTTAGTATGAGGACTTCTTTTTGAACAGGATAAGCATCATGCCCGCCTCATACTTTCAACAACTGCACCAACACCATGTCCCTTTGATCTTATCCACTATCTGGGATCCGGCCAGTGCCGTCTTAGCGCAGCAGCAAGGTGCCAAAGCCATCGGCACATCCAGCGCAGCTTTAGCCTGGTCTTTGGGATATAAAGATGGCGAACATCTACCTGCTAGCGAGCTTCTGGCCGCTATAAAACGGATCCAAAGGGTGAATAAGTTGCCCTTGTCTGTTGATATTGAGCAGGGATACAGCAAGGATCCTGAACAGATTGCCAGACTGGTTTTACAGCTTGTGGCTTTAGGTGTT
The DNA here is from genome assembly GCF_004005375.1 of Rheinheimera sediminis. GTDB lineage: Bacteria > Pseudomonadota > Gammaproteobacteria > Enterobacterales > Alteromonadaceae > Pararheinheimera. The sequence goes on along the minus strand of NZ_RZUF01000002.1, from coordinate 2,137 downwards.
GCAGGTATCAATTTGGAAGATGGCAATGATAGCCCGGAGTTACTTTGCGCCAAAATTCGCTGCTGCCGTGAAGCACTGGCTGGTAAAGAATTATTTATTAATGCCAGAACTGATATTTATCTGGCTCGTTTGGCGGAGGGGCAAACTGCTGTTGAGTTTTGTATGGAACGCGCCGCTTTGTATCAAGCCGCGGGAGCTGATGGGCTCTTTATTCCATGTCTGGTAGAACCCTTGGCTATACAGCAGTTATGTCAGGCCATTCAAATGCCGATCAATCTGATGTGGTTGGCGAATCTGCCGGATAAAACACAATTAGCAGCATTCGGCGTCAAACGATTGAGTTACGGTCCGGCCTTGTTTTTACATTGCTATCAAAGCTTACAAAATGAAATGGCACAACAACTGGGTTCAACTGTGCAGCCATCGGAGCAACTAACTGGCTCAAAGCTGGAGCAATGGTATGAAAGTGGTGCAGCCGTTTCGCAACCGAATAAGTAGATTAAGGTTGGTTTTGATTGATTTCAGCTCGTGAAGGATCCTACTCGCCCAGTTCAATCTTGTTAACGAGCAATTCAAGTTTATCCAGCCAAAAGTCTAACCAATGTACCAGCTGTTTCGCCGCCATCTCTGTTTTCCTTAAAGACATCTTTATCTCTTTAAGCATTAAAGCCGAGCCAATTAATAACTTAAAACACTTTAAAGCAGCTATCTTATACGAAATGAAAATATACGACGGTGATAGAAAAAGGCCAGAGCTTTCGCTTTGGCCTTTTTGTTTGATCCCAACAGAGTAGATATCTAAATAGGTAAAAACAGGTTTTAGTGGCGTGGAGCTTCGTCGCCGTCGTCTTCGTCATCATCGAAGTCTTCGCCGTCTTCGTCTTCACCACCTTCAAAGTAGGTGCCCCAGCCGTCGTATTCGACACCAAACTTCTGCGCTAAGGCTTCCAGTTTGATCGCGTCTGCTGTGATGCTGGCGCCGTCCAGCGATTGTTCACGAATAGCGTCGAAGACCCAGGCAGTGCCGCCTTCTTCAAATTCGACTTCTTCGGCGTCTGTGACTTCGTAGCCTAATTTAAAGACTTCTACAGCCAGTTTTTCTAAGCGGGCAAAATCTTCATGGTAAAAATGGTGTTCGATGGTGTATTCCGCATCCGGATCGCTGCCGTCTTCCATCAGTGCAGCTATGGTGTCTTCAGTAAATTCTTGCCAGTTTTCCATGATATTACCCCGTGACAGTCAATGAGTCGGCAGTGTAGTCGGTTGCCACTTCGCTATCAAGCAGCTTAATCTTATCTGCCATCTGTTGCCGTATTGTTTCAGCCAGTTCACGAGCCGGAGTTGCGGCTTCAGGATAAATAGGCGGCATAATTTCAATAATGACTCTGCCGTTATTCCATTTGTTTAACCGGACTTTGCTGGTGTTACTCATGCAGATAGGCACCAGCGGCACTTTGGCTTGTTGAGCGATATGAAAAGCGCCGGTTTTAAAAGGCAATAAACCGCGACCATAACTGCGGGTACCCTCAGGAAATACCCAGACCGATACCTTGTCCTGCACTATACGATCCACAGCGCCTTGCATAGTGCCTACAGCTTTAGATTTATTGGCTCTGTCGATCAGGATATTACCGCTGAGCCAATACAGCTGGCCAAAAAACGGGATCCATTTCAGGCTTTTTTTACCTATGGTGACAGTACCAGGCAGCAAGGCTTTGCTGATGGTGAATAAATCATAGTTATTCTGATGATTGGCTAAAAACACACAAGGCATAGCAGCAGTCACTTCAGGAGCCTGACGCACCTCTACTTTTAAACCAAAGATCCAGGCCGCCCAGCCATACCAGCAGGAAAATAATGCCACGTTCGGGACATAAAAAGGACGAACCAGACAGATCAGCAAACCCACTAAGGCACTGAATACAATAAAAACGGCGACCAGCACCAAACGTAGAATAGCTAACACTAAAAAGCCCCTGTATGTTACAAGGGCCTGAGTATAACGGTATTAGTGTTTTTGTCTGGTTTGATCTGTTTCCCCGTCGCACTTGACGCTGCAGTAAACGGGCGGGGGTAAACCCCGCCCCTACAATGCCCACCCTAATTACTGTAGATGTATGGACTCCCCTCCCTGAGA
>NZ_RZUF01000019.1 GCF_004005375.1 Rheinheimera sediminis | reverse complement strand
AAGGCCACTTAGGCTAGATGATTATCAGGCCGAAGGCCAGACCCCCACCATTTTCTATTTAGCGTTTTTCCAGTATCAGACAGCCTACTGAGTAGCCTGCACCGAAGGAGCACAGAATAGCTTTTTCGCCAGACTGAATGCCTTCTTTGTTTTTATGAAAGGCAATCACAGAACCCGCCGACGCCGTATTGGCGTAGGTATCCAGTACCAGCGGCGCTTCTTCTGGTAAAGGATCACGACCTAAAATCTTTTTCGCGGCAAACAGGTTCATATTGATATTGGCCTGGTGTAACCACAAGCGTTTTAAATCATCTGGCGCCACGGCTAAACGCTGCATCTCGTTTAAAATGACGTCGGCCACTATAGGCAATAACTCTTTGAATACCTTACGGCCCTGTTGCTTAAAGAATGGTGCATCAGGGTCTGTTTCTGGATGGCAATGTTCTGTGTAACCAATATCACAGCGAATATTGTTAGAAAATTCAGTTTTTAAACTCATACCTAAAATGCGGTAAGCGTTGTTAGACGTCACAGTCTCTTCCGCTTCGATAATAGTGGCGGTACAGACATCACCAAAAATAAAATGGCTGTCTCTGTTGGTGTAATTGACCTGAGGGGAAGCAAATTCCGGATTAACCACCAACACCACTTTGGCCATACCACCGCGAATAGCGTTCACCGCATTACTGATGGCGAAAGTGGCAGATGAACAGGCCACATTCATATCAAAAGCATAACCGCTAGCTCCCAAAGCCTGCTGCAGTTCAATAGATAAGGCTGGATAGGGCCGTTGAATATTCGAAGCAGCGCAAATAATCAGATCGATATCAGCTGCAGTTTTACCCGCTTGTGCCATCGCCTCCTGAGCTGCCACTATCGCCATTTCCACCATTTCAGGATGTTCGTCTTCACCACGTTTGGGGAAAACTGGCATCATCACGGCAGGATCTAAAATCCCCTCTTTGTGCAACACATGACGGGATTTAATGCCTGAAGCTTTTTCAATAAACTCGCAGCTGGAATACTCTAGGGCGGCCAGTTCACCAGCAGCAATATCCTCAGCATATTGCTGATTAAACAAATCGACATACTGATTAAAACTAGCGACCAATTCTTCGTTGGTGACAGTTTCAGTGGGTGTAAACAGGCCTGAGCCGCTGATCAGCACATTTTTCATTCAGAATACCCTTGTCATAAATGCAACTTCTTGTAATGAGTTGCTGAATTGGTCGCTATTCTAGCCTAACTAGTGCAGTACCTGCCGAGTTTTTTGCTGCGCTAAGGCTGATAGATCACTACAGTGCTAGCGACTTTATCTTGGATCGCCTGTCGGTTCGGATCCCAGAGGATTTGCGCAAATCCAATCAACCCTGTCGCCAGACCTGCGCCATATCCGCCCTGACGACTAAAAGAAGCCCACAAGGTCAAAGGCTGATTATCCAGTTGCACCACGCGAATTCGGGTCAACTGCTTTCCTATGGTTTGACCATTATTCCAACTGATAAAAAAAGTAAAATAAAACATAGCCCAGCCGTACCCTAAACCAAAATCAGCCAGTATGCCTTTAACCCACTTAATCAGGCTGTAGTCAGAGTTTTTTAGCTTATCCAGCACTGAATACGAGTCCTCTTTGGCTGGTTCCACAGCGGCAGCCTGAGTCTCTGACACTATTGCAGGTAGTGCGGGCTCAACGACGTATTTATCCATAAGGGCTCGTTTTTCAGTCCTTTTTAATTCAGTTAAATCCAATAGTTCATTCAGCACATCGCGCTGGTGTTCAGCGCTGACGCCAGACTCCTGCAGCACAAGTACAAGCTCTTTTACCTTGATCTCAATACAAAGGTCATCACAAGCTTGGGTCGACAGCTCCAACGAGACTTTCGCCAGTTCAGCGCCCGCGTGCGATGTCAGTTGGAAATCAGAGCTCGATTCAGAGTCCTGCTCCTGCACCAGTTCCGGCGCCCAGCTAAGCGTTGCTGCCATACATAAGGTTACAAAGACCAGCAGCAGCAGATGGTTTATCTTTTGGGCTTTGTATCTGTTCCAACACAAATACAACATAGTAGGCAAGACAAAAACCAGACTTGCAGCAGCAAGACCACTAATAATCAGACCGTCTATGCCCATAGCTATGCCCCGGCGCAGAGGTTTAGCCAAAGGCTGCCCTATCAATTCATCCGCTACCGCAAAGGCATGAGGCGTCACGATTTGGCGCACTTCTTTTTTTGTTAATTGATGACCTGTTTCATCGACAAAAGTGTCAGGCGCAACTTCCCTGATGTCCTGATGGTCTGGCTGCTCGTGCTGCATCACAATTCCTTGCTAAACACCTGATAGATATAACACTTTAATCAGTTGGCCTACCCTTTTCAATGCCGCTTGGACAAATGTCGGATAGCACAGCTTAAGCCATCCAGCGTCATACCATACATCTGGTTTTCCATCAGTTTCTGCAGTATTTCAATAGAGTGATAATGGCTCCACCAGGCTTGTGGTTGTGGGTTCAACCAAACCGCATTACTAAAATGCGCCAGCAAGCGTTTTAACCAGACTTCACCGGATTCTGGGTTAAAGTGCTCCACACTGCCGCCAGGATAAGTAATTTCATAAGGACCCATAGTGGCATCACCAACAAAAATCACTTTGTAGTCACTGTGATACGTCTGCAAAAGCTGAGTCATAGAGACGGCATCAGCGGCACGCCTTTGATGAGTGCGCCATACCTGCTCATAGGGGCAGTTATGAAAGTAAAAAAACTCCAGATGCTTAAATTCAGTGCGGGCTGCAGCAAACAGCTGCTCGCACTCATGAATATAATCATCCATAGAGCCGCCTATATCAAAAAACATCAGCACTTTCACCGCATTGTGCCGCTCTGCCTGAAACTTTAAATCCAGCCAGCCCGCTTGCTGAGCTGTGGCTTTTATAGTGCCGTTTAAATCCAGCTCTGTGGCTTGTCCGGTGCGGGCAAAACGCCGCAACTGGCGAAGCGCCAGCTGCATAGCTCTGTGATTTAACTCTGCGTTTTGATCAAAGTCTTTAAAATCACGTTTGTCCCACACCTTAACAGCACGGCGCTGACCACTGCCCTGCTGGCCTACTCTGATGCCTTCAGGGTGAAAACCATAAGCACCAAAAGGCGATGAGCCGCCCGTGCCTATCCATTTATTGCCGCCTGCATGCTTTTCCTGCTGCTCTTTTAAACGTTGTTTAAATTGCTCCAGTAACTGCTCAAGCCCGCCTAAAGAGGCCAGTTTGGCTTTATCTTCCTCCGACAACTGACGAATAAGCCCAGGCAGTAGCCAGTGATCCGGAATAAGCGCAGCTAAATCCAGGCTTTCGACCCCTTCAAAATACTCTGCAAAAGCGCGGTCGAATTTGTCGTACTGGCTTTCATCTTTGACCAGACACAAGCGGGACAGCAGATAAAAATCATCTATGCTTGCAAAAATAAGTTGCTGTTGCAGCGCTTTAAGTAAATCCAGCAGCTCTGTGATGCTGGATTTCAGGCCATATTTGCGTAAAGTTAAAAAGAATGAAATCAGCATATCAACGGCCAGCGCGACGAGCCATAAAGGCCAGTTTTTCCAACAAAGCCACATCCTGTTCGTTTTTCAGTAAGGCGCCATACAACGGCATTAAACCACCCTGATGCTGTTTATCATGAAGCACTGATGGCGCTATCTGTTCGGCTAACAAAAGTTTTAACCAATCCAGCAGCTCTGAGGTCGAAGGTTTTTTCTTTAACGCATCCACTGCACGCAAGTCAAAAAATACCTCGAGTGCGGCTGTTAATAAATCGGCCTGCAAGGTCGGAAAATGCGCCAGCACTATTTGAGTTAAGGTGTCTTTGTCGGGAAAACGGATGTAATGGAAAAAACATCTGCGAAGAAAAGCATCAGGTAATTCTTTCTCGTTGTTGGATGTGATCACCACTATAGGCCGCTGCTTTGCACTAATACGCTCCCCAGTTTCATACACATCAAAAGACATGCGATCGAGTTCATGCAATAAATCGTTTGGGAACTCGATATCGGCTTTGTCGATTTCGTCGATCAACAGCACTGGGCGCTTTGCTGCGGTAAAAGCAGTCCAGAGTTTGCCTGGCTTGATGTAGTTGCTGATGTTCGCTACGCGCTCACTGCCCAACTGGCCATCTCGCAAACGTGAAACCGCGTCGTACTCATACAACCCCTGCTGAGCTTTACTGGTGGACTTGATTTGCCAGTTGATCAAATCAGTGCCTAAACTTGCTGCCAACTCCTCAGCTAAACGGGTTTTGCCCGTGCCAGGTTCGCCTTTGATCAATAAAGGTTTTTCTAAAGTGACTGCGGCATTGACAGCTAATGCCAGTTCAGGCGATAAAATATAGTGTTCTGTGCTTTGAAAAATCATCTGAGGTTACTTCTTTTTTAGGGTGCAGACTTAAGATGGGAATATCTTATATCAAATCTTTTCTTTCGTTTTAATAAGGCGCGAGTATTCTTATAACCATTCATCAAAGCCTGAAGGTTTTTTATTATGTCAAAGATCTACGAAGATAACTCACTCTCTATTGGTAATACCCCTCTGGTGCGTTTAAAGCGCGTCACATCTGGTGCCAATGTATTTGCCAAAATCGAATCCCGTAACCCAAGCTTCTCCGTGAAATGCCGCTTAGGTGCAGCTTTGATTTGGGATGCAGAGAAAAAAGGTCTGTTAGGCCCAGGTAAAGAAATTATCGAACCTACTTCTGGTAACACAGGTATTGCTTTGGCTTTTGTTGCGGCAAGCCGCGGCTATGCATTAACTCTGACCATGCCAGCCACTATGAGTTTAGAGCGCCGTAAACTGCTCAAAGCTTTAGGTGCCAATTTAGTGCTGACCGAAGGCGCAAAAGGCATGAAAGGCGCTATCGAAAAAGCCAAAGAAATTCTGGCATCCGAGCCGGATAAATATGTATTGCTGCAGCAGTTTGAAAACCCGGCCAACCCACAAATTCACTTTGACACTACAGGTCCTGAGATTTGGAATGATACAGATGGCAACATCGATATCTTCGTAGCAGGTGTAGGCACAGGCGGTACTATCACAGGTGTAAGCCGTTACATTAAGCATGAGAAAAAACACCCGCTGATCAGTGTGGCCGTAGAACCTGTAGATTCTCCTGTGATAAGCCAGGCTCGCGCGGGTCAGGAAATAAAACCAGGTCCACACAAAATTCAGGGCATAGGCGCTGGTTTTATTCCGGGTAACCTGGATTTATCTATTATTGATGCGGTAGAAACGGTCAGTAATGACGAAGCCATAGCTATGGCACACCGTCTGATGAAAGAAGAAGGTATTCTGGCTGGTATTTCTTCAGGAGCAGCCGTCGTTGCCGCCAAGCGCCTGGCTGAGCTGCCAGAAAACGCTGGTAAAAATATTGTGGTCATTATCCCAAGCTCAACAGAGCGTTATTTATCCAGTGCGCTGTTTGCAGACTTCTTTACCGAAAGCGAATTACAAGCCTAATCAAGATGTTACGTTCAGCAAAAGGCCACTTCCGTGGCCTTTTGCTTTACTTTCCCCCTGTTTTTCCCCAGACTGTAAGCCGAACATTTAGTTTGGGTGAAAGCAATGAAAAAAATTTTAATACTGCTATTTTCATTATTATTAGTGGCTTGCTCCGAAGAGGCTCCAAAAGTGAACGCCAATCTGGGCTCGCCAGAGTTTGCTGCAGGAGAATTTTTTCATGCCTTGTACATCACCAAAGACTTAACAAAAGCAAAAGCATTAAGCACCCCCTCCTATGCCCGTATTCTGGATGCCTACGGCAATACCAGAGGTATAGTCCGCACTTTGTATAATATGAGTTTTGACGAAGTAACTATAAGTATTGACCGGACCGGCAAAAATCTGAGGGAACAATACGGCAACACCGCAGAGATCACCATGCTGCTGGAAGGCAAAAGCAATGGCGATAAGAAGATAGAATTGCGTGTCGTCAAATTGGTGAAAGAAGAGGGCAAATGGCTGGTGGAGGGGGTAAAACCAAACCCTTACTCCAGAACTGAGGTGTAGTTAGACCAAAGACGGGCGGCCATAAAGGTCGCCCCTACATTTTTGGCTAAGTCTTAGCCTTTAAAAAACTGCTGTATGACCTTTTGGCAATCCGCTGTGTTGAGTAAGCGACTAAAATCAGCCAGCTCCATTGCTATAGTCTGCTTCACCGCAGAACCCGCTTTCATCAGTTTTTTACTACTTTGTACAGCATCCGCAGGTAACGCGGCCAGCCTTTTCGCCTGAGTCAGAGCAAACTCCAGCAGCTTGTCTTTATCGACGACCAGATTGACTAGCCCCAAGCGGTAGGCCTCGTTACCGTCAATAGCTTCAGACAGCAGCAGCATACTGCTGGCCCGCTGATGGCCAATGATTAAAGGCAACAGCAGACTAGACCCTGCTTCCGGACATAAGCCCAGTTGGGTAAAAGGCAGCTGAAAACGACAATCTGCGGTACTGTAAACCAAATCACAATGCAGCAATACCGTAGTACCTATGCCTATCGCCAAGCCTGCTACGGCCGCTACTACAGGTTTGGGAAACTTGGCTATTTCATATAAAAACATCACTGTTGGATGATTGTCGTCCAAATCGCCACTTTGTAAAAAATCAGCTAAATCATTACCCGACGAGAAGCAATCTTTAGAGCCTTGCAACACAACCACCCTAACCTCATCGTTTTGTGTGGCCTGTTGCAGATGCTGCACTAACTGCAGATACATGAGTTTATTCAGTGCATTTTTCTTATGTGGTCTGTTCAGAGTCAGGGTTAAAACGCCTTGCTCCAGTGCTACATCAATACTCATTTTTTATTCCTTTCTCAGCTACTGACCTGCAGCTATGCCTTCGCGACGTGGATCAGCCGCACCTTCTAAATGGGTGTTTTTAATTTCAATAGCATGAATACCGCTGTTTAAATCAGCCATTTTGGGTTGATATCCAAGCTCCAGTAACGCAGGCGCCAACTGGCTTAAATTGGTATTTTGCTCCAACACCAGAGCGTCATTACGATGAGTGAATCGTGGCAGGTTCGCCGCTTGTTGTGCATCCATATTCCAGTCCAGCACAGCAACTAAGTTATGGGCTACGTAATTAATAATGCGGCTGCCACCTGGTGAGCCTGTGATATACCTCAGTGTACCCTTTTGATCGAACACCATCACAGGAGCCATCGAAGACCTTGGTCTTTTATTGGGCTCCACTCGGTTTGCAACCCAATAGCCATCAACTTTTGCCTGCAACGAAAAGTCTGTCAGTTGGTTATTCAGCAGGTAGCCATTAACAAATAAACCTGAACCAAAAGCATTTTCAATACTGGTGGTCATACTGACCGCATTCCCTTTGCTGTCGACTACAGATAAATGACTGGTATTGGCAAATTCAATGGCGTTACCTGACGCCAAAGGTTCAGCACCTTGTGGATCTCCCGCTTTAGCAGGACCACCTTCAGGCGCACTCAACAAGCTAGCGCGTTGTTTTAAATAATCATCAGCCAGTAAACCTTGCACTGGCACTTTCACAAAGTCCGGATCGGCAGCAAAACGTTCACGATCGGCAAAAGCCAGCTTACCGGCCTGGCTGATCAGATGAATAGCCTCCACTGAATTGGGTTTTAGTTTGCTCATAGGCTGATGCGCCAGCATACCCATCATTTGCAATACAGCTACACCTCCAGAACTTGGTGGCGCCATGCTGCAAATTTTAAACTGTCGATATGGGATGCAGATAGGCTCACGCTGTTTAGTCTGGTAAGCACTTAAATCTTTCAGGCTAATCTTGCCTGCATTAACAGGAGCCTGCTGCACAGCCGCAACCAGAGCTTTGGCATTATCGCCCTGATAAAACGCTTTACTGCCGTCTTTGGCGATGCGCTTCAGTAAAGCAGCATAATCCGGGTTTTTCCGGACAAATCCAGCCGGCAGCCACTGACCAGCCGTTTTAAAATAAGCCGCTGTTTGAGGAAATTTATCTAAACCCGGGTTCCAGTTGGCCTTTAACAAACCAGCTAAACGGGGCGATACTACAAAACCCTGTTCTGCAGTTTGAATTGCAGGCGCAAAAAGTTCAGCCCAAGGCAATACACCGTGCTGCTGATGAGCCTGTTCCAGTGCTTTAATCACACCAGGGACGCCAACTGACTTGCCGCCAACAAAAGCCTGACGCCAGTTCATCAATTGGCCCTGTTCCATAAACAAATCTGGCCCAGCTGAGGATGGCGCTGTTTCGCGGCCATCGATAGACGTTAATTTGGCCTGCTGTTTGTCCCAGTGTAGTAAAAATAGTCCACCACCAATACCTGAACTTTGCGGCTCGACCAGCCCTAACATCAGTTGCATGGCAATAGCCGCATCCACTGCGCTGCCACCTTTGGCAAGAATTTTTTCGCCCGCTTTGGCCGCCAGCGGATTCGCAGCAGAAGCCATATAGTATTTGGCTGTGGCAAGTTGTTTTTGTTCTATACCAGTAGTGGCTTCAGGGTCTGTTATTGCGGCAAATAAAGTGGAGCTACTGAACAGCAAAGCTGCTGTCAGGATCCGAAGCTTAAATTGAGTTGTTATCATTATTTTTCCTGCATTCAATAGACCCTTACCTTACCTAGTAGGGCCAGTTGGATCAATGACTGAAACGTCTTTTCACGTTAAAAGCCTTGACCTGAAGCGACGAATGCTTTTGCATAGCAGCTATTCCATGCAATGAACGATGATGTTGATGAATTTTCGCGCTTTTTCTTCCTTTCAATACGCTATGCTGGCTTTTGCTCTGTTGTTGATACTGCTGCATCTGTTGCCAGACAGTATCCGATCTGTGCTCGAATACCACAGATCGCAACCAGCACAAATCTGGCGCGCTCTAACCGGCCATTTACTGCACAGCAATCACTGGCATTTGGTGATGAATTTGGGTGCTTTACTGTTGATGCTGATGCTGCATCAGTTGTATTACCAACTGAGCTCTTTTGCGCTCTTGCTGCTGTCGGGCTGCATAGGCATCAGTGTGCTTTTGTATCTGTTCAGTCCTGATATTCAGATTTATCTCGGTTTATCTGGCTGGTTGCATTGCTTTATTACCGTCGGCGCTTTGCTGGATATTAAGCACAAAATCCACTCCGGTTGGCTTATTCTGCTGGGTGTGATAGCCAAAGTCGGCTACGAGCAGTGGCAAGGGCCAGATCAGGAACTGGCCGCACTGATAGATGCCAATGTAGCCATAGACGCACATTTTTATGGGGTGATTTGTGGTCTGCTGCTCGGGCTGCTGTTTGTTATCAGCGCAAAGCCTGCAGAAAGTCAGGTTCAGCACTAAAGCTCATCAAAAGCCCGCTTTGTGGATGAGTAAACTCCAGCACTGCGGCATGCAATAATAAACGGTTACTTTGTTGTTGCTGGGCTTGGGTTGCATAGAACGGGTCACCTAAAATGGCGTGCCCTATGCTTTGCATATGTAACCGCAACTGGTGTGAGCGACCTGTCACCGGCTCTAATTGCACTAAAGAGGCTTGCTGCTGTGGTAATAATTTCAGCACCTTGTAGTGAGTGACAGAGGCTTTACCCTCTGGGCTGATTTTATACAAAGGCCTGTTGTCTGGATCAGCAGCTATTGGCTTATCCACAGTGCCCTCTGATGGATCTGGCACACCAGATACAACAGCCTGATAAATCTTTTTTGTGCCCCTGCTTTGAAACTCTTTGCTGATGGTCGACAGCGCTTTTTTGCTCAGAGGCAATACCAGTAAACCCGAGGTGTCGTAATCCAATCGATGCACCACAGAAGCGGAGGGGAATTCAAGTTGCACCCGGCTTATCAAGCAGTCCTGATTTTGCGGATGCCGTCCCGGCACTGTTAATAAATGCGCAGGTTTATTCACCACCAGCAGATGCTCATCCTGATAGACTAAAGTCCAGGCCTGTTTCGTAGCGGGCAAAACCGCCAGATCATTAATCGGTGTATTCATGGTCTAAATAACTAGATACAAAGTTGGCGCTAGTATGCCAGAATTAGAGGTATAACTGCAGTAGCTATATCTGTACTAACCATCTGTATAAATAAGAGTAAGTGGATGCAAAGGCCTTTTGTATATAACCCACCAGCCGAACCCTGGCTGGATATTTTGTATCTGGATAAAGACATTCTGGTGGTGAATAAACCCAGTGGTTTATTAACCAATCCGGGCCGCAGTGAAGATATGCAGGACTGCTTATTGCACAGAGTGCAGCAACAATTTCCATTGGCTCAATTGGTGCACCGCCTTGATATGAGCACCTCTGGTTTAGTGGTGTTTGCACTGCGTCGTAAAGCAGAAGCGGCGCTGAAACAACAGTTTGCCTCACGCTCAGTGAAAAAAATTTACCGCGCCAGAGTCTGGGGTGAAATTGCCGAACAAGGCATGGTGAATGCTCCGCTGATCGCTGATGCAGCCACACCTCCTCTGCAAAAAATCTGTGAAAAAACCGGCAAAGCGGCTCTGACTCATTTTCAACGTTTAAGTTTTGATGGCCAAAGTAGTTTGGTAGAACTGCGCCCTGTGACAGGACGTTCGCATCAATTGCGGGTGCATATGCAAAGTATTGGGCATCCCATTTTAGGCGATGCTTTTTATGCTCATGATGAAGCTTATGCCGCAGCACCACGTTTGTTATTACAGGCGTTATGTTTAGAGGTGTATCAGCCTTATTCTTCGCAGCTGTTACGTTTTGAGTTGGAACCGGATTTTGAGTAGGGCCAGAGCAAAAGCTCTGACCCTGATGCTGTTATAACTCTTGTTCAAACAACCGATAGATACGTTTGTATTCATCCAGCCAGCTGCTTGGCTGACGGAAACCATGCGGCTCGACCGGATAAATCGCAGTCTCAAAGTTGGCATTTTCATGCTCAATTAAACGTTGTACTAAACGCACTACATCCTGGAAAAACACGTTGTCATCCACCATAGGCGCATTAATCAGCAGCTTGCCTTTTAAACCTTCGGTAAAATAAATAGGTGAACTGCGACGGTAGGCTATGGGGTCAACATCAGGTGTATTCAGAATATTCGAAGTATAACCATGGTTGTAATAAGCCCAGTCACTGACAGGACGTAAAGCAGCACCGGCTTTAAACAGATCTGGTTCAGTGAAAAGTGCCATAAAAGTCATAAAACCACCGTAAGAGCCACCATAAGTGCCAACACGTTTTTCATCGACATGAGCATTCGCCACCAGATATTTCACACCATCGACTAAATCCTGAGTTTCAGGAGTCCCCATCTGACGGTAAATGGCTGTACGCCAATCACGGCCGTAACCTTTTGATGCACGGTAATCCATATCCAATACCACATAACCTTGTTGGATCAGTAAGTTATGGAACAGGTATTCACGGAAATAACCAGACCAGCCCAAATCACTGTTTTGCAGATAACCAGCGCCGTGGTTAAAGATCACAGCGCGGCGTTTTTCACCCTGCTGATAATCTTTTGGTAAATAAAGCTTGGAGAACACTGGCTGTTTACCATGGCTGGATGGTACTGCCACTACTTGGGGTGCCGTCAGATTTAACGCCATCAGCTCTTTTGACACTGTGTGGGTTAAACGACTGACTTTGGCTTTAGGTTTGTTGTCCATCAGATACAACTCTGGTGGAGTGACAGAGTTAGACCAGGTCAGCAACAGCTTATTTTCATCAGGTGATAACTGGTAATCCGCCGAACCTTTAAGCGCAGTCATTTGTTCCAGCTGACCTGAAGCTAAACTCACCCGATACACTTCGTAAATGCCAGGATGGCTGATATTGCCCTTGAAATACAGGTACTGATCGTTTTTAGTTAAACGCGGATTGCTGACTTCAAAAGTACCGGCTGTCAGTTTCTTTGCTGTGCCATTGACGGGTTTAACATACAAATGAGCATAGCCTGATTCCTCAGACAGGTAATACAAGCTTTCTTTTTGGCTTAACCAGCCAAAGTCGTTGAAGCTGTAGCTAATCCAGGCATCGTCATGCAATCTGTGCTGATTGACCAGACGCTTTTTCGCGAAATCTACTGTGGCCAGCCAGCGGTCTTTGTTGTCCCAGGCTTTAAGCATGACTGCCACTTGTGAGCCTGAATCATGCCACTGGATAGCAGACTGACTCCAGCTCCAGTCGTTAATTAATTCAATAGCACGAGGGGCTTTTTTCGACTGGTAAGTTTTGCCCTGTGCTTTGGCATTTTCTGCTTTCACAGCTGCCAGCACATCTTCATCAAAACCAGGCAAATCAGTAAATTTCAGCTCTGTTGCCTGCTGAGTTTTCAGATCAACCAAAAACAACTGGTGCGATTGAGGTTTTTGATCGGCCACACGGCGACGTACTGATTCAGCGGCTATATCACCAGAAGCTGTAATGTAGTTGGGCATAATGTCGGTTTTATCGCGCCCTGGCGTTTTATCGGCTAAAGCCACCAGCAGTCTGTCGCCTTTGGGCGACAAGCTGGCCGATGCAATACGCTTGTTTTTATCCAGATAAACGGCAGGCGTTGCCATCGCACCATTTTGTGCCGCAAGTAATTGCCGTTGTTCAAACTGTTCGGTTTTGTTTTTATGCGTCAAAGCAACAAAACCAATGAGTGTGTGCTGTTCTTGCGCGAGATAGGAAGTGCCTACTTTAGGTGCGGCAGGTTTATCCGCATTTTTAAGGCTGACCAGTTCAGTCACAGCACCGCTGTTTAAATCCAGCACCTGGTAAGTCCAGCCAGCACGGAATACCAAACGGCCATCAGCTAGAAATTGCACTTCGTCATAACGCGTTGAGCTTCGTGTCACTTGCGTTAACTTGCCCAAATGTTTAACAAAGACATTGCCTTCAAACAAATAGGCCAGCGATTTGCCGTCCTGACTATAGACAGTGCGCGCCGTTCCCATTAAATGCCAGTCGGCCATAGGTACGGCCGTTGCAACAGCACCCTGTTCTGCTTTTAAGCTATACCAGTCACGAATTTCCGAACCCTGACGTTTTTGCTGAAAATACAACTGACTGTTGTTATCAGCCCAATAAGCCCCTTCAGCCGGACGACCTAACCAGTCCGGATGCGCCATAATCTGCTCCATAGTAAAAGGTGCATGGGCTACATTTTCCGGTGCTTTGACACTGACAGGAGTGAGTTGATAGGTTTGAGGTTCAGCCGCAATAGCAGAACCGATAAAACTTGCCGCGACAAAAGCCGCTACTAACCATGGTTTTGTTTTCATTGATATTCTTTTTTAGTGGTGGTTGTAAGCTCTTTATACAAAGAAATCAGTCAAAGACCAAGAGCTGTATGAATAGCATAGGTTTAATAGCTGGTAGCAGGCGATAAGTGGAATGGCAAGAGCTGAACACAGCCTGCGAAATGGCTTCTCAGGCTGTATTCATCGACAGACTCTAATTGAGTCTGAGCCACCAGAATAACCCTGCGCCAACTACAATTAGTGAGAGGATAAGCACAGTGCCCCAAGGCCGTTTTTTCTCAGCAAAAGGGTCGGCTAAACTGCGTTTTGCTCCGGCAGGCAAACGAGCCAATCCTGTTAAAGCAGCACCAAAAGGCACATTAATTTTGGCTCTGGTGTTCACTGCCCAGCCATTAGCATCCAGTAAAGGTCCAAGATTACGCCGCCGCAAGGTTAAAAACGCCATCAAGATCGAAGGTCCTGAAATCAACAGCAAGACACCGATAACGACTAATGGAATTTGCCACCAGACCAGCGAAAAAAGTCCTGCCATTACAGCAGCCAAAGCAGTACCCATAGCGCCAACAGCTAAACCAAAGGCAGCAAAAATACCAGCAAATTTAGCGATATCAAATCCGGCCGCAGTTGCTGTTGCTGCAGGAGTTGGGGCTGGCGTAGCTGCTGTAGCGACGACAGTCGTCGTTTTGGCTTCAATGTCTTTATCACGCGAGGCAGCAAACTTCTGCAACTGAGTTTCAATAAAAGCCGCAACTCTTTTGTAAGGGGACCAGAAGGCCTGACCAAGACTGACAGGCTGAGCCACCACTTTAGTCACCATAGCGCGCCAGTCACGACCTTGCCTGTCATAAAACACACCGTTTCGACCTGGTACCATTAACTCGTCAACGTCTCCGGCAGTCAAAGCTGCCACTATCTGCAACGGAGTTTCGCCCTGACGTTCACAGGTACAGTACACCAAATAACAACCACTAAAAGGGGCCATAGTGGCGTGACGGGCCATGTCTGATACTTTGAGTACCAGCTCACAGCTGCGCTGGTCCAGATACAAGGTTCCGATCTGGAAAATCGCTTTATGTTTACGTTGGTAAAAATCACTTAACGACACAAAATTGCGTAGCAAAGTAACTAAATCACGCTGATATCGCACCAGACGCTCTACCGCATCGATATTATCGGCAAAAGTGGATGCTGCAAGATCCTGCGCAATTAAGGCCTCCAGACGTTCTTTACCATCTCCGGCTACTATAGCCTTCAGACGATCAAGCCCCAGTTGATGCAAAGTAGTATCTGGTTTAGCTGCCTGCCATGAGCGCCAGGGCTCTAACAACTGACAAATCTGTTGCCACTGCTCCGCCGTTAAATGCCCGGCTTTACTTTTGCTTTTGCTACTAACTAAAGGCTCAACAACCAGAAGTTTGAACTGGGTCATAGCACTGGCCCAGGCCGGATTAACCCCCTCGCCCAGTGGTAAGGATTGCCCAGCGGCAATAGCTGCGAGTGGTAAGGCCGCTACATCAGTATCTGCAGCGCTGATGGCTTTATTACTCAGCAAATCATAGGCAGCAACAGCAGGATTTAACGCTTCTGCAGCGCGACTATCAAAAGCAGCCAACTGACAGCGGACAAAAAAGTCATCTACCTTGGCTTTTACCGCTTCAAATACCGCAACAGCTTCTGTCGTTTTATCACCCAGCGGGCAAAACAAAGGATCGTCAGTACCTCCGGCCGCATGCCATTCCACCACAGCTGTAGCTTGCTGATAAAAGGCATTCAGGCTATCGCCGTCAATACCTTTCCCACCGCTGCGATCGGGTTGAGCACCTTGAGTCTGAATAATTTCAGTGATCAACTGAGCCAATTCTGTATCAGAGGTCAGTTCTGCCATCACCACGCCGTCTCCATTAAAATGGTGTGGAGAAAACAGCAGCGTCATATCGGCTAAGTCCGCAACCTGCAATGGATCGGCTGGTGTTTTACCTGTAATTTCCAATACCCGCAGAGCGGCAGCTTTCAAATTAGCGCCTTCGGCATCTTGATCGCTTATAGCGTTAAGCGGTAAGCCCGGTGCTTTAAACATGATTTCCGCATCCGGCAACCGCTCACAACACCAGCGCACCGCAGCAAGAATTTCCGGCACCCGGATTTGACCATCGCCATCCAGATCCAACAAGGCCAAAGTGCGGCTGTCAAATTCAAGGCCAGTGGTAGGACAATTCAGCACTGTCCAGAGTTTAGGGTCGAGTTCAGTTAAATGCTGCAGATCTGCGGCAGAGTCCAGCGCCACCTGATCAAAACCACCTGATCGGAAAAAACGCCATTTATGTTGAGATTGAATAGTTGCCAAAGCTTGCTCTCCCTGAGGCATAAGTTTTACCTAGCATAATTCAGAGCCAGCACACTTACCAAACCCTAAGTGAAGAAAGTGGTTTAATAACAACGGAAAAGCAGAGTTTTTTCAAAAAAGGCCACTCAATCAAAGTGGCCAAAGCTTGCGGAAAATGGAACAGGTCAAAAAAACCAAGGCCGTTGTTAAGCAGCCACAGCTGGTGCTAATTCAGCAATACGGGCTTTCGCCGCAGATAAGGCTTTTTCTGCACTTTCTGGTCCCATATTTAAACCTTCAGCATAGATAAAGTTTAAATCTTTTAAACCGATGAAATTCAGCAAAGCAGTGACAAACGGAGTTTGCGAGTCCATTGGAGTGCCCTGATACAAACCACCACGAGTTGCGAAAATAAACACTGGTTTATCTTGTAACAAGCCGACAGGACCTGTTTCAGTGTACTTAAAGGTAATACCAGCCCGAGCCAGACGGTCAAAATAGGCTTTCAACTGGCTCGGCACACCGAAGTTGTACATAGGCACGCCCATCACTATAGCGTCAGCCTTTTTAATTTGCGCAACAGCTTCGTCTGACAAAGCAGCTAAAGCTTTTTGTTCGTCAGTACGGTCTGACTCTGGAGTCATCCAGGCCGCCATTTCTGTCATGGTTAAATGTGGGTAGCTGTCCTGAACCAGATCAACAGTTTCAGTGCTGAAACCTGCAGGTAGAGCCGCTAAAAACTCCTGGCTTAACTGAGTTGATTGACCTTTGTCGCCGCTTATAGAACTATTAATTACTAGTACATGTGCCATGATGGTTTCTCCTAACGAGTGAATGCTCATAGAGTAACTTTAACTTTTTAGACAATAAATCAGAATAAATCAGACAAACCCTTCTATTTTATGAACAAATCCAAAGTCAAAGCCGTAGCGTAATTAAAGCACGAGTTAAAACTATGTAGGCAGGATTGGAATAATGTTGGATTCAACATCAGTTCAAAGGCATGATGATGGTAATTACCAGAGGCTCAGTATTCAAGGATCTATGTCAGTTCAACCACAAGACAATACGCAGTGGGAACAAGCTTTAACTTTTATAGCGGTGGACCGCGATAAACAAGCCTATTCACAATTGTTCAGTTATTTTGCGCCACGTTTGAAAGCTTTCGGCCTGAAGATGTTTGGTAACGAGCAACAGGCGATGGAGATGGTGCAGGACACCATGCTGAACGTGTGGCAAAAAGCCAGGCTATTCGATGCCAGTCGCGGCTGTGCTTCAACCTGGATCTTTACTATAGCCCGGAACGTGCGATTTGATATGCTTCGCAAAAAGCAAAGCAGGAAAGATGAGCTGTCAGCAGACGATTTATTTTTCGATGGCGATTATCCTGAGCAAGAAGGCACCGACAGCAACGAATGGGATCTGTGGTTATTGGCAGAAAAAGTTGCGCCTCACTTTGCTAAACTGCCCCCAGCTCAGCGTGACGTTATGGAAAAAGTTTATTTAGAAGAAAAATCGCATCAGGAAGTATCGGATGAACTGTCGATTCCGCTTGGAACAGTCAAGTCTCGTATTCGCCTTGCGCTTGATAGATTAAGAGAGGCTATTGATGATCCACGCAGTTAAATATCACCCATCGGTAGAGTTACTCGAGCAGTATATAGAAGCCAGCCTTGCGCCCGAATTAAGCGTAGCTATTGCTGCTCACCTCGACCTCTGTCCACATTGCCAGCGCATCAAAATGGATTTGGAAGCTGAGGCAGGTGTGGCGTTAGCGGCTCTGCCACAGGCTCAGAGCACAGAAACTGATTGGCAACAAATGCTTGACTTCATCACAGCCCAACCAGAAGCTGCAGCCCAGCAAAAACAAAGACAACCTTTTGCTGTGCAGATCCAAAATAGCGAAATATTAGTGCCGGCTTCGCTAAGACCACTGCTAAAGGACAAGCTGAAATGGCTAAATCTCGGCGGTATCAGCACAGCTAAACTGGCAGGTGAAGACCAACATAACGTATCTCTGCTATATATTCGCAAAGACAGTGAAGTGCCACAACACACTCATTTAGGCGTAGAGATAACTTTAGTACTGAAAGGGAAAATCTACGACGAATCAGGTTGCTATGGTGAAGGTGATTTATTAATTAACACAGCGGACCACACACATACCCCACGAACTATGAGTGAAGATTGTTTGTGTCTGTCGGTATTAACTGCACCGCTGAAGTTTAAAAAAGGCTTAACACGCTTGTTAAACCCACTACAGCATCTGTTTTACTAAACAGCCGAAAACTATAGGGGCGACCTTTATGGTCGCCCCTATTTCTGCCGAAACTAAGTACTAAGGATAGTCAGGCTAAAAGCGCTACCCCACCTTTTAAATTAAACACGAGTTCAAACCCAGCTCTGTTCAACACTTTTGCAGCTAATAAACTACGATTACCAGAACGACATACTAGTAGCACTGGTCCTGGTGTTTTTGTATGGTGCTCAGCGACCCGTTGCACTAATGAAGACAAAGGAACGTCTTTAGAAACCAAGTCAGGCAAGTACACTGACAAAGCGCCAGCAGCCTGCTCGTGAGGTTCACGCACATCCCATATTTGCAAATCAGGATACTGCTGTATTAACGCTGCGATCTGATGTTTATCAATCACAGCAGTGGCATCAGATGCACAAACCTCGACCACGCCACAAAAATGCCCTGATTGCTGTTGCAGCCAGTCGTTTTGACGCTGCAATTCACTTAGCCACTGCTCAGGCGTATCTTCGGTTCTGAGGATCTGTTGCAATACAGGTTGCTCTTGCAGCATCAGATCCCAACGGGTGAAAAACCGCTGAGCATAGTCATGGCTGGAGACCAATAAGGTTTGAGCCTCTAGTTGCAGCTCCAAAGCTCGTAAACTCTGGCGAAACGCCTGACTGTCTCCACCCGGTAAGTCCAGCCGTCCAGTGCCTCCCGGCAGAATAAAATCACCAACAAAAGCAAATTTTTGTTGCTGATGCTGCCGTACCAAAATAGTCACAGCTTCAGGACTATGACCAGGAGTAGCCACAGCGTTCAACTGATAAGGCCCCATTTTCAGGCTGGTTTCGTCTAAAGGCCAGCCAAGGCTGTTGGTATTTGCAGAGTGCAGTAAATCCACTAACAAAGTGACCAGCTCAGGCCGTGCTGAAGGGTGATCTTTATGTTGATGCGTATCAAGAATAGCCCTTACTTTTAACTGATGCCCCTGCACTAAAAGTGCAATGCGGCTAGCCAGTGGCAACACGGCATCGATGATAATAACTTCTGAGGTCTCTGCTGACACCAGCAAATAGCTGCATAAATCTTCGTGTTTTAACTGCACTAAGCCTGCTAAAGGCTGAAGTTCTGTGCTACTGGCATCACTTAATACTAAACAACAGGAATTCACCACGGCTTTTAATGCCAGAATAGCGCTACATGCTTGCTGACATTCCTGTGGCGTCATCGCAGGACCAAAGGATAGCCTAATAGCCCCCTGACTACGCCAGAGTGGTAAACCCATCGCATTGAGTACAAAACTGGTCGGAATTTTGGAGCTACAAGCAGAACCTGAACTGACTCGAATGCCCGCGGCATCAAATAAATCCATAATATCTTTGCTGGCAAAACCTGGTACAGAGAAGTTGATAGTGGTAGGCACTATATAAGGTTGGTCGCTATTCAGAACTAAATCAGGAAAGACCTGACGCAACGCAGACAACAGTTGATCACGATAGCTCCACAACTGCTGATCTGGCTGAAAAACCGAGCCCTCTTTTAATTTCAACTGCTGAAATATCGCCTGCAATGCTGCAATACCTGGCAAGTTTTCAGTACCAGAACGTAAACCACTCTCCTGCCCGCCTCCAGCTAAGAGCGGCTGATAAGGCGTTCCTTTACGAACATACAAAAAGCCAATACCTTTAGGGGCATAGAGTTTATGACCACTAAAAGGCGCGTAGTCTATGGTCATTTGTTCCAGCTGTAAGGGCATTTTTCCAAGCGCCTGCACACAGTCCACCATCCATAACACGTGCGGGGCAATACTACGGATAAGCTGCTGTAACGCGGTCAAGTCCTGCTTTACACCTGTCTCATTATTAGCGGCCATAGTGCAAATCAGTAGAGTATTGGGCAATTCTTGTTGGATAAAATCAAAACTCAAAAGGCCATGTTGATCGACAGGAATAGCTTTAATAGTCGCCCCAAGCTGCAATACATGATTCCAGTGTTCAAGACTTTGAGGTACAGCTTTGTGTTCTGTGGCACCGTACAGCAAGCTGTAAGCAGGCCCTGTTTTTCCCGACATGCGGGCATGCAACAAGGCAGAGAAAATAGAACTTTGAATACCTTCGGTAGCTCCAGAGGTAAAGACGATCTCGCCGGAACCGGCTCCAATCAGCTGGCGTGCCAGTTGCCTGGTGCTTTCTAGCTCGACTTTGGCTTTAATACCAGTACTGTGGCTACTGCTTGGATTGCCAAAACACTGCTGCATCGTATGTTGCACCGCAGCCGCAGCGCAAGCCAGTACAGGAGTCGTTGCATTATTATCCAGATAAATTTCTTGTGGCCGGGTAACAGGCTTTTGCATGGTTCGCCCCATATAACTAAAGGTTATATTATATATGGCAATATAATAACCAGCCCCAACAGCTGTGACAAGGTGATCAAGGTAAGTACAGCTTAAAGGATAATTTTGCCAAAGTAATTGCTGTTGCAGCAAGGCGACAAGCAATCGAGTCCCAAGGAGCATAGTCCACTATGTGACTTGGGCTCGGGCGCGCAGTCAACAACGCTGCGGCTGCAAGTACGAAGGCACAAAAAAACCGCCTTTCGGCGGTGTCTGACTACTCGATTAAATCTTTTGGAATCTGTGAGCGTAAACCAGCCCAGATTTTTCCACTTTCTTTACCGTACTTACGTACCGCAAACACCACTTCGTCATGTTTACCTGCTTCTGCATACTGCTTTAACTGGCTGTAATACTGACGAGCCAGCTCGCGGGCTTCAGAAGATGAAAAGTAAAACCGAGCGATTTTGTTATACAGACCACGGAAGCCATTTAAAATCAGCACATAAATGCGATTGGAGGAATGCAACGCCATTTCATGATTCAGGTTGTAATCAAAACTAGCAAAAGCTTCAGCCGTGTCTGCTAAATCTTCTGCGCCGGCGAACGAAGCTATGACCTGATCTTTATGGGTTTTAATAGCACCACGAATATAAATTGCACTGATGTTAGTGCGGGCAGATAACAACTCATCCACCAACTCAGGCATACGTTCTTCATCTAAACGCGCCAGCGTTTCGAGAATATTTAAGCCTGAGGTTTCCCAGAAATTATTAACCTTTGTTGGTTTACCGTGTTGGATAGTCAACCAGCCATCACGAGCTAAACGCTGCAATACTTCGCGTAGGGTCGTGCGGGTGACGCCGATCAGCTCTGACAGTTCACGTTCAGCTGGCAGAATGGAGCCCGGCGCAAATTTACCATTCCAGATAGATTCAACGATATATTCTTCAGCAAAACCAGCTGGGCTTTGCGCTTTAATTAAATTCATAGTCATGCGGATGAGCCCGTTGTCATTATTATAATGTCAGATAAATGGCACTGATTGTACCAGAGACAAAGCAGTTAACAAGCTATGGATTAAAAATAGCTGTTCAGCGCGCTGTGGGTTGTCTTTCGGCTGTTTTTACCTTAGATTGAGCAACTTATAGTTTTGTTTTATCAAACAAAGGGATCCGAATGTTATCCAGTCTGGCAAAATGGTCAAAACAACGATCGGCATGGCTCGTTTTAGCTCTGTCAGCCACAGTGTTGTTAGGTCTGGCGTTGTACTTTCAATATCAAATGAATTTACAGCCTTGCATGTTATGTGTTTATGCCAGAGCAGCATTGACAGGTGTTATTTTCGCAGCCCTGATCGCGTTAATTTCACCGACCAATGGTTTATTACGCTGGATAGCTTTATTCACTTTTAGTGCGAGTTCGATTTGGGGTTTTATCATTACCCACGAACACGTAGGCGTAGAAGAGCTAGTGCAATCTGGCGGTTTATATACCTGCAGCTTGTTTCCTGAATTCCCGCTGGGTTTACCTTTAGATAAATGGTTTCCGGAAGTTTTTAATCCAACAGGTATGTGTGGTGATATAGCCTGGCGTTTTATGGATCTCTCCATGCCAGTCTGGACTCGTGTCATTTTTGTAGTTTATACGCTACTGTCACTGATGTTAATTTTCAGCCAGTTTAAGAAGCAAAAATACAATCCATACGACTAAATTCAACATCTAAAAAAGGAGCCAAAAGGCTCCTTTTTTTATAAAACACGCTATTAGCCGATGATAGCTAACAGCTCTACATCAAAGACTAAAGTACTGAATGGCGCAATTTTGCCACCAGCGCCACGCTCACCGTAAGCCAGGTTGTGTGGGATAGTTAAACGTAACTTGGTACCAACTGGCATCAGTTGCAGCGCTTCAGTCCAGCCGGCGATCACGCCAGAAACAGGGAATTCAGCAGGCTGACCACGGTCATACGAGCTGTCAAACACAGTACCGTCAATCAAAGTGCCGTGGTAGTGCGTACGCACTGTAGAAGCTTTGGTTGGTTTCTCGCCATCACCTTGTACTAATACTTCGTATTGTAAACCCGACTCAGTCACAGTCACGCCTGGTTTTTTCGCATTTTCAGCCAGGAAAGCTTCACCAGCGCCAGCTAAAGCTTTGGCTTGTTCTTCCTGTTGTTCCTGCATACGCTGGCTGATCACCTGGAACGCAGCACCAATTTGCTGTTCAGATACTTCTGGCTCGTCACCCTGGAAAGCAGCAGCTAAACCTGCGGCTACCGCCAGAATATCCAAACCGTCAAAAGGGTTGTCAGCAAGTTGCTGACCCATTTGCAGGCCTATGCCATAACTGGCGTGTTGCTCTAAGCTGGTAAATTTAGTAGACATAAAGTTCACTTGTAGTTTGGCGCATGAAGCGCGTTGTAGAAGCGCAAATCAAATTCGGCTTCAGTTTCAATCTGATGCAACATCAGATCACGAAAGTTGTTGTAGCTGCTGCCATAAACCTAAAACCAGGCTTTGGTCCTGTTCAGTCAGCTCACCACCGTCAATAGCTGAATCAAGGCTCTGTTGCACAGAATCAGCAAGTTCAGCCCGATCAAAGTGCTGTTCAGTAAGCTCTAAACGCCCCACGGCTAAATCAAAGTGGCCACGTAAATAACCACCGGCAAACAATTCATCATCACTGGCTTTTTGCACCATTGCATCTAAAAACTGGGCAACCTGCTGAATATAGGCCTGAACGTCCTGCATTTTCACTCCTCCAGACCTAGTCTGTACATCACATAATCGTTGTAACCAACCAGCACAGGGATCAGGCCCTGTAATTGCTGATCAAGATTTGCATCACCGGTATCGGCTAATAAAGGCCGGCCTTCGAGTTGCTGTAGTTTAGTTTTAGTGGCGACTAAACAAATATTAGCGCGGCCCACTGCGCGAATAACAGCAGGACTTAATTGCTGATTACCGCGGCCAAACACATGACCCTGCCCGCCAATTAAGGTGATCACCAGCTTGCTTGGATAATCCTGCACCAGCTCCAGCAACTCTGTGGCTGTGACATCGGAGGCAATCAGTTGACCATTTTCAACCACATCAACGCCTAATAAGGTATTGGGCAAACCTAATTCTTTCATTACGGCGGCGACAGTGGAGCCTGAGCCCATCACATAACGCACGTCATCGTCCATGGTGCTGGCTATATAGGCTGCTAAATCATCCAAAACCAGCTCTTCTGCTTCTTTACCGCCATTTTTCACACTTTGGATATAACGCAGCTCGGCTGGAATACGCATTTCGCCAAAACGTTTAGCGCGCACTATGCCCTGACGGAAGGCCGTTTCGTCTATATCCATCACAGCAGCTTCGGTTAAAGTGACTAACTCGCCTTTAACCAATTGAGCTATGACTTTGCCAGCTGCCAATGGGCTAATGGCATAAACGCCGGAATGAATTTTACAGCCTGCTGGCACACCAAGCACAGTAGCGCGTTCACCAACAGCAGCACAGATATTCCGTGCTGTGCCATCACCACCGGCAAATAACAATAAATCCACGCCCTGTTCTGCGATGGCAGTAGCAGCTTGTTCTGTATCGTCTGCAGAGGTGTGGCTGGATTCTGGTGTGTAACAAATCTGAAAGTGAAAGCCTAAAGATGCTAATAAATCAGCGCCCATAGCACCAGCAACCGTCAGTATTTGTATCTGTTCTTTCAGAGGCAACAACTGATCTAAGGCCAAAGCGGTTTTATTTTGCGCCTGAGGCACAGCACCTAAAGCTAAAGCCTGTTCCACCACGCCATCACTGCCTTTCAGTGCAACAGCACCACCTACTCCGGCTACAGGATTGATAATTAAACCTAAACGAAACAGACTGGCCACAACACCCTCTACAGCGTAAAAAAAACGCCGCATTGTAGCCTTTTACACCTGCAATGCCCAGCAGGAACTCACTACTGCGCTAAAGGTTTTGCGGTTGACGCAAGGTTTTTGGCAAAGAAAAGGCCATTAAGGTGGCGCCTAAAGCCGCCACTGCAGCACTGACAAAAGTTAAAGTAGCGCCAGGTCCATCAGCCCATAGTACGCCGGCACAATAAGCGCCAATAGCACCACCGCCGCCATACACTACACCTGCATACAAAGCCTGACCACGGCTACGCTGCGCTGGTGCAAAAAAGCTCTGAATAAACTGCATAGCGCAGCTGTGAGCCAATGCAAAACTGGCGGCGTGGAATAACATACTAAAAGCCAGCCAATACCAGTGTTCTGCCAAATAAGCCACAATCAACCAGCGTACTATGGTCAGGCCATAACAAAAGGTTAGTAACACTCTATAACTAAAACGGTTTAATACTTTACCGGCGTAGAAAAACGCAATAATTTCTGCCAACACCGCCAGTGCGATCATCATTCCTGAAGTCACACCGCTGTAACCTAAGTCGCGGCAATACAAAATAAAGAAACCATAAAAAGGTGCAAAGCTGATTTGCATTAAAAAAGTGGCCGCCATAAAACGTAAAAACACCGGATGCTTAAACAGAGTTCTGAAACGAATAGACTCCTGTCCTTCAGTATTTTTTAAGGTAAACGACGGCAGTAGAAACAAAGTTCCAAGCAGCAGTGCCAAAAACACAGTGGCCCCCCAAGGCAAAAACTCTGAGCCAAAATGTTGCAGCAGCAGCCCACCCAGCATCACAACAACGATGTAGCCGACACTACCAAAACTGCGGACACGACCGTACACAGTGCTGTCGTTGTTCAGATAATGAAAAGCGCTGACCTCCAGCTGTGGCAAAATCGCAGTCCAGAATAAGCTGAATAATCCCAAACCCAATACCAGAGGCCAATAGCCAAAATCAACGTAACTGCTCAGCCAGCCAATGGATGCGAGCACAGCGCCAAAACGCATCACACTGATAGGGTCGCCTTTGCGCTCTACCACCATAGCCCAGAGGCTAGGGCCAATAATCCGGCTGGTGGTGACTATTGCCAGCAGCAAGCCTATGTCGTGAGAATTAAAACCACGACCATCAAGAAACATCGGCAGATAAGGAACAAAAATGCCCAATACGGCAAAATAAGCAAAGTAAGCGAGGCCCAAAGCTGGGGTGGTGGCAAGTTTCATCAGATTTCCACTACAAAATTAAAAGTACATCACTACGATGTAAAAAAACAAAACGCCGCGTTAAGCGACGTTTCTATTCTATCTCAAACCGTTACGGCTGCCTTGCTATATCCGGTGTTGTGACAACCACATCCGCATTTTGTGCTCTGTGGCGCAGAAAATGATCCATCAGTACTATCGCCAGCATCGCCTCAGCGATAGGTACAGCACGAATGCCGACACAAGGGTCGTGTCTGCCCTTGGTGATCATCTCTGTTTCTTCACCACTAGTGGTAATAGTTTGACCTGGAATGCTGATACTGGACGTAGGTTTTAACGCAATACTGACGTTAATATCCTGGCCCGACGTAATGCCACCTAAAGTACCGCCCGCATGGTTGGCACTAAAGCCAGCTAAACGCAGCTCATCGCGATGAGTCGAGCCGCGCTGTTCTACTACAGCAAAACCATCGCCAATCTCGACTGCTTTGACGGCATTAATACTCATCATGGCATGGGCTATATCGGCATCAATGCGGTCAAACACTGGCTCGCCCCACCCCACAGGCACACCGGAAGCCACTACGTTAATACGAGCACCGACTGAGTCACCGTCTTTTTTCAGTTGACGCATATACTCATCTAACTGCTCAACTACATCGACATCAGGGCAAAAAAAGGCGTTTTGCTCGACCTGAGCCCAATCCAGCTTCTGCGCTTTAACAGGACCAAGTTGGGCCAGATAACCACGAATTTCGATGCCAAACTTGGCTTTTAAGTACTGCTTGGCAATGGCACCAGCTGCGACACGCACCGCAGTTTCACGGGCTGAAGAGCGGCCGCCACCACGGTAATCTCGGATACCAAATTTATGCCAATAGGTGTAATCGGCGTGCCCCGGACGGAACAGGTCCTTAATCGCTGAATAGTCCTGTGAGCGCTGATCGGTATTTTCAATCAATAAACCTATGGATGCGCCTGTACTGACACCCTCAAATACTCCAGATAAGATTTTGACAATATCGTCTTCGCGACGCGCTGTGGTGTAACGCGAAGTGCCGGGTTTGCGTCTATCCAGTTCAAGCTGAATTTGTTCCAAATCGAGCTTTAAGCCGGGCGGCAGGCCATCCACTATGCCACCAATAGCGGGGCCATGGCTTTCACCAAAGGTGGTCACTTTAAACAGTTGACCTATAGAGTTACCCGACATCTTCTACTCCTGAATCTTATTATCTGTTCTGACTAATTAAGCTGAAAAACTATCCTGATGTTTTACTAAATCGGTTTTGCTGATGGCAAATACGCCCAAACCACCACGTTCAAACTCCAACCATTGCAAAGGCAGATCCGGATATTGCTCTTGCAGTGCGACCATGCTGTTACCTACTTCACAAATCAGCCAGCCACCATCATTTAAATGTTCTGCGGCTTCAGACAAAATGCGGCGTGTCAGCTCTAAACCATCCTGACCAGAGGCTAAACCTAATTCAGGCTCATGATGGTATTCATCTGGCAAGTCAGCCATATCTTCAGCATCAACATAGGGCGGGTTAGTCACGATCAAATCGTAGGTCTGGCCTTTGATCGCATCATAACCATCAGACAACATCGGAAATACCTGATGTTCCAGCTCATGCTGCTCGATATTAAAAATAGCCACGTCGAGTGCATCTTCACTGATATCTAATGCATCCACTTCGGCATCAGGAAATTGCTTAGCGCAGGCAATAGCAATACATCCAGAGCCGGTGCATAAATCTAAAATACGGGCTGGTTTTTGCGCTTTAAACCAAGGCTCGAAGCTTCGGTTAATCAGCTCGCCTATAGGAGAACGTGGCACTAACACCCGCTCGTCGACATAAAAACTCAAACCACAGAAAAAGGCTTGCTGAGTTAAATAAGCAGCCGGAATACGTTGTTCAATGCGTTGCAGCAACAAATCGCAAAAGACTTTGGCTTCGGTGCTGGTCATGCGCAGTGACAACAGGTTTTCAGTAATACGCGCCATATCCAAACTGTGCGCCAGCAGCAAGGCCGCCTCATCCCATGGATTATCAGTACCATGGCCAAAATAGATGTGGGCTTTGTTAAACTGACTGACAGACCAGCGTAACCAGTCGTGAATGGAATGCAGCTCGCGGATGGCTTCGTCTATAATTTCCGCAGTCAGATGGCTGCTTTGATGCTCTGTCATTGTGTTTTACTCTAGTGATTGGTTAGACTTCGGGCATGCGAAAAAAAACACCAGTTCCAGATCTTCCTGATGATGAAAAGCAGCTGTTCCGAGATTCGGTGACAGGCGCACGCCCCTTGCAGCAGGACAAGATACCTTTTGCCCGCCAACCCGGCAAGGTCAGAATGGCCGCAACTTTAACAAATAGCAGTCCAGATAGCCATTTGTTTTACTTTTCCGACCAATATGAAGGCTTTTTCAGCGATAGCCAGACTCTGGCTTTTGTCCAGACAGGTGATGACCCCACTTTAGCCCGTCAATTAAAAAGAGGCGAATTCCGCCCAGCCGTAGTGTTGGATTTACATGGTTTAACCCAACAACAAGCCAAAACCGAATTGTCTGGTTTATTGGCTTATTGCGAGCAACAGCATTTTAATTGCGCTTGTGTGGTTCATGGCAAAGGACTGGGTATTCTGGCAAAAAGAGTACCCAACTGGTTGGTGCAGCACCCCAATGTACGGGCTTTTCATACGGCCCCTACCGAATGGGGCCGGGATGGTGCTTTACTGGTGTTACTCAGGACACCGACTTAACCCGCTCGATCAGGCTTGGGCAGGCATATTCTTTTATACCCCCTTTATGTTGATGGTAACAAATGCAAGCCATACCTGCAGTGTCAAAGATTGGCGTCTGTCCACTGCGGGTTAAAGCTTCAACCAAAAAGCTCACCAGCGGCATATGAGAGACCAGCACTATTTTGGCTTCAGGATTTTCTGCGTACAGCACGTCGAGAAAATCGACCACTAGCTGTGCATTTCCCTCAGGCACCAGATCTGTATTTAGCTCAGCAGCCTGGTTTGTCAGCCCATGAGACACCAAAAGTGCCGCAGTTTGAGCAGTCCGACGATAAGGGCTGGAGAAAATCCGGTCAAATGCACTATAGTGGTGGAGCAGCCACTCAGCCATTTGACTGACTTCGGCCTGACCTGCTGCTGTTAATTGTCGTTCACTGTCGCTCAAGTACTGCGGTTCAGCTTCACCGTGCCGCATAATAACCAAATTTACCATTGTTGCTACCAGTTACAACTTCGCGACGCTCGCGAAAAGAGTGCGCTATGATAATGAAAGTTACGGCCGACAGTAACTGCTAATAAAGCATAAAATTGCGTTATTATATTCCTAATCGCTATGATGAACCCTCGCATTCTGTATTTTCAGGGTTCCTGTCACGAGGCATAAATTGAAAAAAAGCCAGTTAATGCAAAGCCCTAACGATAAACGTCAGTATTTGGCATTGAATTTATCGAACCAACTGCCCGTGCTCTTAGTGCATCAACAAGATGCAGAAAAAAGTGCAGCAGCTCTGACCATCAATGTCGGACACTTTGATGATCCGGCAGAGCGCCAGGGTTTAGCCCACTTTTTGGAGCACATGCTTTTTTTAGGCACGGAAAAGTATCCGGATGCCGGTGACTATCAGCATTTTATTAATCATCATGGTGGCAGTCACAATGCCTGGACAGGCACTGAACATAGCAGTTTCTTTTTCGACATAGACACAGATTACTTTGAACAGGCCCTTGACAGATTTTCTGACATGTTTCGAGCCCCGCTGTTTCACGCTGATTACATTGAAAAAGAGCGCCAGGCTATTGAAGCTGAGTTTTCACTTAAGTTAAAAGACGACAGCAGACGCATCTATCAGGTACACAAAGAAACTGTGAATCCAGCCCACCCTTTTGCCAAGTTTTCTGTGGGCAATTTGTTGACCTTGTGCGATACACCAGAACAAAGCCTGCAACAGGCTGTTCAGCAGTTTTTCAAAGAGCAATACGGCGCCCGTCGTATGACTTTATGCCTGGTATCACCATTACCTTTGCAACAACTGGAACAGCTGGTTCACCGATACTTCGAAACCTTACCTAATGATGTCAGCGCAAAAGCCTCATTATCGCAACCTTTGTATCTGGATGAACATCAAGCTCTGCAATTAGACATAGCTCCACATAAATTTAGCCAACGGCTCGTTGCCAGCTTCGCGTTGCCGGACATCCAGCCTTGGTATAAATACAAGCTGATCTCTTTTTTGGCGCATTTATTAGGGGATGAAGGTCCGGGTTCTTTACTCGCCTATACAAAGGACAAAGGCTGGGTCAATCAGCTAAGTGCGGGTGGTGGCATAGATGGCAGTAACTATAAGGATTTCACCTTATCATTTGAGTTAACAGAGCAAGGGGTCCTTGCCAAAGAACAAATCATCGAAACTTTGTTTGGTCAGTTGCAGCTACTTCGTCAATCGCCATTTCCACATCAGCTGTTTTTGGAGCGTCAACGTTTAGTGCAATGGAGCTACTTGTATCAGGAACCGAGCACTGCGCTGCAGGGAGCCTGCGACTTGTCGGTGAATATGCAGCATTATCCAGTGGATGATTATGTCTACGGCGATTACAGGATGGATCTGCCACCAGATCCCTTGTACCGGGAACTATTGCAGTTTTTCAGGCCTGATAATATGAGAGTGATGTTTATTGCGCCTGAAATTCAGGCCAATCGTGAAGCTCGCTGGTATCAAACCCCATACAGCGTGCAACCACTCCAACCAATCCAGTTACAAGCCTATTTGCAGGCTCAGGTGCCAGCAGGCAGTCATTTGCCACAAAGTAATCCTTACCTGGTAACACAACTAAACTTGTTGGAAGAAGCTGATCATATGACCAAGCCGGTTTTAATGGCGAAGGAAAGTGGCTTTAAGTTGTGGTTTAAAGCAGATACCGACTTTAAAACACCGAAAGGTCATATTTTTGTTCAGTTGAATTTACCCAATTGCATTGGTTCTGTCGCTCAAATGGCCTGCAGCCGTTTATGGCTAGAGTTGTTTCAGGATCAAATCAACGAAAGTTTTTATGCGGCGACAACAGCGGGCCTGACTTATCATTTGCACGTACAACACAATGGCATCAGCTTGCACAGCAGCGGATTAGCTGGAAATCAAATTAAACTGGTTTCTGACTTATTGGGGCAGATGTGCTTTTGTCCATTTGATGAGCTGCGTTTTGATGAAATCAAACGTCAGTTGATACGACACTGGCAAAACCATAGCAAAAATAAACCTGTGTCCAAATTATTCAGCCAGCTGTCCTCCTTGTTACAGCCTTTGAACCCAGATATTGATCAACTGGCAGAGGCGTTACAGCAACAAAGTTTCAGCGCTTTCAAACAGTTTCATCAACAACTGCTGAAACAAGTCCATCTGGACGCTTTTATGCTGGGTAACTGGCGTAAAGAGGACGCAGAACAGTTAAGTCAGTCTTTAAGGTCTTGGCTTGCAGAACAACTACAGGGTGAAGCTTTGCCTCGCCAGCGTTATAACACAGAGGGTATAGGGCCTGTCTGGGTCAAGGTGCCTGTTGAACACAGTGATCAGGCACTGGTGATTTACTTACCATCACGGCAAAAGCGGCCTGTGGATATGGCGCTTTTTATGTTGGCAAATCATTTACTCTCTCCGGAATATTTCCATGTGTTGCGCACTGAGCAGCAGTTGGGCTATCTGGTGGGCACTGGTTATGTGCCTATGAACCTGTTACCCGGTATCGCTTTTTATATTCAAAGCCCTTCGGCATCATGTGCCGATTTGTACCAAGCCACCTTGGCTTTTTACAAAAACTTTTTGTCAGAGCTTGAAGCGCTGGATGAAGAGGAATTTGTGCAGATGAAACAAGGCTTGTCAACGCAAATAAAAGAACGCGACAGCAGCCTGGGCGCCAGAGCTAAACGTTTGTGGCTGGCAATTGGTCAAGGTGATCATCAATTTGACTTAAACGGGCAAATTGAACAGGCGTTAGAGCAATTAAGCCTGACTGATTTTATCGCATTTTTTTACCAACTGTTGGCGCCAGACTATGATGCTATTTTTCTGGCTACGGGGGATAAGCCTGACCATAGCCATTTGACTGAACAAAACCCGTTCAATTTATTAGAGAAATTACCTTTATTGTCGGAATGGCTTTGACAGTCCTGACAACTTTCGTTAACGTGAAATAACATAAATTAAAAAAGTCTTACTGTGCGCCTTACTCCTGTTTTTTCTTTGGCATTTAGCCTTGTTCTCACTGCACCTTTGCCTGCGTATGCCGCAGGCTGGGAGCAGTTGCAGCCTTACGTATTGACCATTATCTCAGTCCTTTCGATTGTTGCATTAACTCTGGCTCACCTGAGCATAGTAAGGATGCGCCGCTATCAGACTAAACTTGAGCAAAGTGAAGAACGTTTGCGGCTATCTTTGTGGGGTAGCGGTGATGAGCTTTGGGACTGGGACATGCAGGCCGGTCAATTATACCGTTCAAGCTCCTGGCATCAACCCCTTGAACAACCTGGCGATAGCCAACAGTTTCCACCCAATCGTTCTGAAATCCATCCACAAGATGTAGAGAGAGTCACTAGTTCATTGCAACAACATATGCATGGCATGACTCCGATATTTGAAGCCAGTTATCGCATCAAAGCAGCCAATGGTCAGTGGCTTTGGGTACTCGACAGAGGCAAAGTGGTGCAACTGAACGAGCAAGGTCAAGCGATCAGAATGACAGGTACCTTAAAAAATATTCAGCAATTAAAAGAAACCGAAGAGCGCCTAAGCTTGTTCGCACGTTGCTTAGACAACATCTCTGATGCGGTGATGGTCTGTGATACTAATTTTTCTTTGCTAGAGGTCAACCCTGCCTTTGTCACCATGACGGGCAAAAGTCGCGAGTCCGTGCTAAATAACGTTTTTGAGCTTTGCCTCTACCCTGCCCGCTTTTTACACGAAATCCGCCAGGCTTTACTGGAGCAGGGGTATTGGGCTGGCGAAATTGAAGACAAAAGGCATAACGGTGAGTTGTTTCAAGCTGAACTCAGTTTTGATGTGATCAAGGATGAGCAAGGTCAGGTACAGCAATTTGTTGGCGTAGTTTCTGACATCAGTGATCGAAAGAAAAGAGAAGCAGAACTGAATCGTTTGGCGGACACTGACACTCTGACAGGCTTGCCAAACCGGGCTCGTTTTTCCAGTCATTTAACCCAGTCAGTGCGTGAAAAAGTGGAGCATGCGCTTTTGGTGTTCGACTTAGACAACTTCAAAAAAATAAACGACTCTTTGGGTCATGAACTGGGTGATACTCTGCTGTGTAAGCTATCTGAACGTTTAAGTCATTTTATCCGCTTTAAAGCCAAGTTATACCGTTTGGGTGGGGATGAGTTCGCCGTACTGCTTGAAAACACCAATGATATTCATAACATCACCAGTCTGGCCAAAGATTTACTAAAACAAATTAATCTGCCATTTTTTATCGAACAACATGAATTAGCCATCACCAGCAGTATAGGCATAGTACTTTATCCGGAAGATGGCCACGACCCTCAGGCGCTATTGCGAAACGCCGATACCGCCATGTACCACGCCAAAAATGAAGGGGCCAACCGGTATCTGTTTTTTAATGACTCCATGAATAAACTGGCGGTCAAACGTTTACAGGTAGAAAACCTGATCCGTCATGGTTTAAAAGAAGATTATTTCACTGTTTATTATCAGCCAAAGATGGACATAGTTACTGGGCAGTTGGTGGGTATGGAGGCCTTGGTTCGTTTTATTACACCAAAAAAAGGCTTAATAAGCCCGGCTGCTTTTA
Organism: Rheinheimera sediminis; assembly: GCF_004005375.1. GTDB lineage: Bacteria > Pseudomonadota > Gammaproteobacteria > Enterobacterales > Alteromonadaceae > Pararheinheimera. Next base: position 71,227 of record NZ_RZUF01000019.1, on the reverse strand, counting down.
TTCCTGTCGCAGAAGAGACAGGTCAAATTCTGGAGATTGGCGAAGTAGTTCTGCAAAAAACCTGTGAAGATGTTAAACGCTGGATAGATATGGGCCTGTTTCATGGCCGTGTTGCAGTCAATTTATCCGCCAAGCAATTTATGCTGCCATTCTTGTGTGAGCAGATAGACGATATTTTGCGACGCTCAGAACTGCCGTCTTATCACCTTGAGCTAGAAATCACTGAGGGCACAGTAATGCAGTCGCCGACCTTAGCCATAGATACCATGAAAAAACTAAGGGCTCGGGGCATTCATTTAGCTATGGATGACTTTGGTACTGGCTACTCATCTTTAGCCTATCTAAAGCAGTTCCCACTGAACACATTGAAAATAGATAAAGCTTTTATCGACGATATGAACACAGCCAGAGGCCGCAATATGGTAGACACTATAGTCACCATAGCACACAACCTTAATCTGACTGTTGTTGCCGAAGGGGTAGAACATGCAGAGCAGCTGCAACAGCTGAAACAACTGCGCTGTGAGATTATTCAGGGGTATTTTTACAGCAAAGCTTTGTCAGCTCAGGAATTTGGTTTGTTCTTAAAACAACAGAAACAACAAAAACCCAAGTTAGCAGCTGTTCCTGCTTGAAAAAAACCAAAGGGGTCAGGCCTTGAGTGTTGAATTCAACATTCAAGGCCTGACCCCCAGTACTAATCTGCGTCGTTATCTACGAAGGAGAAATCTTCTCCACCGTCAGCAATACGCTTCTTACCGAATACGGTATGGAATTTGCGTTTTTCCTGCAAACGTTGCTTGTACTTCATCCAAACCTTTTCATACTGACTGCTGGCTTCCTGCTCACCTTTGCAAACAGCGACGAAACGTTGCTCTTCTTCATTGACTGGCTGGCGTGAGCCTGCTTCCAGTTCCTGCATGGCGTTGCCATGTTTTTCCAGCAGATTACCCTCTGCCAGAGTAAAGCGCCCGGACCTGGTGAATCCCTTAGGGAAATTCTGGTCATCGAAAAAGCGACGGTTAGCGACAAAACTTTGCTGCATCACTTTTTTCCTCTAATTTTGTTGTATCTACAGCTATCCGAATCAAACTGTGCGCAGTATGGTAAACAAAATCAGACTCGTCAAACAAAAATTTTGCTTTGTCAAAAGAAATGATTGTGAAACACCGCGCAAGCTATATTTTGCTTAGAAAATAACCGCAACTAATTGACCAATAACCTTTTTAGTCAGTCAAAAACTACATGCATAGTTACGTCATTAAAAAAGAGAGGGATCAGTCTTAAAAGAAATTCGAAAAACGACCAAAGGCACGACGCAAAGTCAGTCTTTTATGGTTATGAAACAAAGGAAGCACCAAAGGACCTAAACAGAATGCAGCCAGAGCCCAGCGCTTTGCTGCCATTCCTGCACGTAAGGCTGCAATATAGACACTAACACTGCTCAGACATAACAGACTCAGGATAAACACCACACTGACCTCCTGCGTAGCAACTCTGCTTAAAAACCGGTGCACTATACCAGAGAGAGCAACCAGGGTTTAAGAAAAACATTCTGAAATGCGACGAAAGTTGGGATCAGGGCAGCATTAAAGAAAAAGGCGCACATCACAGATGTAGCGCCGTTGATCTCTTACTTCAGACTTCTTAATGCTGACTTATAACGCAGGTGTGGCAGGTAGTAGGGACAAAATAAAAGCGTATTCGTCCGCAACTTCAATCAAACGTGAGAAACGCCCGGATTTGCCACCATGCCCCGCTTCCATAGTGGTGCGAAAGAGTAAAGGCTGCTGATCGGTTTTGATGGTACGTAGCTTCGCAACCCATTTGGCTGGTTCAAAGTACTGTACTTGCGAATCATGCAAACCTGTAGTCACCAGAATGGCCGGATAAGCCTGTTTTTTAACCTGATCATAAGGTGAATACGACAGCATGTAGTCGTAGTAAGCTTTTTGTTTTGGATTGCCCCACTCGTCAAACTCATTGGTTGTCAGTGGAATAGATTCATCCAGCATAGTAGTCACTACGTCAACAAAAGGTACATGAGCCACCAGACCACGGTATTTCTCCGGCGCCATATTGGCAATAGCGCCCATTAACAGACCGCCGGCACTGCCGCCCATGGCAAAGACTTTATCTTTCGCTGCATATTTTTCAGCGACCAGGTAATCAGTGACGTCGATAAAGTCAGTAAAGGTATTGATTTTTTTCAATAGCTTACCGTTTTCATACCAGGCACGCCCCATTTCCTGTCCACCACGAATATGAGCAATAGCATATACAAAACCACGGTCTACTAAAGACAACACTGTGCTTCGAAAGGATGGAGAACTGGAGATGCCATAAGAGCCATAAGCGTACTGATACAAAGGTGCTGTACCATCTTTTTTCAGGCCCTTTTTATACAACAGACTGACCGGAATTTGAGTACCATCTTGAGCAGTCGCCCAGACACGCTCTGTCTGATAGTTGTTTTTATCAAAACCACCTAAGACTTCCTGTTCCTTCAACAAACGTTTTTCGCCTGTTTTCATATGCATTTCATACACAGAAGACGGAGTGGTTAACGAGGTATAACGGTAACGTAACCAAAGACTATTTTGTTCTGGATTGTTGTCTGTTTTGGCCACATAAGCAGCTTCATCAGATGCTACATACTGGGCTTTCGTCAAATCAGCCCAAGGCATCAGACGCACTCTGTCCAGGCCATTGCTACGTTCATTAATCACCAGATAGTCGGTAAACAGCTGGAATGAGTCAATAAATACATCAGGGTTATGAGCCAACAACGGCTGCCAGCGGCTGCGATCACCTATCTGATCATCATTCACCGTCATCAGACGATAATTAGGCGCATCCCAGTCGGTCAGGATCACCCAACGATTATCGATATGCTCAACTTCGTATTTAAAATCGCGCTGACGTGGTGCTATAGAGGTAAATTTGCCAGACTTATCATCACTTTTCAGCACCAGCATCTCATTGGAGACTGTACTGCCAAGCCAAATCACCACAAACTTATCATCAGCACTATTGGCTACGCCCATATAAAAGCTGCTGTCTTTTTCTTCGTACAACACTTCATCTTTGACCACATCCTGACCTAGCGTATGGCGGCGCACTTTGGTACCCAACAATGTCTGTGGGTCTTTTTCAATATAAAATAGCTGACTGTTATCAGCCGACCAGGCAATAGAAGCTTCAGCACCGGTAATAGTAGTGGCTGAGTCTTTGCCGGTGCGTAAGTCACGAACTTTGAGGTTGTAATTACGCCGACCTGTAGTGTCTTCTGCGTACGCCAGCAACTGCTGATTGGGACTGACCTGAAAGTTACCTATTTGATAGAAGTCTTTACCTTCTGCCATGCTGTTCACATCCAGCATCACTTGCTCAGCGCCGCCTGCTTTGGGTTTACGCGCATAAATAGGATACTCTTTGCCTTGCTCAAAGCGGGTGTAATAGGAATAGTCTCCTTTGACAGCAGGGACAGTGCTGTCATCCTGCTTCACTCGACCGATAATTTCATCCGCCAGGCTATTATTTAGTGCTTTGTAGTGATCGGCATACTGCTGGTAATACTGATTTTCGGCATTCAGATAAGCTAAAACTTCGGGAGCCTGCCTTTTATCGTCCCGAAGCCAGTAGTAAGGGTCTTGTCTGTCACCGTGCTCTGACTTCACAACATAAGGTTTTACAGCTGCTATTGGCGCTGACGACGGCATGGCGGCCATCAGTTGAACACTGGTAAGCATGGCAACTCCATAACTAAGGATACGAACTGGATTGGGCATCTTCATCTCTCTTTTCTGCACGTGGATTTTGTTGGTTAAACGAAGACAAAACGTTAACACATCATGAATCAAGTCACCACCACGGAAAAACAAGCAGTTATCACTCAAATGTAACAAAAGGAAGGCAAAAAAGAAAAAAGGCCCCAGTTGGTCAAACTGAGGCCTTTTGTTATCACATCATCTGTTAGTAAAAAGTAGTGTTTTGCTCTGCTTTTTCCAGCAACAACTTACTTGGGGCAAAACGAGCACCGAAACGGCTCTCAAAGCTACGCAGATGCGCTACCAAAGTGGCGGCGCCCATCTGATCGATATAGCGGAACGGGCCGCCCAAGAAAGGCGGGAAGCCTATACCAAAGATAGCCCCTATATCACCGTCACGAGCACTGCTGATAATGCCTTCTTCTAAACAGCGCACTGCTTCGTTCAGCATTTGCACCACACAGCGCAGCGCTATTTGATCTCCGCTTAATTTCGCAGCTGGGTTTAAACCCAGTACTGTATACACTGATGCATCCACCTGTTTCTTGCCTTTGGCTTTGGCGCCGTAAAGGTAAAAACCTTTTTCGGTTTTACGCCCCTTTCGACCGTCGGCTAACAAGCGATCAAAAGCAGCTGGGGCAGTAAAACGCTCACCCAATTCATTCAGCAGAATGGGGGAAATTTTAGCGCCTACGTCTATGCCCACTTCATCGAGCAAGGTAATAGGACCTACAGGGAAACCAAATTTCACCAGCGCTTTATCCAGCGCTTCAACTGGTTCGCCTTCAAGCAGTATATTGGCCGCTTCATTCATATACAGCGCCAGAATACGGTTGACATAAAAACCTGCGCCATCTTTGACAACTATTGGCGTTTTGCCTTGCTTGCGGGCAAAAGCCACAGTAGTCGCGATAGTTTCAGCCGAGGTTTTGTCATGAGCTATCACTTCGACCAGTGGCATTTTGTCCACAGGAGAGAAGTAATGCAGACCAATCACATTTTCAGGGCGAGCCGCTTTGGCCGCGATCTGACCTATTGGCAATGAACTGGTGTTGCTGGCAAACACCGTATGTTCTGAGCAATTGGTTTCGATATCAGCCACCATCTGCTGCTTTAAGTTTAAGTCTTCAAACACAGCTTCAACCACTAAATCCACATCGTGGAAACCACTGTAATCTGTGGTGCCTGTCAGCAAAGACATTTGTTTTTGCACTTCAGTCTTAGTAACAAAACGCTTACGCAGCTTTTTCTCCAGCAGGCTGTAGCTGTATTTCATTGCATTGGAAATACCCTGCTGGCTTATGTCTTTGATCCGCACCGGCACGCCAGCTTTAGTGGCTGTGACGTTGGCGATACCACCGCCCATCAAACCACCACCTAAAATAGCGGCTTTACGCACTTTACGTGGCACCACATCCCCTGCCCCAGTCTCTTTTTTCATCTGAGTGGTGGCGAAAAATAATGAACGTAGAGCTTTGGACTCACTGGTCATGCAGAGCTCACCAAAAGCTTTGGCTTCTACATCCAGACCTTTATTAAAACCACCATCCACACCGGCTTTAATGGCTTTGAGGATCTTCAGCGGCGCAGGATAATTACCTTGAGTTTTGGCTAAGGTTTGTTTTTCGGCCTGGCTAAATACAACAGCGCGGCCAAAAGGTGTTTTTTCCAGCACTTTACCCACAAAGTTCAGTTTGACTTCACGGGCTGCCGGTTTGCCTTTGAGAGCTAATTGCACTGCGGCTTCCAGCAAAATACTTTTTGGTACTACTGCATCGACTAAACCGATTTTTTTCGCCTGAGCAGCACGCAGCTGCTTACCGGTTAAAATCATATCCAAAGCTTTTTGAATACCAACCAGACGAGGTAAACGCTGAGTACCACCACTGCCAGGCAATAAGCCCAGTTGTACTTCAGGTAAACCCAATACAGTTTTATTGTCTGTAGTAGCTATACGGGCATGACAAGCTAACGCCAGCTCTAAGCCACCGCCTAAGCAAGGGCCATGAATAGCAGCCACTAAAGGAATAGCTAAAGCTTCAAGCTGGTTAAACACCAGTTGGCCCATGCGGCCAATGTCTTCGGCTTGCTGCGCTGTAGTGCAGCCATCCAGCATCGAAATATCAGCACCAGCGATAAATGAATCCGGCTTGCCACTGATAATAACTAAACCTTTAATATCTTTATTGTTTTTGATTTCGCTGAGCAAAGATTTAATTTCATCAGCAAAAGCAGCTTTGAGCACATTCATGCTCTCGCCAGCGACATCCATGCTAATGACCCCAATCTGATCAGGGCGAATGCTTAAACTAAAAGTCGGCTGGCTCATTATTCAGTCTCCACTATCATAGCTGCACCTAAACCACCTGCAGCACAAGCCGTGGTTAAACCAATACCACCACCACGACGTTTTAATTCATTTAAGGTTTGAGTAATTAAACGGGTGCCAGTCGCCGCAAAAGGATGGCCGTAGGCTAAAGAACCACCTATGACGTTAAATTTCGCCATATCAATGTCACCTATGGCTTCAGCGCGACCCAATTTTTCTTCAGCAAACTTCTTGCTGCCAAACATTTTCATATTGGCCAGTGCCTGAGCGGCAAAAGCTTCGTGCATTTCAATCAGGGTTAGGTCAGACAGCTTCAGGCCTGCACGATCCAACGCAATAGGTGTCGCATAAGACGGGCCCATCAGCATATCTTCCCAGACATCAATAGCGGCAAAAGCATAGCTGCGGATATAACCCAGCACTTCATAGCCCATGGCTTTGGCACGGCTTTCGGTCATCATCAATACAGCGGAAGCACCATCTGTTAAAGGGGTGCTGGTGGCTGCTGTGACTGTACCAAACTGACGGTCAAATACTGGTTTTAACTTGCTGTACGATTCCAGCTTGGAATCCATCCGGATATTGTTGTCGATTTCAAGGAAAGTTTTGTACGGCTCAATATGAGCGGCCATCACTTCATCTTTTAACAAACCGTCTTTCCAGGCCTGCGCCGCTAAGCTGTGTGAACGGTGCGCCATCGCATCCTGATCAGCACGGCTGATACCATGGGTTTTGGCCATTTGTTCAGCCGTATCCCCCATAGACAAACCCGTGGTGTATTCGGCCACAGCAGGAGGTACCGGTAATAAATCTTTTAAACCTAAGCGGCGGAAAATCGCCAGTTTCTGACCAAAAGTTTTGGCTTTGTTTAAATCCACTAAAGCACGGCCTAATTTTTTGCTGACGCCAATAGGCAACACAGAGCTTGAGTCTGCACCACCAGCGATAGCAATTTCCGTCACTCCTGCCATCATGCTTTCGGCCACACTGACCACAGACTGGAAGCTGGTAGCACAAGCACGGGTGACGCTGAAGGCATCTGTATGCACATTCATGCCAGTGCCTAACACGATTTCACGAGCAATGTTTGGAGCTTCCGGCATTTGTACAACTTGACCAAAAACCAATTGATCTATTAACTTGGGCGATAATTCGCTACGGATCAGCAGTTCGTTGACGACCAGCTTGCCCAGTTCCAGCGCTGAGACGCCATGGAATTCGGTGGCTTGTTTAGCAAATGGAGTACGCAGACCACGCACTATGGCGATACGGTCTCCCTGACGTGTGGTAAGTTGTAGTGGCGCAGCCATGGACAATCCTCTTTATGTGACTTTTGACAGGTCTGACCTGTAGATAATTTCGATTGTAACCAGAGATCAGGCAAATTAAAACACTTGTTTTAAAACGTCTTGAACCTTATATAAAAGCAAGTGGTCTTAGCCTAGCTTTTTTTTGAGCTAACTGCTTGGAAAACAAACAACAATATACCCAAAGTAATTGGTGTTGCAGAGCGGCGACAAGAGCGTGAGACCTGAGGAGCATAGTTTACTTATGTGACTGGGGCGAGAGCACGCAGTCAACAAAGCGGCAGCTTCAAGTACGAAGGGTTTAACTGACGATGATAACTAAAAAATAGTAGTGAGTATTATGGTAAAGGCATTCTCCGCTTTAAAAGACTATCTGGACAGTCAGGTCTTAGGTCAACACGCGCTGACAGAAGGTATTTTGTTGGCTTTATTGGCCAATGGTCATTTACTGGTGGAAGGCCCACCGGGCTTAGCCAAAACTCGCGCAGTGAATGCTTTGGCCCATGGTGTCGAAGGTCGTTTTCACCGTATTCAGTTTACGCCGGATTTATTACCAGCCGATTTAACAGGCACTGATATTTACCGCCCTGAAACCGGGCAATTTGAATTTCAGGCAGGTCCTTTGTTTCACCATATTATTTTGGCTGACGAAATTAACCGCGCACCTGCTAAAGTACAGTCGGCCTTGTTAGAAGCTATGGCAGAAAAACAAATTACCGTAGGCCGTAAAACCTATGCCCTGCCCGAACTGTTTTTAGTCATGGCTACGCAAAACCCGCTTGAGCAGGAAGGTACTTACCCTTTGCCTGAAGCGCAGCTCGACCGGTTTTTATTACATCTGAAAGTGGATTATCCTGATGCAGCCACTGAACTGGCTATTTTACGTTTAACCCGAGGTGAAGCTTTATCCCATGAAAAGGCTAAATTGAGTCCTATTAGCCAAGCCGATATTTTTGCCGCTCGTCAGGATATTTTAAAACTGCATATGGCCGAAAGCCTGGAAAACTACATAGTGCAGTTGGTGATGGCAACCCGCAATGCCAAAGCTTATAGCGAGCAACTGGCGAAGTGGATAGCTTATGGTGCCAGCCCACGTGCCAGTATTGCGCTGGAGCGTTGCGCCCGCGCTAAAGCCTGGTTGGAAGGCCGTGACTTTGTCACGCCGGATGATATTCAGGCGGTGTTTTTTAATGTGTTACGTCATCGCCTGATTTTAACTTACGATGCCGAAGCCCAGGGCTTAAGCACAGATGATGTACTCAGAGAGATTTTAAAACTGGTTCCTGTTGCCTGATGTGCTATTGATGAATACCCAACTTCAGCTTGAACAACTGGCCACAGACGGTATCCATCTGGATTTACCGCAGCTGCTGGCCTACCAGCGCCATCATGCGTTGCTGGATTTAGCCCCCAAAATGGCCATTCAAAGTAAACTGGCAGGCAGTTATCTGGCGCGCAGTAAAGGTCGGGGTATGGAGTTTGATGAAGTACGGCATTACCAACCCGGTGATGATGTGCGAACCATCGACTGGCGGGTGACTGCCCGCACCGGTAAAGTCCATACCAAACTCTTCCGTGAAGAAAAAGAGCGCCCAGTGTTTATCCTGACAGATATGTCGGAGTCGATGCGTTTTGGCACCAAACTGCTGCTCAAGTCGGTGCAGGCAGCACATTTGGCTGCCTTATTGGCCTGGCATGTGCGTGAAACCGGCGATAAATTGGGTGGCTTGGTCTTCAGTGAACAGCAATTGCTTGAGCTCAAACCTGCAGCGCGCAGCCAGGCCGTATTGAGGTATTTAAATGCACTGATTAAAGTGCAGCAAAACCAAGGTATGGCAGCAGAGTCCAACATTAACCATGCTTTGGGTTTAATGCGGCGTTTAGCCCGTCCCGGCGCTCTTATTTTTGTGATCTCAGATTTCAGCGCACTTGACGCACAAGGCTTGCGCCATTTACAGGCCATGCGCCAGCATAATGAAATTCGTTGTGTGCATATTACCGATCCACTGGATTTACAGTTGCCTCTTTCTGCTTCAGGTTTAGCCGCAGTGACAGATGGTGTGGAGCTAAAAACGCTGGATTTAGGTTCATCCGCTTTAAAAGACAGTTACCGGCAACAGCAAAGCCTGTGGCAACAGGCTTTGCAATTGAACTTAAAAAAGCTTGATTGTCGCTATTTAGCAATAAGTGCTGCCTTGCCTTTAATCGAACAATTAAACAGGAGTTGGCCTGATGGCGAACACTGAACCCCAATTGGCCTTGGCTGATATCCAAGAGCCGATGCTTAACACTTTCTGGCCACCGGCTCCGGGCTGGTGGTTGCTGACTGTGCTGGTGATTGTACTGCTGGCCTATAGCTTTCGTTTTTTCTGGAAAAAATGGCAAAAAGCCTTGCCCCTGCGTCAGGCCAAAGCAGAATTGCGGCTGATTAAACAGCCAGAGCAGAGCGCTGAGCTCAACGAATTGCTGAAACGTCTGGTGCGCTGTTACAGCCCTGGCCATAATGTGTTGTCTGCACCTGTGAAACACTGGCAGGAGTTTTTACAGCAACAATTGCCCAAACAGCCTTTGCCTGATTTACAGAAAGTGCTGTATCAATCTGTATCGGATCAAACTGATTTCACTACTTATTTGCAATTTGCTGAAACCTGGCTGCATAAAGTTTCTGTTAAACAGCTGGAGCGGCTTTGATGTTTGAATTCAGCTACCCCTGGTTGTTTTTGTTATTACCTTTGCCTTTGTTGCTGCGACGTAAAACGCAGCAGCAAGGCAGTCCTTTAACACATAAAGCCCTGATTAAAGCCAGCAGTCAGGGTTCTGGCCTGGTCAGCAAAGCGCCCCGCTCTGTCAAAACCTTGATGGCACTGCTGTGTTGGTGTTTTTTAGTGCTGGCGGCCACTCAGCCCAAGTGGCTGGGGGAAACCGTTACCTTGCCACAACAAGGCCGCGATCTGATGTTGGCGCTGGATTTATCCGGCTCTATGGCGATCAGTGATATGCAACATCAGGGCCAGAGCATAGACAGGCTGCAAGCTGTGAAGCTGGTCGTCAGCGACTTTATTCAAAAACGCAAAGGCGACCGCATTGGTCTGATTTTGTTTGGTGATGCTGCTTATCAACAAACCCCTTTAACCTATGACTTGACTACTATTCAAACCATGCTGGATGAAGCTGTGCGTGGGTTAGTCGGTGAGCGTACCGCTATAGGTGAAGCCATAGGCTTAGCGGTTAAACGGCTGAATACGTATGAAACCTCAAACAAAGTACTGATTTTATTAAGTGATGGTGCCAACACCGCAGGTGTGATTCAACCTATGGAAGCCTTGCAACTGGCCAAAGCTGCCGGCGTCAAAGTGTACACCGTTGGTGTTGGAGCCGAACAAATGGTGCAACAAAGTATTTTTGGCCGTCAGTTAATCAACCCGTCGCAAGATTTAGATGAAGCGCTGCTGACCCGTATTGCAGAAGAAACCGGCGGCAAGTATTTCCGCGCCCGCGATTTGGCTGAATTGGCACAAATATACAAACTGCTGGATCAATTAGAACCTATTGAGCGCGACCAAATCAGCTATCGTCCGCAACAAAGCCTGTTGCACTGGCCTTTATTAGCGGCGTTGTTTTGTTCTGTGTTACTTGCCTTAGGCCAAATCAGATGGTCAGGGAGACTGAATAATGTGGGCTGATTTTCATTGGTTAAGACCAGAGTATTTCTGGTTACTCATTCCTGTGCTACTAATCTGGGGTCTGTTCGCCAAACTACGTCAACCTCAAAGTGCATGGCAACACTGGATAGCACCGCATCTGCAAAAAGAGTTGCTCACAGTGCCAGCCATACAACAGCAAAAACCAATGTTGTGGCTGGTCCTGATCATCTGGTTGATTAGCGTGATTGCTCTGGCTGGCCCGAGCTGGCAACGTTTACCACAACCAGTGTTTCAACTGAAAAAAGCTACTGTGATTCTGATGGATATGTCGATGTCGATGCGTGCAACCGACTTATCGCCTGACAGATTAACCCAAGCCCGCTTTAAAGCTCTGGACTATATAGATGGCGTCAAAGAAGGGGAACTGGCTTTGGTCAGTTTTGCCGGTGATGCTTTTGTCATTTCGCCTTTAACTCAGGATCACAATAACGTCCGGTTACTCTTACCTGAACTCAGCCCTGATATTATGCCGGTTCAAGGTTCCAACCTCGAAGCCGCCCTGCTACTGGCAGATCAACTACTGAAACAAGGCGGTTATCTGCAAGGAGACGTAGTGCTTTTTACCGACGGCTTTGGTTCGGCAGATTATCCTCGGTTACGTGATTTAATGAACAGCTGGCCGCATCGTTTATCTGTACTGGCTTTTGGCTCCTCACAAGGTGCGCCGGTGCGTTTGAGTAACGGTGAGTTATTAAAAGATCGTCAAGGCTCTATAGTGCTGCCTCGTGTGCCTTTTACGCAGTTAGAGCAGTTGGCGGAATTAGGCTCAGGAGTATTTGCTACCTCAGGTTCTGGAGACTCCGATATTGAGGCTTTATGGGCATTAAAGCCCATGGATAAAAAAACCGACAGCGAAGAGCAACAAAAGCTTTTTGGTGATCAGTGGCAAGACAACGCTGTTTATCTGGTTTGGTTGCTGTTACCTCTGGCGTTGTGGCTACATAAACGCGGTGCTCTCACTGTTTTTGTACTGGTGCTGTTTTTGCCCAGAGCAGAAGCCTTTGAATGGAATGATCTGTGGCAAACAAAAAGCCAAAAAGCACAGCAGTCTTATCAGCAAGGGGATTACAGCGGTGCCTGGCAAAACTTTGATGACCCACTGTGGAAAGGCAACGCCGCCTATAAAGCCGGAGATTACCCAGCGGCTGAGCAGTCTTATCGACAACAGGACACTGCTGATGCTTTGTATAACCTTGGCAATAGTCTGGCGCAACAGCAAAAATATGCAGAGGCAATAGAAGCCTATCAGCAGGCTTTGGCTAAAAACCCGGCGCTTGATAAAGCCCAACAAAACATAGATGTGGTTCAAAAAGCGCTGGAACAACAACAGCAGCAACAAAACCAGCAGCAAGGTGAAGGCGAAGCACAGGATCAGCAGCAGGGCGACTCATCCAACGATCAGGGCCAAGGTGCAGAATCGTCAAAACAACAATCTGACGATTCTGCATCTGAACAGCAATCTTCCGAACAACAGTCTGCTCAGCAAGCCGATGATGCCGCTTCACAAAAAGATCAGCCGCCTGGTCAAACCGAGCAGCAAAAGCAAGAGCAGCAGCAACAAGCCGCTGAACAAGCAGAACAACAGGTTGCTGCACAGCAGGAAGAACAGGAACAGCAACACAAAGCGATTTCTGAAGCCTGGCCTAATGCCAACGCCGAACAGAGTCAGCAACTGGATAATTTATTACGCAAAGTACAGGACGATCCTTCTTTGTTATTACGCCGCAAAATGGCGCTTGAATATCAAAAACGTCGTTATGATCAACCACCAGCCGGAGTTGTCGAAGAATGGTAAAGCAGTGGTTATGCTTGTTTTTATTACTAAGTAGTCCAGTCTGGGCTTTGACTGAGCTAAAAGTTTCCCTGGATAAAAACCCGTTGTTATTGGGTGAGACGGCGGTACTGGAATTGGTTGCAGATGATCAGGTAGCACAGCAACCTGATTTTTCAGTATTGGATCAGCATTTTTTGGTGCAGGGCCCTTCCATGGGGCAGCAAATGCAAATCATCAATGGTAAAGCCAGCCGCACCACCAGCTGGCGTTTATTATTAAAAGCCAAAAAGGCGGGTACTTTCGTAATTCCAGCGTTTCAGATTGAAAATATCAGTTCTTCTGCCATAGAAGTTGAAGTTCAGGAATCTCAAGCGACGGCTCAAAACAGTCAGGATGCGCAGTTATTTGTGCAAAGCAGTTTGGACAGCACCACTCTCTACGTGCAGCAACTGGCTTATTTGGAGGTGAAAATCTTTTTCCAGGGCGATTTACAACGTGGTTCCTTAAGTGAGCCTAAAGTAGAAGGCCTGAGCATAGAACAACTAGGCAAAGACACTGAAGGCACTGAACTGGTGAACGGCGAGCGTTACCGCACCTTTACCCGTCGCTATCGACTTATACCTGAACGTAGCGGCACCTTTGTGCTGCCGGGAGCGACACTTAGTGGCGAAATGCTGGACAGAAATTCAGGTCGCTACGATTATTTTGCTCAAACTAAGGCTGTCAGTGCCAGTGCCAACGATATAACTATTGAAGTGGCAGCCAAACCAGAGCAATTTCCGGGCGATTGGTTGATTGCAGATTTGGTCAGCTTAAGTGAAGAATGGAGTCCAGCAACAGAGCAATTGATTCAAGGCGAACCTGTCACCCGCACTATTACTTTAACTGCTTTAGATGTTGCTGAGCATCAGTTGCCTGACGTGTTGCTGGCGACTCCTGAAGGCATAAAGCTATACAAAGAGCAGCCTCAAGCCAAGCAGGCCGAACGCAATGGCACTCTGGTGTCACAAAAGGTATTCAGCATGGCTGTGGTTGCAAATAAAACAGGCGAACTGGTGTTGCCTGAAGTCAAACTACCCTGGTGGAACAAAAAAACGAACACAGTGCACTATGCCACACTGCCGGAAAAACGCTTAACAGTGCAATCCAATCCGGAGCTACCTGAACAAAACCATACAGCTGTTGTTGCCAAAATACCCGAGCAGAATACACAGCAGCAAGAACAGGACTTGTGGCAATGGAACCATCTCAGCTCATTACTGAGCCTGCTCTGGTTCAGCTCTGTGGTGCTTTTACTGGGGATCCGAACAAAAAAAGCAGTGGTAAGCAAAGGACACGTACAAAATACAAGCACAGCCAAAGCTAACCCGAAAAAGCTGCAAAATGCTTGTCACAACAACGACGCTGCCACTGCTCGGCAGTGGTTAATGCTCTGGGCAGAACAGCAATTCGGTTACGCTCCGTCCTCGTTAACCGAACTGTCGAACTGGTGCAAAGACGATAACTTTGCCCAGCAGCTGCAGTTATTGAATCAGCAGCTGTATCAAAAAAATCAGCAAGGCTGGCAAGGTAGAGCTTTATGGATTTGCTGGTCAAAGTTGGAACTTGAAAGAACTGAGCGAAAAACTGTTTTACCTGAGCTCTATCCAGAGTAGGTATTCAGCGTGGTTGGCAGCTTCAGACTGGTGATCTGCCTTAAAAAACTGGTTGTTGTGTGAGGCTATTGTTAGCATGTCTGCTTGGAATAACCATTATAAAAACAATTATTCAGAGGAGATACTGTGTCAACGGGAACCATTTTAGCCTTAACTCTTTATTTTATTTCTATGCTGGTCATAGGTTTGTATGCTTATCGCCAATCCAGCAGCAACTTATCAGACTATATGTTAGGTGGCCGCAAGCTAGGCCCTGGTGTCACAGCTTTGTCGGCCGGAGCCTCGGATATGAGCGGCTGGCTATTAATGGGGGTTCCGGGCGCAATTTACGCTGCAGGTATCTCGCAGATCTGGATAGCAGTGGGTTTAGTGGTAGGTGCCTACCTTAACTATATTTTATTGGCACCACGTTTTCGGATTTATACTGAACTCGCTAAAGATTCCATCACCCTGCCCGACTATCTGGAGAATCGCTTCGCCGACCCCACTCGTTTATTACGCTTAGTTTCTGCTGTGGTGATCGTTGTATTCTTTACCCTTTACACCTCTTCAGGCATGGTCGCTGGTGGTAAATTATTTGAATCTGTTTTTGGACTGAATTATCAACTTGGTTTGTTCCTGACCGCTGGTGTAGTGATCGCCTACACCTTACTCGGTGGTTTTTTAGCCGTGAGCATGACTGACTTTGCGCAAGGTATCATCATCTTTGTTGCTCTGGTGATGGTGCCTATAGTCGCTTTTAGTGCACTGAATCAGCCCTCAGAGTTGTTGAGCACGGTAGCACAATTGAATCCAAGTCATCTGGACTTATTTACGGGCACCAGTGCCTTGGGTATTGTTTCCCTTTTAGCATGGGGACTAGGCTATTTTGGTCAGCCGCATATCATAGTGCGTTTTATGGCAATACGTTCTGTATCTGATTTTAATGTCGCCCGCCGTATCGGTATGTCGTGGATGATAGTCTCTTTACTTGGGGCTATGGCCATAGGTTTTGTTGGTATTGCCTATACCCATCAAACTCAAACTCAGATGGACGACCCTGAAACTATTTTTATCCTGTTATCTCAAGTGCTGTTTCATCCTTTTGTTGGAGGTTTGTTACTAGCCGCTATACTTGCAGCCATCATGAGTACAATCTCCTCGCAGTTGTTGGTGACATCCAGCGCATTAACTCAGGATTTCTTTAAAACCTTTCTGCATAAGACCGCCAGCGACAGTCTGCAGGTGCTCGTTGGTCGCGCTGCTGTTTTTGCAGTAGCACTAGTGGCGATATGGCTGGCATTGGACAGCAACAGCTCGATTTTGGGCTTAGTTGCAAATGCATGGGCGGGCTTTGGTGCAGCTTTTGGTCCTGTGATTCTGATGAGCTTGTATTGGAAACGGATGAATCATTGGGGAGCATTAGCGGGTATTGTATCAGGGGCTCTTACTGTACTGGTCTGGGCCTATAGTCCATATCAGTTGGACGGAAAACAATTAAATGATTATCTCTATGCGATGATACCTGGTGTTGCTGTGTCGACCCTGTTGACATGGCTAACGAGCTTGGCAACAACTGAGCCAGGTGAAGAAGTAAGTCAACTATTTCAGCAAGTATCGGATAAATCAAAAGAAGTCTAGCTAAAGCTCAGCAGACAGGCTTGTAGTAAAGCCTGTCTGCTATCTGCACCGGCACCCTCTGAAAATAACTTTTCGCTCATCGTCATTTCTGGTAAATCTTTGCTACATTGAAACATAACTTCTGTTTAGCTGTTTAGGTACCCATGTACTTTTATACCGCACGTCAACCCATACTGGATAAAGATAAAAACCTGTTTGCCTACGAGTTGTTATTCAGAGATGGGGTCGTCAACGCCTTTCCAGAGGTCGACAGTAACGAAGCAACCTCATGCATAATTGCAGGAAGTCAGCTGAATTTAGGTTTGAGTGAGCTTTTGGGAGATAAACCTGGTTTTATAAACTTTACGCTCGACTTATTGTTAAAAAAATATCCCTCTATGTTGCCCTGTGAGCAAGTGGTGATCGAAATAGTGGAGACGGTTCAACCCGGCAAACGTTTATTGGCGGAGTGTGAATTACTCAAAGCTCAAGGTTACATTCTGGCGTTAGATGATTACATTCACCAACCAGTCTGGAGACATTTTTATCCCCTTATTGATATTCTCAAAATTGACTTTCGAACCACCAGTATCTACACCATACTGCAAATCAAAGAGGCAATTGAAGCATTTCCTCATATCAAGCTACTGGCAGAGAAAGTTGAAACCAATGAAGAATTTCAGCAAGCTTGTGAGCTGGGTTTTGACTATTTTCAGGGTTACTTTTTTTCGCACCCAGAAATGATGCAAAGCAGAGCTTTGTCACCTACCCAAATGACATTAGCTGAATTATTGTATGAAACAGCAAAAACAGAGATAGATCTGGCTTCGATCACGGCAGTATTTGAGCGGGATGTAAATCTGTCTTATAAGCTGCTCCGCTATACCAATTCAGCAGTTTTCAGAGGCCGTTCAGAAATTGCTACCATAAAGCAGGCTGTAATAGTCTTGGGGCAGGCAGAGCTGAAACGCTTTTTATCAGTTCTTTTTGCCGCCCACTCCGCAAGCACCAAACCACCAGAACTAATGCGTCTGGCTATGACCAGAGCACGCTTTGCCGAGGGTATTGCCAAACTGGCTGATTTTTCTGATGTATCCAAAGCCTTTTTAACCGGCATGATGTCGCTAATCGATGCTATTCTGGATGAACCCATGAGTTCAGTGATGAATAAGTTACCTCTGTCGAAAGACATCAAAGATGCATTGATTGACGATGTTGGCCCTCTGGCGCAGTATATCCAGCTGATTAAATTCTATGAACAAGCCGCCTGGGACTATGCCAACATGCGGATCCAATTAATGGGCCTGGACAGCAGGGCTGTGCCTGATGCTTATCATACTGCAGTGCACTGGGCAAATGAGCAGATGAAAGCGCTCGATGTTCAATGACGAGCGCTTAATCAAGCTAAAAACTGACGTATTCAGCCACCTTAGCCGCAAGTTTATCGCCTATGCCTTTGACTTCAGTTAACTGTTTCTGATCTTTGATCGGACCATTTGCACTGATATAGTCTTTAATCGCTTGTGCTTTTTTTTCACCAATGCCCGGTACTGCAATCAACTGCTCAACAGAAGCACTATTGATATTCAGCTTTGTTTTCTCTGCTATTTTTGCCGTGGCCGGCACAGACAGAGGGGCTTTCGCCAGTTCTTGCGCTACGGTTAGGTTCACTGCACAGGCCAGACTGGCCATGACTGCTGCAACGAGTGCGATTTTCATCACGTTATCTCCTGTAACAGCTCCTTGCCTCATCACTGCGTCGCTGAAGGTTGTTGCCAGCCACTACAATCCGGTATAAAGAAGCAGAAGAGCCACTTTGAGTTGCAACCTCATTAATAAAGATAGCAACAAAACACCTTCATGCATCATTTAATTCACATTTAATACACATAATTTCACACCTTTTAAACCAAAAACAATCAGAATTAGTAACTAGAGTGAGGTTCCTCTTAGCGCTGACAGCAACCAGCTTGCATTCCTGACGAGTCTGGTAAAACAACAGGCAAGACTTTACCAAGAGAGCCACAGAGACAGCAGGCAAAGGTATTCAGCAACAATTCAGGCTATTGCCCTGATACTTTCATAGATTTGTCTGATGTTAAGGATTGCCGCCGCAGACAGAGTGTTCTAGCATAACCGCACTTTGTGTGTGCCAGTTTAATAAGGAAGAACCATGCGTTTATTAGTTGTTGAAGATGAAACTTTATTGGCGGAACAGATCCGCGAACATTTAGTACAGCAGCAATTTAGTGTAGACGTAGCTCATGATGGCGCAGACGGCTGGTTCAAATTAAGCGAATATCCTTATGATTTGGCGATTATCGATATTGGGTTACCCAAAATAGATGGCCTTAGTCTTATTCGTAAAGCTCGCAAGAACGAAATTAAAACGCCCGTTATTGTACTGACAGCCCGAGGTAGCTGGCAGGAGAAAGTAGAGGGACTAGACGCAGGAGCTGATGACTACCTGACAAAGCCGTTTCACACTGAAGAACTGCTGGCCCGTATCAATGCGTTGATACGCCGTGCGGCTGGCCAACCCGATCCTATGCTGCACTCGGGCCCCGTCAAGCTCAACAGCAGAACTCAGCAGGTCTGGCTTGGCGAGGAAGAAGTCAGCCTTACCGCTTATGAGTACAAAGTGCTGGAATATTTCATGCACAATCCGAATAAAGTCATTTCAAAAACTGAACTGACCGAACACATTTATGATCAGGATTTTGATCTGGACAGTAATGTGATTGAGGTGTTTGTTTTGCGCCTTCGCAAAAAACTGGATCCCGACGGCGAGTTAAAACCTATTGAAACTCTGCGTGGACGCGGTTACCGTTTTACTATGGTTGTTAGCTAAATGCAGCTTTCCCTTAAGGTTCGTCAGGGTATTATCAGCCTGTTTTTACTGTTTTTTTTACTACCCAGTTCATTTTTTGCTATAGAACAGGCTTTTTATACTCAACTACTCACCAGTACAGAGCAGAAACTTGAAGTACATATGTACTCCATTTTGGCAGAAGTGCATCCTAACGAAGGTAAAGTGGAGCTGAGTAACAACTTGTTGCCTCCGGATTTTTATCGACCCGATTCAGGTCTGGCCGCTTTTATTACCAGTGAAAACGAATTGTTATGGCAGTCCGACTCTTCGATTAATCAGCAGTTTGACCCACCGACTCACCAGATTTTGCCAGCCTCTCACGAATTTGTAATGATGGAGCAATACCAACAGACCTATTGGGTATTGTCTTTTTCTGTGCTGTTTGACTTAGGGGACAATACACTGCCCCTAACCATTCATGTGGTGCAAAATGATCATCTGCTGCAAGAGCCGTTAGACATATTCAGGAAAACGCTGAGGCAATGGTTTATTGGCATAGCCCTGGTCCTGATAGGTTTGACTTTATTGGCTTATTATTGGATCACTAAACCTCTAACCTCTTTGGATAAAGAAATTCATAAGCTTGAAAGCGGGCAGCAAGAGCAATTGTTGCACCAGTATCCCTCTGAGCTTAACAAAATTAAAGAAGACTTAAACTTACTTTTGGCCAATCAAAACAGGCAAAAGCAACGTTACCGTCATCACTTAAGTGATTTAGCCCATGCACTCAAAACTCCTATTGCAGTTTTGCGTACCTCTAAGCTGTCTGAGCAGCCTGAACTTCGTGAGCAACTTGACCGTATCACCGGCATGATAGAACATCAGCTCAAGCGCGCCGCCAGTTCAGGGCAAGATCTGTGGCACAAACAAATTAAAGTGAAACCGCTGATTGTTAAATTAGAGCAGGCCTTAAGCAAAATCTATCGGGATAAAAACTGCATCATCGAGATCCAGTGCACCGATCAGGTTGTGTTTCGCGGCGATGAGACTGACTTGATGGAAATATTAGGGAATCTACTCGATAATGCCTGTAAGGCTTGTCATGAACGGGTGAAAATCAGTGCTTTTGGCAAACCGCTGCAATTGGATATAGAGGACGATGGTCCAGGTATTCCTCAGGATAAAAGGGAAGAATTGTTTCAACGCGGAACCCGGCTGGATACCTATAAAGAAGGGCATGGTGTAGGTCTTTCTATAGTATCCGAATTAGTGAAATCGTATTCAGGCGAACTTCAGGTTTCTCAGAGCCCTTTGGGCGGCGCCCGTTTTGTTATTCGTTTTCCAGAATCAGGACTAAAATGATCAAATTCTTGTTTATCCTCATAGCCGCAAATGTACCTGTGCTTTATGCAGACACAGAGTGCGAAAAAAAAACACTGTCACAAGTCAACTATATGCGTTGCCTGGATCAACAGCTTGAACAGAACAAACGAGACTTAACTACTTGGGAAAATAACCACTTATTCATCCTTGAAACACAAGTCAGTACCACAGGCCGTCAGGATGGCTTAAAAATGTTTAACAAATCTCGTGAAACCTTTGCTCTGTATACAGAGCAAGATTGTCGCTGGCAGTTTATTGTTCAATTACCAGACAACAAAAAAGCAAGCACCGCATACAAAGAATGCCAGCTGTACCACCTAAAGCAACGTATCGACTTACTAAAACATATTGCTACTAAACCAGAATAAGTCCTGCAACCGTATCAATACGCTTATACTTGACGATATTCGATACTTTAGTTGTAGAGGCTTGTAATTATGAACATCCTGATCACCGGAGCGACTGGCTTGATAGGCCGAGCGCTCATCGAGCTGTGGCAAGGCCAACATCAACTTTTTATCCTGAGTCGTTCTGCTGAGAAAGCAAGAGAAAGTCTGGGTATTGATGCTGATTACCAGCAATCACTGGATGACTTAGACTTCAACCAGTTAGATGCAGTGGTTAATCTGGCAGGGGAACCTATCGCAGACAAACGCTGGAGCGAATCCCAAAAACAAAAAATTTGTCAAAGCCGTTGGCAATTAACAGAAGCTCTGGCGGAAAAAATTCAACGCAGCACTACCCCACCGAAAGTATTGATCAGTGGCTCCGCTATAGGTTTTTACGGTCGTCAGGGTCATGAGCCGGTCACTGAAGATCATCATTCTTTTTACCCTGAATTTAGCCACGATATTTGTGCCCGCTGGGAAAATTTGGCACAAAGGGCAGCCAGCCCACAAACCCGCGTCTGTTTGCTACGCACAGGCATAGTTCTCAGTCCTTCAGGCGGTGCTTTAGCAAAAATGTTGCCTTTGTTTAAACTAGGTCTGGGAGGTCCGATAGGCGACGGCAAGCAGTTTATGTCCTGGATCCATCTGGACGATATGGTGCGTCTGATTGATTTTTTAGTACAGCGGGATGATTTAAGCGGCCCCTTTAATGCCACAGCCCCCCGAGCTGTGGATAATAAACAATTTAGCCAGCTACTTGCAGAGCGTTTTGGTAAAAAAGCCCCCTTCAGAGTACCAGCATTTATGCTGCGTTTAGCTTTTGGTGAGATGGCTGACTTATTGTTATTCGGCCAAAACGTACAACCCAAACGCTTATTGGAAAATGGTTTTAAGTTTAACTACGCCCATTTAAAAGAAGCTTTAAACGCCCTTCAATTTTGAAGGGCGCGCCTCAACAAACTGCTGCCAGACATCTTCAGCAATTGCCTGACTTGCCATGCACCCAGCACAGTAACTAAAGTGATGCCTAATACAGGCCCTAACCACCATAAATTCCAGTGTGGTTTATAGGGTAAATCAAAAAATTGTTGCTGTACGACAGCCAGCAGGGCTTCAGCTAACAGAGTTGCAAAAAGTCCGGCTAAAGCGCCTAAAGCGGCAAACTCATATAAAAGAGCGGCTTTTAAGAAGGCCGATTTAGCACCTAAAGTCCGCAAAATAGCCAGCTCCTGCTCCCTCTGCTCCAATGTGGCCTGTACTTGCGCAACAAGCACTAACACAGCTGAAGCGAAAACCAGCATCAGAATGAAAGTTAAAGCGACTGAGACCTGACTAATAATATCGTTTACCTGCTCCAGGATAGTATCGACAGAAATCAAACTGACAGTCGGGAATTGCCGCACTATTTGATTCAGTAAGTCTTGTTCTGACATGTTCAGGTAAAAAGCAGTGATATAGGTAGCAGGAAAGCCCTGCATCAAATCAGGTGACAGCACCATGTAGAAGTTCGGCTGCAAACTATTCCAATCCACTTTACGAATACTGCTGATGGTGGCTTCAAATACCTGGCCTCCAACAGAAAACTGCAGCTTGTCACCTAACTTTAGCGCTAAACGTTCTGCCATTTGTGACTCGACCGACACTTCGGCTTTAGAGTCAGTACTAAACCATTGTCCGCTTTCCACTTCGTTGTTATCCGGAATACGGCTTAACCAAGTAAGATTCAGCTCACGTCCAACACCCTGACGTTGTTCAGGTTTTTCCTTGGTGGCTTCATCTGCAAAGTTTTCACCATTCACCGCCAATACCCGGCCATTCACCATAGGATAAAATTCGGTCAGCTCTAAGTTATGTTGAATCGCCAGCTGCTGTAACGATGTTTTGTCCTGCTCGGTTAAATTGACCAGAAACTGATTCGGCGCACCTGCAGGCACTTGCTGCTGCCACTGTTCAAGTAACTCCGAGCGCAGAAAATACAAGAGCAAGGTTAAAAACAACGCCAAACTGAAAGTAATTAGCTGAAATGCATTTGGCCATAACCTGCGTCGTAAATTTGCCAAAGCAAGACGCAGCGCACTACTTTGACCAGCAGCCATAGGCTTTGCGACCCGGACAAGCACTGCAGCAAAGCCCATTAATAAGATGGCGAATACCAAACACAATACAAATAACCAGCTGCTGATCCATAAATCGCCACTAAATAGCCACATCAATAACCAAATAGCCGCAGCGCCACTGATTAAATGCACCGGGTCAAATTTCATTTGATCCGGTTTTTCACGCAACACATTCAGTGCCGGTACTGCGGCCAGACGCCATAAAGGCCGGGCTGAAAACAGTACGGCACAAATTGCTGCAGTCAATACGCCAAGACCTAAAGGCCGGAAACTGAATTCCGCCACATAGTCTGGCATCCAGAATGCGACGCCCCACTGGCTTAACTGCACTAACAGCTGGCCGGCCAGCAAACCGAAACCTACGCTGAAAATCACCACAAAGAGCAGATGACTGCCATAAATTTTCCGACTCAAGGTCGTAGTCGCGCCCAGAGCTTTCATCACAGCGACAGAGCGGGCATGACGTTGGCTATATCTGTTAGCGGCTACAGCAGCGGCACAGGCGGCCAGCACTATACCCAAAAGACCAGATAACAATAAAAACCGCTCCGATCTGTCCAGAGCGCCACCTATAGCGGATTCTCTGTCCATTTTCTGCCATCTGTCCTGAGGACCTAAGTATGCTTTATTTTGCGTCTCTAATAACTCCAGATCTTTCTGGCTACCTGCAAACATTAACCGGTAGGTAATTCGGCTGCCAGGCTGAATAATACCAGTAGCTGCGACATCATCCAGATGCATCAAAATACGAGGAGAGCTGCCAAATACAGACAATGGTGCATCTGGCTCAGCCACTATAACACCAGCTGCGATAAATTCCTTTTCACCCAGTTCAAGACTATCGCCCACCTTAATATTAAGTAAACTAAAAAGACGACTTTCCAGATAAAGCTGGTTGGGCTGCAGTGAAGTAACAAGACTTGGATCTGTGACGGAAGAGCTTAGTTTCAGCTCGCCACGAAGTGGATAACCTGCGGAAACAGCTTTCACTGACACCAGCTGCATCAAATCTTTAGCAAACAACATTGAGTTAAATTGCACCTGACGGGATGACTGCAACTGCAGCTTATCTGCGCTTTGCTGGATCTGTTCGTTAAAGCCTATGCTCGAACGCAAAATCTTATCCGCGGCTACAAAGTTAGCGCTACGCTGATATAAAGCAGAACGCACGGATTCCGTAATACCAGACAAACTGACAACAGTTAGCACAGCAAGGAAGAGTGAAAAGGCAATCACCCATAACTCGCCCCTGCTTAACTCGCGCCAGAATAGCCGCCAAGCGATTTTACCCCACATGGCGTTTGTCCTCTGTCGTCTGAGTTAAATCGGCAGCTAAATGACCCGCGTGCATATGGAATCTGTATTGGCAACGTTGTGCCAGCTCATGGTTATGAGTCACCAGCACTAAGGTTGTACCTTGCTGCTCATTCAGTTCAAATAATAAATCTTCGATTTTTTCACCTGTCGCGCTGTCCAGATTCGCTGAAGGCTCATCTGCAAAAAGTACTGCAGGTTTGGTAATAAAAGCTCTGGCTATCGCGACACGCTGCTGCTCACCACCACTCATCTGGTTAGGAAAAAAGTCTGCTCTGTGACTCAGTCCCACTTGTGCCAGCAACTCAAGACCACGAGCCTTTGCGTCTGGCATTCCTGCAAGTTCTGCAGGTAAGGTCACGTTCTCAAGAGCAGTCAGGCTAGGTAAAAGTAAAAAAGACTGGAACACAAAACCTACTGAGCGGGCTCTTAACTCGGCCCGCTCATCTTCTGACAATTTATGCAGTGGCTGACCCGCTAAATAGACTTCGCCGGAAGAGGCCTGATCCAAACCAGCCAATATACCTAATAAAGTAGACTTGCCTGAGCCTGAAGCGCCCACTATGGCAACTGTCGCTCCCTGATTGATAGTCAGATGGATATCTTGCAGTATGGTAAGTTCAGACTCGGTAAGCTGAACTCTTTTCACAACATCTTTAGCAACAATATGAGGTATAGGTGTTTTCATGATTCGATTAATCTACGTTATGCTTTTGGTCCTGTCTCTCACCACAGCTGCGGTGCAGGCCAAAACGCTGTTAATTCTTGGCGATAGTCTCAGTGCTGGTTATGGTTTAAGCCAACAACAAAGTTGGGTCTATCTGCTGCAACAAAAGTTAGACCACCAAGACAGTGGCTGGACTTTAGTCAATGCCAGTATCAGTGGCGAAACCTCAGGCGGTGGCTTAGCTCGTCTACCAGCACTGCTTAAACAGCACCAACCCGATTATGTACTGATTGAACTGGGCGCTAATGACGGCCTACGCGGTTTTCCCATACCGCAACTCGAAAGCAACCTGAACGCTATGGTAGAACAAATCAAACAACAGAACAGCCAGGCCGTATTGATGCAAATACGTATACCACCAAACTATGGCCCACGTTACACCACACAATTTACTAATTTATATGCAAAAGTAGCGGAAGCACAGCAAATAGTGCTCTGGCCTTTCTTTATGGAGACCATAGCGTTAAAACAGCAGTGGATGCAAGCCGATGGACTGCATCCGAACTTGGAAGCCCAGCCTGTTATCGCAGATTTAATGCAGCCTCTGGTCTTGCAGCTGAAATGAAGAAATAAATCAGGTTATTTACAGCAAGCGGCTATCTAGCCGCTTTTTTTAAGGGTAAACATTGAATAGTGCTGAGCTATTGCGAAGAACAGGACATATAAAACGCAACTACACTAGTTGATGTATTTGTAATTGGAATAAGTGAAGATAATTGAAAATATAAAGGGGTTGCGTAGCAGGACTANATGTATTTGTAATTGGAATAAGTGAAGATAATTGAAAATATAAAGGGGTTGCGTAGCAGGACTATTTGGTGGAGCTAAGCGGGATCGAACCGCTGACCTCTTGCATGCCATGCAAGCGCTCTCCCAGCTGAGCTATAGCCCCACTTGCAGATGTAACGCTGAAGTGGCGTCCCTTAGGGGATTCGAACCCCTGTTACCGCCGTGAAAGGGCGGTGTCCTAGGCCTCTAGACGAAAGGGACAGGCGCATAAACATCATATATTTTTTTGACTAAGTGGCGTCCCTTAGGGGATTCGAACCCCTGTTACCGCCGTGAAAGGGCGGTGTCCTAGGCCTCTAGACGAAAGGGACAGGCGCATAAACATCATATATTTTTTTGACTAAGTGGCGTCCCTTAGGGGATTCGAACCCCTGTTACCGCCGTGAAAGGGCGGTGTCCTAGGCCTCTAGACGAAAGGGACAGGCGCATAAACATCATATATTTTTTTGACTAAGTGGCGTCCCTTAGGGGATTCGAACCCCTGTTACCGCCGTGAAAGGGCGGTGTCCTAGGCCTCTAGACGAAAGGGACACTGGATAGGTCTTCTCATGATGCTGGCGTCCCTTAGGGGATTCGAACCCCTGTTACCGCCGTGAAAGGGCGGTGTCCTAGGCCTCTAGACGAAAGGGACAGGCGCATAAACATCATATATTTTTTTGACTAAGTGGCGTCCCTTAGGGGATTCGAACCCCTGTTACCGCCGTGAAAGGGCGGTGTCCTAGGCCTCTAGACGAAAGGGACACTATCAGTCAGTTTGTCAAATTTTGTTGGCGTCCCTTAGGGGATTCGAACCCCTGTTACCGCCGTGAAAGGGCGGTGTCCTAGGCCTCTAGACGAAAGGGACACTGGAACAAAATTTTTGGTGGAGCTAAGCGGGATCGAACCGCTGACCTCTTGCATGCCATGCAAGCGCTCTCCCAGCTGAGCTATAGCCCCACACCAATTGTAGAGTTTGCTAAGCAATCCCCTACAAGACGAGGCGAATTCTAGGGGCCGAGGCCAAAGGTGTCAACAGTTTTTTAGAAAGCCTTAACTGTTCGCGTATTTTTTAAACTAACTGTCGATAGAATCAGCAAATAGCAGCAAATTAAGTGACATAGCGACACACTGCCCTGTCTGTACTTTAGTTCAATCGAAGGATTTTCTGCAACACGAGTTAGACATAGAGTTCAGGAGAAAGATAACAATAGATAAAGAGATAGCACTAGAAACGAGTAATAAAATCCAAGCCATGCTCTGCCTATCCACAATGCTGCAACCACTTACAACCTAAGATAGACTGAGTTTGGAAATATTCTGCACAAGCAAAAGCTATACAGCAGCTACAACCAAGAAAGGGAATCTAACCTTCAGGTTACCAGCTCCACCAGGCTCAATCTGGTTGCCCTATTGCGCAACTCGCTAGGCGCAGAAAGAAAAAACCCTGCCGAGGCAGGGTTTTTTTAAAGCATTAAAGCGTCACGTTCTTTTTACTAGCGCGTTCTTTAATGTAGGTTTCCCAACTTGCCGCTTGACGGGCATACTTAGGATCAGCTTTCGCTTTTTGCACCGCTTGATAAGCGTCTCTGAATTTGTTCTGGTAGAAGTAAGCTTCAAC
Source organism: Rheinheimera sediminis (assembly GCF_004005375.1). Taxonomy (GTDB): domain Bacteria; phylum Pseudomonadota; class Gammaproteobacteria; order Enterobacterales; family Alteromonadaceae; genus Pararheinheimera. The sequence continues at coordinate 43,961 of NZ_RZUF01000019.1, read as the reverse complement.
CAAAGCTAAATACACAGGGCCTTTGACTTTTACGCCAGCATCCAATGATTTATTCAAAGCAACTATAGCTGCGGGGTATTTCTCAGCAAGGATCAAGGAAGAACCCTGACGACGATAAGCGTCTGCATCATTATCTAACTGAGCTGACTCGCCATAATACTGAGCTGCTTTATCCATTTCACGCGCTGCCTGAAACGAACTGGCCATACTATTAAGCATTGTTTTATCTTTAGGGATCAAACCAGACTTTATATGTTGTTCCAGCGTTACGCCCGCTTTGTAAGGGATGTTCGCATTTGAATACAGCTGAGATAATAACTTAAACTCGTTTGCTGTATCCAGCATACCCTGTCTTGCAGCAACCTCTAAGGTAACCAAAGCTTTCTCGTATTGCTCTTCAATACTGTAAAACTGAGCCAGATAAGTCCACCAGCGTTTTTCCGAAGGGAAAATTTGCACAGTAGTCTCAAGAACTTCGATCGCTTTCTTGTTGTTTTTCATCTCGTAATAAGCTGAAAACTTCAAGGTATAAGGACCGGCGTTTGGCTTCGCCTTGTCTTGCAGAGCTATAGCTTTATCGGCAGGCTCAATCACCTTCTGATACTGCTTGGTTTCCATGTAAGCGCTAGCAATACGCAAATAAAGGTTCGCGTCCTGCTCACCAGTGAAATCGATCCACTGATAATAGGTTTTGATGGCTTCATTGTATTGCTTATCGCTTAACAACAGGTCAGCTAACAAACGTAAAGAAGCCGCCTGATCGGTGAAGCTCAGTAAATCGGGCTTTATCGCCTGACGTAAGTAGTTGATAGACTTCTTCTCGTCTTTTGCAGCCCACATGTTGCCTAAGAAACGATTTACAAAAGCCTTATCAAACTCGTTACTGGCTTCAATATCTGACAACACAGCAATAGCTTCGTTTAGCTGCTCAGCACTATACAATTCATAGGCCTTACCAATGGCTTTGCCTACCCGCTCGCCAACAACAGTTGTCTTACGGTTTTTTCTTGCTTCGATTTTTGCTGGGTCCGGCGCTGCAACAGCATAAGAACTCAGAGTAGTAGCACCAAAACTAGCCAATACGATCAACGCAGAAGTAAGTGAACTTAATTTCTTCATTTTGTTAACCTCCAGCCTGATCTAAGGAGAAGTCCAGCTGAACCATAATACCTGGTTGCTGCACTGCTTTACCGTCGACCACTTTTGGTGAATATTTCCAACGTTTCAGAGCTCGAATTGCTTCACGGTCGAATACACGTTTAGGTTCAGCTTCTACAACAGTAACTTCGCCAACGCTGCCATCTTCCAGAATAGTAAAACGCATTTTTACCCATCCCTGCAGGCCATCACGAGCAGCTTGCACAGGATATTTAGGTTCAATACGAACTATTGGAGTAGCATCGCCATCACGCATCATTGCTGAAGAAGGATCGCCTAATCCTGAATTTGCACCACCTACGTCAACAGACGGCATGTTAAAGCCAATGGCTCCACCTGTGTCTGTTGAAGCGGGCTCAGCAACCGGAGCCTTTGGTGGCTCTGGTGGCGGTGGTGGTGGTGGTGGCGGTACCCGAACACGTGTCTGAGCTTTAGACTCAGGCGGTGTCGAGTTAATTTCAATAACGATTTGTTCCTTTTTAGCATTGGTGAACGTATCATCCCCACCTATAAGGAATGCCATCAACACATACAGGAAAAACGTTATTACCGCACCAAAAACCAGTGATAGTAATAACCTTACCATATTACTTGTTCTCCGCAGCGATCGAAATCTTATCGATACCAGCCAGCTTGATCTGGTCCATTACTGAAACCACGACACCATGCTTAGCTTCTTTGTCTGCTTGAATAATGACTGTATCTGTTGGCGATTCGGCCAGCAGTTTTTCAACTGTCGCACCAACACGCTCAACGTCTACAGCACGTTTATCCATCCAGATCTCACCGTTTGCACGGATAGCGATAAAGATAGTAGCTGACGGCTTCTGTATCGCTTTTGTCGCTTTAGGGCGAAGTACATCTATACCAGCTTCTTTAACGAATGAAGTCGTTACGATAAAGAAGATCAGCATGATGAATACAACGTCCAACATTGGCGTTAAATCTACTGCTGCCTCTTCGGCTTCACGTCTAATTTTACGTGCCATAAATTACTCTCTATCAATGATGAGGCATGCTATCAGCTAATTCATGAACTGCTGATTTCACCTTACCTTCCAGTTTAGACGTTACAAATACACCTGATAAACAAGCAACCATACCAGCCATAGTTGGGATTGTTGCCATAGATATACCAGCTGCCATCAGTCTTGGGTTACCGGTACCTTGCACCGCCATAATTTCGAATACGGCGATCATACCGGTCACAGTACCTAACAAACCCACCATAGGGCAGATCGCAACCAATGTTTTGATTACTCCGATCCGCTCACGCAGTTTGGTAGATGCCTCAGACACCCACGCATCACGAATTTTATGCGCATACCATGAGGTTGTATCAGCCCGGGCATTCCAGTCTGCAATGATTTTATCACGCAGTACTGGATACTCTCGGTTAATAAACCAGAAGCGCTCTATGATCAATACCCACATGATGAAGAGCACTAGGGCGACGATATACAACACATCACCGCCGGTCGCGATAAAATCCCTGACAGATTCCCAAAGCTCTATCAGGCTATGCATTACGCTTTCTCCTTCTCCGCATGAGCAGCGATGATACCAGCGCTTTGCTCATCCAGAACATGCAGGACTGAGTTTGACTTACTTTGTAACATAGAGTGGATAAACAATAATGGCAGAGCACATAACAGACCTTGAACAGTTGTTACTAACGCCATTGAAATCTGACCAGCCATGATTTTCGGGTCGCCAGTACCGTGTAAGGTAATAACCTGGAACGCACCGATCATACCGATAACTGTACCTAACAGACCTAATAAAGGACCAACAGCAGCGATCAGCTTGATAATACCGATACCTTTTTCGATATCCGGCGTTTCACGCATAATGGCTTCGTCCAGTTTCAGTTCCAGAGTTTCAACGTCAACAGATTTGTTGTCGTGGTACACTTTCAGGATACGGCCTAAAGCGTTTTTCTCTGAAGGGTTATTCAGGTTTTTCAGCTGAGCTTTCACGCCAGCAGCTGCTGCAGTCAGAGATACGAAACGGATAGCACCGATCAATAAGCCGATCAGTAATAAAGCCGTAATCACATAACCTGGTGTACCACCTTGGTGATATTGCTCTTCAAGAGTTGCTTCCTGAGTTTTCAGACGCAATAAGTTACCACCAGTAGGATCGATATACACTGGCTTCACTTCACCGGCAGCTGCATTTTTAAATGCTTCTGCAGCTGAAACAACATAAGACTCAGGCTGTTTCACCAAAGGTTGCATTTCCTGAGTGTCAGCGTTGAATACTAAGTAACCACCGTCAGAGATCAGGTTAAAAGCACCAACACGAGTCACAGATGCCTGAGAAGCGTTACCGTCTAAGCCTACAACGTTACCTTCAAACTTAGAAACTTTAGCAGACTCAGTCATTTCAGTTTGCAAAGCAATCCACAGCTCTTCCAGTTCTTTAATCTCTGGAATTTCTTTGGCTTCAGCCAGCTTTTGCAGCAGTTGTTCACGGCCTTTGTACTGAGCACTGATGTTCGACATAGCAATGCTACCGATAGTTTCAGTTGCAGCGCCACGTACAGTACCAAACATCTCACCCAAGGTACCTTGAGCTGCGATTAATTCGGCTTCTTTCGCACCTAATTTGCCTTCGTTGTCAGCAAATTGTTGAGTTAAAGAACGACCACGTGATTCTTCCGCAGAAAACTCAGCTTTAGCTCTGTTTAACAGGGCTTGTTTGTCTGCACGGTCAGATAAAAACTCTTTCTCACGTTGCTGATTAACACGACCTTCAGCAGTACGAGCTTGTTTCACCTGCTCTAATAATTGATCCAGCTTGGCAGTATCTGCTGCTGCGTTTAAACACACGCCTGCAGACAAAGTAACAGTAGCTGCAATTACTAAACCTTTAAAAACTTTCTTCATTTATGCTTACTCCGCTGCTAACACTGGAAGTTTTAACAATTCTGGGGCAGCTTGTTTACCCGCAACACGAATCGCGAACTTAGTAGATTCCAGGTATTCCTGACCCAAAGCTTCCCATTGACCTGTAGTTCTGTTGAACATCCAAGCTTGCTTTTCATCCAGAGATTGAGCCAGTAAAGCAACGCGACCTACGTATACGTAGTTCACAGTAATTTCACTGCCATCTACGGCCAGTTTGTCAGTGTAAGTCACTAAAGCTGTGCCTAAATCTTTTTCGATTTGGTAAGCTTCAAGTACTAAACGGTACATTTCAGAAGTGTTTACCGCTGAGTTACCTAATACAGAGCGTAAACGGTCAATACGAGCTAAACGGTTCGTCAAATCGATTGGCATATCGGCTTTAATGAAAGCTTCTAAAGTATCAACCATACGATACATCAGAGGTACGATACCTTGCTTAGTACCTTCGATAGTACCAATTTGCTTATCAAAAGAAGCTAATTGCTCGTTCTGATCGGCAACCAACTTAGCAACGTGATCGTTGTAAACTTTCAAGTTTTCAGTTTGTTCAACTAATTGACGGTATTCGGCCAACAATTCCTGGCTTTGGTCAAAAATATTGTTGATTTTTTCTTGTGACTGAACTGAAGCGCGGATGTTTTGCTGACCCACTTTATGAATTTCAGACAGTTGATTTGCTGCTACTGAAGTGCTGGCCAATGCGAATGCTCCAAACAGAGCAGAAGCAACCAGACTCTTACGAATGTTATTGTTAGACATAGTTCCCAACCAATAATTGCTGATTAACGTAACCTGTTTTTGAAAGGTTATTTTTTGTAACAAAAAATAACCCGGTTAAGGGGTAAACCGCCCGCATCATTGCAGCAAACTCGCGGATTGTCAATATAACAACGACAGTCAACGGTGACAGTTTTGTTGCAATTTAAAGACGATTCATACCCTTTTAAACTTAAGCAAAATCAGGTGCTTTCCTTGATTAATGATTCATTAATCTATTTGCTTATTTAATGTTCGGAGTTAGTTTTCCCGACTCATACAACTTCACCATTTTCTCAAGAGAAATGGCTTTTATTTTCGACGCGTTACCCGCAGTACCAAAAGCCTGATAACGGTCTTTACAAATTTCAGTCATAGCTTTGACTGATTCCTGCAAATATTTACGCGGATCAAATTCAGCGGGGTTTTTCGCCATGTAACGGCGAATAGCTCCTGTGGAAGCTAACCGTAAGTCAGTATCTATATTGATCTTACGTACGCCAAATTTGATCCCTTCCTGAATTTGTTCAACCGGTACACCATAAGTTTCAGGAATAGCACCGCCATATTCGTTGATGATAGCAAGCCATTCCTGAGGTACTGAAGACGAACCATGCATCACCAGATGGGTATCAGGGATACGAGCATGGATCTCTTTAATACGGTCAATCGCCAGAATATCTCCTGTCGGTGGACGACTAAATTTATAAGCGCCATGTGACGTACCACAAGCTATGGCTAAAGCGTCCACACCAGTCGCTTTGACAAACTGCGCCGCTTCTTCAGGATCTGTCAACATTTGATCATGAGTTAAGATGCAATCGGCACCTATACCGTCTTCCTCACCAGCTGCGCCAGTCTCAAGTGAGCCTAAACAACCTAATTCGCCCTCCACCGAAACACCACAGGCATGCGCCATTTCTACAACTCGGCGCGTTATATCGGCATTGTAATCATAATCCATTGGCGTTTTGCCATCTGTCCCTAAGGATCCATCCATCATTACTGAAGAAAATCCTAATTGAATAGCCTGTTGGCAAACAGCAGCTGAAGTGCCATGGTCTTGGTGCATCACCACAGGTATATGCGGAAACTCTTCGACTGCAGCCAGGATCAGGTGGCGTAAAAAAGGAGCACCGGCATATTTACGGGCACCAGCAGAAGCCTGAACTATCACAGGACTATCCGTGGCGTCTGCAGCTAACATGATGGCACGCATTTGTTCTAGGTTGTTAACGTTAAAAGCCGGCACTGCGTATCCAAACTCAGCAGCGTGGTCCAGCATTTGACGCATTGAAATCAAAGCCATGAGATCCTCTCTTTTTTTGTAGGGTAAGGGTTAAGTTGTAAAACTGCAGCCTCTGCTGTCACCTGAGGTGATCTTTAGTTGGACAGAAGCTGCGGTTGTGTTCGTCTATTCTTCTTAATTATTGGTAATCTAACAGCTTTACGCTGTGGTTTTAGCGCGTTGTTCAAGTATTTCCACTGCTGGTAAGGTTTTCCCCTCCAGGAACTCAAGGAAAGCACCACCACCAGTTGAAATATAGGAAATCTTGTCAGCCAACTCATACTTATCAATAGCAGCTAAGGTATCGCCGCCACCTGCTATTGAAAATGCCTTGCTTTCTGCAATGGCTAAAGCTAGAGCTTTAGTGCCTTGTTCAAAAGACGCAAACTCGAATACACCTACAGGACCATTCCAGACAATAGTGCCGGCATTCTTTAGAATATCTACTAGAGCAGCGCTGCTGTCAGGACCTATATCAAATACCATATCGTCGCTGCTGATATCGGCAACAGATTTAGTGGTAGCAGGTGTATCTTCGGCAAAAGCTTTGCCAGTCACTACGTCTGTAGGCACAGGGATAGAGCCACCATTGGCTTTTGCCTGCGCCATTAAACGCTTGGCTTCAGGAATAAGGTCGGTTTCAACCAAAGACTTCCCAACCTGATAGCCCTGAGCTGCAATAAAGGTATTCGCAATGCCGCCGCCGACAATCAACTGGTCGACAATACCGGATAATGATTCCAGTACAGTCAGTTTAGTGGACACTTTTGAACCACCCACAATAGCAACTAAGGGGCGCTTCGGATTTTTCAGCGCAGCAGCTAAGGCATCTAACTCAGCAGCCAGTAAAGGACCAGCACAGGCTACAGGCGCAAACTTTGCCACACCATGAGTGGTAGCTTGAGCACGATGGGCTGTACCGAAGGCATCCATCACAAACACATCACATAAAGCAGCCAGCTTTTTCGACAAGGTTTCATCGTTTTTACCTTCGCCTTTGTTGAAGCGTACGTTCTCAAACACAACCACTTCGCCAGTATTCACTTCAACGCCGTCCAGATAGTCTTTGACTAAACGCACCGGCACAGATAAAGCCGTGTTTAAGTAGTCGACCACCGGAGCCATAGAAAATTCGTCAGCATACACACCTTCTTCAGGACGACCTAAGTGCGAACACACCATCACTTTGCCGCCTTTTTTCAGCGCCAGCTCAATGGTAGGAATAGCTGCTTTTAAACGTGCATCGGAGGTCACTTTGCCATTTTTCACCGGTACGTTTAAATCCTCACGGATCAGGACCCGCTTCCCTGTTAAATCTACATCCGCCATCTTAATAACTGACATACCAGACTCCTGTGATTTTGTAAGTGTTTATTTAATTAAAGTTCAGACAAAACGCATCATAGCGCGGGTTGTGTCGAGCATTCTGTTCGCAAAGCCCCATTCGTTGTCACACCAGACTAAACATTTGACCAAACGTTTATGGCTGACACGGGTTTGTGAACCGTCAACAATGCATGAATGCGCATCATGATTAAAATCTACCGAAACCAGTGGCTCTTCGGTGTAATCCAGAATACCTGCCAACTCCCCTACCTTTGCACCCTGCAAGACCTGATTGATCTGCTTTAAATCCACGTCCTGATGCAAAGTCACGCTTAAATCCATAGCCGTGACGTTTACTGTAGGCACGCGCACTGCAATGGCTTCAAAACGTCCGGCTAAATGCGGTAGGATTCGTTCTATACCACGGGCTAACTTGGTATCTACCGGAATAATAGATTGACTGGCCGCTCGGGTACGACGTAAATCTGTGTGATAAGCATCTATCACTTGCTGATCATTCATCGAAGCGTGAATAGTAGTAATAGTGCCACTCTCAACGCCAAAATGCTGATCCAGCACCTGGATCACCGGCACTATGCAGTTGGTGGTGCAGGAACCTGCCGACACAACATTCATGTCATCGGTCAGTAAATGCTGATTAATGCCATAAATCACTGTGGCGTCAATATCAGCGTCGGCCGGATGGGAAAATAATACTTTTTTTGCCCCGGCATCTAAATGCAGTTGCGCATCAGCGCGGCTATGAAACACGCCTGTGCATTCAAGTACTACATCAACCTCTAATTCGTTCCAGGGTAACTGAGCGGGGTCAGCCTGACCAAATAATGCGATAGCATCGCCATTGACCAACAAGCCCCGTTCAGTTAACTCAACAGGAAAACCAAAGCGACCATGTGAGGTATCGTATTTTAATAAGTGGGCTATACCTTTGGCATCAGCCAACTCATTAATAGCGACCACTTGCACTTGCTCTGTCAAACCGCACTCATAGACGGCTCGCAGAATATTTCGACCTATGCGGCCAAAGCCGTTAATTGCCACTTTAATGGTCATTGCTACCCAATCTTCACACATTTACGGATCAAAAAGAGGGGCCACCAGGCCCCTTTTCATTATTACGCGAACAACTCGTTGGCAGCTGCAACCACAGCGGCCGTGGTAATGCCAAAATGTTCAAACAGCTGTTCAGCCGGAGCCGATTCACCAAAGCTGTCCATACCAATGATTTTACCTGTCAAGCCAACATATTTGTACCAGCTATCTTTAATACCGGCTTCAACAGCCACTCGCTTAGTGACAGCTGAAGGCAATACCAATTCACGGTATGCAGCACTTTGGGCTTCAAATACATCAGTAGAAGGCACAGACACCACTCGTACTTTGCGACCAGCAGCAGTTAACTGATGGTAGGCCTGTACTGCCAGCTCTACTTCAGAGCCTGTGGCAATCAGAATCAATTCAGGTGTGCCAACAGAATCTAACAATACATAACCGCCTTTACGCACATCAGCCAGTTGCTGCGCTGTACGAGGCTGTTGCACCAGATTCTGACGGGTGAATATTAAAGTGCTTGGGCCTTCAGTGCGCTCAATAGCAGCCTGCCACGCCACAGCAGATTCCACTGCATCACAAGGACGCCAGTTCATCAGGTTTGGCGTCACGCGCAGTGATGCTAACTGTTCAACAGGTTGGTGCGTTGGGCCATCTTCGCCTAAACCAATGGAGTCGTGGGTGTAAACAAAAATAACACGCTGCTTCATCAGAGCGGCCATACGCACGGCGTTACGGGCATATTCCATAAACATCAGGAAAGTAGCACCGTAAGGGATAAAACCACCATGCAGAGCTATACCGTTCATCATGGCGGACATACCAAACTCACGCACGCCGTAATACAGGTAGTTACCACTGGCATCTTCTGCCGTTACCCCTTTAGAGCCAGACCAAATGGTCAGGTTAGAACCTGCTAAATCGGCTGAACCACCTAACAACTCAGGCAATAAAGGACCGAAGGCATTTAAGCTGTTCTGAGATGCTTTACGGGTAGCAATAGACTGCGGGTTGTCTTGCAAATGCTGAATATAGGCAGCAGATTTTTCCGCCCAATCTGCTGGTAAATCACCCGCCATACGACGGGTAAATTCAGCGGCAAGTTCAGGGTAAGCTTTGGCATAAGCGGCAAATTTATCATTCCAGCTTTGCTGAGCGGATGAGCCTTTGGCTTTGCCATCCCACTCTTGATAGATCTCTTGTGGAATAACAAAAGGAGCATGCTCCCAACCTAAGTACTCACGAGCTGCGGCAATTTCTGTATCACCTAAAGGTGCACCGTGACAGTCGTGTGAACCAGATTTATTTGGTGAGCCGTAACCAATAATAGTTTTGCAGCAAATTAAAGTAGGTTTGTCAGTGACAGCACGGCCTTGTTCAATAGCCGCTGCAATGGCTGCTGAGTCGTGACCATCTACACCAGCAATCACATGCCAGCCATAGGCTTCAAAACGTGCAGGCGTATTGTCGGTGAACCAGCCTTCAACATGACCATCGATAGAAATACCGTTGTCATCCCAAAACGCGATTAACTTACCTAAACCCAAAGTACCGGCTAACGAACAGGCCTCATGTGATACACCTTCCATTAGACAACCATCACCTAAAAAGGTGTAGGTGTAATGATCAACTACGTCATGGTCGGGCTTATTAAATTGAGCAGCTAACGCCTTTTCAGCAATGGCCATACCTACCGCATTGGTAATGCCCTGACCTAAAGGACCTGTGGTGGTTTCAACACCTGGTGCATAGCCGTATTCAGGGTGACCAGGAGTTCTGGAATGCAACTGACGGAATTGTTTTAAATCTTCAATGCCTAAATCATAGCCAGAGAGATGTAACAGAGAATATAACAGCATGGAGCCGTGGCCATTAGACAACACAAAGCGGTCACGGTTGGCCCAGCTTGGGTCTTGTGGATTGTGGATTAAATAATCGCGCCACAATACTTCAGCAATATCTGCCATGCCCATAGGGGCGCCCGGGTGACCTGATTTCGCTTTTTGCACTGCATCCATACTCAAAGCACGAATGGCGTTAGCGAGTTGTTTACGAGATGGCATCTTCTCTCCTGCTTGATTAACTTTATATGACTTTGATCCGAGGGGTGGGTTTACCCGTATTGATTCGCTGCTCTTTTTTGTGTTTTTTTAAACTGGCGGCTGAGCGGGTGAACGCTGTTTTTACATGGATACGACAAAGCTGGGCTTATTTTCACAGAGCAACAGCTAAATCGCAAATTTTAATCTCCGGCAAACCATAGTTTTACCAGCTGTAGCCGATACATTCTATAGCTTTAGCATTAAAGACGTCCGGGCGGCAGAAAGTTCTGGCATTGCCACAAGGCTTTCACTAAAATAGCTGCCCCAAATTACAGCGCCCAGGCGCGATAACAACCAACATGTGGAATACGTAAATGGCACAACACATTTTTACCTCTGAATCTGTCTCTGAAGGACATCCGGATAAAATCGCTGACCAGATCTCTGACGCGGTATTGGATGCCATTTTAGAACAAGATCCAAAAGCCCGTGTTGCGTGCGAAACCTTCGTAAAAACAGGCATGGTGTTAGTAGGTGGTGAAATCACTACTTCTGCCTGGGTCGACATCGAAGAGCTCACTCGCAGCACCATCCGTGACATTGGTTATGTGCATTCAGATATGGGTTTTGATGCCAATTCCTGTGCTGTGTTAAGCGCCATTGGTAAACAATCTCCTGATATCAATCAGGGTGTAGATAAGAAAGATGAAGATCCGAGTGAGCAAGGTGCAGGCGATCAGGGATTAATGTTTGGTTATGCCAGCAATGAAACTGATGTATTAATGCCTGCTCCTATTACTTACTCTCACCGCTTGGTGCAACAACAAGCCAAAGTGCGTAAAGATGGTACCTTGGGCTGGTTACGTCCTGATGCAAAATCTCAGTTGAGCTTTGTCTACGAAAACGGCAAGCCGGTTGGTATTGATGCTGTGGTGTTGTCCACTCAACACTGTGACACTGTTTCTACGGCTGACCTGCGTGAAGCTGTTATGGAACACATCATCAAGCCTGTATTACCAGCAGAATGGCTGAGTAATAAAACCAAGTTTTTCATTAACCCAACTGGCCGTTTTGTGATCGGTGGTCCTATGGGTGACTGTGGTTTAACTGGCCGTAAAATCATCGTAGACAGCTATGGTGGTATGGCGCGTCACGGTGGTGGTGCTTTCTCTGGTAAAGACCCTTCAAAAGTTGACCGCTCTGCTGCTTATGCCGCTCGTTATGTGGCAAAAAATATTGTGGCTGCTGGTTTAGCTGAACGTTGTGAAATTCAGGTGTCTTACGCTATAGGCGTGGCAGAACCTACTTCAATCAGCGTTGAGACTTTTGGCACCAGTAAGTTGAGCGAAGATCAACTGATAGCTCTGATCCGCCGTCACTTCGATTTACGTCCTTATGGTTTAATCCAAATGTTGCAGTTAGAGCGTCCAATTTACCGCGCTACTGCGGCTTACGGTCACTTCGGTCGTAACGAATTCCCTTGGGAAAACACCGACAAAGCAGAAATTTTGCGCTCTGAAGCGAAAATCTAAGCTTTTGTTTTAAAAAATAGAAATGTAAAAGGAGAGCTAAGCTCTCCTTTTTTACAGTCTGCATTCCCTGGCGCTCACCCCAAGGGCCAGCTAAAGCTGTTAAAAATCGTTCCTGACGATTTTTTATGCGCCACCGTCCATGGCGCTTACCCGTTGGGCCAATGCTTCACATTGTTAAAAATCGTTCCTGACGATTTTTTATGCGCCGCCATCCTTGGCGCTTACCCCAGGGCCAGCTGAAGCTGTTAAAAATCGTTCCTGACGATTTTTTATGCGCCGCCATCCTTGGCGCTTACCCCAGGGGCCAGCTAAAGCTGTTAAAAATCGTTCCTGACGATTTTTTATGCGCCGCCATCCTTGGCGCTCACCCCAAGGGCCAGCTAAAGCTGTTAAAAATCGTTCCTGACGATTTTTTTAATTTACGGTTTTATCAAAGCAGGATAAGGTAAAACTACAAAAAACAGTCACAGCAGATGACTAAAACAACAACACGGAGTATCCATGACGTCCAGTGCCGTAAAAACCTCTTGGCTGAATCGCAGCCTCAATGCCATAGAACGTATTGGTAACAAACTGCCAGACCCGGCCATCTTATTTGCTTTATTGATGTTTTTTGTCTGGGGCTTGTCCTGGGCCTTATCAGGCGTTACGTTCACAGATATAGACCCACGCACAGGCCAACCTTTTCAGGTAAAAAACCTGCTGGAAGGTGCAGCTTTTGCTGATTTCATGTCAAAAATGGTCAGTACCTTTGTCAACTTCCCGCCTTTGGGTGTAGTACTGGTCGCCATGTTAGGTTTAGGTGTGGCTGAGTACACCGGCTTTATTAACGCTGGTTTGCGTAGCATCTTAGCTGTGACGTCAAAGCATTTACTGACCCCGGTACTGATTGCGGTGGGTGTATTAAGTCATGTTGCAGTAGATGCCGGTTATGTGTTGGTTATTCCATTAGGCGCGGTGATTTTTTATGCCGCTGGCCGTCATCCTTTAGCTGGTATAGCAGCAGCTTTTGCTGGTGTGTCTGGTGGTTTTGCTGCCACTTTATTTGTGCCTTCCAGCCTAGACCCTTTGCTGGCCGGTTTAACTCAGGCCTCAGCCCGTTTGTCTGCCGACCCTGCAGCCGCCAGTCTGGTGATTAATCCACTGAATAACTACTACTTCACTACAGCGTCGGTTTTACTCATTGTCATTGTCGGCTGGGTACTGACAGATAAGTTTGTTGAACCACGTTTGCAACAAACCAAAGTCGATGGCGACCCTGAACAGTTGCCCTCGATGGAGCCATTAGATGATAACGAGCGTAAAGGTCTGCGTTTTGCGCTGCTGTCTATGCTGGTCGCTGCCGCAGTATTAGTGGCCGCAGTATGGCCGGAAAATTCAGCATGGCGCTCTGGCACCGGTGAATTGACTGCAGCTTCGGCTCCTTTAATGCAATCTATTGTTGGGCTTATTTTTGTATTTTTCCTGATCCCAGGCATAGTTTATGGTTATGTATCAGGTAAAGTCCAAACCCACAGAGACGTAGTTCAAGGCATGAGTAAAGCCATGAGCGGAATGGGCTATTACATTGTGATGGCATTTTTCTGTGCTCAGTTTATTTTTGCTTTCGGTCAATCAAATTTAGGTGCTTTGCTTGCGATAAAAGGAGCAAATTATCTACAGGCGATGGCCTTTCCTATGGCTGTTAATCTGGTTGGCTTGGTGTTGCTGACTGCAGTAGTAAACCTGGTAATAGGTTCGGCTTCAGCAAAATGGGCACTGATTGGAGCTATTTTGGTTCCCATGTTAATGCAGTTGGGTGTATCTCCGGATCTCACCCAAGCCGCTTACCGTGTTGGTGACTCCTCCACCAATATCATCACCCCTTTAATGCCTTACTTTCCACTGATCGTAGTGTTTTGCCAGAAATATGTGAAATCGACAGGTATAGGTACTTTAGTGGCTCTGATGTTGCCTTATTCCATTACCTTGTTGGTATGCTGGACCAGCTTTTTAATTCTATTCTGGATGCTGGGTATTCCTTTAGGTATTGGTGCGAGTTACGTCTACCCTGCCCCTTAATTGTTTTTCTGCAGATGAAGTCAGGCTTGTGACGCAGAAGTTGCGTCACAAGCCATACCCAGCACCGCTTTTGCCTGCTACCATAGGCGCTCTATCAAGTGCTTAAGAAACTATGTTTATGCGTATTCCCAGAATTTATCAGCCTGGTGCTATTGCACTGCAGCAAGAATTTGCCTTAGCTGAAGATGGCGCCAATCATATAGGCAGAGTATTGCGGATGCAGGCTGGCGACGAACTCTGTTTATTTAATGGTGACGGCTTGAATTATCAGACTGTCATTACTGCTGTTGAAAAAAAACAACTGCTGGTTAAAGCCATTAGTGCAAGCGAAAACCCGGTAGAGTCCCCCCTCAAACTGCATTTAGGTCAGGGTATTTCCCGTGGAGACCGCATGGATTTTGTCATTCAAAAAGCGGTTGAACTGGGCGTCACTGAAATAACCCCACTTTTTACAGAACGTTGCGGCGTAAAGCTGGATGCAGAGCGCCTTCTCAAGCGCACAGAGCAGTGGCAAAAAATTGCAATAGCAGCTTGTGAGCAATCAGGACGCAGTGTAGTGCCTGTAGTGCATACCGCTCTGCAACTGAATAAATGGTTGGCACAAGAGACAAAAGATTTAAAGCTGACCTTGGATCCATGGACCAGCGACTCCATTAAGACCATCAAGGGTAGTCAGACTATTCGTTTAGTCATAGGCCCTGAAGGTGGTTTTACCGACACTGAAGTGGCACAGACCAAAGAGGCTGGTTTTATGGCCGTTCGTTTAGGCCCACGCGTATTACGCACCGAAACAGCGGCTTTAACCGCCATCAGCGCATTACAGTTACAATTTGGTGATCTGGCCTAAAGCAGATCCAAACAGGAGTGAAGATGATTAAATTAGGCATAGTGATGGACCCTATTGCGGACATCAATATCAAAAAAGACTCCAGTTTTGCCATGTTGTTGCAGGCACAGTCCCGTGGTTATCAGCTGCATTACATGGAAATGAATGACCTGTATTTAATTGAAGGTCAGGCCCGTGCCCGCACCCGCTTGTTATCGGTGCAACCAAACGGTGAACATTGGTATGACTTTGGCGGTGTTCAGGACATAGCTCTATCCGATTTAGACGTAATTTTGATGCGTAAAGATCCACCTTTTGACACTGAATTTATTTACGCCACCTACATCTTAGAAAGAGCTGAAGACCAAGGCACTTTGATCGTCAACAAACCACAGAGTCTGCGGGATGCCAACGAAAAGCTCTATACCGCCTGGTTTGCTGAACATACACCAAAAACTTTGGTAACCCGCGATGCAGCCCGTTTAAAGGCTTTTTACCAACAAGAGCAGGATGTGATTTTAAAACCTCTGGATGGTATGGGAGGGGCTTCGATTTTCCGTTTAAAACCGGACGATGCCAACGTCAGCGTCATTATTGAAACCCTGACAGAACATGGTAGTCGTTATGCCATGGCCCAACGCTTTATCCCAGAAATTAAAGACGGTGATAAACGTGTTTTGGTGGTGAATGGCGAGCCAGTGCCTTATTGCTTAGCCCGTATTCCGGCCAGTGGTGAGACCCGTGGTAACTTAGCTGCCGGAGGTCGTGGTGAAGCTCGTCCTTTAACTGAAAGCGACTGGGCTATTGCCAGAGCTGTTGGTCCTACACTAAAAGCAAAAGGCTTAATTTTTGTAGGCTTGGATATTATTGGTGACCGGTTGACTGAAATTAACGTCACAAGCCCAACCTGCATCCGTGAAATTGAAGCTGCGTTTCCTGTGAGCATTACCGGCATGTTATTTGACCAAATTGAACTACTGTTAAAGCAGAATCAATTGAAGTCCTGAGGCGGTTATATGGACAATTTTCAAAATCATTTGCTGATCGCAATGCCGGGTCTTGATGACCCTATGTTCAAACGCAGCGTGACTTATATTTGTGAGCACAATGCGGAAGGTGCCATGGGCATAGTCATCAATCACCCTATGCCAGTCAAAGTGACAGAGTTATTAAGTCAGTTGCAGATTGAACACGACGCAGAAAGCCAGGCGGCTAAAGCTCATGTCTGTGCAGGTGGCCCGGTGCAAAGTGACAGAGGTTTTGTGCTGCACACACCAAAAGAAGGTTATACCAGCAGTATGAGGCTGAATAAGGATCTGATGGTGACTACCTCTCGCGATATTTTAGAAAAACTAACAACCGAAGAAGCGCCGGAGAAATTTATTCTGGCGCTTGGCTATGCAGGTTGGAGCGCAGGCCAATTAGAAAAAGAAATGGCAGAGAACAGCTGGCTGATGATACCGGCCGACAACAGTATTATTTTTGAATTGAGTCATGCTGAAAAGTGGCAAGGCGCCGCTCATGCCATGGGTATTGAAGTCTGGCAATTAAGCCCAGAAGCAGGTCACGCCTGATGAGTAGTAGCGTCACCGTACTAGCCTTTGACTATGGCTTAAAAAGTATAGGCGTGGCTGTAGGCCAAAGTATGACAGGCACAGCCACTATGCTCAAAGCCCTAAAAGCTCAGGACGGTATTCCGAACTGGGACTTAATTGAAGCCTTAATTAAAGAATGGCAACCTCAACTGCTGGTGGTAGGTTTGCCGTTAAACATGGATGGCACAGAACAACCTTTCACTGCCCGCGTGCATAAGTTTGTTAATCGCCTGCATGGCCGTTATGGTCTGCAGGTAAAAACTCAGGATGAGCGTTTAACTACAGTTGACGCCCGCTCGCAGCTGTTTGCTAAAGGTGGTTTTAAAAAACTCAGTAAAGAGTTAATTGATAGTCTGTCAGCCAAACTGATTTTAGAAAGCTGGTTTGAAAACGGTGGCGCTTATGGCGATTAAAACCGGCTTCTATCGCCACTATAAAGGTCCTTTGTATCAGGTGCTCTCGCTGGTGCGGCACAGTGAAACTGATGAAGAACTGGTGTTATACCGGGCTTTATACGGCGACTTTGGCTTATGGGTAAGGCCACTGGAGATGTTTATCAGCAATGTCGAAGTGGCTGGCGAACTGGTGCCACGTTTTAGTTTTGTGTCGGAACAAGCTCCGGCAGAATTATCTCCATTACCAACCCCTTTACCACTGTCCTGAGTCGAGGCAGCACACTTTTGCTGACCCGGACGAAATAGCTGCTTGTACTCAAGCCCCTGACTACGGGGCTTTTTTGTTTTTGTATACTTCCTTGCTAAAACAAGAACCTGGGTCTAAGGTCAAAACACTACTTTTAAAGCGAAGCAATATGGACTCAAGCATCGAACTTAAAGCTCTGGCGCTGGATGCACTGAGCCATACTTTGCCCACTGGCATTGCCGTACTTGATAGCTCTTTCCGATACGTCTGTATTAATTCCATTCTGGCAGAGTTTAATGGTGTCGATATACAGCAGCATTTAGGGCGCACTGTAGAAGAGGTTCTGCCGGATCTGGCAGACAGTATTATGCCCTTATTGCAGCAAGTGAGAGATAGTGGAAAGGCTATACTGAACTTCAGCATAGTAGGAAATAACCACAATACCGAGCAGTCGCAGTGGTCGGGCTCTTATATTCCGCTCTTCAATGCCCAACAACAAGTCTGTGGCATAGCTGTAGTTGCTCTGAATCGCACTATGGATTGGTTCGTCCAACAAACGCGTAAAAACGATTTAGATCGCCTGCGTAAAATTCTCGACAATATGTTTAGTTTTGTCGGGATTTTGTCGCCAGATGGTACTGTTCTGGATGCGAATAAACCGCCTTTGGAGTTGGCTGGGCTCACTTTGGATCAAGTCCGAAACAAAAAGTTTTGGCAGTGTTTTTGGTGGCAACATGATGCAGATGTGGCCAAACGAATAGAAATAGCGGTGCAGAATGCCAAGGCCGGCCAGATCAGTCGATTTGATACTTCGGTCCAAATGAAAGACAGCATTGTGATTATCGACTTTATGCTGGCTCCGGTATACGACGAGCAACAGCAACTTAGTTTTTTGGTGCCTTCAGGTATAGAGATCACCAACAGAAAACGCAGTGAACAAGAACTGCAAGATAGCGAAACACGCTTTCGTCGTGTATTCGACAGTACGGCAGATGGCCTGATCTGTATTGATTCTCTTGGACTTATTACGCTGGCCAATACCAGAGCATTGCAGATGTTCGGTTATCAGGCAGGAGAGTTGACCGGACAAGCTGTAGAAATTCTGCTGCCTGAGCGTTATCTAAAGCATCATCCAGCTCTGCGTCAGAGCTTTATGCTCGACCCCACGACCAGGCCTATGGGACAACACAGGGAACTCTGTGCCAAACGCCGGGATGGCACAGAATTTCCGGTTGAAATCGGCTTGACTTACCTCGAAGGCGATAAAAAAGCTGCGGTACTTGCGACTATCACAGATGTCTCCGCTGCTAAAGAAGCGAGGCAAAACCTGCAACGCATCATTGATGAGAAAACTACACTACTGTCTGAACGCACTTTGCTATTGAACGAAGTCCATCATAGAGTCAAAAACAACCTACAAATTGTGTCCAGTTTGCTTAGTTTGCGATCCAGAAACGCAACGCCAGAATTAAAACAAGTATTGCTGGAAAGCCAGTTGCGGGTTCGGACCATGGCCCTCACCCACCAGTTGCTGTATGAAAAACGTGATTTCTCCTCTGTGCCTCTGGCCAACTACTTACGACAACTGTGTCAGTTAGTCAGACAAACGCTTACAAACGCAGGCTTTATCAGTTTTGACTTTAGCCTGATGGACGAAAAGATAGTGCTCGCCTTGGAAAAGGCTATTCCCTGCGGCCTGCTAGCGACCGAAATTCTGACAAACAGCATAAAGCATGCCTTTCCTAGCCAACAAAAAGCTCAGGTTCACTTAAGCTTAGTTCAAAACAACCAACGAATAACACTGCAAATTGGCGACAATGGCATAGGCTTACCCAAGAGTATTGAGTTAGGCCAGGGTAATTCTTTGGGTATGCAATTAATCCCGGCTTTTATCGCTCAACTCGGCGCAGAGGTAGAACTGAACAGACAAAGCGGCACCATGTACTCCATTCACTTTTTATCAGGCAGGGATTAAGACTATGCAGAGTAATATTCTGATTGTTGAGGACGAATACATTGTCTCTCTGGACTTAAAAAGTACGTTGGAAGATCTGGGTCACAAAGTAACAGCTACTGTAGCGCGGGGTGAGGATGTGGTGGCAAAAGCCATGGAATATCCACCCGACCTGGTACTGATGGATATTCAACTGGCAGACACTATGCGTGGTACTGAGGCGGCTGAACATTTGAAAAAACAAATGGATGTCCCCGTTATATTCCTTACTGCCTTCTGTGATGAAAATGTGCTGGAGCAAGCCGAAAAGTCTTTTCCTCATGGGTATCTGATCAAACCTTTTGACAGGCGTGAGCTTGAAGCCAGTATTCGAATGGCATTGAGCCGCCATAAAGCTGAGCTACGGATACGCCAATCAGAGCAACGACTGCAACAAGCCTTAAGCGCAGCAAAAATGAGTCATTGGCAACTGGATTTGATCACAGACCAATTGGACATGGGTGGCCAGATTGATGATTATCTACCTTGGCCATCACCGGACGTCAGTGGCCTGGCTCAGTTAAAATCCATACTGGCCGCTGATGAACATCTGCGCTTAGCGCGCATCTTTACGCGCAAAAAGGATTTTAATGCAGTTTTTATGTCGGCTCAGAGTAAACCTCAGCGTTATATCGAATTATTCGGTCATTTCCAGCGTTCCGGCCATAATCAAGTCATCAACGGTTTGTGGCGTGATGTTACCCACAAGCAACAAGAAGAACTGCAACTGCGTCAAGCCAACACTGTCTTTAAAACAACCTCTGAGGCCATTCTGGTGTTGGATGACGTTGGCCGGATACAAACTGCAAACCCAGCATTTAGCTTGGTGACAGGTTATAGCGCAGAGGAAATCAAAGGTTTGCAACCCGATCATTTTTTATTTGCAAACCAACATAGCTCTCCAGTCTCAGCGCGTTTAGCAGAATTAAGCTCCAACCATTGGAGTGGCGAATTAGAGTGCAAACGCAAAGATGGTTCGGTCTTCCCCACTTGGCAGCATTTGTGCAAAGTGCGTTCGCCCATGACCAAAGGTGCTATTAGCCATTATGTATTAATGTTTTCCGATATATCCGCACTAAGGCGTGCAGAAGAAAATCTGGCGACTCTGGCTTTCAGTGATCATCTAACCGGTCTTGGCAATAGAATGAAGCTGGAGAAAATGCTGAAGTCAGAACTGGTCAGAGCCAGCAGAAACCAGAGTATGCTGGCTATTCTTTATCTTGATTTAGATGGTTTTAAGCTGGTCAATGATACGCTTGGCCACCATACAGGGGACTTGTTGCTACAGGAAGTCGCCCAACGGATTTGTCACTTAACCAGAGCAGGAGATGTTGCCACTCGGGTAGGAGGCGACGAGTTCGTCCTGGTAGTACCTGATATTCGCCATCCATCAGACTGCTTGCGTATCGCGGAGAAAATTCTGCACATCATCAGTCGGGATATTAAATTGCAGGACAATATAGTCAATGTGTCCGCTAGCCTGGGTATAGCCTGTTATCCGGATGACGCTACCAGCTATGAAGAACTGCTGAAATGTGCAGATTTGGCAATGTTCGCAGCTAAGGATGCCGGCAGAAACAGATTCACATTTTTTAATCCTCTGATGGCCGAAAAGACCAAGCAAAGGGTTCAGATTGAGAAAGATTTGAAGGCAGCCTTGTCCAATTCCGACGAACTATTGATGTACTATCAACCTATAGTGGCGGTCAAAGATCAGCAACTCAAGGGGTTTGAAGCGCTAATCCGCTGGATACATCCCACTTTGGGATTTGTTCCGCCGGATCGCTTTATCAAAATAGCAGAACAAAGCAGTCTGATTAACGAGCTGGGTGATTGGGTGCTACAGCAAGTATTTAAAGACATGGCCGAACTGAACCGACGCTACGGCGAGGAAATGACAGTGTCAATTAATCTGTCGGTGAGGCAACTGGAAGACCAGCAATTAGCGCATAAAATTAAAGGCCTGGCTGCACAGTTTAACTTATCCATGGCAATGATCTATTTCGAAATCACTGAAACAGCTCTGAGTCAGCATCAAAGCATACTCAGCACGCTGGAGCAATTACGTAGTCTGGGTGCACGTATTTCAGTAGACGATTTTGGCACTGGTTACTCATCACTTAGCAGGCTGCGGGAACTGCCTATTGATTGTTTAAAAATAGACAGAGCCTTTATTGTTAGCCTGGAAAAAGACAACAACAGTGCTGAAATAGTTCGCGCCATTTGTGCATTGGGCAAAGCCTTACACTTGAGTATTATTGCTGAAGGTGTCGAAACCTCAGTTCACTATCAAATGCTCAAAGCCATTGGCTGCGACAAGGCTCAGGGCTATTTATTTGGCAGACCAGGGCCGCTGAATTGAATGTTCAGCTAAAAGCAGAAAATAGAGTAGCGCCATTATGCTAATCGCAGTTGAAGCCAAATGAGCTGTTGAATGTCTGCAGGATTTGATTTGAGCTAACTTTTGCTAACAAACCTGATGTCAGGATAATGAGTGCCACTGAATAGACTTCTAGTGGCGTATGGCGCCGAAAAACTTTCCAGCTCGGAATATTTTTTTCACCTAGTAACAATGCCAAGGGTCTTGCATTCCCCTGCGGCTAATAATTACACCGAGCTCCTTGTGCCGAAACCAATAGCGGTGATTTAACTCGAATGTTTTCTATAAACAAACCACAGGATGCTGTGTACTACCTTCCTCAACATCCATATTGCGACTCTATAACCCTCTGAATTTTATGATGAATAACAACCAGCGCTATAAAAAATTAATCATTATCCGTTAAACCCGCCACAGTTACACCAGACAATAAGCCTGAGCCTGTTGTACCTTGCTGCAGTTTCATCATCAAACGTAAATCATTAGGGGAATCCGCATGATGCAGCGCATCTGCAGCACTGATCTGCCCTGCGTTGTATAAATCATACAAGGCCTGATCAAAGGTTTGCATGCCCAATTCGCGCGATTTGCTCATCACAGTTTTAATTTCACCTATCTCACCACGTTTTATTAAATCCGCAACAAGAGGAGAATTTAACAACACTTCAATAGCCGCCACCCGTTTTTTACCATCCAGCGCTGGCAACAGTTGCTGGGCCACTATGGCACGTAAATTCAGTGCTAAATCAAACAGCAGCTTGCTATGTTTTTCCTTGGGTACCAGATGCATAATACGGTCTATGGCTTGGTTGGCATTGTTGGCGTGTAACGTGGCTATACATAGATGGCCGGTTTCAGCAAAAGACAAGGCATATTCCATGGTGTCCTGACTGCGGATTTCACCAATTAAAATCACGTCCGGCGCCTGGCGCAATGAGCTTTTCAGTGCAGCTTCAAACGACTCGGTATCTATGCCAACTTCACGTTGAGTCACCAGGCTTTTTTGATGATCGTGCACAAATTCAATCGGATCTTCGATGGTTAGAATATGACCACGGGCATTTTGATTGCGATAGCCCAGCAAAGCGGCCAACGAAGTAGATTTACCAGCACCAGTACCGCCAACAAAAAGCACCAGCCCACGCTTGGACATAATGATATCTTTGAGCACCTCCGGTAGGCCTAAATCCTCCGTCTTTGGAATAATGGTAACTATACGCCGTACCACCATACCCGCTTGATCACGCTGCCAAAAAGCCGATACCCTAAAGCGCCCTGCCTCATTGGAAATAGCAAAGTTACATTCTTTCTCTTGCTGAAACTGCACTTGCTGTTTGGTTGTCATGGCCGATAACACCAATGCCAGCGATTGCTCCGGGGCTAAGACATGATGATCGAGCGGCAGCATTTCACCGTTAATTTTGGCGGATGCGGCAAGGCCAGCAGTGATAAATAAATCCGAAGCAGCGGCAGCCACCATTTTGTGTAAATAGTCGATTAAGTTCATAGCGGCTAACCCATCCGGCCCATACTTCCTAAATTATTAAAGGAATTTTTATCCTGAGCTTTGGCCAAGGCATCTTTTTGACTAACCAGACCGCGATTCACCAGTTGAATCAGGCATTGATCCATGGTTTGCATGCCATGCGCAGCGCCGGTCTGGATCACAGAGTACATTTGTGCCACTTTATCTTCACGGATCAGGTTCCGAATGGCAGGAACGCCCAACATAATTTCGTGCGCAGCTACCCTGCCGCCGCCGTTTTTCTTCAGTAAGCTTTGAGAGATCACAGCGCGTAGCGATTCAGATAACATAGAGCGTACCATGGCTTTTTCTTCACCAGGGAAGACATCAATAATCCTGTCTATGGTCTTAGGCGCAGAGGTGGTGTGCAGAGTACCGAAGACTAAATGCCCCGTCTCAGCTGCAGTCATAGCCAGACGAATAGTTTCTAAATCGCGCAGCTCGCCCACAAGAATCACATCTGGGTCTTCACGCAAGGCCGAGCGCAACGCATTGCTAAAACTATGGGTATCACGATGCACTTCGCGTTGGTTTACTAAACTCAGTTTATTCTGGTGCACAAACTCAATAGGGTCTTCGATCGTCAGAATATGGTTATTTTTGCTGGTATTGATATAGTCAATCATAGCCGCCAGTGTGGTCGACTTGCCCGACCCCGTCGGCCCTGTTACCAGCACCAGACCGCGAGGATTATCAGCAATACTACGAAACACATCAGGTGCATTTAAATCGTCAAGACTCAGTACAGTACTTGGGATAGCCCGAAACACAGCTGCAGCACCCCGATTTTGCACGAATGCATTGACCCGAAAGCGAGCTAAACCCGGCACTTCAAAAGAAAAATCGCATTCGAGCTTTTCTTCGTATTCTTTACGTTGACGGTCATTCATAATGTCGTACACCAAAGCGTGCACCGCCTTATGCTCTAAAGCCGGAATATTTAAACGTCGCACATCGCCATCCACCCGGATCAGTGGCGGTACTCCAGCAGATAAATGCAAATCCGAGGCTTTATGTTGCACACTGAAGGCGAGTAATTCGGTAATATCCATGATGAAAAGCACTCCAAAGCAAAGGCGAAGAACAGAATTGATATGACAAACAACATAGCAGAAGCGTTGAAATCAGCCTACAACGCTATCCAAGAATTTCAGACAAAACAGCAATTAAAACAACAAAGTCGCCTGATTGCCGTCAGTAAAACCAAACCAGCAGAGTCGGTAGCAGCTGCTTATCAGGCGGGACAACGCGCTTTTGGCGAAAACTATGTTCAGGAATTAGTCAGTAAAGCCACAGAATTACAAGGGCTTGAAGCTATTGAGTGGCATTTTATCGGTCCTATCCAGTCGAATAAAACCAAAGACATCGCGTTTTATGCCGACTGGGTGCACAGCATTGAGCGTTTAAAAATTGCAGAACGTTTATCAGCACAGCGCCCTTCGGATAAAGCACCACTTCAAGTGTTGCTGCAGGTCAATATCAGTGGCGAAGAATCTAAATCAGGCATAAACCCTGCGGATTTAATGAGTTTAGCAACTCAAGTCGCTGCATTGCCGCAGCTTAAACTAAAAGGCTTAATGGCTATTCCGCAGCCTGGCAAAGGCGCTGAAGCATTCGAACAGATGCAGAAACTTTCACTACAACTGATACAAAAGCATCCAGAAGCCACAGAATTATCAATGGGCATGTCAGATGACTGGCAACAGGCTCTGTGCTTTGGTTCTACTATGATAAGATTAGGCACAGCTATTTTTGGAGCCAGAGGGATCCCTTCTCATGATTGATAATACAGTCGCATTTATCGGTGCCGGCAATATGGCGCAGTGCATTATCGGAGGCATGATTCAGCAGGGCTATCCAGCTGAAAATATTATTGCTGCTAATCGTAATACTGAGAAATTACAAGCTTTAAAAAACCAATACAACATAGCCACTACCACAGACAATATCGAAGCGGTCACCAAAGCTGATGTAATAGTACTGGCGGTGAAACCTCAGATGATGGCAGAAGTCTGTCAACAGATCATAGAACAAGCCCCGGAATCGAAGGAAAAGCTGTTCATCTCAGTCGCGGCTGGTATTTCTGTCGAGCGTTTTGAACAGTTATTGGGTCAGGTACGTATTATCCGCGCTATGCCAAATACCCCGGCTCTGGTTGGATTGGGCGTCACAGGTTTATTTCCAAGCCGCTGCTCTGTGTATGAACAGTCCTTTACCGAAAAACTTTTTTCAGGCACAGGCAAAACCCTTTGGCTGGAAAAAGAGCAAGATATAAACGCTATTATTGCAGTCACTGGCAGTGCACCAGCGTACTTTTTTTATTTTATGCAAGCTATACAACAAGTGGCACAGGAACTTGGATTTGATGAAGCGCAAGCCAAAGCTATGGTAGCCCAAACGGCTTTAGGTGCAGCCACTATGGCCAGTCAGTCTGACTTATCTTTCGAAGCGCTGCGCGCACAAGTGACGTCCAAAGGCGGCACTACACACCAGGCTATTGAAACTTTTAGACAGCATAATCTTGAAAGCATGGTCAAAGACGCCATGTATGCAGCAATACGCCGTGCTGAAGAAATGGCAAATACTCTTTAAGGACTCATAATGACCGAAGCATTCTTTTTTCTGTTAAGCAGCCTAATCAAACTTTATCTGATGGTCGTGCTGCTGCGTATCTGGCTACAAAGTGCCAAAGCAGATTTCTATAATCCGTTCAGCCAGTTTGTAGTGAAAGCCACCAACCCGGCTATTATCCCGTTACGGCGGTTTTTGCCAAGTATAGGTCCTGTCGATACCTCGAGCTGGATTTTTGCGTTTGCAATATGTGTGCTGCACGTTGCTATAGTGCAACTGCTGCAATTAGGTCAGGTGATTTATGTTTATTTACCTTTAAGCGCATTGGTGTTGCTGATCACAGAAGCGTTACAACTGGTATTTTGGATACTCGTAATACGCGCATTGCTGAGCTGGTTTAGTCAGGGCCGTAACCCAATGGAACTGGTGATGCATCAACTGACTGAACCTCTGTTAAGGCCTGTGCGTAAAGTAGTACCTGTGATGGGTGGTCTGGATTTATCTTTACTGGTGGTGCTTTTGGGCATTCAGTTTATCCAGATTTTATTGACCAATATGTTACGTGGTTTTTAATTGTTAACCCGGCTGGCCAATGGCGATGTGCTACTGCAATTGCATGTGCAGCCCGGTGCCAGCCGTGATCAGTTTTTAGGTTTGCATGGTGATGCCATCAAAGTAGCGATTAAAGCGCCGCCTGTCGATGGCAAAGCCAATGCTCATTTACAACAGTTTCTGGCACAAAGCTTTGACGTGGCTAAACGTCAGGTGCTGCTGGAAAAAGGCGAACTGAGCCGACAGAAAAAATGGCGCATTGTCGCGCCCTGCTCTGTCCCCGACGCCTTACAACCTTATCTGGAGTCCTGATGAAAAACTATTTGCTGGCAGCAAGCCTGGTTCTGGCCTTTTTTATGAATCCACTTCAGGCTGAACAAAAGAAAGTACTAGGTCCATGGGATGTGCATTACATCGCTTTTGACAGCACTATTATTGATGCCAAAATAGCGCAAAGTTATCAGCTACAGCGCAGTAAATATCAGGCCGTACTGAATATCTCCGTACTGAATAGCAGCGATCAAAAGGCGCAACAGGTACGCATCTCGGGTACAGCGACAGATTTAACGCAAAAGCAGACTGAACTGACATTTCGTGAAGTAAAAGAAGGCGATGCGATTTATTACCTGGCGCAGGTGCCGGTGCACGACCAAAAACATCTGAAGTTTAACCTGGATATCTGGCAAGGCACAGAAAACCAGAAGCTTGAATTCTCACAGATGTTTTACACCGAATAATAGTCTCCTTCGTTCTTGGAGCCGCAGCTTTGTTGACCGCGTGTCGTAGTCCCAGTCACATAGTGAACTATGCTCCTGGGAACTCCGCACTTGTCGCCGCGCTGCAACTCCAATTACTTTGGCGACACTTAGCTGGCCTGATCCTGTCAGGCTCACTGTTTCAAAGGTTTCCTAATGAATAAACTTGTTTTAGCTACTGGCAATAAAGGCAAATTAGCCGAGTTATCTGCCTTGCTTGCACCTTTTGACTGGCAGGTATTGCCGCAGTCAGATTTTCAGGTGCCTGACGCTATTGAAGATGGTTTAAGTTTTATTGAAAACGCCTTAATTAAAGCCCGTCATGCCAGCCGTTTAACAGGTTTGCCTGCTGTTGCCGATGATTCAGGTTTGGCTGTCGATGCTTTAGGTGGCGCACCTGGTATTTATTCGGCCCGCTATGCTGGCGAGCATGGCAACGATTTAAAAAACCTGCAACAGCTACTGGTCGATTTACAACAGGTGCCTCAAGGTGAGCGAGCTGCGCAGTTTCACTGTGTCTTGGCTTTTGTTCGTCATGCTGATGATCCTGTGCCTGTGATAGCCCATGGCATCTGGCATGGCCATATTGCCTTTGAGGCTGCAGGTTCAGGGGGTTTTGGTTACGACCCTATATTTTTACCTGATGATTCAGAGGGCACGTCCGCTGAACTAACCCCAGAGCAAAAAAAGCAGCTTAGTCACAGAGGTAAAGCATTGCGCTTGCTGGTGTCGTTGTTAAAAGGCGAACAAGGCTGATGAACCTTGCACCGACCATAGCGCTGCAACTGCCGCCGCTGGCGCTTTATATCCATATTCCCTGGTGCATTCAAAAATGCCCTTATTGCGACTTTAACTCTCATGCGGTGAAACAAGGCATACCTGAGCAGGAATATATCAGTCATTTATTGGCCGATTTACGCCAGGATTTAAGCTATGTGCAAGGCCGCGAAATCAGCTCCATTTTTATTGGCGGCGGTACACCCAGTACTTTTAGTGGCGAAGGTATTCAGGCGATTTTAGATGGCGTACGAAAAGAGCTGCAGTTAACAAGCGACTGCGAAATCACCATGGAAGCCAACCCAGGTACAGTGGAAGCTGCCCGTTTTGCTGCTTATGTGGCCGCTGGCGTAACCCGTTTCTCTATCGGTGTGCAAAGTTTTCAGACAGAACAACTGAAAGCCTTAGGCCGTATTCATGATTGCGATGAAGCTATTAAAGCAGCACAACTTGCCGCTACCTTGCCACTGCAAAGTTTTAATCTGGATTTAATGCACGGCCTGCCCAATCAGAATGTCACGGGAGCTTTGGCCGATTTACAACAAGCTATAGATTTAAAGCCACCGCATTTATCCTGGTATCAGCTGACCATTGAGCCTAATACCGCCTTTGCGTCGCGCCCTCCTGTGCTGCCGGAAGATGAAGCCTTGTGGGATATTCAGGAGCAAGGCCATATGCTGTTACAACAGCATGGCTACACTCAGTACGAAATTTCAGCTTATAGTCAGCCAGGCCTGCAATGCAGACATAACCTGAACTATTGGCGTTATGGCGACTACTTGGGTATTGGCTGTGGTGCTCATGGCAAAATCACAGTGCCTGGTACAGGCAAGATTATCCGGCCAGTCAAAATTAAACACCCCAAAGGTTATATGGATATCAGCAAAGGCTATCTGGATGAAAGCAGCGAAGTAGCGCCTGAAGACAGAGCTTTTGAGTTTTTTATGAACCGCTTTCGTTTACTCGAAGCCTGCCCTAAACAGGATTTCAGCGCTTATACCGGCTTGCCCGTCACATCTGTGGAAGATGCACTTGCCAAAGCAGAGCAACTGGGGTTAATTAACAGCACAGAATTACACTGGCAAATCAGTCCAAAAGGCGCACGTTACCTGAATGATTTGCTGGCTTTATTTATCGACTAACAATTAATAATTAATAGACCCAAAGTAATTGGAGTTGCAGGGAGGCGACAAGTGATTGAGACCCAAGGAGCATAGTTTACCTATGTGACTGGGGCGAGATCGCGAAGTCAACAAAGCAGCGGCTTCAAGTACGAAGGGTATAAAACAAAGGTCCATATATGTATCTACGTTATTCAGCACTGGCGCTGGCAGTAAGCCTGGCGACAGTTGCAGGCTGCAAACCAGCCTCTACTCCGATCGATCAAAGCAAAATTATTGAAGCGACAGTGGTTCTGACAGAAAACCAAAAAGCCGACGCCCTGTTTGAGAAAATTTTCCAACAGTCAGTAGCGAACAGTCCGGAAACGCAAACAGCTTTAGGTTTAAAAACCAATTACGATCAATGGGATGATTTATCTGAAGCTCAAACGCAAAAAGAGCTGGAACAAGCCAAAGAGCAATTGGCGCAGGTGCAAGCCTTAAATATGCAAAGCCTCGACACTGGCCGCCAACTGAGTGTAAAGCTGTTAACAGCGCGCTTGCAGGCCCGTTTAGATGACGCCAAGTGGGAGTTGTACAACTACCCTGTCAATCAAATGTTTGGTACCCACTCTAATGTGCCTTCTTTACTGATTAACCAACACAGCATCAGCGATGAAGCCGATGCCAAAGCTTACATTGGCCGCTTAAAAGGCGTGACCAGCTATTTCAAGCAATTGGAACAACAACTGCAAGCCCGCGCAGATATTGGCGTGTTGCCACCTAAGTTCGTGTTTGCTCATGTGATTGGAGCTAGCCGCAATATCATCAGCGGCGCACCTTTTGACGGTGGCAACGACAGCACCTTATTGGCAGATTTTCGCGGTAAAGTTCAAGAACTGAAGCTGGAGCAGGCTGAAAAAGACTTGCTGATCAAAGAAGCTGAACTGGCTTTGGTGGGCAGCGTAAAACCAGCCTACGAAAACCTGATTAAATTGCTGACCACCTTAGAGGAAAAAGCCGGTACTGAAGATGGTGTATGGCGCTTTAAAGACGGCGATGAGTTCTATGCCAACCGCTTAGCCCGCATTACGACCACAGATTACAGCGCAGAAAAAATCCACCAGTTGGGTTTGTCTGAAGTCGCCCGTATTCACGAAGAAATGCAAGGTATTATGAAAAAAGTCGGCTTTAAAGGCGACTTACAGCAGTTTTTTGCCTTTATGCGCGACGATCCACAGTTTTATTACCCGGACACAGCCGAAGGTAAAGCAGAGTATTTAGCCGAAGCCACCCGTCTTATCGATACCATGAAATCGCGTTTGGATGAGCTTTTTATCGTTAAACCTAAAGCCGATATGGTTGTTAAAGCGGTGGAGCCTTTCCGTGAGCAATCTGCGGGTAAAGCCTTTTACGAGCAACCATCTATGGATGGCAGCCGCCCTGGTATTTATTACGCCAACCTGTACCGCATGAGTGGTATGCCAAAGTATCAAATGGAAGCTTTGGCTTATCATGAAGGTATTCCAGGCCACCATATGCAAATTGCCATAGCCCAGGAGTTGGACAATGTACCTAAATTCCGCAAGTTTGGTGGTTACACTGCCTATATCGAGGGTTGGGGTTTGTACACTGAGTTCCTGCCAAAAGAGATTGGCATGTATCAGGACCCCTACTCCGACTTCGGCCGTTTAGCCATGGAACTATGGCGCGCCTGCCGTCTGGTGGTCGACACAGGTTTACACAATAAAAAATGGACCCGCGAACAGGCCATTCAGTATTTGGTTGAAACTACGCCCAACTCAAAAGGTGAAGCCGTAAACGCCATAGAGCGTTATATAGTGATGCCTGGCCAGGCCACGGCTTACACTGTGGGCATGCTGAAAATGCTGGAACTGCGTGAAAAAGCCAAAACAGCGCTGGGCGAGAAATTCGACATCCGCCAATTCCATGACGTAGTACTGAAAAACGGCGCAGTACCATTGGACGTGTTGGAGCAGTTAGTGGATCAGTATATTCAGGCGGCTAAAGCTGCAGCTTAACTGGTGTTGACCCTATTGATACTGTAGGGGCGCCCCTCGTGGGCGCCCGTTTTTGTGCTGCAGGCCAACTGCTGCCCCCCCAGAAACGCCCAACGCGACTATTTTTCAAGCCCAGCTATTGATCAAATAAGGTAAAGCTATTAAACGGATTCGTAACAGCTTTGACGTTCCGTTATGCCGAAAATTTCTACACACTGTGCCTTATCCCATTATTGTGGCTTAAGGATACGCTTCAATGTTTACCGTTAAAACCTTCAGTATGAATAGAAAACCCTTGGCAAATCTGTGTCTGGCTTTATCTTTTTCAGGGGCTTTGGCCTGCGGCACGGTACAGGCAGAGACAGCCCCCTCCAGCTTCGACAACCCTATTATTAAATACGATACCAAAGACCCAACCAATGAAGTGGGCGACTTGATCTACACTGCAGATCCGGCCGCTTTGGTACTTGATGACACTTTGTATCTGTACAGCACGCACGATGAAGCCTTGCCAGATGGCAAAGACTATCGGATGTACGACTACCGGCTTTGGACCACTAAAGACTTAGTGACCTGGCAAAACAAAGGTGCAGTCTTTCGCTACTCTGACTTTCCGTGGGCCAGAGGAGACCAAAAAACCGGCAACGCCTACGCCCACCACGTGATCCACCGTAAAGATCAGTCAGGCAAGTCTAAATACTATTTTTATGCCGCTGTAGAAGGTGGCCAAACAGACGGGAAATTTGGCTTTTCAATTGGCGTGGCTGTATCGGATAGCCCTGAAGGCCCGTTTAAAGACGCACGCGGTATGCCAATGATTTTGCTGGAAGATACGGCTAAGGATAAAGATCACACCTGGCGCAATATAGACCCGGCCGTTTTTATTGATGACGATGGCAAAGCCTACCTGTATTGGGGTAACCAGCAGTTATGGTGGGTTGAGCTTGAAGCAGATTTAGTGCATCTGAAAGGTGAAAGCTACAGCCTGGATGCAGAAGGAAAGATGCAAAACCGCGACACCAGCAAGGTGAAAATTCATGCGGTAGATACCTTACCTAACTTCGAGGAAGGCCCTTACCTATCCAAGCACAACGGCATCTATTATTTGGTTTATGCGGCGGGTTTTCCGGAGAGCTTGGCCTATGCCACCAGCTCATCCGCCACAGGCCCATGGAAATACCAGGGCATCATTATGGAACCTCTGCCTAACACCACCACTATCCACCCAGCGATGTTTGATTTTAAAGGCAACACCTATCTCGCCTATCACAGCGCCGACCTGCCGGGAGGAGGTAATTACCGCCGTTCAGTCAGTCTGGACAGAGTCTATTTCAATAAAGACGGCACTATTAAACCCATAGTGAGAACGTCAAAAAATAGTGCGAACGTCCAAAAAATAATAGTGAGAACGTCTAAGAAGTAGCCAAAAAAATCTGTTTAGTCAGAAGATAAAAAAGGAAAGGAATGAGATGAAAGATCCAATAATACAGCTCAGCTCGTCAGGTTTTAGTAAGTTCCGGCTGAGCTTTCTGCTGGCCGCTTCTTTGTTCACAGCACAGGCTGTTGCGCAAGCAAATGACGTGATGACACCTATCCCATCGCCCGATCAGAGCAATGCAATAGAGCTTGGTACAGGCCCACTGCCAGACGCTAAAGCACAAGAATCATGGCATTCGCAGTATGGCAGCAGATTTGCGCGTAATGTCACTGTCGCTACCCTAACGCCTTTTCTGCCCGATGCAAACATAGCCAGTGGCGCTGCTGTGATTGTTGCGCCTGGTGGCGGCTTTCGTACCTTGTCGATGGACAACGAAGGCTGGGATGTAGCACGCGCTCTTGCGAAGCAAGGTGTTGCAGCTTTTGTGCTGAAGTATCGCTTAAACCAAACACCAGCCGATATGGCGGCCTTTGAGCAAGAAATGGCACAGATGTTTTCCGGTACTGCCCGCCGCCCGCCCCGCCCTGATCCGGCCGAAATGGCGACTCGCCTTGCACCACAGCTTGAAGACTCAAGCGCAGCCTTTGCACTTATTCGCAAACGCGCCACTGAATGGAAAATCGATCCGGACCGTATTGGCATGATAGGTTTTTCAGCTGGTGCCATGCTGACTATGGCAACAACGCTTGTCGCTAAAGAGACCAAACCCGCCTTTATTGCCAATATCTATGGCCCTTTGGCTGAAGTCACAGTGCCAGCCGATGCACCACCGCTTTTCGTTGCGCTAGCAGCAGACGATCCTTTTTTCGCCAATGGTGACTTTGGCCTGATTAAAAGCTGGCATCTCGCCAAGAAACCGGTTGAGTTTCACTTTTACGAGCAAGGCGGTCACGGCTTTGGCATGTACCCCAAAGACACTACAAGCACAGGCTGGTTCAATGCTTTTAGTAGCTGGCTAAAGATGCACGGCATGATGCAGCCTAAAAAGTAAGGCCTCGTCGAATGATCTGTAGGGGCGCCCCTTGCGGGCGCCCGTTTTCAGACAGGAGCCAGGCACCTCAATAAATCCATGCCTTCCAGAGCATAATCCGCGTCATTTAGGGCCGATGTAAACCAATCAAGAGACATTCATAATGCAAACTATAAAAACCATACTGTTAGGCGGGATGTTCATTTTCCCGCCTCTTTCTCACGCCGATTTTATTGACGACTTTACAACTAAATCAGTAGCGGGTTGGCAAAGCCTGACGGGAGATGGCAATGCGCAGTTGAAGTTTATCCCGATGGATGGCTTTGCCCGCATGCAGGTCGATGCCACAGCCGATCAACATAATATCTATTGGACCATTATAAAACGTGATGTTGCTCCATCTTTGGATATGGAAAAGCTAAAAAGCCCGGACTACGAATTACGTGTTGAAGCACGGGTGCGGGCCAGCCATTCGCCGCGCCGGGTTAACTTTATGATCAACACCCAGCGCACCACGGATTATCACGAGCACTTACGTGAATATGATCTGGGGCAGACGTCTGAGTGGCAAGTGATCAGTATGACGACGCGCAACTTAGACGCTGCTCTTGGTGATCAAGTGAATATCCAACTTGGAGTGACAGATTGGGGCCCGGGCCAATACTATTTAGACGTGGATTATTTTCGCGCTGAAGTGGTTCCAGTGAAGAATGCCAAAGCCGATCTAGGCGAACCCCTTGTTTATCATCCTCCTATCCCTGCACTTGAAAGCTTCACACAGCATCTGAAGGTAAAGCACGATGCAACTATTAACTCAGCATTCCCTTTAGTGAATTTCAATAACTGGACATCCGACAATGTACGCGTTTTAACGGTAAGTGCAGGACAATACCCACTGCTGCGCTGGGACTTGCAAAGCTTTCGCGGGCAAAAAGCCAATGGCGCCGGCGTATTGGAACTGACCACTCAATCGGTGCAGAAAGGTGGCGACTACGTAGGCGCTTTGGGTGAAGATTTTGGTATTGAGTTCGATAAGGTACGGCTGTTTGAAATTTTCGGCGGCGATGAAAACTGGCAACAACAGACTGTCACCTTCGCAAACTTTACCCAGGGACAAGATCTGCAATCGACCATCAACGGCCAAATGATTTTTGATACAGAGGTTGCTCAAGCTCAAGGTAAAACGCAAGTGACTATTCCCCGCCCCGTCTTGCAACGCCTGCTCGATGGCACCACGCGTGGAATCTTGCTGCAACCTCTGGGTGCGCTTGAAGTGTCGTTCTACGACTCAGAGCACGGCGATGGCAGCCAGGCCGCCAGATTGCATTTCAGTAGCAGCGCGCAATAAACAGCTGAGGCACCCATGAACAGATTTTTTAAACTACTATCCATACTGAAACTGCTGGCCCTCTGCGCTGTAATAGCGCTTGTAGGCTGTACAACGCCACCAGCTAACACAGCGGCACAACATCAAATCCATACCTGGCAGATGCAAGAGATTGTGCTGCTTGCAGAAAAGCCGTACCAAAATTATTACACCGATGTAGATATGTGGGTGCAGCTTAAAGGACCAGGCTTTGATAAACGGGTCTATGGGTTCTGGGATGGCGACAAGCGTTTTGTCGTGCGCGTGGTGGCCACCAAGCCGGGCCAATGGACATGGCAAAGTGCGTCCAACCATCCTGATGATGCGGGTTTGAATGGCCACACTGGTTCCTTCACGGCCATTGAATGGTCTGCTGCTGAAAAAAAGCAGAACCCGAACCGGCAAGGTTTTGTCCGTGTCTCGCAAAACGGCCGCGCCCTTGAATATGCCGATGGCACGCCCTTCTTTATGCTGGGTGACACCTGGCTGGCTGGCACAACCTGGCGCTTGCCATTTCGTAATGCGCCCACCTCAGATGATTACCAACCAGGCCCAGGTATTGGTTTTGAAGATGCCGTGGCTTTTCGCAAGAAGCAGGGTTTTAACTCCGTCAGTATGATCGCCGCTTTTCCCAATTGGGATGCCGATTTAAACCCCAGTACCCATGCAGATGAAAATGGCATTTACTTGCGAAATGCCTGGGAAAAATTTGGTTACGACGTAGCGGGCGGACAAGGCACAGATGCATCGGGCGGCGTCAGTTATTGGGGGTCGTTCACCGCAAAAAGTATGCGCGATGAATACGGTCACTTGCCATTCGCAATGTCAGCAGAGCATAAAGGTGTGTCAGATTTTACCCGCATTAACCCGGCCTATTTCAAAAGCCTGGATCGCAAAATGGATTATTTGTCGCAACAGGGCTTTGTGCCGCTGCTGGAAACTGTGCGGCGCGACGTGGGCCCCTCATGGCATGCCTATTTTGATTTCAATGAAACCTTTGCCCGTTACACTCAGTATTTAATTGCGCGTTATGGTGCCACCAATATCGTATTTAGCGGTATTCATTTAGATTGGATCCCACAAGATTTCAGCCTGAGTGCTGCGCAATTTAATGAAGCCCTGACCTATCACTTAAAAAAATATGGCCCACCGCCCTTTAACCAACCTGTGACTGTGCTGATTGATCGCTCTACCTATGAAGCCTTTGGTCATGCTGAGCAAGTGCCCTGGCTTAACATGCACAGCGTGGGTAATAAACCGCGCGATCATCGAGTAAGTTCCGCATTGGAAACCCAATTCAAACTGACGCCAGCCTATCCAACTATTAATTTCGAGCCCTATTACACCGGCTGGCTGCACGAGATTAACAAACCCGCAGGCGAAGAACCGCCAGCAAATTCTGCCCGGGATAATTATTTTTCCCGCGCACAAATGTATGGCTCTGTGCTTTCAGGCGGCTTGTCTGGCCATGTGCATGGCACTGCGGCTTATGATCTCACCTCTACCGGTGAACCCGCAGGTGCCAGGCCACATATCTGGGATGCATTGAACTACCAATCCGCCACCTATATGCAGCATCTGCAGGCTTTTGTGCTGTCGGAAGGCCGCCGCTATCAGGATTTATTGTTAGCGTCTGACCAGATGTCTGTGCGCAAAGCGCCGGGCAGCCCAGAGGATGGCCTCGATGGTTGGTCTTATATGATGCGTACAGCGGAAAAAGATTTCGCGCTGCTTTATTTTGAAAATAAAGCTGTGCTGCCAAAGTTAAAAGGCTTCGTGCCAGGTAAAACCTATACCCTGAACTGGTTTGATCCAATCAATGGTCAGTGGCAAAAACCGCTTTCTATAAGTGCGGATAGTGAAGGCACCTTATCCATGCCGAACTTTCCGCACAATGAACAAATCGCCAGCCGCGATTGGGCAGCAAAAATTTTGTTAGAGCGATAATAAGGGACTGTTGCCATCTAAGAAGTGGCGTCAGCTTTGCTGACGTTGCTTTTGTATGCCTTTATCGTCACTTTGAGCCAGAAGCCGACATTGCTTGCAGATCTGGACGAATACACAGTGTTATTTGCTTTTACCAGAAAACAGGCACGCTTTGCACAAACTAACAGGCACATTTATTTGTTGCTGAAGAAGGAAAAACACTCTAATTTAGATACTTAGCACGGACCAAACTAAAAATAACAGGCCAGATAAAAGTAATAATGTTCCAGCACGCTTTTGGTCGCAGCTAGTAGTGGTTGATTGTAATTAATCGCTTTTTATCAATATGTTAAAGCTGGTGTCTCATCTGGTAAAACCAGAGAAAGCGTGCCAGCACAATATACAAATGTTAAGCATCTAGGAGATACATGAAGATTATTGCAGGATTTGTAACTCTCCTATTTTTAGGGCTGGCATTTGGCCACCTCTTTGTGGAAGGTTTCACAGTTGATGCAATAGCAATTGTGCTGCTAATTCTTGCAGTGCTTCCCTGGCTATTTCCATATCTCAAGTCACTAGAGCTTCCCGGCGGCATAAAAATTGAGCTTAAAGATGTGCAAGAAGCTATTGATAAAGTTGCTTCTAATGACGCACCAGAAGCAGACTCAGATCCACAAAATATAGACCCTCAGTTAGCACTTGTTGCGCTCCGAATAGACATCGAAAAACTAATACGCTCATACCAAACTGATATAGGCACCAAAAACAGCTCTCTATCAATCCGTGTTCAGGTGTTAGCAAACGACGGTGTTCTAAGTCGTGAAGTCGCGCAGGGCATTCTGGAAATTATCAAGTTGGGTAATGCTGCAGCTCACGGCGCAGAAGTCGATAAAGATGCAGCCGAATTTGTATTATTTAAATCTAATTCAATTATTAAACAGTTAGAGGCGCAGTTAAAAAATGCTTAACAAGGCAAAGCAGCGGATCGTCGCACTGCGTGCTCCTCACCGCTGTTTGCGACGTTAGATGATAAGGGACAGACAGGCATGGCATCTAGACCAGGAACAGTATCGAAAATACTTTGGCATTTTACTGGCGGCCCTATATGGGACGATGCTGCCAACAAGCAGCTTAAAGAGCTTAAGCCCGCGATAAACGGATACGAAGCGCTTAAAGCTATTTTGGGGTCTCAGGAGCTAAGAGTAGGCCGGTACCGTGAAATAGTTAAGGTAATCGTGCCTGAAAAAAGGCAGTTTGATTTTGAAACAAAAGAAATCCATATTTTGAAAAATCATCCTGTTACTGTTAAATCAAAGCCGGTATGTTGTGTGGCCGACATTCCTCTTCAGCATATTGATTACCATTCGAATAGATATGGAAAAATTGCGATTGGATTTCACAGAGATTCAATTGTCAAATCTGGCTTTAATCCCGTTATGTATACCCTTGAAGATACAGCTTTACTCAATAGCATCTATCAGGGGTACTCAGCAGTTGATGACGTCCATCCTTACGGTGCAATAAGCGAAACTGAGTCAGTTCAAGACGAGATTGACAAGATTATCGACGATAATGACCTAGATGATTCCGTAGATACATCTAGCGTCATTTCTGAGCTTGATTGGATTGAGAGTGCTCAAGAAAAAATAGATGAAAGCTTTCAGAATTTTTTAGCGTACATAAAAACATTCGATATAACCGAATTCGATTCGATATACTGTGAGCGCGAATGGCGGAGCACAAAAAATTATTCATTCGCCATTGAAGACATCGCAATTATAGTGCTTCCAAGAGAACAAGAAGGAGAACGCTTTTACGAACGTTTCCTAGAAGAAGTGATATTACCCAAAACAGTCACTATTGCATGTTGGGAAGATCTTATTGAACATTAAATCATCTAACAAGCGGCTGCATTTCGTTCCGGCCTGCGGCCTCCACCGGACTCGCTACGCTCGCCGATGAGCCGAGCGTTAGGCTACGCATGGACTAAGATAAAATTAATATGAAAAAAATATCAGCGCTTATATCTTTGGCAATCATATTAATGTCATCGGACGCCATCTCCGAAGATGACAAACTTTGTGGCTCGCTTAAAGCCTTTGTTCAATCGGTAGCAGCTGATACTTCACAAAGCCTTGAACTTCAAACATCTTGGGGTGGCGGCTTTAAGAAGGAGAAGGAGTCAATAGGCAAGGAAGAGGAAATAGTGTTGTATGAAAAAAGGTGCAATTTCCACGAGTACGAGCCTGCTGAGAAAGTATGTGACATTCTTATGCGCTCATCTTCTACTGAGTTCCCACATCTAAATCTCAAAAGAGTTTTAGCTTGCCTATCTCCAGGCACTAAATTTTCAAAGAATATGGAAATTGGAGCTATGTCAGTCTCTTTTGATTATGGGGACGATGAGCGAGGCTCATTTATTTATATTGATCTTGGTTTTGACTCCACAATTGGCGGAAATCAGCTTAAAATCGTAGCAGAAGGCTATTAAAAAAAAGCCTAACAAGGCGTTGCAGCATCGTTCCGGCTTCGCCTCCACTGGACAGTTTGTAAGTTGCGCTTTTGTGGTTTTGCTTCGCAAAAGTATTCCAAAGCTTGGGGTCAAGTCTTGCCCCGTGCCCCGATGTTTTAGGGGGTGGGCATATCATTAGTTGTGAATGAGTTGGTGATGTTTTTCCATTGTTTTTTGATTTTATGAACATTTTTGTTAGGTTATGATTTGACGGGGCACAGGGCAAGACTTGACCCTCCGCATACTCTGCGCCTGATCCGGTGTGGCGGGCGTTAGCAGGGATTGCCTTACTTGCAAAGTGACACTATAGTGTCACTTTGGATTTAGGAAAGGGTGAAATTATGAAAGTTGAGCTAGTTACGAATCTAAAGCGCCAAGCTACAAAGATTCTGGCAGATCTGCACTTGTCGAAAGAGCCCGTATTGATTACGGAGCATGGCCAGCCATCTGCATACCTTGTTGATGTGCAGCACTATGAATTCATGCAGCGTCGGCTTGAGCTGCTTGAGGGGCTCTCTCGGGGAGAGCGTGCTGTACTTGAGGGAAGAACGTATAGCCAAAGTGAGGCCAAAGAGAAAATGAGTAAATGGCTGAAGTAATCTGGACAGAGCCAGCCCTCCAAGAACTGGATGCCATTGCGGAGTATATTGCTTTGGACAATCCTGCTGCTGCAAGCGATCTCGTGAAGGCTGTTTTCGATAAGACAGAACGTTTGGAGAGTTTCCCCAAATCCGGGCGGATTCCTCCTGAGCTCCCAGATTCGGTATACAGGGAGCTAGTGGTTCCACCTTGTCGAATTTTTTATCGTGAGGATGAGCAGCGGGTTTTGGTCCTCTTTGTCATGCGAGAGGAGCGACAGCTTCGTGCATTCATGCTTGGACACAGCTAACAATCCTCTTCATTCGTGGCCTGCGGCCCCAGCGACGCTCACAAGTTCGCGCGTATGCGCGGGGCGTTAGCTGGATAAGGTGCTTCGTGAAGTATTTCGTCATTTTGGTATCTTGCATAATTATTTTCAGTCTTTGGCCATCATGGAGTGATGGGCCATACGAGGTTTACTGGATTGATGGGGAAAAGAGCTTGGGTTATAGCTTGGGTGAAGGGGCATATATCCGGCGGATAGAAAGCCCAAGGAAAATGGAGGCTAACGAAAAGTACATCTCTATGTATGCGTGCCCTGACGACTCTTGTGGTTTTTATTACATTGATAAGACCAAGGATCATCAATTTGCTGAGGCCTCAGAATTTGTTTTTGGGCCATATACAAAAGCTAAGTTTATGGAGCTACAACAAACAATGTTACTTCCAAAGTTGGATACTGAATAAATTAAATGCTAACAAACAAATTTTATCGCCAGCAAAAAAATGCTTGCTGCGACGTCAATCCGCTGTGCGGCTTTCCGCGCTAAATTTGGTAGTTAGCTGGACGAGGTAAAATTTGAGTCCTTATTTTGAAATTAATATAGAACCCGACGCTGACTACTTTTTGTGGGCGCTCCCCGTTTTATTTTCGTTTGCTATCTTGGCCAAGTTTCCTGCCGTTTCTGATATTGCAACGAGTTTTATTAAGATTTCTCGTAATTGGCTTTTAATAATTTTTGGTTTGTTGATTTCTATTGCACTGTTTGGAACGTACTCAACATATCAACAACACATCTATATTAAAGGACTGATCGATACGGGTAAATTTTCAGTTGTATCAGGCTGCATTCAAAACTACAGGCTAGACAAGATTAAGGGAAACACAGCAACATTTGAAATAGAAGGGATTGAGTTTTCCTACAACAATTACGAAAGAACACCATTTTTCTATGAAAAAGAGTTTTCTGGTAAAGTTATGAAAAATGGCAGCTGCCTCGAAATTAGTTACTTACCAATAGCTAAAAAAAACGGAATTATAAAAATTGTACAGCTAACAATCAAATAATGGCAGGTACACAAAAAGCATGGCTTGCGTTCTCTCGGTGAGTTTGCCTGATCGTTGCTGAAGAGCCGGTTTTGATCGAGCAACTGGCCTCGCGCACGAAAAGCTTGGGGTCAAGTCTTGCCCAGTGCCCCGATGTTTTAGGGGGGGCACATCATTAGTTGTGAATGAATTGGTGATGTTTTTCTATTGTTTTTTGATTTTATGAACATTTTTGTTTGGTTATGATTTGACGGGGCACAGGGCAAGACTTGACCCTCCGCGCCTCCTATTTACGTTTGCCAGTGGTCCATGCTATAAAACATTTAGGATTTGTGTTAACAGAAGGACTTTTTCGCTATGGCTATAAAAGCTGAAGTAATAGATACGAATATTATTGAGATACCAAAAGAAGTAAATTTTGTATCTTTGGAAGGGCCTGAAATTCTATTTTGCAGTGACTCTATCTTAAAAATAAAGTCGATAAATTTGAACTCTGCCTCAAGTATTACCTCGGTAGACACCGACAAATACTACACGGTATTTTACATAAAATTCTCAAGTCAAAACTTCTTAACTCTTAAATGTGATACCGACGCCTTCCTGAAATATATAAAGCACTCTCGGCTGACTCCTGCCCCTTTTGAAGTTAAAGACAAGATATCAGGGTTAACCATAATTGGTGCAGTTTTTGGTGTGATAGCAATCTTTTCCATCTTGTTTGGGGGAGATAACTCATCAGATAATTCTAAAACACTTTCCCAAAATGAAATGGCAAAAGTGTGTAAAGCTTACATTGGAGAGATATTTGGTAAACCAACAAGTATTATCGAGAATTACAAAAATCAAGATGGATTAACCTATGTTAGGTATACCCGAAACGCCGATAATACAAGATGGAGCTATGTTTGCGATATGTCTAATTCTTCTATTGCTTGGGCTGCGTGGATGAGTGATACCCAAGAGTGGGGACGCTGGAGGTATGAAGATGAAACTAAGCTTTCTTACGATCAATCTACCAATTCTATCTCATTTGTAATGAATGACACGGGCTCAAAGGTCGTAGTTCAACTGTAGAAAACATGCTAAATACCCTGTTGTATAACATATTATTTAATTGACGCTTCTCTTGAATTTATTAACGTTTCCAGCAATTTTTAAGCTAAGCATAGTTCTTAAATATCTAAAGTAATTAAAAATGTGCAAACAATTCGTCCCTATAGTGAGCGTACCTTTGTTGGCGCCTGTTAGAGGATATAATTTTGACTTATGTGTATAAATATATGTCCATCGATACGAAATGCGATGAACGAAATTTCTTCAAAAATCTAAAAATAACTTACAATACGGCTAAAAACTTCAATGACCCATTAGAGTTTGTTTCGCACATTACTGGTGACGAACCTGAAATCAACTTTAATATGTCTTTGAATTTAGGCCCAACGCTACCAATCATAATTGAAAAATGTGCGATTGATGTGAATCATATGCAAAAATTTTCACTTAATGTTGATGACATATTAAGTAAGGTGAGATTCACATGTTTTAGTGAAGTTAATCCTTTACGCATAACTACTGAAAATACTTCGCTACTAATGTGGGCGCATTACGCAAATAGCCATAAAGGAATTTGTATTGTCTTAAATGGTGAGTCAGACAGAGTGAAAAGCTCACATTCAGTTAGATATTCGAACGCCATCCAATGCCTTGATTTTACTCAACTGAAAACTGCCTCTCATATCCAAATGTTGTATTCAAAACATTCGTGTTGGTCATACGAAAAAGAAATCCGACATGCAATGTTACCTGAAAAGCTTGAACAGGTAGCGAATACAAATGGCTGCTGTCTGGATACCTTAAATGTAAATGAAATTAAACTAATTTTGTTAGGTATTAACGCTGACCACGATGTCATGCGAATTTCGGGGTCGTCCGGCCACTCATTTCGGTGTGAACCGGCCAGTCATTTCGGTATCGTCCGGCCACCTATTTCGGTGTGAGCCGGTCAGTCGTTTCGGCATAGTCCGGCCACCTGTTTCGGTGTCATCCGGCCATCTTTTTCTTTCTTCGTTTCAGGTGCTGCGGCATAACTGGGGTTTCCCTGTTGGCCGGAGTTTGTATGACACGCAAAAAGAAAGTGATGAGAACCGATATGAGAACTTATCTGGATGTGTTCCGGCTGTGTTTTGACGATCAGCTGTCCCACCGCCAAATTGCCCTTGCTTTGGGCATTGGCCGCTCGACGGTGACTGATTTAATTGCCCGTTTTAATAACCTCAACCTTGCATGGCCTCTCGCCCCGGAGGTGTCCTTAAATACCCTTGATCAGGCTCTGCTGCCAGGTCGCGATTACCAGACCAAACGGGTCTTGCCCGACTGGTTACGTATCGATTTGGAGTTAAAAGATCCGAAGCTGACCAAGCAGTTATTGTGGCAGGAGTATCAGGCCGAGCATGGCCACGCAGCGCTGGGGTACACCCAATTCTGTGAACATTACCGCCGCTGGAAAGGCTCACAGCGCCGTTCGATGCGCCAACAGCATTATGCAGGCGAGAAACTCTTTATCGACTTCTGTGGCCCCACGGTGCCTATCGTGGACCCGCGCACTGGCGAAATCCGCAAAGCCGCCATCTTCGTCGCCACTTTAGGCGCATCCAATTACACCTATATCGAAGCCTGTGCCGGACAGGATCAGCAGTCCTGGCTGATGGCCAACAGTCGTTGC
Source organism: Rheinheimera sediminis (assembly GCF_004005375.1). Classification (GTDB taxonomy): domain Bacteria; phylum Pseudomonadota; class Gammaproteobacteria; order Enterobacterales; family Alteromonadaceae; genus Pararheinheimera. The sequence continues at coordinate 238 of NZ_RZUF01000019.1, read as the reverse complement.
CTGAGCTTTTTAGGCGGGGTACCGACCTTATTGGTGCCGGATAATCTCAAAGCTGCCGTGGTTAAAGCTGACAAGTTTGAGCCGACCATCAACAGTGATTACCAAGCACTGGCGCGGCATTACCGCTGTAGCGTGATGCCTGCACGGCCCTACAAACCGAAGGACAAAAGCAAGGTGGAAGGCGCAGTGCTGATTGTTGAGCGCTGGGTGCGTATTCTGCCCCAAAGTGAACACCTAT
>NZ_RZUF01000018.1 GCF_004005375.1 Rheinheimera sediminis | reverse complement strand
ATAGGTGTTCACTTTGGGGCAGAATACGCAGACAACGGCTGAATCCGAATCATTGGATGCTTGGTACAGTTTATGCCCGTCTATTGATGTATGGATTAAAGCTGAAAGTGATGATATTAACTATGTCGCACATCTAATACCCAATTTGAAATGGCAAGGCGGGAACTTGGGGGTTCGTTTAATCTATCAGCCAAAAGATATAGTAAAACTTCGAGATTCGTTCTTGACAGATTTCAGAGCAGCCAGAGAAGTTGTCTTAAAACAAAAAGCTGATGATATCAAAGAGAGAAAGTTAGAACTTTGGCCCAGAGATCTTAGAGACTATTTAGATCGAAAACTATCTGCTCATTTTGAGATTAAAGCATATCTTTTAGATCCTAAATTGGTAGTGTTAGACAACGGACAAACTCCTCAGGCTCTTCCTGAAGGAAGTGAACCACTAGAGAGCTATCCTTTTTCAGGTTTATTTAAAGTTGATGTTATAGAGGCGCAGCGAGGATTCTATGATCCCAATGCGTTACATTCAAGTAAGTCTACTGGTCTATCCTCTCAGCTAAACGAATATTATAAGCGACATTTAAATCCGAGCGATCTTCCTGAAGAAGGTGATTTAGAGGCACTATGGGCTATTGAAGAGGCAAAAGCTCAGTTTGACCGAAGGCTCGAAGAATCCTTTGACGATGCTCTTGGAGAAGTAAGAAGTCTTGGATATCCAGGGTTTAGTGATCCTGATATTAAATTATCAAGCAGGGTTGAACCTGTTGATGGGTTAGATCATGATTCTGCTGTTATCTTCAATATCCAACGAGCTAATAATTCACCTGTTGAGCTGGCATTGCCAGAAAAATATAATGGTTTAGGTTATAAAAATCTTATCCATATGATATTTAAACTGATCAGTTTTCGGGATGCTTGGAGAAGAGTAGGTAAATTAGGTAAAAGACGTAGTGAGGAAGATGTTACTGTTGAGCCTATTCATTTAGTTCTAATTGAAGAACCTGAAGCTCATCTACATTCTCAGGTTCAACAAGTATTCATTAGAAAAGCATATGAAGTGCTGAGGAAGAATGTAGATAGAAGTTTAACTACTCAACTATTAGTGAGTACCCATTCAAGCAATATTGCTCATGAAGTCAAGTTTGAAAAACTTCGTTATTTTAAAAGAATTCCGGCAGGACCAACTTGTCTCATTCCTACTTCCAAGATAGTCGATCTCTCAAAAATATTTGGTATTCCAAGCAAACGAAATTCATTAGAAGAACAAACGGCTAAGTTTGTTGCACGATATATAAAAACAACGCACTGTGACTTGTTTTTTGCAAACGGCGCTATTTTGGTTGAGGGCTCCGCTGAACGAATGTTGCTTCCGCATTTCATACAGCATAAATTTGATACGCCAAAAGGCCTTAATTCCAGTTATATATCAATTTTGGAGGTTGGCGGCGCTCATGCCCACAGACTTAAAGCTTTGATAGAAGCATTGGATATTCCCACATTAATCATTACTGATACTGATGCTAAGGATTCTAAATCGGCGAAAAAAGTTTTCCCTGAACGTGGCAAAGGTTATCTATCAGGTAGTGACACCTTAAAGTTGTGGTTTGACCTTAAAAATAAAACGCTTGACGACTTGTTAGATCTTGCTCCATCAGCAACAACTAAAGGAAATGTAAAAGCTGTTTACCAGAAAGGAATATTGGTTGAGTTTCCTGTTCAGGCTGGTGCAGCAAGGTCTTCAACCCAAGAAGCGATACCATACACATTCGAAGACGCGATAGCGTTATCAAATATTACTCTTCTACAGAGCATTGATAATCCCACAGGTATGCTTGGGAAAATGAAAGAGGCTTTGTTAAAAGATAACTTACCGGAATGTTGCAGTGCATTGTATAGCGCACTGTCTGGTGAGAAAGCGAAAATGGCGCTTGATCTATTATTTGATATTGAACCGGAGAAGCTAAAAGTTCCAGAATACATTAACGATGGTTTGATGTGGTTGGAGAAACGGCTTAGTGCTTTGAGCGATGAATATCCCGTTCAAGATATAGATGCTCCCGCAGGAGTTAAAAATTGAGTAACGTGAATCAAGAGTTTAATCCTAGTGATGTTGATACTGAAATCTTAGGGTATCTAAATCTAGCTGCACCGAAGAGCTTTCTCTTGTTCGCAGGGGCAGGCTCTGGAAAAACAAGGACATTAGTAAACGTACTTGAAGCGTTTAAACTGACTAATGTTCTTGGGCTGGTTTCCAGAGGGCAGAAAGTCGCAATAATCACTTTTACCAACGCTGCATGCGAGGAAATTAGGCATAGACTTAAGCATGATCCAGTTTTCAAAGTATCGACCATACATAGCTTTGCATGGGAGTTAATAAGCCCTTTTACTGAAGATACCAGGGAATGGTTGAGAGTTGATTTACAGAAACAAATACAAGAAATAGATAGCCAATTATCAAAGGCACGAAGCCGACAAAGTAAAACTTCGCTTCAGAATAGTGCTAAAAAAATCTCAGTAACTAAACGGCTTGAAAACCTCGATCAAATCAAAAGCTTTAGTTACAGTCCGTCAAATAATCGTCCAGACAAAGACTCGCTAAATCATGCTGAAGTCATAAAGATAGCTACATCGTTCATTGCCTCCGAACCTTTGATGCAGAAGCTGCTGATCAAGCTCTATCCAATATTGTTAATAGATGAAAGCCAAGACACAAACAGAGAGCTTCTTGATGCTTTCATTCAAACACAGCAGGCACACCGCGATAAATTTTCTTTAGGCTTATTCGGCGATTTGATGCAGAGAATTTATAGTGGTGGTAAAGAGAACCTCAATAAACAAGGCTTACCAAGTGATTGGGCATTTCCTTCAAAGAGCGATAATTTTAGATGTCCTAAAAGAGTTGTCGAGCTTATAAATAAAGTTCGCAAAGAGGTTGACTCACATTGCCAAGTTGCTGCAAAAGATAACGAAGAAGGCTATGTAAGATTATTCTTGGTGAATAGTGCAGTAACGGATAATTTTGAGCTTGAAACTAAAATACGAGAAGAAATGGCATCCATAACAGGTGATGTTGGCTGGATAACGAAGGTCAAGTGTCTCACTTTAGAACATGCTATGGCCGCTAAACGAGGTCGGTTTGATAAATTTTTCCTGCCTTTATCTGAAGTGCCTAGTTTAAGAGACAGTGTTTTGACAGGCGAAAGTAAAACACTTCGTTTTTTAACTGAGCAATTACTGCCACTAGCCGATGCTCTGGATAGGAAAGCTGATTTTGAAACAATGAGGATATTAAAAAAATATTCGCCTTTGTTTGCTGAGAGAGAGATTTCCCTTGATAGGATCAGTTCAATTTCGGTTCTTTGTGAAAATTTGAGCGCGATAGTGGCAGATAAAAATTGCACGATTTTGAACATTGTTGAGTTTATATACGGCAATAAAATATTAGAGTGTCCAGAGATTTTGAGCCAAATTATTACTACGAAAACACTGAATGAAGCTTTTGAAATTGAGGAAGAAAAACAAAACGAAATAACAGAAGGGTGGGAGGCTGCCCTTTCATCTCCATTAGAGCACTTAATAAATTATAAAAAATATCTCAACGATGAATTGGACTTTGGTACCCATCAAGGTGTTAAAGGCTTGCAATTTGAGCGAGTCCTTGCAGTTATGGATGATGCAGCAGCAAATGGCTTTTTATTTGGTTATGAGAAGCTTCTCGGTGCTGAAGCACTTTCTGATACCGACAAAAGAAATATTAACGAAGGTAAAGATTCTGGGCCGGACAGAACAAGGAGACTGTTTTACGTGATATGTAGTCGCGCAGAAAAGAGTTTAGCACTAGTGCATTACACCAGTAATAGAAATAAAGTTAAGGATTATATGCTTTCGAAAGGTTGGTTTAAAAACGAAGAAATCATTTTTATTTAAGTGTTAGAAAACTGTCAGTTAAAATGCAGTTTATTATATAAAACGGTAATCTCTGTGCTTTCAAGCGCAAATTATTGTGAAGTTTGAAAAACGCAAAAAGGATTATATGCATATCGAATGTCCACACTGCAAAGAAAGCAATGAGTTAGCTTTTGGCGAAAATATCCATTGCCATAAGTGTGAAAAAAACTTTCAAGGCTTCTCCTTCCGGCAGTATAAAAAACCACTGATCGGCACAGGTACTGCCTTAATAATTGGCATTGTTGGCGCGCTGAAAGTCGATTCGCACTTCCTCGAACCCAAGCGCTACTCAACTGGTGCTATTTACCAGATCATTAGTTCATGCGCTAACCCCAATAGCACTTTGTTAACCAGTGACAGACGCGATAGCCTGGCTGCAGCCTGTATTTGTGCCTTGGACAAAACCATGCAAAAAATCGATGCTCAGGACTTGTCTGCAAAAGCTAAAGAATTTAAAGAACTATTCAGCGCAAATATTGGGTCATGCCGACAAACAGAAAGCTGGTAAAAACCAGCTTTCTAATTAATACGAGGGTTAGCGTTTACTTGGTGGGTTGTTGCCTCTGCCGCCGCCAGAAGGATTACCTGTTTTGCTCGGGCCATTTGGTGGTGGAGTTTTGCCGCTGGCATTTCTCACTCCTGCTTTGGTGGCTCGGGACGAAAAGGACGACTTTTCTACTTGGCCGCCGCCTTTTTTGGCTTGAGCAGATTGAATACGAGAAGCGTCTGTTTGAGTCATTGGTTTAGTCATAGTGACTTTTCCTTTTTAGTGAGGCCTCCGCTGAGGCCGAAGTTTAAAGTTAATATTTCATTGTTGTCAGCTTTGCAGAGCTTGGCTGACGGAGCTAAGTTACTAACCCTTCAGGGACAAACGGGGACAAATGACAAAAGTTTTGGATGTTCAGGAAAAAATTAAGCAAGCACTTGACCGCATGGGCTGGTCTCAAAGGCGCTTTGCCGAAGTATTGTTTTACGAGATAACAGATGATGAAGCAGATGATTCCGAAGAACAGATTGATAAGTTTTACCAAAAAGTGAAAAAGTCCCTGCAAAGACCGACAACATCTACCGAGCTTCTGGAATCATATTTTGTAATTCTTACCAAACAAGCAGACTACAAAAAAGCGCATCTGGTTCATGAAACCAGTGCCAGGTTGGACTTTGTTGATCAAAGTATTTTGAAAGCGGTTTCTTTAGTAGGGAAGGATTTACTTAAACAAATGGACCTGGCCGAGCGGGAAGCTGAAGATCTTTGAACATACTCAGTTATTTTGTTTCACAGTAGTCGCTATTTTGCTTTGTTTGTTCACTTAATGGATTAAGGATGATGATTTTATGGCAAGACGTTATTACCGAAGAAAATCAAAGACATCTATTATTTCCGACACTGTATATATCGGGGCCAGATTACCATGGTGGGGCGCATTAGCATTTGGTGTGCTGGTTTTCGTCATATTCTATTTCGTCATCCCGGCATGGATTGAAAGCAAAATACTGGTTCATAGTGATAGTCCGATACTTTTTGCTCTTTCCGAAGTGATGAACAGAAGAATGCATTGGTTTCAATATATTGGAATTGCTTGCGGGTTGGTCTGTGCGTTCTTTGCGATACGTAATTTCTTCATAGCAAAGTCAGCAAGTTATCCAGAGCGAGGCATCATTGGGCTTATTGCACGTCTGCTTGGGCGTGAGATGAATTGAGAGGCTTCAATTTATGGAAGTGGCATATCAAAAAAGAATTTGCCTGTTTCTCGATATTTTAGGCTTTTCTGCGCTGGTAAAAAGCCAGAGTTGTGAAGTTGTTTACAAAATCGTTCGAGACATCAAAGGTGAATTGAAATCTAATAAGATTGCAATTGGTCAAATATACAGCGAGCCAATTGCGACGACCTTTAGTGATTGCATTGTGTTGTCTATCGAAGCTGATGAATCAGATGTTGAACAAGCATCAAATATATTAGTAAGTGCTACCGTAAAAATGCTGCAAGAGACTTATCTTAATCAGCGAATTGCTCTTAGAGGCGGAATGGCCTACGGCGAACTATTCCACGACAGAACTGACGGCGTCTTTGGCCCAGCTATGATCAAAGCCTACGAGCTTGAAAGCCAGTTTGCGGATTGGCCAAGGGTAATTTTCGATCAAAGCCTCATCAAACATTTCAGAGACAAAACAGGCCTGCCCACTATCGGATTTACCAATTACGGAGATGGTTTCTGGGGCGTTGATTGTTTAAATCGAATAGAAGATGTACTGGATCAAGAACGTATTTATGACTTTGAGACAGCAACTGGTAAAGAGTTTTTGGAGATGTTGAGGCGCGTCAATCAGATTACGGAAAAGAAGTTAGAAGATCACTATGGTAACCCTAAGGTTTATGCCAAATACCTTAAGCTTTGTGAGCGTATTTATTCGCTGTTAAAGAGATTTAATCAATTTCCGCCATATTTTACCGAATTAGATATGAGCCATTTTGTGCCAGTGCTGCGTAAAAAGGTTTCGGATTCGTAAAGCCTCTAAGTGAAAGGTTGCGTCACACCTGCATTTCCCCAAAACCCTACTAAGCTTAACTGATTGTTTTTTGTACCAAAGGTAACAGTTATGCTTGCATCAAAAGATCAGATCAAAGCCGACAGGCTGCGAATGAATAACCCTTATGCTCATATGGACGAGGACGGTGGCTTTAGTGCTTTGCTGCCTGTTTATGTGGATAACGGGCATCAGGACCCTTATGTATCGCTCAACAACGGCGATAACTCTGACGAAATCTGGCCACAACTTCCACTCGCTAAAGGCATTTCAAGTGCGCTGGCACAAGTTTCAGCAGCGCAAACCCCTGACTTGGCCGCTTCAAACTTCTACCAGCAGGGCAGTCAGAACCCTTATGCCGCCTACCATAATTTGGATGACGACAACGGCCCTGTTGCCTTACCTTTACCGCCTATTTTGACCTTTAGCCAGCTCACCAAAGCGGGCAATGGTGCTATTAAAGTGGCCGAAATTGAGGCTTTAGTGGAACAGCTTAAGCAGGCTATTTGGCAACAAAAGCATTTGTTATGGCCACAGGGTATTCCGTCGGACCCTATAGAAATGCTCGATCCTAAATTAGCTTTGTATTTACTGGGTTATCAGGTGTATGAACGTCACACCCTCGGCGAGATTGAGCCTGGTATAGATGTGGCTGGCAGCATAGATAAAACCTCCAAACGAGTGGAGTTATCCAGAACCATGCGGCCCGAGGTGATGAACTTTACCGCTGCACATGAAATGGGCCACGCTGTGATGCATCAGCAAAGCGGACTGCATCGCGATAAACCTTTGGATGGCAGTAATGCAGGCCAACGTGATCAGATAGAAAAAGAAGCCGATAAGTTTGCGGTACTGTTTTTAATGCCGGAAAAGCTGATTCGAAGCCGTTTTGCTGAACGTTTCCCGCAAGAGGTAATGCAAGCCGAAGCTTTGGCGTATCTGCTGAACCGTTCAGGTGATCGCAAACTAGCGAAAACCTTGTCGAGCCAAAGAGGTTTGTCGCGCGCTTTGGCTGAACTGAGCAGTATTTCAGGCCAGCATGTGCTGTCGCTGGCAGAGATGTTTAAAGTGTCCAGAGAAGCTATGGCGATACGGCTTGAAGAACTTGAGCTGGTGCCGGAGATTAAGTTTTAGAGCAGGCGGGTAAGGAGAATATTCTGGGTTGTGCTGTGGCAGCAGTCGGGGTTGATGCTGATAACGGGAACATCAGCTATAACTTAGTTTCTGCAGTAATAACCCTCAACCTGAGCGGCGAAAGGAAAGAGCAAGCAGGGAGCAAGGCATGAACTTTTTTGTAGTGAAGTTGACTAAATGCTTGGACTTACCATAATGGTAAGTTGTATTATTCTCAGCCGCTATCAGCAAGGCTTAAACCCAACAGCGCAAGGCAGGCAGAAAATTGCTGGCGGACCTTTGTATCCGGCATGTGATGTGATGCCACTGTTAACGCCGGAGCGGATAACGGCCTGGACCAGGGGTTGTATTCAGGATTTACAAAAATGGTCGATGGATATGGAAGACGTTGCTGCATTACTGAAGTTAGCGTTACTCGAAGGCCGATATCAGGACTCTGAGTGGTGCAGGCAAAAACCAGATGGAGCTTGGGCTGCCTGTGATGCGTACGTTGTGGTTGAAAGAAGACTGAACGAAGCCGTTGGTCAGTACCTCAACACTGAGTTCTATCTAAAATTTGCGATCAATAAAACAGGGCAGGTGATTTTAGTGGTATCCAGTCACCCATCTGGTAGCTAATAAAGGAGAGTTGTATGCAAGGTAAAGATCTTTGCCCTTTGTGTGGCGAAGGACATTTAGCACATCAGCTTGGCTCTTTGCTTGTTGACTATAAAGGTAAAACTGCAGCTATCGATAGTCATTTCTCTGTGTGTGATCACTGTGGTTCAGAGCAGGCCGATGCTGCCCAGTTGCGTGACAATAAGCGCGCTATGGTTGCTTTTAAAAAGCAAGTAGACGGTTTTTTAACTGGCGCTGAGGTAAAAGCAATTCGCGAGCAACTTGGTATTACTCAGGCGCAGGCCGCCAGAGTATTTGGTGGTGGCCCTGTCGCTTTTGCGAAGTATGAAGCCGATGATGTAACCCAATCTGAGGCCATGGATAAATTGATACGGCTTTCAGCCAGCTCAGAGGATGCGTTTCATATTCTGGCTGAACAGGTTGGGTTGATCCCAAAATCAGACGCTACCGCATGGCATTCAAACAAAGTGGAACAGCATAAAGTTAAAGCTTCTGTTGGTGCACAAGTGAAGCCTCTGGAGCCTAAGCTTGCTTTAGTTGCTAATGAAAGTTGGCGGTGAAGCTATGAACCTCTTGCTGCAAGAAGCTATTGATAACTTAAGTATCAACGATGTTTACCTTACACATGTACAAAGCAGCATTGCGGCGGATTCTCCTGCTAAGTACGAAAACTTTGAGCAGTTTCTTACTCAAACACGCTCTGCTTTGCCTGTGGTGTCTGAGATTGAATTGCAAAATGGCGAGCATTTGGTGCGGGTTGAGTGTGGTTATGGTTTTAGATGGGTTGAGGAAGCAGAAGGGCAAGAACCAGTGCAAAAAGCTTGTATAGAAGCCACTTTTGCTGCTGAGTATTCCATGAAAAAATTGATTTCTAACGAGGCTATTGCTGAGTTTGCCAAGAAGAATGTACATCATCATGTCTGGCCTTTCTGGCGTGAGTTTTTAATGTCTCAGACAGAACGTATGAGGTTGCCAAGAGTAACGGTGCATATGTGGCAGTTTGGATTTGAAAACTTAGAAAAGAAGGCTGAACCAACTTAGGATCAGCCTTGAGATGAGCTAGCTTAGATGATTAATCTACATATTTTACGCAATTCAACTCGTCGACCACTATAGGTTTGCCTTGTTTTATGAAGAAGCCTCCGTAACAAGGTTTACCTTCTTCAGCGAAATCATCAGCAATACCCCGATAAACCAGAATGGCAGGGTGTCTTTTTGATACTGACTTTTCCCCCGCAAAAACACAAGTGTATTATCGCCACAAATAAAAACCCGCCCCGGTTTGCCAGCGCGGGTTTTTGGTCGTCACCAGGTTGGCTATCAGGGTGTTGGTGTCTGGAGGCCACGCTCAGCGCGCACTTTGGCGACCAGGAAGTCCACTACTTTCAACATTTCTGCATGGCCACCCACCAAACGGGAACTAACGCGGTATTTCCCATTAACCACTAATTCGGGAGTCAGCGCGCTACCGGATCTGTAAAGCAAAGAAATGAAAAAGGCGACCGAAGTTTAGCTCAACCGCCAGCCAGGAAATCTATTGAACAGCAATAACGATGAAAAACCAAGCGTTACAAAATCAAGTTACAGAGCGCAGGTTTCCGCCTTGTGTATCAGGTGCAGGATCTGGAGATTGTGGTCTCTGTTATGGCCGTAGGGAAAAGAGATCGCAATCAGGTATACAAGGCGGCGGTATCTAGATTGTGAAGTGGTAGCGTCTTTTGGTTTGGAGGTCGTGTTGGAAATGCTTTTTATATTCTGGCGGAGCAGGTTGGGTTAGTTCAAACCTCTGAAATTTAACTTTGTTTTGTTGATGTATCACAATGAAGGCCAGTTATTTAGTCTTCAAATCTGCCAACACCCTTCTTCATAACTCATCATCAGATCAAAATGCGTCAAAACCTATAGATTGAAATACATCAAAACCTACAAATTAAATGACACTAAAACCTACAAATAGTATTACACTAAAACCTGTAGATTAATTCTTAGAACTGTCGGGAGCTGGCATGAGCGATGTTTCGCAAAAATTAGCTGATTCGCTTGAACAGCTACAACAGCTGCAAGGATCGGGAGTTGTTGCCATAAAGTCTGAGCAACTGAGTCGGGTGCATCGTGAGCGGTTACTGAAGCATGGCTTTATTCGGGAAGTGATCCGAGGCTGGTACATAGCGGCAATGCCAGATGAAAAGCCCGGCGACAGCACATCTTGGTATAGCTCTTTTTGGGATTTCTGTGCTGCCTATTTATCAGAGCGGTTCGATAGCTGCTGGTGTCTGTCGCCGGAGCAGTCGATTAGCCTGCATATAGGGGATAAAACTGTTCCTCAACAGCTGCTTGTCCGCACTCCCAATGGCAATAATAAGCCCACAGCATTTTTGCATAACACCTCGATTTTTGATGTCAGACTGAGCATGCCTGAGCTGAAACAGATTAAAAATGTAGAAGGGCTCAATGTATACAGTTTGGCGGCAGCTCTGGTCTATTGCTCACCAAACCAGTTTCAAAAAGCGCCCATTCAACTGCGAACTGCTTTATCTATGGTGGCAGATGCTTCGGATCTGTTGTCTGTATTACTTGCAGGCAATCATAGTGTAATCGCAGGTCGCTTAGCTGGAGCTTTTAGAAATATCGGCAGGGACTTGATCGCAGATAACATTCTAAAGGGCATGCAGGCGGCCGATTTTAAAGTGCAGGAACAAGACCCTTTCGCTGATAAATTGCAGCTAAGCTTTGGCCGTCGTGAAGTGTCACCCTACGTCAATCGCATTCGCCTGATGTGGGCCCAGATGCGGCAAGCTGTGATTGCGCATTTTCCTGACAACCTGAACCCAGTAATCAACATCGAAACTTATATGGCTGAAGTGGAAGATAAATATGTCACTGATGCATACCACTCACTGTCTATTGAAGGTTACCGGGTTAGCCGTGAATTCATTGAGCTGGTACGGTCAGGTCAATGGCAAGCCGATGGCTCAGATGAACACAAAAAACATCTGGATGCTATGGCCGCGAAAGGGTACTGGGATGCGTTTTTGCAAGTTAAAAAAGCCGTTCGGGCTGTGCTGGAAGGTAAAAACCCGGGCGAAGTATTGGAACTAACTCATAGTGATTGGTACCTGGCTTTGTTTGGTCCAAGCGTTGCGGCCGGTATTATCAAGCCATCTGACTTAGCCGGTTATCGGACTGGGCCAGTTTATATTCGCCAGTCGATGCATACACCGCCCAATCGGGAAGCTGTCAGGGATATGATGCCAACCTTATTCGATTTACTTGCTGAAGAACAAAATGCGGCTGTCAGGGTGGTGTTAGGGCATTTTGTTTTTGTGTATATCCATCCGTACTTCGATGGGAACGGCAGAATGGCGAGGTTCATCATGAATTTAATGATGGCCTCAGGCGGTTATCCCTGGACAGTGGTGCCTGTTGAGCGGCGAAATGAATATATGCAGGCATTGGAAGCTGCCAGCGTCCAACAGGATATTGTGCCTTTTACGCAGTTTCTGGTATCGCTGCTTAAAGCCACAGACTGAGCTACAGCAAAAAAGTTATCGCCGTCAGCAGCTTATTCTCACAGGAAAAAATCCCAAAGCTTAAGAGCACTGACTAATCCTAGTGAGGCAAATAACTGGTTTATTCGCCTCATTTCATCTAATCAAACTAATTGGATGTCTGGCGTGGAGATCGCAAAGAGATTGTCGCTGTGGCAGCGTTTTGTCTTCAAGCCCTTCGCTTTGAATTAGCCTGCTGTGCTTTTCATCTGTTAACATTACCTCAGCGAACAGACATTGTGATCTGTAACACTTTTAAGGAGCCAGGTTCATGTTTTTGACTGCTGAGTATTTGCAGCGTCATGCCGACACTCTGGAACAAGCTATCCTTCGGTTAGCTGAAATAGATTCAACTGACGTGCTGTACGATTTGTATCGTAATGCAGCCATCAAAAGCTTTGAATTGTCGCTGGAAACTACCGGCAAACTGCTACGTAAAGCCTTGAAGTTATATGGTGGAAGTCCGCGTGAAGTGGATAAGCTGGTGTTTAATGATGTGTTACGGCACGCAGGAAAACATGGCCTGCTGGATATCACAGGTGTTGAACGCTGGATTCATTACAGGGCAAACCGCAACACTACTGCACACGACTATGGCGAAGGTTTTGCTAACGAAACGCTGAAAATTTTGCCTGATTTTTTAAAGGATGTACGTGAGTTAGCTCAGGCCATTCAGGAATTGTTTGATGCCCAGCACTGATTTTTCCAAACTGCAGCTTGATCCCCGGCATTTGAAGTTGTTGCAGCAATTATTAGCGCTGCATGTGCCAAAAGCTGAAGTCTGGGCTTACGGCAGCAGGGTTACAGGCAATGCACATCAAGGTAGCGATTTGGATATTGTTTTGCGTAACACTGCAGATCTGGAGTTGGCTCAAAGCGATTGGTGTGAATTAAAAGAAGCACTGCAACAAAGCAATTTGCCAATACTGGTGGATGTGCACGACTGGGCTTTGTTACCGACAAGCTTTCATTCCAATATTGAAGATGAATATGTGGTGTTGCAGACAGGGCAATAATCCAGAACGGCTTGCGACACCTCCCTGACATTGTCTTCAATCCAACTTAATTATCGGTATCACAGCTTTTAAACGTTCCAAATCGCCTTCGCCTACATCGTGTTGTTTAAAGTAAAAAGGCCATTCGCGGCTTAAGGCTGCTACCTGTTCGATGATTTTTTTGGCTTTAAACTGTTTTAAGCCAAAACGTAATGACTGCGACAACAGGTTTTCGATAGTGCCATCCCGGCCAAAATCGCCAATACCCATGCCATGCTGGCGGCTGTTATTGACAGGTAATACGTCATACGCGGGGGACAAACGCCAGTTTTTATCGGTGAAGGAATACAGCAAGGCGTGATTGCGGCTGTGATCGTCTGTGTTACCGATAAACACATTAAACACCATACGGTGGTAGAGCTCGTGTGCGTCTTCGGGTTCTACGCCTTGGGTGCGCAAAAATTCGGCAAGAAAACCATAGCTGTAGTTGCTACTCAAAGCGGCGTTATTGACTGTGACTGCGTTGATCAGCGAGTTTGCGCTGATAAAGTGGTGAGTAGGGCGCTGCTGATGGCAGTCAAAACGTTCCACCAGCAATACATCATCGGTAGCCGTTGTGACGACGTTGGTTGTAGCAACCCGCACTGGTAATTCTGCCAGCATACGCATACAGGCGTGCTCTGTTTTTACCTGATTAAACAAATCATCTGGCCTGTTAAATTTGGCCAAAAAGGTTGTGTCACCTGTTGTGATTAAGGTTTTGGGTCTGGCACCACCCATGCTGGAACCATGCTCAAAAGCTTTTTTTGCTTCCTCTGGTATGGCTTCGTCTTTCAATATGGCGTCTTTGCCTTTGAGCAGCAAAGGTAAATCGCCCAGCGTATTTTTGTTGAGTTTAGGTTTTGACGAGCTGCGGGATAAACTAAAAACTAAAGCGCCCACTCCCATGCCGGAGCCTGCCAATAAAAACTGCAGTGCATTTTGTGGCTTGGTTTTATGCAAGGACAAAATTACTTTCTGGCCCCATGCGTCTGCACCTGCATCCAACAACACACCAAATACTGCTTTGCCAGTGCTGGTGCTGTAAAGCTGTTCTGACAGAGGTAAGTTCAGCGGGTCCAGAGGAAAGGCGTCAGGGCGGGCTAAATAGCTTTTACCATATCGAAACTCACCATAGCGCCGCGTTGGATCTAACGTGACCACACCACAAATCACCGGCTGTTGCTCAAGGCCATCAATAAATACATAAGCCTGCTCAGAAGTCATTCGATAGCTCCGGATTGGCTTTGCGTTGTTTGCGCTGCTTTTTCTGCGGTTGGTTATTGAATTGGGCCAGTTGCTGTTCTACTACAGCCGTGATCGGCTGCAATAAATTAAGCTGAGCCAGCACTGCAAACAGGGCTTCAGAGTTTACTGCTTTGCCATTTTCAATAGCGGAGATGGTGTTACGGCTTAGTCCAACCCGCACAGCAAGCTCGGATTGATCCATAGATTCAGCCCTGATTTGTTTCACCAGTTGCCCTAGAGATTGGTTGAGTGAGCTTGCTTCTTTTTGCATTATAATTTGTGCATTAATATATTAATGCACAAATTATGGCTCATTAACTTTGGTTGTCAACTGCCGTCTGTTGTGTTGTAGCCGATGCTACACAGCAGTCTTTGATCGCTGACTACCTCGCCGCCAGCTCCCGGCGCACTATCTCTGCCCCTGCTGCTAAGGCATTGAGTTTGCCCCGTGCTATATGACGCGGTAGCGGCGCCATGCCGCAGTTGGTGCATGGGTAGAGGTGGTGGGCGTCGACAAACTTTAGCGCCTGACGCAGCGTGGCTGCTACTTGTTCTGGCGTTTCAATGTTGTGGTTAGCGACATCTATAGCGCCGACCATTACTTTTTTGCCGCGAATCAGTTCCAGCAACTCCATAGGAACACGCGAGTTGTGGCATTCCAGCGAGATAATATCGATGCTGGATTGTTGCAGTTTAGGAAATACTGCTTCGTATTGACGCCACTCAGAGCCTAGCGTTTGTTTCCAGTCGGTATTGGCTTTAATGCCATAGCCATAGCAAATATGCACTGCGGTTTCGCATTGCAGTTGCTTCAGGCCGTCGGCGGCTTGCTCTAAAGCGGCAATACCCCAGTCGTTGACTTCGTCAAAAAACACATTAAAAGCCGGCTCATCAAACTGAATAATATCGACACCGGCTTCAACCAGTTCCTTGGCTTCCTGATTCAGAATTTTGGCAAACTCAAAGGCTAGTTTTTCACGGCTTTTGTAATGCGCGTCGTACAGCGTATCAATCATGGTCATAGGGCCAGGTAGTGCCCATTTGATAGGCTGCTTGGTTTGCTGGCGTAAAAACTTCGCATCTTCAACAAAAACTGGTTTTTGCCTGCTTACGGCGCCAACTACTGTAGGCACGCTGGCATCGTAGCGGTTACGAATACGCACTGTTTCGCGTTTTTGAAAATCTACGCCGTCCAGATGTTCGATAAAGGTGGTGACAAAGTGTTGGCGTGATTGTTCGCCGTCACTGACGATATCAATGCCAGCCAGCTCTTGTTCATGCAGCGACAAACGCAAAGCGTCCTGTTTGCCGTCTGTTAATTCCTCGCCCTGCAATTTCCACGGCGACCATAAAGTTTCAGGTTGGGCCAGCCATGAAGGTTTAGGTAAGCTGCCAGCTGTGGACGTAGGGAGTAATTTTTTCATCAATAGGTCGCTCTTTGGTTTAATTGAATTCATTGCTGGGTTTACTATTGCTGTGCTGGTTTGCCAGCAGAGCTTTGTGCCAGCACACGGCTTAACAGCGCCTGGTGCGGCTTTATAAAATGCTCCTGTGCGAATTTGCCTTGTTCTACCGCCAAGCGGCTGCGCTCTTCTCTGTCATAGACAATGTCGGTCAGGGCGTGATCAGGGTTTTTTAAGTTCGGCTGATAACGCTCTCCTGCCGCGGTATGGGCGTTGTAAATTTCAGGCCGGTAAATGCGCTGAAAGGTTTCCATGGTGCTGATGGTGCTCGCCAGCTCCAGGTTGCTGTAGTCGTTCAGCAGGTCGCCAAAGAAGTAAAACGCCAAAGGTGCGGTGCTGCCAGCAGGCATAAAGTAGCGCACCTCTAAACCCATTTTTTTGAAGTATTGCTCGGTTAATGACGTTTCATTTGGCTGGTATTCCACCCCTAACACCGGGTGCTGGTTGCTGCTGCGCTGATAAGTTTTGTTGTCGGACACACTCAGGCAGATCACAGGTTTTTTGTGAAAGTGTTGCTGATAAGCTTCTGAATTAACAAAGTATTGGAACAAAGTGCCGTGCAAATCACCAAACTGATCCGGAATACTGAAACCCGTCTGGTTTTTGTTATGTTCCAGCAGTACCACGCTAAAATCATAATCCCGCACGTAAGAGGAGAAGTTATTGCCAACAATACCTTCAATGCGTTGCTTGGTTTTGTGGTCGACAATGGTAGTTTTTAGTACTTCAATGGCCGGGAACTGCTGATCATGGTTTGCACTGGCGCCCTCTATCTGGATAGCCACAGAAATAATATCCAGCTGCAGCGAATAACGATCTGAGTTTGGGTTGTCCCAACCTACCAGGCTATTAAAACGCTGGTTGATCATGGCCAGAGTGTTGCGCAAATTCTGCTGACGGCGCTCACCGCGGGCCAAATTGGCAAAGTTAGTGGTAATACGGGTGTTGTTGGCTGGCTGATAGTTTTCATCAAAACCAATGCTGTGAATGCTGAATTTGAAGTTGTTCATCGTATCTGTGTCCCATTGTGTGGCTTGGATATCCATTAAGAAGTCTGGATGTCTAAAGTTGATGGGTGTGTTATACGCGGATGGCTGGATGAAGAACAATGGTTTTATTTCATCTGCACTATGAGGGATCTTCATGTTGGGGTTCAGAGTCTGTCTGTCGTGATACTTGAGGCAATTCGACACTCATTATCCCGAGCTCAGGTTAAATAGATTTTTGGCCGTCATTTTTTTCGATGTTTTAGCTAAAAAAGTTACAATCCAGCTTTAATCTGTCGCTGCATTTAGTTTTCAGAAAAAGGAATTTGTTGATGTCAGACCAAAGCGCAGTTGCACCAAAGGCCGATAAATTAACAGAATATAAGCCTATGGCGTTAGCCGATGTTCCTCTGGGTCTGAATAACTCTAACGACCTGGCGTTATTCGACTTCGATGGCACCTTAACCCGCTGCGACACTTTTACGCCCTTTATCAAACAGGTGATATCGCCAGCCAGGCTGTTTTGGGGTCGATTGGTACTGCTCCCTGTTATAGCTGCTTATCGGATTGGCCTGGTGTCTTCTTCCCAAATGCGCCGCTTACTGATCAAACTGGCCTTGACCGGACGCTCAAAAATGGAACTGGAACAGCTGGGGCTAAAGCATGCAATTGAGTTCTTGCCTACTGTGATCAGGCCTTTGGCGATGGAAAAGTTGCAATGGCACTTAGCCGCCGGCGACAGAGTAGTGCTGGTGTCAGCATCTTTGGATCTTTACCTTAAACCCTGGTGCGACCAAGTGGGCATTGAGTTGTTATCCTCCAGCCTTGAAGCTGAAGGAGACAGGCTAACAGGCTATCACCAAGGGGCTGATTGCTGTGGTGCAGAAAAAGCCAATAGGGTGAGGGCTTTGCTGAATCTAAGCCACTATGACCGAATTTATGCTTATGGCGACACCAAAGAAGACCGCGAATTACTGGCGTTAGCTGATGAAAAATACTATCAGTGGAACAGAATTTAACCCAAGCGATGAACAGCTCGCCTCTGCTGCTATTCAGTTTTTTTCCGGCGAAATTGACTCATTGTCACAGAAACAGCGTAAACAACAGCTTATTGGTTTACGCTTTAGTTTTTTGTTCTACTCTTAGGGATATCCGGGCTGATCAAGGCACTGTTATCCTTGGCTGTTTTATTGGTGATTTTTAATTAAATTATTGATTGAAATTGAAACAAAAGCCATGGTGTGCACTTTTTGAATACATAGAAACAAAGGTATGTCGGGCAAGATGGGTCAATCAAACGCAATTTCTATCAGCGCAACTGAGGTTGTGCATATATCAGCATGCAATAGTGCTTTTTACCAGGCTCAGCCTGCCTCATCTTATGTGATTATTTTTACGCTGAATCCTGTAGAACAAGTGCCTATTTGGCTAGCTGCTCTTGCCGACTGGTTTCAAAGATTAGGCATTAGTCTGGTCTATCGCCACCCACTGCAGTCATTGCCTGTGGAGTTTTTTCAGCGGAGTTTAGGCACTTTGTTGTGGAGTGGTTCAGTGCCACAATTTGAGCCGTTAAAGCAATTTATGCGCGCCAATGGCTTGCAATATAGCTTTATTGAATGTGGCTTTTTCCCTCAAACTCAGTATATCTACTTTGACCGACAGGGCATTAATGTTGATTCCAGCCTTGCGGCCAATGATCTGAACTGGTTGCCTGAAGATGTTACGCCGATTTTGCAGCAAAAACGCGAGTTGTTTTTTCAGGGGGTACCCACTTATGCTGGCCAGCAGGACTATGTTTTTGTGCCATTACAACTGGCTCAGGATTCAAATGTTCAATTAAATTCGCGATTTGTAAACGGCATGCAAGAGTTTATCGATTATATCGAAGCGCTTTATCCGAACCAGACCTTAGTCTTTAAACGGCATCCACGTGATAACACCAACTATCAGTTGAGATCTGCCCGTAGCTATTGGTCTGCAGACTGTTCCCGTGCTCTGATCAAAGGGGCGACTAAGGTGCATGGCATCAATTCCACCGTATTGTTTGAAGCCGAGTTGTATGGCGCAGAAACGATCATCGAAGGGGATTGTTTATTAACCCGGCATGCCGATAGAAAAACCGAATTACTTAGTGCGCTGATGTTATGGCAATTCGATGTACAGCAGCAGAATTTTTGTGTGGAGAAAATTGCGCAGCGCAGTTTTCTGGCGTTGGACGCTTACCTTTGATAACTGCTGGATGCTAAATATAGCTTAAGACAAAAGACCGCTTAAATAGGGCTCTAGCAGAGACACGAATGGCGCTGTGACGCCATTGGATCTAAGGCAACAGACAACACTAGACAGGCTGATTTCGTTCAATCATTCCTCAGGCAGTAAGTGGGAACTTTAAAAAACCTTCGCTATCTCGCTTTGTTCAGCGTCTCACTTTCACAAAAAGTTCATATAGTTCAATTGCATTCATTGTTGGGCATTGTATGCTACCGACCCACTTTTTTAAAAGCATACACAACAACAGGAACATTAATGACCATTCGTCTTTCCCTTGCTGCCCTGGCAGTTGCTCAGGCGTTGAGTTTTTCAGCTCAAGCCAATGTAATTATTTCTGAATACGTAGAAGGATCCAGCAATAACAAAGCTATTGAACTGGTGAATCTGGGTACCGAAGCAGTAGATTTATCGCAATACAAGCTGGAAATTTATGCCAATGGCAACACCACTGCATCAAGCCCAGCCATAAGTTTGAGCGGTCAGTTAGCAGCTAACGCTGTGTATGTCATTGGTCATACATCTGGCAATGATGCGTTAAAAGCGAAATCAAACAGCCTGGCAGGCCTGAATTACAATGGCGATGACGCTATAGTTCTCAAAGCCAATTCGGTGATCGTAGATAGTTTAGGCCGGGTAGGTGAAAGACCGAATCAGGCTTGGAGCGCTAATGGCGTTTCTACTGTAAATATGACATTAAGGCGTAAATCTGGTGTGACCTCAGGTGATGTGATCACAACAGATGCTTTTGATCCTTCAGTGCAATATGACGCTTTTGCTATTGATGATTTCTCCGATCTGGGTTTGTACAACGGTACAGGAGCTGGTAGTGAGCCTGAACCCTATCCACACGGTGTTTGCGGTGATGCGGTAACTCTTATTTCAGCTGTGCAAGGCGACGGAGCCAGTACTCCTCTGGCCGGACAAACTGTGACAGTAGAGGGCGTAGTTACAGCTAATTTTGCTGGCACTAGAGGCTTAGGTGGTTTCTATATACAGCAAGACGCGGCACGTGATGATCAGAATTCAGCCACCTCTGAAGCTGTGTTTGTCAGTAACAGTCTTAATGCTGACGTTAGCCAAGGCCAGTTAGTTCGCGTCAGTGGCGTAGCGGAAGAAAGTTTTGGTCAAACTCAATTAGCCAAACTGGAAGCTGTGTCTCTGTGTGGAGACGGCGTTTTACCTAATGCGGTGACTGTGCAGTTGCCTATGGCTGCCGCTGACAGTTTTGAAGCTCTGGAAGGCATGTTGGTGAGAACCACTCAGTCGCTGGTAGTGACTGAAACTTTTGGTCTTGGACGCTACAACGAGCTGACACTGTCCAGCAAGCGTCTGATGACTCCGACTCAAGTCGCAGAGCCGGGTGATGCTGCCAAAGCTGTAGCCGCAGCTAATGCATTGGACAAGCTGACTCTGGATGACGGTTCTAACCTGCAAAATATTGATACGCCTTATCCGGCGCCTGGTTTAACCGCCGACAATACTCTGCGTTCAGGTGACGAAGTATCTCCGGTCGTTGCCATTATGGGCTATGGTTTTAGCAAATATCGGTTACATCCAGTTAGCCCTGTTACCGTTGTGGCGAAAAATCTACGTACCGAGGCTCCGGTGTTCACTAACCCTGGTGATTTCCAGGTCGCCAGTTTCAACGTCTTGAACTATTTCAACGGCGATGGTCAGGGTGGTGGTTATCCGACATCCCGTGGTGCCTCCAGCTCAGTTGAATTTGATAAGCAGCGCAGCAAAACCATTTCGGCAATTAGTGCATTAAATGCAGATATTGTTGGCTTAGTTGAAATCGAGAACGATGGTTTCAGCGACACCAGCGCTTTGGCTGATCTAGTCCGTGGTTTAAATGAAACAGCTGGCGCTGACCTATGGGCTTTTGTGAACTTTGGAGTGGAAAAAATTGGTTCTGATGCCATTACATCTGCCATTATTTACCGCAAAGACAGAGTAGAAGAAGCGGCTACAGCGGCCTATACCACTGAGACCCCTTTTGATTTTGGCAGCAGACCTCCTGTAGCTCAAACCTTCCGTCATAAAGTGTCGGCAGAAAGCATTCAGATGGTCGTGACTCACTTAAAATCTAAAGGCAGTTGTCCCAGGGACAAAACTGACGTTGCCAACCTTGATTCTGGCGATGGCCAGAGTTGCTGGAATGCAGCCCGAGTTGCTGCTGCTGAAAAGATGAGCAGTTGGTTGGCTACTAATCCAACCAAAGCGACTTTGGCAACGGGGCAAACTGTCAGTGATTTACGGACTTTGATTTTAGGTGACATTAACGCATACCTAAAAGAAGACCCAATCAAAGCCTTTGAAAATGCAGGCTATATTGAACTGAGCAATGCTTTACATGGCCCAGAGCAGTACTCGTACGTATTCAGCGCAGAAGCGGGTAGTTTGGATCATGCGTTGGCTAACTCAGCTTTACGTGCTGTAGTAGCTGATGTGACTGAATGGCATATCAACGCTGACGAGCCAACAGTGTTGGATTACAACGAGGAATTTAAATCAAGCGTTGCGAGAGCAAACTACTACGCGTCAACGCCTTATCGCTCTTCTGACCACGATCCAGTGCTGATTTCTATACGTCACACCTTACCTGTTGTCACAGCACAAAGCTTTAGCTTGTCAGAAAATGCAGTGGCAGGTGCTTTAGTTGGGCGACTGACAACCTCATCTTTGCGTCCTGTGGTGGCTTATACGCTTTCTGGTGAGTTGGCCAACTGGTTTACGCTAAGCTCTGATGGAGAACTTAGACTGTCGGAAGTAGCTAATCCAGACTTTGAATCGGCCAGTCAGCTCAGTGTTCAGGTTGTGGCAGAGCAGCAGGGAGGGCTGAAGTCTGAGCCTGTTGAGGTGAAGGTTCAATTGAGCAACGAAGCCGAATTACCAGAAGTGGCTTTGACTAGCATTTTGAATACAGTGCAGGATGATGCCGCGACTGGCACTTTAGTTGCGAGTTTTGCAACGACAATGGTCGGTGAAGGGGCGACATTCAAATCTGCTACTTTGGTAGGTGCGCCTGGGTTTGTGATTGATGGCGACAAGATCCGGATCGGCGGCCGCCTGATTGCTGGAAAGTATAAGTTGACATTAACAGTCACTGACAGTTTGAATGTCAGTAACACTGCAACTCTTGATATTGAAGTGACGCGGAAGAAAGATTCAGGTTCAATGCCATGGGGTTGGACTCTGATGCTGGCGCTGGTTGCTTTAGGTCGCCGTATGAAAACGAAGTAATTTGGTCGAAGTTGAAAGTGTTGGGTGAGGGGCCAAAACAGGCGCACTAGGCTATTGCCGACCGGTTAAGTGTTCTCACCTCTGCTTAAACTCATCAACAATAGGGCTCAACCAAGCAGTTGAGCCCTTTTTTTATCACCTTATTTTCGCAAGAGTGAATAATTGCATTGAATTGACCAGCTCATTGCAACCTGTCCTTACCAAGTGTTGCAGATTAATCGTCTGGCGAAACCATGGTACTGGTATGAACCTAATGCACTACCCGTTATTACAATACTGATGTGTGCTTGCTGAAGCCATTCCATCCGCAACAAAGCTTGCTGTTTTGCCACTTTTTTGCTTAATAACGGCACTGATTGCAGGCTTCTTTGTTAACTAACCTGAGCTCGGGATAAGCGGTGCCACTGAATAGACATCTTTTCGCGCCTCTCTGCGTTGCTCCGTCTAGCCATAGCTTGCTATGGCGTACGACAAAGCGCCTTGAGATCCACAAAAATCTGTGCATTCAGTCAGCAAAGACTTTGGTTGCTTAACGTAACAATGTTATTTCGTTGATTTAATTCATTAAATCAAAAAAGTCGACACTCATTATCCCGAGTTCAGGTTAACTAAAAATTTGCTTCAGGCTCTGTGTTTGACTTCAAGTGATAACCGGCACCAACCTACTTATCGGCAATCCATTGACAAGGCATTGACAAGAGCTTGTTCATTATATAGAACGTTCTATATAAAGAACGATTTGGAGCTATGATGGATAAAGCGACTCTTGATACGCTGGGGCGACATATTCAAAGTTTGCGGCTTGCCCGTGGTTTGTCGTTGTCGCAGCTGGCGGTTGATGCTGGTATTGCGAAGTCCAATCTATCGAGACTAGAGCAGGGTAATGGTAATCCAACGCTGGACACCATCTGGCGTTTGTCTTTGCAACTGCAAGTCCCTTTTGGCAATTTGATTGCGCCAGTCAGCGATTTGGTCGGTGACTGTGGTGTACAGGTGCGACTGATTGATCAAGGCAAAGATAAACCACCAGTCGATGCCTATTGGATGTCTTGTGCGCCTTTTACAGAGCGCAAGGCGGAGGCTCATGCCGCTGGCACTGTGGAATCTATTACTTTGATCAGTGGCCAGCTTGAAGTGGGTATTGAAGGTAATTGTAAAACCTTAACAGCAGGGCAAAGCCATAGCTTCTCTGCTGACGAGCCGCATTTGTATCGCACTGGCGAAAGTTGGGCGACTGCGCTTTTGACCATTGTGTACCGGCAAAGCGGTGAGGCCCTATGAGTTCAATTGAAGCTGTAAAAAACTCAGCCTGGCAACAAGGCGCCCGTGATGCGTTGCCGCTCTTGGGCGGTTATATTCCGGTGGCTATTTCTTTTGGTTTGATTGCAGTGCAATCGGGTTTTAGTGCGCTGGAAACTGTGCTTATTTCAGCCCTTATCTATGCGGGCGCCTCGCAGTTTTTGTTTATTGCTATGGTCGCTTCTGGCGCGCCACTTTGGTTGGTGCTGGTGATGACCTTGCTGATCAATGCCCGGCATTTGGTGTACGGGCCTAATATTGCGCCTTATTTATCAAACAGCCGCTGGTGGCCAGTACTGATGCATGGTTTAACCGATCAGATTTTTGCTTTGGCTCATACAAGACTGCCACAGTTGCAGCAAAAAGATCGAATGGGTTGGTACATTAGTGCTGCTTTAATTGCCTGGGGAAGCTGGATTGTTGGCACTGCTGTAGGTGCGGTCGCCGGAGCTGAAATTACCAGTCGTTGGCCTTTATTGGGTGAAGTCATGCCCTTTGCTTTGCCAGCACTGTTTTTGGTGTTGATAGCACCACGTTTCACCTCTTTGCAGTGGAGCCTGACCATGCTTGTTACCATAGTGGTAGCTTTGCTGCTCAAGCTGATAGGTATGACCAATTCAGCCATTCCGCTGGCGGCATTATGTGGTGTGTCGCTGTTTTATCTGGTGCAGGCCAAACTAAAGGCGGAGGGAAAAATTCATGGATAAATCGCTTTGGTTGTTAATGTTAGCCTGCGCTTTGGGTACCTTTTTACTGAGGGCTTTACCTTTGATTTGGATGCGACGGCATTTACTGCACCGCAGTATCAGCAATGGCACTGAAGCTATGCCTGTCTGGCTGACAGTATTGGCTCCCACCATGATTGCCGCTATGTTTGGTGTGTCACTGGTACCTGCCAATCCTGGTATTAGTTCCTGGTTCGCAACTATGCTGGGTGGGCTTTGCACTATTCTGGTTTGGCAGCGCACCCGCTCTTTAGGTTGGCCTGTTTGCACTGGAGTGGCTGTGTATGGCGGTGTAGTTGTTTTGTTAAAGATGATTGGTTGAGTCAAAAGATAGGGGCGGCTTCATACCGCCCCGTGAATGACAAACTGAATCTAATACTGAACTTAATACTGAATGACCTTCGCCACACCTCGCGAGCGTGGATCTGCTGCTGCTTTTACCTCTTTCGATGTCACTTGTATTGCTTGCACATCGCCTAAATCCCAGCCTTGGGTATGGAGTTTGTAGCCTTTTTTCACCAGCTGTTGTTGTACTTCTGCTGGGAGTGGGGCGTAAGGTTCCATAGTGATCTGATCTTTAGGCAATAACTGATGGTGAAAACGGGGCGCAGCGACGGCCTTTTGCAGTGGCATGTCAAAGTCGAACAGGTTAATAATCACCTGAAAGATAGAGGTGATGATAGTAGATCCACCCGGAGTGCCTACCACTAACTCAACTTTGTTATCCTGCACTAAAATGCTGGGTGTCATAGATGACAACATACGCTTGCCAGGCGCTATGGCATTGGCATCGTTACCCACTACACCAAAAACATTGGGCACACCGGGTTTGGAAGAGAAGTCGTCCATTTCGTTATTCAATAAAAAGCCTGCGCCTTGCACCACTACGCCGCTGCCAAAATCCAGATTCAGCGTATAGGTGTTTGAGACTGCATTGCCATTTTTGTCCAAAATAGAGAAGTGAGTGGTGTGATAGCCCTCAAGGCCTGGCTGTACTGCTTTGGTTTCTGAGATAGCGAGTGGGTTGATTTCTTTAGCACGTTGGTCCAGATAACTGCTATCGAGTAATTGTTGCTGTGGCACAGTAACAAAAGCCGGATCGCCCAAATACTCCGCTCTGTCAGCATAAACCCGTTTTTCCAGCTCGGCGATTAAGTGCACGTACTGACTGCTATTGTGTTGTGCGTCGGTAAAATCGCTGCTGCGACGTTGTTTTAAACCTAACAACTGAGCTAGTGCTATACCGCCTGAACTTGGTGGTGGTGCACTAATCAATTGCTTATCACGCCATGAGGTGACTAAAGCCTCGCGCCAACCCGCGCGATAAGCGGCTAAATCGGCCATAGTGATTAAACCTTTACCACGCTGCATTTCTGCGACTAGCAGCTCTGCGGTTTTCCCTAGGTAAAAATCGTCCGGGCCTTGGGCTGCGATGCGTTTTAAGGTTTCTGCCAGTTCTGGTTGTTTAAAGTTCTCACCAGCTTTCATCGCACCGAAGTACTGAGCGAAGTTGGTTTTTCCGTCCAGTTGCTGTAGTAAATCGGCGCGGTACTGATACTGGTTTTCAGCCACTATAAAACCCGTGCTTGCGTAATGAATGGCCGGTGCTACTAGGTCCTGCCATGGCAGTGAGCCAAACTTCTTGTGCGCCAGCCACAAGCCCATCACAGTACCTGGCACCCCGCTGGCTTGATGGCCAACTAAACTTAAATTCTCAATGACCTGCTTGTCTGCATCCAGAAACATATCTCTGTGTGCTGCAGCTGGTGCTGTTTCGCGGTAATCCAGAAAGTAAGGTTTACCATCAAACCATACCAGCATAAAACCGCCGCCACCTATATTGCCGGCTTCAGGGTAAGTCACGGCTAGCGTAAAAGCTATGGCTATGGCCGCATCCACCGCATTACCGCCTTTTCGCAGTATTTGTTCAGCCACCAAAGCACCATATTGATCGGGGGAGGCGACGGCGCCCTGACCCAGGGCTCTGGCTTCAGCCCCTTGTAAAGGTACAATGACCAGTGAAAAAACCAGTATGCAAGTGGATAAAAAAAAGCGGTAACTCATGAGGCACTCCCTGTTCTGTTTAGCCAGTTCTAACCTGTTATTTCTTTGATAACAAGAGTTTTTTTAAACTGGATTGATTGAAAACAAGATTGTTATATTCACTTATGTTAATGTTTAATTTTAATGTTTTTTTTCAATTTTACAGTTAATGGGTGTTTTATGAGTTCAGCTTGTAGCGCTGATAAGGGGGCAAGCTCTGTGCAGTCTGCGCAAGGCAAGCAAAGTTATCAGGCGATAGAAACCATTCTTAACAGCTTGGATGCACTGGTGTATGTGTCGGATCTGCATACTTATGAGCTGTTGTATATTAACGATTATGGTAGTGCTCAATGGGGGCCTATTGCAGGCAGAAAATGTTATCAGGTACTCCAGGTTGGTCAGAATTCTGCCTGCCAGTTTTGTACCAACCACAGGTTGCTGAACGCGAATGGAGAACCAAATGGCGTTTATGTCTGGGAGTTTCAAAATACCCAAAATGGTCGTTGGTATCAGTGTCGCGATCAGGCGATCCGCTGGGTGGATGGTCGGCTGGTTCGTATTGAAATAGCCACTGATATTACCGAGCGCAAAGAGATGGAGCAGCAACTGGCCGAGGCTAAGGCTTTGGCGGAAAGGCAAGCGAATACGGATGAATTGACGCAGCTGTATAACAGAAGAGCCTTTTTTAATCTGAGCCGGCAAGTGGTGCATCAAGTGCATCGTGCCGGGAACATGCTGGCAGTGGTGATGTTTGATTTAGACCATTTTAAACAGGTGAACGATCAGTGGAACCATGCCGCAGGTGATGCAGTGCTGGTGAACATTGCTGCTATGGCACAAAGCATAGTGCGAGGCTCCGACGTGCTGGCTCGCGTGGGCGGAGAAGAATTTGCGGTAGTACTGCCAGATACCAATGAAGAACAGGCCAGACAGCTGGCTGAGCGCATGCGTACTGGTTTTGAGCAACATAAAATAGCTATTAAGCAAGGTCAGATCGGCTGTACTGCCAGTTTTGGTATTGCCTGTGCTAATTTAGCTGAGATTGCTGGCGGTGTAGAACCACAAGCTATGCTGGAAGACTTACTGCATAAAGCAGATCAAGCCATGCTAAAAGCCAAGAATTCAGGCCGCAACAGAGTGTGTTTATATAACGACGCAGCAGATAGAGGCACGGCGCCTTAAAGCACTCTCTTTATGAGAGCTTGCCGATAAGAGAAAAGCTGAACTCATTTATTGTCTGAATCAAATAAGCCCATGACACCCTGAGTCAGCTGCTAATCAGAGTACGAAACCATCACACTGATAGAGTAGTTTTTTGGTTCAGGGTAAAAATTGAAGCCAACAGACTTTTTAACATCAGTGCAGTGATCAGTTGATGTGAAAGTTTTTTGCGTTTTCGCGCTGTTCGGATTTGTTGTTGCAGTGATACTGCTCACGCAAAGTATACTGGCATCAGGCCTTTGGCCAGAACGAATACAGTATGCGCTGACTGCACTGGCGTTTTTGTTTATTGCCAGTTACCTGGCTCTGTATCTGTTGTGGTCAGTGCAGCTTTACTACTAGTCGTTATCTTGGCCAGGTAATAAAAGTGATTAAGTACACAAAGAGTTGCCTGACCACAGATTGCAGTTAAGGCAGGATTTTAATCGACTGGATCACAACAGGTGTCTCGGGCTGATGGAAGGCGATAGGTTGACCGCCCGGGTTATCCAGCCATAGTTCAGTTACTTTCACCGCAGCTATTTTGTCTAGCACAGCATCACCCGCTGTTAATTGGCCAAAGTTAGTGTACAGGCCGTCTAAATGCGCGCGTCGTTCCAGGCAAATGTAAAACTCTGTACTACCGCTATTGGGATCCTCGTCTCGCGCTAAACCCAGGCTACCTCTGATTTGCGGTTTGTTTTGGGAGAATTCGGCATCCACCTGATAGGTTTTATGATCGGGATGGTTGTCATCATTGATACCTGCTTGCGCTACATGGCCCCGGACGACCCGATAAAAGCTTTTGCCTTCATACCAGCCATTCTTCGCCAGACGGATAAACTGCGCCGTCGTTTTAGGCGCGGTTTTGTCGTCCAGTTCAAAAGTCATTTCCCCCAGATTTGTTGTGATCACAGCTTTTGGAGCCGCTACAACCAAGGTGCTTGAACAACACAAAGTGAAAAGCCAAACCAATTTCATTTTCATAAAGCGACATCCTTGTTTTTAGCTTGCCCGGAGAAAGCACCAGCCTAACAGTACTGTACCAGGTAATCTTAACTGGTAATAAGCCGTGCCGCTGAATAGACATCTTTTCGCGCCTCGAGATCCACAAAAATCTGTGCATTCAGTCAGCAAAGACTTTGTTTGCTTGACGTAATTATTTCACTTCGTTGATTTAATTGATTAAATCGAAAAAAGTCGACACTCATTATCCCGAGTTCATATCAGGTTAGGTAGCAAAGTTCTAAGTGCATGGATGAGATTGCCACAGTTGACCGAGGCGAGCTCACATTTTCTTTCAATACTCTTTCTTTTTCTGATTTAGCAACTAAAGTTTTCAAAACAGGTAAAACCTGTTTTATACAATGAACACTAAGCAAAGGAAGGAATACTGCAGATGAATACCTTACAAAAACTACTGGTGAGCAGTTTAGTTTTGGGCTACTGCTGGCCACAGCCGGTATCGGCAAATCAAGCTTATGCCAGCTCTGGTTCTGACGCTTCGGCTTGCCCTGTTGATCCAAGCTGGTTGAAAAGTCCTAGTTTACCTACTGAAGTAAAAAAAAGTGGTGCTGATGGCAGTTCAAATTTTTGTGATTTTTACCAGTTTTCTACTCAAACTTTTTTATATCTGATGTCGCAGGACTCGAACGGGCAACGTAATTTTATGAACCAGCTCAATTATCCTGTGCTGGAGTATCAGGCTGATGGCGTTACTCCAGCTAACTCTTGTGACGCTAGCATTAAGGGGCCGACCTTAAGAACAGCTTTAAGTAAAGCAGGTACAGGAACTTCGGTGACTACAGGGCAGGCAGGAGGCGGCGCCACTATTTATGCACAAGATGGCAATGTGGTGTATTACGACGTGCGCTTTAGCAAGTCGTTGTGTGCTTTAACGGGTAGTGCTGTAGAATTGCAAAAACAAAATATCGTTAACTTCCCCGCCGGCACTATGGAGCTGAAATTCGGCTGGAAAGTATTGTCAGAGGCTGAAATAAATTCGAATCGCTTTGTGACACAAAAGCAAAGCATTGCCGGAACAGACGTCACTTTAGGTCTGGCTGGTATGCATATGGTGGCTGCGACTAAAGATCATCCTGAGTTTATTTGGACCACTTATGAGCATTTGAACAATACCCCGGATTGTACGCCGCCTGATGCTCAAAATGACACTGCATGGACTTTTGCCAGTGCCAGTTGCACTGCCGCTTTGCCTGACAGCGCAGATCCCAGCAAGGGAAAAGTAGCCGCTGAGTGTGATTTTAATAACCCGTTGAAAAAACAAACATCCTCGACAGGCAAGCCGACTAATATTTGCCGGGTCCATCCCTACGGCACTGCATCTGGTGACCCCCAAGCGGCACAAAATCTGACGGATGTTACAACCCAAAACAGTGAATTACTGGCTTTATTAACCCAAGCTGACACTCCTGCGGCTATGAAAGTATTGGCAAACTATTTTACCGTTGGCGCACTCTGGGTTAGTGATATCAGCCAAAGCTCAGGTGGAATTGGAGTGCCGAATGAACGTGGTTCCTTACGTTTAGCCAACTCAGTTGCTGAAACCGATTATCAGCACGTCAATCTGAACAATACCTTTGCCAGTAATTGCTTTGGCTGCCATAACTACGCAGGTACAGCCCAGCAAGTGAGCAATAACATCACCACTCAGGCACTGAGTCATATTTTTAAAGACATCAAAATAGGTCAGGGCGAGAATATTGATATTACTTCTCCTACCCAAATTGTTAGCAATAGCGCCGCAGCTGGTATTTGTGGCGGTGAAAAAGGTATATGTCAAAGCACAGCAAAATACCTGAAGTGGAATGGCAACTGGACGAACGCCAATTCCAGCGCAGGTTCAGTTTGTGGTTGTACTGGCTTGTAAAACGAGCTGATTTGATCAGCCTGGATTTTAATTTTTGCATAAAGCCACAGTGTGCTTGTTCAGACTGTGGCTTTTTCATGGAGAGTAATGTCTTTTCAATAGCACTCTTTATGCCTGAATCGGCTGAAAAACCTTGCAGAAGCTTGATACTTCGTCTTGTCAGGTCCAGAGTTTATGGAGTTGCGTCTGGTGTGATTTCAGGAGTTAAACCAGCATGAAAATGATCTACACCCATGAAAACCGGCTTATCGTTAGTAATATCAAAAATATTCTGCAACGTCGTGGTTTTGAAGTTTTTGTTAAAAATGAACATGCGGTCAGCCTGATAGGAGAAGCCTCGGCTTTTGATAGCTGGCTGGAGTTGTGGCTGCTTGACGAAAGTGATTTTGCTTTAGCTGTGATGATTTTAAACAATCTGAAACTCGATAGTGAGGCTGCAGACTGGCACTGCAGCAGATGCGCTGAAGACAATGCAGCCTCTTTTGAGTTGTGCTGGAATTGCGGCACTGAGGCTGGTTGACCTGACCGAAAAAGCTGCGCATTGTACAGTGCAGCCTGTATAGTCAGGTTAGTCTTACTTTTTACATTTAAAACCATGAACTTAGATAAAGCTAAAAAACGCCTCGCTAAACAGCTGACGAAAGGCTTCGCCGGTTATCCTACTTTATCCCTGACATATTCTGGCAGGAGCGCGGATAAGGCCACTGAAGTACTACTTACTTTTGTTCTGGAACAGGGTGCTGTTGCTATGGAACAACGATTCTCCAGCACAGAAGATGTGCGACATGATGCAACTATTCAATCTGTATTAGTAAAAATTATTGAACGTTCAGGTGCTAAAACAGTGACTGAAGTGGCGACAGTCGCGATTCAAGCAACAGATTGACAGATGCCTCAAGACAGCGCTGGTGCCTGCCTGCAGCTCTATAGCTGTACTGTGCAATACCTATAGTGAGGTGGTGCTGTTCTTGCGTTCGGCACAAGCTGTGTTAAGTTTAAATTGCACCTATGACGACTCATTTACTCAGACACTGAAAAAGGATTTTTTATGTCTTCTCACAACGAAAAGCTGCATGCGATGCGTGATTTGTCCCTTTTAGTTGAACGATATCCTAATGCGTTTTGCTCGGACCACAGGCTTGGTTTGATCAAAAAAATTGCACTAAGCTGGGCGGATGAGCTGTTAACACTAAATGAGAAGCACAAGGACTGCCTGATTCTGGAGCAATTGAAAGCATTGCCAGCAAGCGACACTGATGATTCTGTTGCAGAAAAGGGCAGCAAAATCTGATACTGCCACCTGAGGTTCTGCTTTAAATGCAGTGCTTTCAGTTCACTGCATTCAGCTCTTTCAATCCTGTGGCTAAACTTACCACAGCAGTATGGAGCTATTCTACAGCAGCACTTCTACCCAACTCTGCTTGGTGAGCTTTGGCCTTTTGCACCAGAGCACGTACGTCTTTCAGTAATAGTTGCGCATCGTACACTACACCGTCTTTGATGGTATAACGCACACCTTTACTGCGCTCCGGTTGGTTTTTGTCATCTAAGCGGTAGTGGCCGGTACCATAAAGCACCTTAAAATTCGCCAGTGGGTTTTCTGCAACGATCAGCATATCGGCTTTTTTGCCCGGGACTAAGCTGCCGATATCTTGCTCCATACCCAAAGCCTGAGCGCCATTTAAGCTGGCAACTTGTATCACTTCCAGCGGATTAAAGCCTGCTTCGCGCAGCAGTTCCAGCTCTTGAATATAGGCAAAACCATAAATTTTGTAGATATAGCCAGCGTCCGAACCTGCTGTCACGCGGCCACCATGGTTTTTGTAGTCGTTTAAAAACTGGAACCAGATACGGTAGTTTTCGCGCCAGGCAATTTCCTGATCGGTGGTCCAGTCAAACCAGAACGAGCCATGAGCATAACGGTTAGGTTGAAAGAACCTGGTTAACGTTGGCAAAGTGTAATCCTGATGCCATTCAGCATTACGCTGAGCACTGGCATCCCGTGTCGCCTCATAAATGGTCAGGGTAGGGTTGATGGTAAAGTTTAGTTTGATCAGTTCATCCCGCACCTTGTTCCATTTGTCTGAACCTGGTTCTGCCGCCTGTTTCCATAACAAGCCAGCGTTGGCGAATCTATCCTGCTCATTCTGATAGTTGTAATTGGCTGGGTAATTCTGGATCACCTGACTGGTAAACAACGCTTCTGGTAAACCATACCAGTGTTCCATCGAAGTTAAGCCCATACGGGCGCTATCCAAAGCATTAGTTCCCATCACATTTAATTGCGCATGGTGCATCATAGTGCCGAGTTTTTGTTTGTTGGCTTCATCTAAAGCTGCTGAAATAATGGCAGGGGTAGCGCCAAAAAACTTAATGCCAGCGGCGCCGGATTTTTTGACAGTCTGCACCCAATCCCGCGCTTGTTCAGGACTAAAGACAGGCTTGCTCAGGCCTTGACCAAAGCCGATATAAGGCACAATGCGGGGTGCTACTATGCTATTTTTCTCTGAAGCTTTGACATGGCGCATAGTCCAGTCGATGCCATTAAAACTGCCAGGTTCCCGCACTGTGGTAATGCCATGCGCCAGCCAGAGTTTAAAAACGTATTCGGCTGGTATGCCGCTGGCGGAACCACCAATATGGCCATGCATATCAATAAAGCCTGGCAGTATATACATACCGCTTACATCCATTTCCTGATCGCCAGACTGGGCTTTCGGCCGGCCTTCAGGCAAAATGGGCACACTCGGATTGCCGACAGCAGTAATTTCTGTGATACGGTCTTGCTCTATCACTATATCTACAGGCCCCACAGGTGGAGCACCTTCACCACTAATATAAGTGCCGCCGCGTAAAATCAGTCGCTTGTAGGGGCCTTCACCTCTGTCTCTTTCTGGCGCTGATGGAGTTCGTTCTGTAGCAGCTGCTTCAGCCACTGGCTGACCACAGAGTGTCAGCAATAAAGCTGCACCGATAAAACACAGAATACGCATAATATTTCCTTGTTTTTTGTTGTTTTGATAAGGCTGCGGTTCACTATGGCAACTGGTGGCTGTTGCTGCAACTCAATAGGTTTAACGGACTTTTATTAGCGATAATAGGTTGCTGGTAAATCAATCCAGGATTTAAAAGCAAAACAGCAGCATGAAGCGCAGATAAAAGGTACTTGTCTTTAGACTTGATCCAGGATTTGATAGTTGGCAATGCTCTACAGGCACTTAGTTAGATAAGGTGCCAATCAGTTAAAGGACTGTGAAACACTGTTATGATTCATGCAACTCAGCCACTATTCTGGCGCGATCAGAGCCTGCCTTCTGTTGAATTAAGATGGGTTCAGGATGGGCGCAAAGTCAGTTACGCTTTGCATTCACACAAAGAATGGTCTGTTGGCGCTATTCTGGCAGGACAAAGTGAGTTTCTCTGCGCAGATCGACTGTATTATGTGGAGCAAGGCGCTTTGGTGATGATGAATCCGGACCAGGTGCATGCCTGTAATCCGCGCCAAGGTTCAGCCTGGTCCTACTATATGCTGCATTTGGATACAAACTGGTTGGCTGATTTTTTAGCCCAGTCTGGGGTTCGTACTGTAACAGAATGGCGCAATACCAGCCTTGATACCTGGTCTGAACCTGAATTCTTTGGCGATTTTGTGGTGATGGCTCAATACCTGATGTCGTCACAGCATAGTCCGGGAGACAAAGAGCAG
This sequence comes from Rheinheimera sediminis, assembly GCF_004005375.1. GTDB lineage: Bacteria > Pseudomonadota > Gammaproteobacteria > Enterobacterales > Alteromonadaceae > Pararheinheimera. The sequence goes on along the minus strand of NZ_RZUF01000018.1, from coordinate 87,982 downwards.
CAGCTGAAGGCTTATCTGGCCAAACTATTTTTACAGCTGGATCAGAGGCCGCAGAACACCTCGACTTTATTAGCTCCCAATCCTTTGTATCAGGTAGCTCATTATCTGAGCGAGCATTGTGAAGAGGATAGGGCGATAGAAAGCATTAGCGCCGACTTTGGTTTCAGCGCAGGTTATTTAGTGCGGGCCTTTAAACGACATTTTCATCTGACTCCTCACGCTTATAGGTTAAACCGCAGAGTGCAGCTGGGGCAGCAGGCGTTAAAGCAAGGTGAAGCCATAGCTGAAGTTGCTCAAAACACAGGCTTTAGTGATCAGGCGCATTTCCAGCGCGCTTTTAAACAAAGAGTTGCGGCGACACCGGATCAGTATCGCCGCTCAGTGTCAAAGCAGTGTTAAGGTACAAGCAGAAAAATGCAGCTAGCCGCAAGCAGCAGAGCCAGACTTTTATTCAGCAGCCGCATTCTGGCAGGCTTTTGCAGATAATGACCCAAGGCAATTCCAGCCCACAGCCAGGCTGACAAAGACAACCAACAAATGGGCAGGTAAATACCAGCAAAAATCAGTAATTGGCTGATTGTAGCTTCGGGAATATAGGCGGCTATGCCAGATAAAGACGCCAGCCAGGCTTTGGGGTTGAGCCACTGCATGACAACTCCGGTGCTAAAATCCGGAGCTTTGCTGCTGGCCTGTTCAGACAGCTCGCCGTTGTCATGGAATAGTTGGTAGCTCAGGTAGAGTAAAAAGGCGACGCCGAGCCATTGCAGAACCTGAGTGAGCAGAGGCAAGACAGATAGCACATGGTGCAGACTCAAACCTATCAGTACAAACAGCAGAACAAATCCACATGTTGCGCCTGTTACAAAGCTTAGTCCTGAACTGAGACCATATCTGGCCCCGGAGCTTACCGATACCAGATTGACAGGGCCAGGTGAAAATGAGGCGGCAAAGGCAAATAAAGCCATAGACAGGAGAAGGGATAAGGTCATAAGTACTCCAAAGCTGATGTTTGAAGTGGGCGACTATGAACTGCCTGCTGATGGCTGTATTGAACAAAACTGACCTTTTTGCGTTTTCCTTTGGCCTTTTTAGTCACAACTAAAAAGTAATGATGGCAAACAACCTTATAAATTCTTCAACTGACCCATTTTTTCAAATTAGCTCATCCCCCTTTTTACAGATAAACTAAAGTCAGTATTAGTTTTTTTGCAGAGAGCATATATGAATTCGCTATTTTTGTTGGCTGTGGCTATCCAAACAGTAGTAGGGATTAGCTTGCTTTTTGCTTGGCAGCGCAATAAAAACCAAGGATTTGTTATCAAGTTAGGTTTGTCTTTTATTTGTGTTGCGGCCTTAGTGTTCATTTACACGCTTTTTTCTGATGTACCCGCCACTAGCCCTGTTAATCTGTACTTTATTCCGTTCGTCGCTTGCATCAGTATTTATTTGCTTGTTGCAGGCGTGACTGAATTGAGTGGGTACAGAATGAGCAAGGTTAGGGCTCTACTGTTTTTTGCCATTTTGTTACTAATCATGGTGACGGTTTCTGCTAGAACCGAATCAATAAGTTCTCAAGTTATTGTTTCTCTTATTTATTTTTATGTAGGTGTACTGGCGTTTAATTCGTTGAAGCACAGCTCCAGATCACATCAACTGATAGGCCCTTTACTTATACTTTTAGCCTTACATCCTTTGATTTCAATCAGCGGTTCACCGGCCTCTATTGAACTGCAATTTGCCGCAGGCACTGTTATTCGGACTGCGATAGGTTTTGCAGCCTTGTATGTCTCGGTTGATTTAGCTGCTAAAGAGACCCGCGCTTTAAATGAACGCTTTACACGCTTAACTGACTATTCAGTGCAAGGTGTGGCTGTGGTTAGCGAGCGAGAATTGATTTACAGCAACAGTGCAATACTAAGAATTTATGGCGCTCAAAATCAGCAAGAGTTAACGCAGCATTTTTTACTATCTATCGAACCGAACAATCAAAATCAGATTTTTTGGGAAAACTACAACAAGCTGATGTCAGAGCAAGTTGAGAGCCTTAGCTGGCAAGGTCCTCGGGTACGTGTGGATGGACTAGTACGAGATCTGCTATTTTTTGCATACAAGGTTAGATGGGACCATAAGTATGCGATCTGCGTGTTAATTTCTGATGAAACAGAGCGTATGGAAACAACGCGACAAATATTGTATCGGGCGACTCATGATAATTTAACAGGCTTACCGAATCGTAACTTGTTACTAGAGCAGTTTGGGAGATTGATTACAGAGTCAGATCAGCAAAGCCGTGTCGGTATTTTTATATTGAATATTGATCGTTTTAGATTATTTAACTCTGCTCATGGCTTTGGTTTGGGGGACGAAATTCTTCAATCTTTAGCAGCAGTTTTGCAAGCGGCTCTGGCAAGCAGAGGTACGATATTTCACATTGGCATTGATGAGTTTGCAGTGTTGATTCACTCTCAGGTTAACCAGAATAACAGAGATGTAGAAGACTTGATTATTGCTGCTATTTCTAAACCTTTGAAAGTTTCTATTGGTGAGTTTTACATCGATGTGTCAATTGGTTGTGCCTTGTATCCTGAACATGGGAGCCATGTCGAACAATTGATTAGAGCCTCGAATTCAGCAATGCATTTGGCTAAAACCAAGCCTGGCACTCAATTAGTCTATGCTGATTCAGACGATGCAGATGTTGCCTGCGATTTACTTGCATTAGAACAGGCTTTGAGAATTGGGATAAAGCAGCAAGAAATTTTTTTGTGTTATCAACCTAAAGTTGATGCTGTCACGCATCGACTTTTAGGTTTTGAAGCTCTGGCTCGATGGAATCGCAAAGGCTATGGCTTGGTTAGCCCGCAAAAGTTTATTCAGGCCGCAGAAAACACTGGGTTGATCGTTGAACTTGGTACTTTGATTATCAGAATTGTTTGCCGACAATTAGCACAATGGCGCGCTGCGGCCATTGATTGTCTTCCTGTTGCGGTCAACGTATCTGCTTTACAATTGCTAAATTCTCAGTTTCCCGACATTGTGATGGATATACTGACCGAGTTTAAGGTCCCTGTTCATTTGCTGACGTTAGAAATTACCGAAAGTGCGGCAATAGAAAATCTTGAACAAACACAAAATCAGTTAAAAAAACTGAGGGAACTTGGTATCTCTATTGCTATGGATGATTTTGGTACAGGTTTCTCTTCACTGAGTATGTTAAGGACATTACCACTTAGCTCATTAAAAATTGATAAAGCGCTGATTGATCCGCTACCAGAGCAGGAAAGCACAGCTGTAGTGCATGCTATTTGTCAACTTGCGGCTGCTTTAGGGTTACGAGTTGTTGCTGAAGGGCTGGAAACATTGCAACAAGCAGAGGCAGCCAGGCTGGCCGGCTGTCATGAATTTCAAGGCTACTTCTTTGGTAAACCGCTGAATATTGAAGATGCTTTAGCTCTCCTGTCACTGGCGCAAAAAGAGAGTGAAAAAGCCGATGAGGAGTCTGAAACAATCCTTGCGCACACTGTTGTTCCATCTGGGTTCCTGTAACCAGTGATGCCCGGCCCATACTTTCAATGCTTCAATTCACGCAGCGCCGCCTTATTTGCAGTTCCAGTCATTTTTTGTAGCTGGTAAACCTAATACCGATTGGACTAAATCCAGATGGGTTTTCATATCAGTTTACGTTGAGTTAGGATAAAAACTATTCCACTTTTGCAGGACAATTTTACGATGGGCTAAACGGGCCGTTTTACACACAAAAAAAGTGCATTGCCTGCTTCTTTATCCCAGCTGGCTATCTTCTCGTAGTTATGTTCAAGAATATGTACTTCAAAGTTTGGACTTAACAAGAGCTCCAGTTGTGGAAAGCTGACGGCAACCATAGGGTGTTGATCTTGCCAGACCTGTGTTTGACCTGCTGTGGTTTTTTCTATGCTTAGATTCAGCGTTTGTTTCTCACCCTGACCGCTATAGTTCCAGCCCGATTCGAATACAAAATGACTTTGATCAAAAACAGCTTTATGCCGGACATAAGAGTTATTGTCGATTTTATCTTTATCCACTGCATTAAAACAAAAAACGCCGCCTGGCTTTAGCGCTTTAACTACGCTGTTAATACAAGCTTTGAGGTTATCAATACTGGCGCTGTAGTGAATGGAGTATAAAAAGCAGGTGATTAAATCGACTGGCTCGGCCAGCTCAAAATCACACATATTTTGTTGCATAAAGCTGACTTCAGGGCAACGTAACTGAGCTTTATCTAACATTGGCTGGTTAAGATCCAGGCCGGAGCTTTGATAGCCTGCGTCCAGAAAATGTCGGATGTGGGGGCCTGTGCCACAGGCTAAATCCAGATGAGTTCGGCCATCCCCGCCAAAAAACTGATGTAACCGACCTGCGCTTTGACTTTGCGTTTGGTAGTCGATATCAGCACACATCAGGTCATAATAACCTGACAGGTCGGTGTAAAGTGCGTTGGATGAGTGCATATATTTTTCTTAGTTGAACCTGAAGCTGTGTTGATTATCTGATTTCGTCGAAAAGAGCCTCAACCCAATCACATAGGACAACTCTGTTTATGGCTACTCGCTCTTTGGTCGCTTTGCAGCGACTCCAATTCATTTGGCTGGAAAGTGAGCTTTTTTGGTCGATTTTTCGGCCGCGCATCATATATCAGTTCAATGCCTTTGCGAAGCTTGGCAACTAAGGAAAAGCCAGAATTCCGCAGTCTAATTAACTACTTTGCTAAAAAAAGCTTGCTTAACAGGGCCGGATAACGAGATCCTATAGCTATACAGTTCTGTATTAACAACTGCATCGGGCCTATTTTGTGGCAGATGCGCCAAGGAGATCTCATGTCTAAACCTAAAAGCCGTCGTTTGCAGAAAAAGCTTTATCTGGGTGAATTTACCGAATACGGTTTTATGTTGTCCTGCGAATTAGGCCTGGAATCTGACCAGGATTTCAGCAAACTGCTGGACCAATTTATTGCTCTGATTGAAAGTCGTGATCTGGTCATGGCCGGTGGTGGCGACAAAACTCAATTTGAGGCTTTTATCTGGTCTGCACACCGCTATGGCTCTGCAACAGCAGAGGACATCCAGGTGATCTCTGAGTGGTTTAAAGTCTTGCCTTCGGTGGCTCAATTGCAGGTTAGTGAGTTAGTAGACGCGAACTACGGTGTTAGTTTCTGAGGCCATATCAGATTTTTGGTTGAGTGAATGAACAACTGAGCTCAAGTTTAACCTGAGCTCAGCGATTGGTATGGGCTAGCACTGCATCATTGCCGATCTCTTAAACCTGAGCCTTTCGGAGAGCGGCATCATGGATAAAAACAACAGATTCACTATATTAGGTTGCGGTCATTCAGAGTCCTTGTTGCATTATAACAACAATGCGTTGGTGTCTAATTCAGATGGCACTTTGCTGATTGATTGTGGACACACTGCAAAACATGCATTGCATGATCTGGCTTTGACTATAGGTGATATCGACGAAATTTTTATCACTCATGTCCATGGTGATCATGTCTTCGGACTTGAGCGTTTCGCTTATGAAACTCGTTTTAAATATCAAAAAAGAATTAAACTGCATTATCACCCCGACATTTATCATGAGTTGTGGGAGCAAACTCTAAAAGGCTCTTTGTCCAAAATTGGAGAGGGCAGTTTAGCTTTTGATGATTATTTTGAATTATGCCCACTTACAGGTCCAAGCTTCGTGAGTTGCGGCAATCACTATGATGTGTTTGAGGTCGCTCATACGCCGGGCAAAAAGACGCTGGGTTTGTGCGTTAATGACAAGATATTTTACTCGTCTGACACTATTGCAATACCAGAGATCCTGTCAGAACTTAGTTTTGAAGTTGGATTTCATGATGTGACGCTCTCAGACTGGAATCCTGTGCATGCTACTTTAGCCAGTCTGATCGATTACCCCGAAGCGATAAGAAAGAAACTGTATCTGATGAGTTATGAAGACAGTTGGCCGATGTTTGAACAGCAAGTGAACGCATATTTTTCAGGTTTTGCCAAACAAGGCATGAGTGTGGAGTTTTAAGCATTGGACGCATTGAAGTGTATATATCAAGATAAAGTCAACCACCGTTTTTCTTTATTGATGGACTCTGCCGGTGATATACGTTTTTGTTACTGGACTGAATTAAAAAAATTCAGTGTTACCCAGTTGGTACAAAACCAGAGCTATCTGATGCAGTATCAGGACATCATAAATCCTGAGCATTGTTTTCGCGGGATCCTATTGTCCGCTCTACAGTTTGATGGGGCCGAAGTGACTGCTGATACTGTTGAATTTACCGGCATAACATTCACATCACAAACTCTGGCTGCTGCGTTTGCCAGCTCAGCTAATAAAACCTTGATTTTTTACCAGTGTGAATTTGAGGAAATTTATTTAACCGATTTAAAATTTGAACAGGACCTGCTGTTTTGTCAATGCACTTTTCTGGATAATTTCAGATTGATGAGCTCAGTTTTCAGTAAATCGATTTGGTTTCCTCATTGCACCTTTTATAAACATTTTAGCCTGAAGGCCAGTCAGTTCACTGGTTCAGTGCACCTTGAATCTGTTAGTTTTTATGGTGAAGGTGGTTTGTCCCTACGCGGAGTCAGTTGCCAAAACATCTATCTTGACTTAGGAGTCAAAGGCCCTGCAGATATGATTTGGCTAAATGAGGTCTCTGTTGCCGGTGTGCTTAGCATAGGTGGAGATTTTCGTTCGGAGATCCAAATATTTAATCGTCAGGATGAGGTGTCCGGCATAAAAATGCCAATAGGCCATCTTTGTATTGGTTCAGAATGTTATCAAAATGAAAAGGCGAATTTGACCAGAAGTTCTGCAGATATAAGAGTTTTTGGCTATGAATTTGATACAGTCACTTTACGAAATGTCGAAATGAATTCTTTGTATTTATCTGAATTAATCGCAAAAAATGTGACTGTGTTCTCGAGCCATGTGCAAAAAGATATTGAACTGAAGAATCTGAAGGTGATGCAGAGTGTCAGCTTGTCTGAGGTGATGGTCGGCAGAAACCTAAAGTTAGAAAACTGCGATATCCAGAGTAGGATTTCGTTAGCGAACAGTTCAGTGTCTCAATGTACTTACCTGGAAGACGTTCAAACAGCCAAGGCTGAGGCTGTTGATCTCTACAGATTTATATCAACTCGATTTTACACCAACGTGCCTGATATTTTTGTTGGTAAAGCTAAATTCAACCTTTTTTCTCCCCGTAAATTCGCTGGATTAGTCCAATGCAGTTCGAACAAAAGTATGGAGGAACAGTATTCAAACTTAAAGCACTGGTTTCACGATACAGGCAAGTTGGCCTATGAGGATATGGCTTTTTTTCACATGCGTGATATGTCTGCTGCCGGAATACTGACAAAGTTTGTGCTAGGGCGAGTGTTTGGTTGGGGGGTACGCATCTCTAACATAGCTTTATCATCTGTTATGGTGATTCTTCTTTTCGCTGCGTTGTACTTTTTAAGTCCGAACGCACTTTCAGTGAAAGAAAGCTGTCTGTTGAGTATTCAGAGTTTTAGCGGTGCCTTTTTCGGCTCCTGGGCTACTACCCTGGATTCAAAAAATGACCTTCTTTTTCTGGTGGCATTGCAAAGTTATGTCGGCGTGTTTTTTATCACAACTTTTGTCGGAGCTTACATTAGAAAGTTGCTCAGATAACACTGGTGCAACTTATTTTTGATTGCGAGAGCCTGATTCGGTGGCCTGTTTTTAAATTGTTAAGAAGGACTCAAAGTTGTTATTTCCCGAACCTCAGGCTATAGCTCTGAGTTAGCTCTCTACTTAGAGTCAGGCGCTAATGCGCCTGACTCTCGTTGAAAGCAGTGATGTCGCCTGTTTGCATATTCAAGATAAAATCAGCATTTGGCTGGCCTGTTAAAAAGCCATTTATGATCTGAAATAAAGCACCGAATTGGTGCTGGCAATAATAAGGCAAAGTCCATTGTGTCCATGGAAGACTTTTTTGAGCAGGTTTTTCAACTGGCTGCAGCGTCGCGGTAAAAAAGCTGTACTCCTTTAGTCGCTGTGCCGGTATATCAGGCAAAGCCAACTGGCCCGCATTTTGTAACCTGTAGAAATCCAGCACTAAATCAAAGCCCGTCCATTGGGCTAAGTTTTCGAGCTTTAGTCCTGCTGCCAGCGCCAGATTCTGTGCTTTTTGTCTGGCCAGTTGCCATTCAGCACTTTGACTTAGTTGTTGCAACAGAGCAGGCGAAAACTGACTCAGGGTAGCTGTGCTATCGAGCAGAGACAAGATCAGCATTTGTTCAGCATTTAACGCCAACAGCATTTCGCGCAGTTCGTCAGGCCAGTCTTTGGGTAAAAAGCGTAGCCTGGTCAGTTCACGTAAATGACCGTTAGCATATTCGCGGTATGTTTTCGCTTGCAAAATATTCAGATCCCACAACGCTTTGTTATCTTGCTTTAGCTGCTGCCATTCTTTTTTGTAATGGCCAAATAATTGCTGAAAGCCTGGCACATCATCCAGCACTATAGTTTGAACCTTGACTTGTGTCGGGCTTGTCAGTGTCAGCAGTTTATAGGCGGGTACATAAGCGGCCAAAGAAGGGGCCTGAATATTTACCAGACTATTGCCTGAATCAGACCTCACTACAGCTGTGTTATTTAAATGCATATGGCCGCCTATATGCAACTGTATGCCAAGGTCTGCTAATTGATGACTGATCTGCTGCCGGGGGCTACGCGAGAGTTGGCCGTGTTTCTCTCCCAATAAAGAGGCAATAGGCTGAGCTTGGCCCTGATAAAACTCAATCATTGGGTAATGACTAAAGCTAATCAGGGTTTTACCCTGAGCTTTAGCGCGTGCCGCCACTTGTTTTGCCCAGGCTAACACCGCAGGTTTATAGTCAAACATAGCGTTGTAGCCAGCATTGCCACTCGCTTCAAAAGTTGCAGCTGTCGCAGGGCCTTTCGAACCAGCTTTAGGTTTGTAAACATTGGCATCTATGGCTAACAACCACAGATCCTTGACGGGTTCCACCAGATAGCTGGCGTCCGGAATAGGATAGCAATGGCTATCCCCTGGTTTTTTATAAGCACCGCCGGCACCTTGCTGGCAGATCTCAAACTGGCGCCTGCTTAAATCGGCCTGTGCCATAGCCTGGTGATAACTGTAATTGTTAGTGGAGTAGTCGCTGTAAGGCGTCTCCCAGTACAGATAGTGGGGTTGAGGGAAAAAACCAAAATCGGCCAGCTCTGTCATTAATTCAGAGTAACCCAGCTCTTTCACTTCTTCAGTGCAAATGACAGTTTTATCTTTATTTTCGCAGGGCTCAGAACCTGGGCTGAAAATCGCCAGAGGTCTTGCATCCGCCCCCAAAAAGTCGGCTTTACCAGCAGGTTGGGCATAGGGTTTCACAGGGTCATGATTGCCCAAGGTCAGTAAAAAACGCAGGCCATAGTGCTGGCTATAATGCTGCAATATACGCTTTAATCCACGTGTATGTACGCTCTGACCGTCGTCGCTGAAATCACCAGGTAATACCACTAATTTCACGTTACGACGCACCAGATCATCCAAAGCAGCATGCAGTGCAAAGTAGTTCTCATTAAAAAGGCGGGTGGATTGCAGTTGAGCACCCATAGTGCGGATGGTAGCTGCTTTGCCTGGATGATAGTTGTTATCCGTTAAACCTTTATAGCTGCCATCGTTAAATTCTGCATAGACATCATGAAAATGCACATCTGGTAAGAAGGCAATTTGTACCTGAGCCTCTGTTTGCGCTTTTTGCATAGCTTGTGCCGGTAAAGCAAGCAGAGCCAATACAGAGCAAAAAAACACTGTTTTCATCAGCTTTTCCTTATCAATGGAATAGAAAAGGCCACAGAGAGTGCTGTGGCCTTGATGGATCTTATCAGCTAAATACGCTTTAGAGCTGTGTTAGAAATCAGCGCGGATCCCTAAGCTGACACGTCGGCCCGAAAATTCACTCATGACAGGGAAAGCAGGGTTCATGGTGTAACCGCTGGTTTCTTCGTCTGTGATATTGATGCCTTTCAAGCTCATTTTCACGTTATCGGTCAGTTGGTAACCTAAAGCTATATCCGTCTGACCATAAGCGTCGCGGTACACAGGGTACATATTCAGGTGAATGTACTCTACGTACTTGTCTTTGTAGTTGTAAGACAGGCGGGCATCAAAAGTATCGTTTTCATAGTACAAGGTAAAGTTGTAAGTTGAGTCTGCCAAACCTTCTGGCGGTGTCGGTATATCTAAGTCAGAAGCTCCGGTTAAGCTGTTATCCAGCATAGTGTAGTTGGCATTGATGCCAAAACCTTCCAGCGATTCACTCAGCATAGTCAGAGGCAACTGGGCTATCAGTTCCAGGCCTGTCACTTTGTAAGAACCTTCTGCATTGACCGGCTGGTAGACTTCAAAATCGTAATAGCCATCCAGTGAGCCGTCGGCATTACGTTTTTCTACATCTGCCACTACTCCGGTCAGCGCTTCCCGAACTACACCTTCAATATCTTTCCAGAAGTATGACGCTGCTAAAATACCGCCGTTTTCCATGTACCATTCAACACCGGTTTCCCACTGTTTTGCTTTGGTTGGCTTCAGGCCCGGGTTGCCGTCTTTAAAGCGGAATTGGTTCCAACTGACGGTACGTTTGTAAGCAATATCGCCCAGCGCAGGACGCATCAAGGTTTCGGACGCCGCTGTGCGCCAAATCACATCTTCTGCCACTTCCACTGTCAGGTTAAAACTAGGTAACAAGTCGTTGTAGCTGCCGTCTGCAGACACTGGATCTTCAGTGTAACCTGTAGTGCCATCTGCGTTTTGAATCGGGTGGTAACCAAAAGATGTCACTTTAGTATCCACAGCTCGTGCACCAGCGTTCAACTTGCTTGCCAGACCAGCAATTTCAAAATCGAAATTGCTCATGGCGTACAAAGCTGTTACTTCTTCGTCAACACGGTAGTACTGGTTAACCTGGAATGGCGTAAAGAAACCTTCGTATCTGAAGGTGCTGCGGGCATAGTCATTTGATACTTGCATCCAGTTCAGGTCTTTTGCCTTATAAGCTCCACCAGAGGCGATATCGGTGACATAGCCCAATTCACTGTCTTTCAGTGTACGTTTATTTACGTAAGAGCTGTCGCCAGCTTTTGGCCCCTGAATTTTTATCTCGCCAAAGTTACGTTCTTTTGATTTGTCTGTATAACGAACGCCAAACTGGACGCTGCTCAGTGCTGGCAACACGGACAATTCCAGCTCTTTTTTGAAGTCTAGCTGAGCGGCATATTTGTCATCCTGCACAGCTTCCAGTTGAGTTTCATAGGCTTCAAACAAGTATTTGTCGGCTGCATTGTACATATCTATGCTGGCCGGATTGTCGCTCTTCAGGGTTTCACCACCTTTGGCTGTCCAGCGACTGCGTGATGGTGCATAAGCCACATGTTTCAGGTTGGCGTAGTCGGCGGTTTTTTCTGCACCTGAGTAGCCTACTAAAGCATTGATATCCCAACCATTGACTAACCAATCCAGAGTGGCACTGTACTGGGTGAAGTCGGTTTCGTTGACCCTTTCTTTGCTGAGGAATTCGTGCTGAGTGGCGGTGTAAGATACGTCGGTTAGCACGACCATGTTGTATTCAGCTAAAGTGCTGTCATCATACTCATGAATAGTTTCCAGAGTACTGCGACTTGATGCGGTATAAGCTGCTGCGTCGTACTCATCTTCCGTGTTGTCGAATCCCCCTAACATGGCGTCAAAAGCCAGGCTGAAGCTTGAGCTCGGTTTGTACTGGATGGAGGCAGTGCTGCCCCATTTGTCCTGTTCGCTTTGGAATAAACGGTCGCCCACTTTATCCTGAAAAATGATCCGGCTGGTTTCATTTTTGTCTTTAAAATTACTGACTACAACACCGGCGTCCCGCTGCAATACAGCGGCAGCCTGAGTGGAACGAGGCGCTGAAGCCTCGAGAAAGCGGCTCATAGGACGGAAGTTGATGCCAGAGTTTGAATCTGTTCTATTACTGCGCTCAGCTTTTGAGAAAGACACTAAAGCGCCCCAGTCACCCCAGGTATCGCTGGCAAGGAAAGAAAACTTAGGATCAGTTTTTTCTGAAATAGAATTATGAGCACCTTCAGCGGACACCACAAATTGGGCGTTGCTGTAATCAAAAGGTTTTGCTGTACCAATTTGTACTGAACCTGCGATCCCACCTTCTTCATCTGCTGCGGTCGGTGACTTTTGTACTGTCACGCTCTGGATGATTTCAGAGGCAAAAATATCAAATTCCACATCTCGGCCACCACTGCCTGAGGCTGTGGCCAGATTATTGATAGACACGTGAGTAAATTCTGAGGGCAGGCTACGTACGTTTACTTTGCTACCTAAGCCTTTGTTGCGTTCAATGGTAACACCAGGCATACGCTGCAGGGCTTCGGCAAGGTTTTGCTCAGGGAAGTCGGCAATATCTGTTGCTACCATGGAATCAGAGAAACCAATATTCTCTTTTTTCATATCAACAGCTTGTTCCAAGCTTTTGCTGTAAGTGCCTTTGACTGCGATAACTTCAACTTTCTGCTCTGTCTGCTTGTCTTGCGCACAAACTGGCAAGCTGATAGCAGAGCCCAGTAGTAACTGACCTACAGCCAGACTTAAGGCTGTGCGTTTTGACATAAATTGATGACGGTATTGATTCTGATGTTTCATTCCCAAATCCATAGCTGATGTTTTTTGTTTTTTCTACACCACACTGGATCTGAAGAACTACAGCTGTGGTGCTCAACGCCGGGCGAGATTACAGATCAACTGTGATGTTTTTATTTCAGTTAAATCAAACAGCTAAGGCTAAAGTTGTAAATAAATTGACCTAAAGGCGTTATATCTTATCCACATAGTCGAAGAGGGGATGTAACCGATTTCATTTGGTTCTTTGTTTCTGTTTTTAATAAGTTGTTTTAAATCAATGTTTTGCGTCTTTATTTTATATTTTTTCCGCTAAGCCTTATTCTTGCTTTACGTGCACTAGGTGGCAAGTACGACTCAGACTAGCTACTGGCTACTGTGTTAAAAAGATAGCGATAAAACGCCATTTTTTTGCGATAAATGTTTAAGCTTTAAGGCTTTACCTTGATTTTTTGTCAAATAAGCTTTGATAGAAAATTAAATATTGGATCTGGCGCTTTATCAGGTGCAGTATGAAACCCTATACAAAAGGTGCTGGCTAACAGCACCTTGCCAAAATTGTTATGACCGGGAGTACTTATGTCTGATCGTAAAACAGCAAAAGATTTTCATCCTGAAGCCTTGAGGTTGTTTGACCGTTATGTTCACGGTGATATCAGCCGGCGAGAATTTTTAACTGGTGCGGCAAAGTTTACTGTAGCCGGTATGACAGCTCTGACTCTGTTGCAGGCCTTAGCGCCTGATTATGCGATGGGCCAGCAAATTCAAGCTGATGATCCGGCACTTGAGGTTGAGTATATCAAGTACCCGAGCCCAAAAGGTTACGGTGAATTGCGGGGCTACCTTGCAAAGCCGAATAAGCTCAGGACCAAGCTACCTCTGGTCTTAGTGGTGCACGAAAACCGCGGCTTAAACCCGCATATTGAAGATGTCACACGCCGTCTGGCGTTGGCTGGTTTTATCGCCTTTGCACCAGATGCTTTGTTTCCGCTTGGCGGCTATCCTGGAGATGAAGACAAAGCCCGCGAATTGTTTGCCACTTTGGATCAGGACAAAACCCGGCAGGACTTTATTGAAAGTGTACGCATTTTACAAAAGCTGCCTCAGGGCAATGGCAAAGTAGGGGTAGTTGGTTTTTGTTATGGCGGTGGCATGTCTAACTTCCTTGCAACAGAGTTACCGGATTTAGCTGCTGCTGTACCTTTTTATGGCCGTCAGGGAGATTTAGACAAAGTTGCAGCAATCAAGGCGCCTTTGCTGATTCATTATGCCAGTGACGATGAGCGGATAAATGCAGGCGCACAGGCTTACGACGAGGCACTGAAAGCTGCTGGAAAAGACGCTCAGAGTTTTGTCTACCCTGATACTCAACACGGTTTTCATAACGACACCACACCACGCTACGATAAAGCCGCAGCAGAACTGGCCTGGCAGCGCACGCTGGCATTTTTTAAACAACATTTGAGTTAAAACCATTCATATGAACGGAGTAATTTTATGCGTCAGCTCCTCTGTAAACTAGTGTTTGTCTGCGTGCTTGCCAGTGCGCCAGCTGTGCTCCAGGCTGCAGATTCGCTTGGAGAATGGCAGAGTTTTGACTCTAAAGTGATGCAGGAAAAACGTGATTTTGCAGTGCACCTGCCACCTTCTTATGGTAAGTCGAATAAAAAATATCCTGTTATTTATTTGTTGGATGGTGATCAACGCAGACTGAATGTAGTGGCAGGTATCCAGGACGCTTTAAGTACAGAAATTCTGGAGCAGCAGGTCAATGAAGCAATTATTGTCGCTGTACCCAACAGCGAGCTCGCTATTCGGGAGCGAGATCTGACACCAACAAATGTTGACTGGATGTTTAAAGGAAAACTACTTGAGGAGTTTGATAACATTGGTCAAGCCGACCGTTTCATCGAGTTCTTCCAGCAAGAGCTGATCCCAAAGATTAACTCAAACTATCAAACGTCTGAGAAAAGGATTCTGGTTGGAGAGTCTTTTGGCGGTTTGTTTGCAGCTCATACATTGCTGACTCAACCAGATGTTTTTACGGACTATCTAATTATCGATCCGACATCTTTATGGGATAACAATTACCTGAATCGAAAGTATAGTGAGCTTGACTACGATAAAAGTCGGGCTAAAGCGAATGTGTGGTTCTCTTTTGCTAATAATGAAGCTTTCGGTGATATAGGCGAGACCAATTACAAATGGGGGATGGAACTGGTGACTCGCCTGAAAACACACCCAACAGTGCAGGTGGCAGAACAATTTTTCCCAAATGAGAGTCATGGCACTGTCGCATTACAAAGCTGGTACTTTGGTTTGCGTCATCTTAATAAGAATACTGCACCCTAACTGGATTCTGCAGTTGATTCTGTGAGGATAATAACAAGGCGGCATCAGCCGCCTTGTTGCTGTCTATGATCTTACTTAGGGCAAGGCACTGATTTGCGCGCTGTTTTGACCGAAGCTAAACAGATTCATCTGACCGCATTGCGCCATATGGTTCTGACTGGCGTAAGGCGTGCCGCTCTGACTGATATTGCCTTCCCAGCCCTGTCCGTTTTTGACATAAGCTTTGAGTTCAAACCAGCCATTGATAGTTTTGCTGCAATCCATATCGACATCCAGCATCCAGTAATGTTGGCCAAAACTGTTCAGCACTTCAACGCCATAACCATCAGTGGCCACAGTACGCACAGTACCCCAGCCGGATGGCCAGCTGTTGGTGGTCCAATCCAGTGCTGTGCCTTCAGCTGCGCTGCTTTGGCTGGCTTCGCGGCCATACCAGTCTAGCAGACTGTCATTGGCTTTCCATGGTGCCGTAGTGGCGTTGTTCAGATTACGATGCCGTATTGGAATGGCGCATAAATAATTGCTACTGCTGCAGTTCAAGCCCAGCTGAGTTTGCGCAACAGCGTGATCCAGACCACCACGGACAAACATATCCTGGCCACTTTGGGTTTGGGCCTGAATAAACACCACTGTGCGTTGCCAGTTGCCTGTAGGGGGTTGCACTGTACCGCCAATTTTCGCCTGATGATGAATGGCAAAAGCATCATAGGACGCCAGATTCGCCTGAATACGGCCATCGCTGCCAACCTGAATCACTTGACCTGAACAGCTGGTTTTGTCGGCGCTGATGCTGCCTTTGAGCACATTACAGTAATTGCCTGCGGCCATACCGGTTTGTAATGATGTGGTCAGGTTGTAACTTTCTTTATTAATAGCGACAAAACCTAAAGCGGCCCGGCCAAAGGCGATCTGGTTATTGCCATTATCCCACCAGTGAGTCACCCGCCATTCCCCGGCCGTATTGTTACGGAACTGCACAGCGCCTGCTATAGTGCTCCAACGGTGTTCGCACTTCCACTGGTTACCAAAGCAGTTCAGATTGCCATTATTATGCACTGCCGCTGATGGCGGGCCAGCATCTCCATTATTGAAGTCGTAGCTGGACATTACCTGAGTGTAACCGTAGGGGTAGGCCAGCATAAACACATTGGCCAAGTCATAGAGTGTGCCATCTTTATAGGTGACGACATTACCTGCACCGCCATGGCCGCGCTGATTGTCGTGGTTATCGACAAAAACTACCGCCTTATTGCTCGGTAAAAAGCCCCAGGCTTCGCCAAAATTGGACAAGCTGGCCAGCCGACCTGTTTTAAATACGTTTCCCAACTGCACCGAATACTTAAATTCGGTCACCATGCCATTACCTGTATACTCGCTTGCAGTGATCACCTCGCCGCCCTGATCGATCACTTCCTGATAGATCAGAGCTGGGCTGCTGAGTTTGGCTTTGATAGCTGCTATATCTGAGCTGGTCATATGCTTAGCTGCGTCAATACGAAAGCCTGTTACCCCTATGGCCAGCATATCGTTCAGGTAAGAGGCCAGAGTATTCTGCACATAGCTGGCGCTGGTATTTAAATCGGGTAAGCCGACCAGTTCACAGTTTTGCACCCGCCAGCGGTCGGTGCCATAGTCACTGCCGTTAATGGTGCAGGAGTTGTGAAAATCAGCGCTGCTGTAGATGGGGAACTGTCTGTTGCCATAACTGCTGCCAGCGACGCCTGTGCCATTGCCGCTGGCCATATGGTTGATCACAGCGTCGACATAAATATCTACGCCAGCCGCCTTACAACGTTGTACCATGGAGATAAACTCTGCTCTGTTGCCACTGCGGCTTTGCACCACATAGCTGACAGGTTGATAGCGGGTCCACCAGGCCGAGCCCTGAATATGCTCTGTTGGCGGCGATACCTGAATAGCAGCAAAGCCCTGCGGGCCTAAAAAAGTTTCACATTCGGTAGCGATATCAGACCAGCGCCACTCGAACAAATGGACAAAAGTAGTTTTTTGCGCGGCCAAAGCCGGGCAGGCAGTCAGCAGTAGGCTGGCCGCAAGTGCGGTGTAGTTCATGTTGTCCTCGTCTATTGGATGTTGTCGTTGTTTCCGGTTCTTGTTGACCGGTGGATACAAGATAGACGGTTAAAAATTAAGCAGAGGCTGAATACGAATGCACTCACTTACGTGCTATTTTAATTTTGTTTACATTTGTAGGCTGGGCGTTGTTTTTTTTTACGTCTGGAGTGGATTTAGGGCGGTTTTTATTCTGAGCTGTAGGCTTTTGGCTACCGCTGTTTCTACGCACTAACTGCAATGCATGACAATTCAGCGCAGATTCTGCAGTATATAGCCGTCGTACTTGAAGCTGCAGCTTTAAAGACGACGGCGAGATACCTAAGGTATGGTTTTACCGCTCTGCAGCAGACTGGATCTTATGGCATAAAAGTGCTGATCATGCTGGCAGATTTATCCTTGGCAAAGAAGACGGCTGAAGGAGAGGGCAATGATGTATCAAGTCATTAATTTTAAACAAAAATTTGCTAAGTTCGATAATCACTGGTCGCCCCGGGTTATTGCGCAAATGAATGACTACCAGTTTAAATTAGTCAAAGTACAGGGTGAATTTGTCTGGCATGACCATCCGGATACGGATGAAGTGTTTATCGTGATGGAGGGCGTGCTGGATATCGAGTTTGAGGATGGCAAAGTCACGTTGCAGGCTGGTGAAATGTATGTGGTGCCCAAAGGCGTGAGGCATAAACCTATGGCAGCCCAGGAGTGTAAACTACTGCTGGTAGAACCTAAAGGTGTGGTCAATACGGGCGATGCAGACAGCGAGCTCAGAGCTGATAACGATGTCTGGATATGACAGGCGAACCCAAAGGAGCGGGATTTTTCAATGAGTAATAAAATCAGAAATCTTCAGAAAACTCTGTTATCGGACAACTGGTATACTCTGAATAAGTTTTCTTTTGAATATCAGAATCATAACGGCGAATGGCAACAGCAGCACCGCGAAGCTTATGACAGAGGAAACGGCGCTACTATTTTATTGTACAACAAAGCCAAAGGCACAGTGATCCTGACCCGGCAGTTTCGTTTACCGACTTATATCAACGGCAACAGTGATGGCTTGCTGATTGAAACCTGTGCGGGATTATTGGAGCAGGACAATCCGGAAGATTGCATCAGGCGCGAAGCCGAAGAAGAAACTGGCTACAAAGTAGATACAGTGCAGAAGCTGTTTGAGGCCTATATGTCGCCAGGGTCGGTTACTGAAATTATCCATTTTTTTGCCGCTGAATACGCAGAGCATATGCAGGTATCAGCAGGCGGTGGCCTGGCGCATGAACAAGAAAATATAGAAGTGCTGGAACTGGATTTCGCCCAGGCCTATTCGATGATTGGCACTGGTGAAATTAAAGATGGCAAAACTATTATGTTGCTGCAGTACGCTAAAATTAATAGCCTGATAAGCAGCGAAAAACCTGATCAGGGCTAAGCGGGAAAGTCATTTTCAGTTGTAGGCTTGGACCTTAGCAACTGGTCTTCTCCCTGTCGCATCGGACGCTGGAGCTGTGTTGACTGCACCATCTCGTCTTAGCCAGACAGGGTGACTATGCTGTTGTGCTCACAGCCTTATCGCCGCGGCGCAACCTCAAGTTGCATAGACCAGACATTATTTTTGAGTCATTCACGGCTGTTCAGCCGCACTACTAAAATGATCAAGGTGAGATGGAATGCCAAACAGAACAACACTGAATATTGCTGAGGCCTTTGTTGTTTTGAACCAGCAGAAACAAGCCAGTATTGAACAGCTGGATGCTGAACTGTATCAGCGTCTGAATACCAATTATGCAGGTTTTCAGGGCTGTGAACTGATTTCCTGTGTTGAATTTGAGCAAGATTGGTTGTCATGGGAGATTCACCCACAGGGAGACGAAACAGTAATTCTGTTGTCTGGTCAGGTGACTTTAGTTGTGCAGCAAGCGAGTGGTGAACAAGAGCTGCTATTAGCTGAAGCAGGGGATTTTGTCGTGATCCCCAGTAACACCTGGCATTGCGCCAGAACTAAGGTTAAAACCAAGTTGCTCTTTATCACTCCTGGTGAGGGGACTCAACACAAGCCGCTTTGACGCTTGTTTTTGCTGGCGAGCATTGAGCTGCGCTGAGATGAGGTTGAATCGTCGGTGCCAAAGTATTGGTGCGCCACATAGATTCAGCATCTGCCTGCGCTAACAATGTTTCCTTACACTTTGTTATGCTTTGTCATCTTTTAATCTGTCAGACTGAATTTTGTAGGCTCAAACTCTGGAGGATAAAGATGAACGATCAACCATTTAAACGTCATCGCTTGCTACTGGTCGCTGTTGCCAGTTTGTATATTTGGGCTTTGTTAATGTTTGAACATATCAATGGCGGCGTTGTTAGCCATCACTTGCTGCAACGCGGCGATTTGCCGGCAATCTCGAACTGGTGGGGAGCTCTGCTGGTTCCGCTGCTGAGCTGGGTTTTAACCGGTTTTATCTATAAAAGAGTCGGCAGTTTTTATCCTGTAGGTATAGTGGCTGGATTTGGTGCTTCAGTGGTGTTTGGCATAGTACTTTCAATCTTGTTTCAACAGCAACAGCATCAGTTACTATCCTCTATGATGATGTGTTTGCCTGTGCTTGGATTGCTCTTTGCCTTGTATCGTGCTGAATATCTTTTAGGTTTTGTTTTGGCGATGAGCTACTGCTTTGGCGCTGTCTTACCAACTATTATTGGTCTGTTGATTGTCCTCATGTCGTTTGTATTGCATAAAAGCTTGCGGCCTTTATTGTGGTACCTGTGGTGCTGGTTATCAAAGCGCAGCGGTACTTTGCAGTAAGGCCTATGGCTTGTTTCTTTAAATATCGCGGTTTGTCTCATGATCGCTGTGTTCCACTGCATTTTTTGCCTGTTAGCTTAGCGATGCATTATAAATTCTTCTTATCTAAAGATTTTATTTCACAAGGTATTGAGCATGAAAAACACAGCTACAGCTCTGCTGTTCGCTACTTTGGCGAGTATTCAGGCCGCGGGTGCGGCTGAATTTAGTCAAGGCAGGCAGTTGCAATCGGCAGACGACTTCTCCGTTTTGCCATCACGAGAGCGGGTGGGCGTTGAAAATCGCATCCTTACCGAACGTTTGGAACTTTTACTGCCACAACTAATGGCGGAAACTAAACTGGATATGTGGCTGGTGATTAACAGGGAGTATAGCGAAGATCCTGTGTATTTTACTTTAGTGCCGCAGCCCACTTTTGCCGCCCGCCGCACTACGATGCTGGTGTTTTATCGTAAAGCAGATGGCTCTGTTGAACGCCTGTCGGTGAACAGGTATCCTTTCGGCGCGCCTTATACGTCGGCTTGGTCTGGTGGCGACTTAACAGAGCAGTGGCAGGCGCTGGCAGATGTGATTAAGCAACGCAATCCACAACGTATTGGCATTAATGTTTCAACAGACTGGGCTGTGGCTGACGGTTTAACCAAGGCCATGCATCAGTTGCTGCTCGATGCCTTACCAAAGGACTATGCCAGCCGTTTAGTCAGTGCAGAGTCCTTGGTGGTGCGCTGGATGGAGCAGCGCACAGCCTCTGAATTAGAGCTTTACCCTCATATTGTCAGTCTGGCTCGAGCTGTTATAGCTGAAGCCTTCAGTGCTAGAGTGATCACCCCCGGTGTTACGACCACAGAAGATGTGGCCTGGTATATTCGTCAGCGCTTTGAGACTTTGGGTTTACCCATCTGGTTTATGCCTGATGTAAACAACCAGCGTGCCGGAGATGACTGTAAAGCTGACTCTCCGTTTTGTGGCAAAAGCAGAGTGATCCACAGAGGAGATGTGCTGCACACTGATGTCGGCATTTGTTACCTGAAACTTTGTACTGATACCCAAGAAATGGCTTATGTACTGAAAGCGGATGAGCAGGAAGTGCCAGCAGGTCTTATCAATGCGCTGGCAACAGGCAATCAATGGCAGGATAACTTAACCCGTCAGTTTAAAACGGGCCGCACTGGCAATGAGATTCTGACTGCTACCCGCAAAGCGAGTGAAAAGCAGGGCATCATCAGTAGCACTTATACCCATCCTTTAGGATTTGTTGGCCACGCCCCTGGTCCCACTATTGGCATGTGGGATAATCAAGGCCCTAACCCGGTCGATGGCGACTGGCCTTTGTACGCTAATACAGCTTACGCCATTGAAGGGAATATCAAACAGCAAGTGCCTGAGTGGAATGGGCAGTATGTGCAAATCAAACTGGAGCAAAGTGCATACTTTGATGGCAAAAAGGTGCTTTATCTGGCGGGGCGTCAGACTAGTTGGCATCTGGTGCGCTAGTCAGGTGACTTTCTCGACTATTGGCTAATGTCAGATACTGGGCGCTCATGTTAGGCTAAGCATTGTCCATAAAAGAGCGCCGCACTGACGGCTGCCAATTCGCCCCTAAGATTAAAAGGAACTTCCCTCATGCTCATCTTTTTTGTCAGTATTGCCATACTTATTCTGGGCTATAAATTTTATAGCCCTTTTGTTGAAAAACAGGCGGGTATTGATACCGCAGCTGTTACGCCACAAGAGCGTTTTAGCGAAGGGGTAGATTATGTTGCGATCAGCCCTGTAAAAGCTTTTTTAATTCAGTTTCTAAATGTGGCTGGGGTAGGACCTATCTTTGGACCTATCTTGGGTGCTGTTTATGGTCCTGTGGCTCTGGTCTGGATTGTGATTGGTAATATTATTGGTGGTGCAGTTCACGACTATTTTTCCGGTGTGATGAGTATCAAAGAAGATGGCAAAAGCTTGCCTGAAATAGCCGGACATTATTACAACGTGGTTTTCAAAGGCGTGATGTTGGTTTTTACCGCCATGCTGCTGTTTTTTGTTGGCGTGGTATTTATTATGAGCCCGGCCGGGCTTTTGAGTAATTTGTCGTATTTTGAAGGCACATTCCTGGCGGGCAATACCTTTTGGGTCCTGGTGATTTTAGCTTATTACTTTTTAGCGACTTTGCTGCCCATCGACAAAATTATTACTAAACTCTATCCGGCTTTTGGTGTGCTGATGATAGTCATGACGACTCTGATCGCTGTTGCTTTACTGATGGAAGCACCTCATTTACCGCAGGTTGCCGATATTTTTGCCTATTTTGACGGCCACCATGAACATGACTTTTTAACACCCAACCCTGATGGCGCTCCGATCTGGCCTCTACTGTTTTTAACTATCACCTGTGGTGCTATCAGTGGTTTTCACTCGACTCAGGCTCCTATTATTGCCCGCTGTTTAACCAATGAGAAATATGTTCGCCCTGTGTACTATGGGGCTATGATGTGTGAAGGTATAGTGGCTTGTGTGTGGGCTTTAGCTGGTATTGCCGCCTTTCCTGGGGGCTATGTCGAGCTAAAAGCTATGCTGGCTCAGGGTGGACCTGGCTTAGTGGTGAATCATATAGCCACAGGCTATTTGGGTGTTTTTGGTGGTGTGATGGCTATCCTGGCTGTGGCTGTATTTCCAATCACCTCAGGCGATACCGCTTTCCGTTCATTACGTTTAACCATAGTGGATGCCTTTAATGTTCCACAAAGCTTACGTAACAGACTGTTGTTGTCTGTGCCTATTCTGACCATAGCTTACTTTATGACTTTATTAGATTTTTCTCTGATTTGGCGTTATTTTGCTTTCTCCAATATGCTGTTATCGACCAGTGTGTTATGGCTGGCTACCAAGTATCTGTTCGATCGTGGGACTTTTCATTGGATCGCCAGTGTTCCGGCAGTTATCGGTACCAGCATGACAGTAGCTTATATAGCGACAGCTGGTATTGGTTTGAACTTACCCGCGGACTACAGCAAACCTATAGGTGTGGTAGTGGCAGTGATAGGCTTGGTCGGACTGGTCATGGCGCATAATAAGCGCACTGTACCTGCGGTCTGAGCGGCTTGTAGCTCTTTGTGAGCGACTAAAAATGCGGACTCTGATGTCCGCATTTTTTATCTGTGCTGCTCGTTTATTGATTATCCATCGGAAGTCTGGTGTATTCCGTTGGCTGATAAAGGCGATAGTCATGGCTCATCTCTTGTTTATCAAGCAAATCCGCTAGCGTTGTTTTATTTTCCTTGTAATGACTTCAGGTAAGGTTCAGGCTGGCACAGCTAATACTGTTGTAATGCCGGGCTTTGCTACAGAGTAGCTAGCCCATTGATTGTTATTAAATACAGAGGGACTAGGTATGGCTAATGGTACAAATACATTATTAAAAATGGTTGGTTTAGCTTTGTTGGTACTGGGTGCAGGCTTAGTCTACTGGGGTTTTCAATTGTCGGACTCTGTGCAGTCACAACTGACTGAAGTAGTGACTGGCGCTGAAACAGACAAAGTGATGCAGTTTTACATAGGTGGCGCCATCAGTTTTGTGGCGGGTCTTTTTCTTACGCTAAAAGGTTAAACTAAATAACCTGAACTCAGGCCGCCTTAGACAGAAAAGGCTGCAGCATCATGCTACAGCCTCATCGTTTTCAGTGCCAGATGTGAGGTGATCAGAAACGGTAACGGGCACCAATTTCAAAAGAACGCTCTGGTCCAACATAAATACCCTGACGAAGACCGCTGATATAGCGTTTATCAGTCAGGTTTTTCACTGAACCAGATAAACTAAAGTGATCACTTACCTGATACTGACCGAGTAAATCAGCTACTGTATAAGAAGGTAATAACCCGCCCCAAATACTGTTAGGTGCTCCTGTTGGCAAATCCACTGTGTTGGCTTCATTACCAAATTGCTCGCCGCGGTGATGCAGATTCAGTGACAGATTTAGCTTTTCCAGCTCATAGCTCAGACCAAGGTTAGCCAGTATCTTTGCAGCATAAGGAATACGATTACCCTTAAACTCACCGGTTTCAAACTCGGATTCAGGTATCCAGGTGGCATTAGCGTCTAGGTTTAAACCGGCCATTAGCGGCTGTCTTACACTAAACTCCATTCCATAATGGCTGGTTTCGCCAGCATTTGCTGTCGCCAGACCCGCGTTACTGTTACCGCTGACAACCTGATTGCTAAAATCCATGACAAAAGCAGCGACTTCGTAGCTGGTATTGCCTGAAACGCCACGGATACCCGCTTCATAATTCACTGAGCGTTCGCCATCTAAAGGCTGATCCGACAGACCATCTAAAGCGACTGCATTAGATGCTGGCGAAAATGCACGGTAAACGCCAGCATAAAGTTGCGCAGCATCAGTTAATTCATAAGTTAAACCAACACCTGGTAAATATTCAGTGTTTGAGGTTTCAGTAAGGGCGTTGTTTCGCAGATTTAAGCGTTCTTGCTCATAAGATTCAATACGCAGGCCTGGTGTAAGTGCTAACTTGTCACTCAGTACAATACGACTTTGTACATAGCCAGCAAGGCTGTCGGCACTATCCTGTAAGTGGCCGGCTATAGTACCGGTGCGATCCGCTGCGCGGGTTGTTGTAATACGTAAGTCATTTGATTTTTCACGCATCAAGCGTAAACCAAATTCTGTACTGGCTTCGAGACCAAAGACAGGTTGGTCAAGCGTTAAACGGCTTTCAGCACCAGCACGTTCAAAGGATCTGTTATTGCCCGTAAGCGCATCGGTGTATACCCAGCGTCCTGCAGCTACAGATGCATTATTATCCACAGCATAACGCCAGTAATCACGAGTGACGTCACTCCAGTACACTAGTGTTTTTAAAGTGGCGCTATCATTGAGTTGCCATTCGTGGTTGACATCAAAGGCAACGCGATCGGCCAGGAAATCGTCGTCCGGGGCAGGGTTGTAATCAGCGCCGGCTTTGTAATCGTTTAACAATAAACCACGGTATGACATGTTGACGTCATTTTCGTACCAAGACAGTTTGACACCTAATTTCTGCTTGTTGGCAAACTCAACACCGGCTTTAGCCATTACATCATTCATGCTGTAATCTTTATCCATAAAACCATCGCTGGTTGCATGGGTTGCGACAATACCGGCAAAGGCGTCGCCAGCAGCATTTTTATTACCGGCTTCAATGCCTACTTCTTGCATATTAAAAGAACCGGCACGAGCCGATAGCTCAACGCCATCATCTGGTGTTTTGGTTTGATAGTTCACTACGCCGCCTATGGTAGAAGGGCCATAACGTAATGATGACGAACCTTTTAGTACTTCAACCCGCTCAACTCGCTGGATACGAGGGTTAAAGTAGCGTTCGTTACCTATAAATAACCCTGGCGCTACTGGCACACCGTCTTCGAGTAATAAAGATTTAGACTCACCGGCGGATAAACCACGGATGCCAAAGTTAGCAACTACTGAAGTTTCTTCTTCACTTTTGATGTTAATACCAGGGATACGGCGTAATACGTCTTCTGTCGACAAAGGTTGAACCCGCTGAATCTGTTCCAGTTCCACCAGATTGACTGAACCTGTTGCTTCAAAACGATGGTCTTGTTTCTGACCTACTACTTTCACTACTTCCATAGTTGGCATCACAGATTTTTTTTCGGTTGCTTCTTCAGCAACAGTAATGCTGGTAAAGCCTGTAGCAGCTACAGCAACAGCCAGGGCTAAGCGGGAAGGGCGAAAGCTGGGTGTAAAAAACATCGCAGACATCTTTGGTTCCTTGTAATAGGTTAAACCTTAAAAGTGTGTAATAAACTGAGTTTCTAACCAGTCCAGTGCAGTTCACTTTGCGGGCTACATCAGTGGGCGCTAATTTGACTATGAATGGTAATGGTTGTCAATTGTGTTCTGCATATGGAATCATTCTTATTTTTCTGGGTTCAGGCTACTTATGCTGCAACGAGGCGAAAATCTGGGTTTTTACATAAATATGGTTAAATTCAGTGGCTTCACATTATTTGACTGCCAGAGGCTTGAAAACTTATCTAAGCGCAAGCTTGAGATAATGATGAATTTTCGGATATTGATATTGTGTTTTGCTGCTCAGTTTAACAGCTCTATTCAGTAGCACGACTTATCCTGAGTTTCAGATGATGTATCAAATTCGGCATGCATTGGTAAGGCGCTGATTTATCTTCGATTTCATTAAATCTTCCTTAGGCTGTCATCTGGCTGTAAAGCGAAAAAAGCAAAATACAGACGGTTAAACTTGTTGCATGCATCACTGTTCCAGGTGATTTCAGGGTCCTGATAGAACCCTTTTTTATTGCGCCAATTGTCAGGGTCTGGAACCTTGTTGCGAGGATGTTGATGGATGGACGTGCTCAGATCACGAATTAGGAGTAAAGTCGCTGAGTTGTTGAAGTGTTCGGCATGCGCTCTGAGTCACTCCACTGAAAACACTACTTTTTTTCCTTTACGACAATACAATTTCAACTACTGCTACTATACTGAGCGCGGATGAATCCAGCTTCATGGCAGTGCTTTCACAAATTTCAATGCTGCCATTAAATGCGGGTACCCAAAGGTAAAGTTAATACCTTTGCACCCTGAGGAACCACAAAGACGTGAATATCAAGTTCGTTGTTGCTGGCTTCGTACTGTGGCTATGGTCTGCCTCAGCAACCGAAGTCGTAACTCACCCTGCCGTATCTATGGACCAGTTGACAGTGACTCAGCTGCGCGCCATTTATTCTATGCGGCAACAAAACTGGCCTGATGGCAAAGCGATCAGAGTCTTCGTTTTGTCAGCGAAAAATCCGGTGCATCAACGTTTTACTAAAGAAAAATTACAAATGTTCCCTTATCAGCTGGACAGGATCTGGCAAAAAATTACTTATTCAGGTTTAGGCTCAGCGCCTGTAGTGCTGACGTCTGAACAACAAATGCGTGAAATGGTAGCAAATACCGAAGGTGCTATTGGTTATATTGAGAATTCAGATGAACTATCCAAGCTCAAAGTCATTGAAGTTTCACAGTAAGTTGAGTGTTTTACTGTTGCTGGTCTGTTCATTGCAAATGCCAGCTCAAGAACTGCAATGGCATGGTTTTATTTCGCAGGGACTGATTCAGGCCCCCGAAACTAATTTTGTTAACCTGGATGATAGTATTTCAGCTGAGTTAACGGACATAGGCGTGAATATGTCCTGGGTGATGTCGGATAAGCTTAGACTGGCAAGTCAGGTAGTCTATTTAGATGGTGGCCGCCGTTATACCAAAGGGACCAGGCTGGATTATTTTTTCATAGATTGGACTTTATACAGTGACTTTGATTGGCGGCTTAATCTGTTTGTCGGGCGTTTTAAAAACCAGCATTGGCTTTACTCTGCAACCCGGGATGTGCCTTTTACCCGCAATGCCATCGTATTACCACAATCTGTATATTTTGATTCCTTCCGCGATATAGCTGTGGGCAGTGATGGTTTAGCATTAAAAAGCACTCACGATACAAGGTTTGGTGAAATTGAATTGAACTGGAGTTGGGGTTCTACCAACCTTAGTAAAGAGCAAAAGCAGATCCTGTTAAGTACCTTACCTCAGGGCGATGCCGAGCAGGATTACGTGCATCAGGCCAGTCTGTTTTGGCGGCCTGGGCAGCTAGATTGGCAATTGGGACTTTCTTTACTGGATTCAGATTTTAGCTACAAAAAAGCTGAGCTGGATTTCTACAGCGATGGTGGCATAACAGTACAGCGTGTTATGTTCAATGCTCGCTATGCTGCTGAATATTGGGAGCTGAGTAGTGAGTGGGTGCAGGAGAGACTGGACATTAAAGATTTTTATGCGCCCGGTTTTAAACGCAACAGTTTTAGCCAGGGCTGGTATATTCAGGGACGATACAACCTAATGCCTCGTACTTGGGCTTTGTTAAGCCTGGATATTTTTGATTTGGATAAAGATGATCGAAATGGGACTAAATTTTCACAAAGTACTGGCGGTATGGTTCCTGCTTACTTTGCCTACCAGGACGATCTAACTTTCGGCTTAACTTATGATTTTAGAGACAATCTACGTTTGACTATGGAGCACCATTGGGTGAAAGGTACAGCCAGATTAGCTTATCCTGTCTTGCCTGATGTACAGAATAATAAGTCTGAATACTGGCAAATGTGGGCGATGCAATTGATGTATTGGTTTTAACAACGATGCGGCCTTTTGTATTTAGCTTACCCTGGAAAATTCTGCTGGCGACTTTAAGTGCTTTGCTTTGTATGACGGTGCTGCAAACCAGCTTAGGTTTGATGCGGATGACTGAGGAGTTTGAGCGGCAGCAGCAGGTCAAACGCGAGTCAGCACAACAGCAGTACGTACAGCAAAATACCATAATAGAACAGCAGCTAAGGGTGTGGTTGGAGAGCTTTTCTGATTTAGTGCAATTAAGTCAGCAAGCTGATTTTTCATCTTTTATCCATCGGTTAGCTGAGCAAAGCGCCAATATGCAGCTGCATCTGAATATTGAGCAAATTTGGTTGCACAATAGTGAGATGGAACTGTTGTTTAGCAGCGGCCAAAAAACGCTGTATTTCTCGCCGGATTTAGTGCGACAGGTACTGAAACAGCAAAGCCCTTTCTCTGCTAATTTGTGTGTGCGTTATTGCGTCAAACAACTTAGTTTGCCTGTACTGAACAGTTCAGGTGAAGTGGCTGTAATGACGGTGACGACAACGCTGGTCGATATTTTATCGGCTTTGCATCAAAGCTTAAATTCTGATGTGGCGCTGATCAGGGCAGGTTTGTCTGGAAAAGGAGAAGCTCAGCGTGAGCTTATCTCCAGTTCTAATCCCCTGTTAGTCAATGCGCTGTTACAGCAAGTATCTGATCTTGAAGCTGATTTAGCTCTAAATTCTGGGCTTCAACTTTACTATAATGGTCAGCAGTACCTGATCTCGGCTTTTGAAATGCAAAGTAAAGGCGTGTATTTAGTTGTCGTGGACAATATCAGCGATTTTGTGGCCACCAACAATGGGTATCGCCGTCAGTTATTAATTACCTCGGTGTTGTTATTTAGTCTGATGGTACTGCTGGTTTATCTTATTATGCGCCGCATTAGTCTGAGATTAAAAAAGCTCAGTCAGGCGCTACCTTTGTTGTCGCAAAAAAAATACGCTGGTTTTCGCCAGCAAAGCCAGTTTGATGCTGGTATCTGGCCTGATGAAGTCGATTTTTTGCGTCAGGCTGCTGAGGAGTTGAGTGTTGAACTAGAGCAACTGAACCAAAAAGTTGAATTGCACACCAGCGAATTGGAAAAAGTAGCGATGTACGACTTACTGACTACTTTACCGAATCGGAATATGTTGCAGTATCAACTAGACAGAATGCTCAGTAGCCACAGCATGGATAAAAAATTTCTGGCAGTGCTCTTTGTTGATTTAGATGATTTCAAACGAATTAATGACAGCCTTGGCCATGCTCAAGGCGACAAGTTACTGAAACTGGTAGCTCTGCGTTTTAAAGATTGTTGTGGAACCAATGATTTGCTGTGTCGTTTTGGTGGCGACGAATTCGTTTTTGTGCTGCCGCAGTTAACTGATGTAGATGCGCCTTTTCGTTTAGCCAGTCAGATACTTCAGCGTATTCAGCAGCCGCTAACCATAGACCAACAAAACTTTGTAATGACGGTCAGTATAGGTTTGACTATTAGTCAGGGGACACCTATTGGACCTGATGATTTAATACGCCAGGCTGATTTGGCTATGCATGAAGTAAAGATGAATGGAGGCAATGGTGCTCAGGCCTACAATCTCGATATGTATCAGCGGGTGCAACAGCGCGTATTGTTGGAACAGGATTTAAAAGAAGCCTTGCGGCTCAATCAGTTCAGTATTAGTTTTCAGCCTCAGATGACCATCGCAACCGGAGCTTTATCTGGTTTTGAGGCGTTGATCCGTTGGCATCATCCGGTCCGGGGTATGGTTTCGCCCGATGAGTTTATTCCAGTGCTGGAGCAATCTAAGCAAATAGTGCCTTTGGGTTACTGGATCATTGAAGCTTGTATGCAACAATGCCTGAGCTTGTTACATAGTGGCTGGCATAATTTTCGTATAGCCATTAATTTGTCGGCAGAACAGTTTGTGGACCCAGAGTTGATCCCTACACTTAAAAGCTTGCTGGATAAGTACGAGCTGCAGGGATCTTATTTTGAACTCGAGTTGACTGAACGTACTTTAGTGCAGAGTATTGAGACCATGCTCACTATCATGTCGCAAATTAAAGAGATGGGTATCCACTTTGCGATTGACGATTTCGGTACTGGCTATTCCTCTCTGAGCTACCTGAAAAAGATGCCGATGGATTGCATCAAAATAGATAAGAGCTTTTTGTCTGGTATGCTGGAAAATGCTGCGGATTTTCAAATCATTGCCTCTACTATTGCCATGGTGCAAAAGCTACAACTTCAGGTCGTTGCCGAAGGGGTGGAGACACGTGAACAATTGGAATTGTTGCGCCAGCAAGGTTGTGATATCGCTCAGGGCTACTTAATCGCCAGACCAATACCCCAACCTGAACTTGCAGGGTTTTTAGAAGAACATTTCCCCAAAGGGGTCTGGCGCGGCCTCAAGTAAATAACCTGAACTAGGGATAACGAGTGTCGACCTCTGTTGATTTAATCAATTAAATCAGAGCAGTAAAAGTATCTTTTCAAAAAGAAAAACTCTTTACTGACTGAATGCGCAGATTTTTATGGATCTCAAGGCGCTTTGTCGTACGCCATAGCAAGCTATGGCTAGACAGAGCAACGCAGAGAGGCGTAAAAAGATACCTATTCAGTGGCGCGGCTTATCCCGCGTTCAGGTTAAATAGTTCCAGCACGCATGCTACTTGAGACCATAGCCGGATTACCTCAGCACTGCCAGATTAACGGCATAGCTGGCCTTGCTGGATATAAGGGTTTAACAGCGGAGCCATACCTTTGAGCACTTGCAGCGGTAAGGCGGAAGTGAAACTAAAATCTTCTGCTGCTTTACCAGGTACAAAAGCAGTCAAAGTACCGAAGTGATTCTCTCCAAGATAAAATACAAAAGTCGCGGTACGATTGATGGTGGTGGACTGTACTGTTCGGCCCCGGATCACTTGAGTGGCCATTTTATTGTCTCCAGTGCCGGTTTTTCCACCTATGACCAGTGGCGTGCCATCGGCTTTTGTAAATGAACCTTGTAAACGACGTGCTGTACCGCCATCTGCTACTTGCGACAAGGCAAAACGCAAGGCTCTGGCGACCTCTGGTTTCATCACTCGCTGGGCCTCTTGTGGTTGATACTTTAACTTCACTTCATAAGGGGTATTGGCAGCGAAATGCAGCTGATCCACTCTGACTGTCGGCAGTAACATGCCATCATTTTGAATAATACCAAGAAGTTCAGCCAAGGAGGCTGGCCTATCGCCTGAACTACCTAAAGCAGTGCCCAGTGAGGGAACCAGATGGTCAAAAGCATAACCCAGCCGTTTCCAACGCTGGTGGATATCCAAAAAGGCTTCCACTTCCAGCATAATACGAATACGGGTATCTCTGGCACTGCGGTTTGAGGTTCTGAACAACCAGCGGTACACCTGCTGGCGCTGCTCTGCAGATGCATTCACCGCTTCGCTTAAGGTTGCCTGTGGATTTTGTTGCATAAAACTTAGCAGCCACAATTCGAGCGGGTGAACCCTGGCTATATAGCCTTGATCCATCAGACTGAATTTACCTGGACCGTATTTGTTGTACAGCTCATCAATATCTTTTACCGTCAGATTTTCTTCGGGTAAACGTTGCTGCAAGAAAGCACTGAATTTGGCAAAGTCAGACTCTGGTAACAAATAACGATGCACTGCAGCAAGACGGTCTGGGGTTTGTTTCAGGCCTTCAAAAAAGGTATTTAAACGGTCTTCTTCGGTTTTTTTCTGGTATTTACGCCAGAATCTTTGTAAAAAAGAGCTGCCCTCTTTATCAGCAAAACGACGTAAGTACTCTTCACGGCGCGGGTCTTTATCGTTTTTCAGTAGCAATGAGGTGCTGCCTGCTGTCTGGTAGCTGCTACTGTAAGCGACTATGTCCCGCATAATACGAACAAAAGGCAGGTTGATTGATTCTTTCAACGATTCCAGCACAGTAGGCACTCTACTGTCTTCTTTTTTCTGGAAGTTATTAAACACCTGCAATCCGCCGCCGGTAAAAAAGCGCTCAGATGGCGAGGCTGAATAAGTTCGTTGCAGGGCTGCATCGAGCATTTTTGATAGATCACGGTCTGCGGTGTGCGCCATATAGGTCGCCGCCCATCGGGTGAGGTTATCGTTAGGTGCTATATCAAGATTCAGCAGGTTTTCTGGCAGCTCATCTATAAAGGAGTCATGTAATTCAGCTACTATTTCCAGATAAGTCGTAAGCACACGAAGTTTAGCTGTAGAACCCAGTTCAAGTTTGCTGCCTTCGTTTAAGTCAAAAGGTTGGTCAGTATTATCAGTTTGAACCCGCACTCTGTTTCCACCAGGCGTTTTTTCAAACAAGGTAAAACTGTAAGTCACTTTGTCGGTGTTGCTTGCGCTTAAAAGCTTTTCGCCTAGCAAGCCTACTTGCTCAGCCACTACCGGAGAAGCGAGACTATTGAGGTATTGACTTACTTTTTGTTGAAGTTCATGGTGCAAAGAGACTTTGGCTGTCAGATCCAATCGATCCAGATCATACAATTGCTGATTCAATAGAGAGCCTAAACGACCTCTCGCCACGTTAATACCTTTGAGGGTCTGAGCATCCTGTTTAATGCGTGGTGCTTTACCTCCCTTAAACAGCAAACGTTGTGACATGGCAGCGTCAGCCAACTCTTTGTCTATAATCCTTGCATTGGCCAGTATCCTTAAATGGCTATTGGTTAATTGTTCTAAATCAGCATGACCTTGCAACAGATAATAAGAAGGACGGCGTTGGGCTATCATCAAAGCTAAAACCTGGCGCAATGCCAAACCTCTTAAACTTCTGTTTTGCTCTGTAGGTTCGGCATTAAGGACTTGATTAAACCGAGCAAAATCGGTGCCAAACCAAGCCCACAGCGCATCACCCACCCCATGTACCTCGCCGAAACCTGGAGCAGAAGAGAGCGGCACTGAGTTTAAATAATCAAGTACTACCTCATGTCGTGTTAGGGACGTATCAGCACCATAACGATAAGCTCGGACTGAACCTGAAACCATCTGCAAAAATTTGTCAGTGAAATTTTGAGTCAAGCCTTGAGGGGAATGGCGGTATTTTTCAATTTGAGTGGCCAGTGTGCTGCCTCCGGCGGACTGACCTTCTAAATTCAGTACTTTAGTGACCTGAGACACTGCGGCCATCATAAATCGGGGCCAGTCTACCGCTGGATTGGCGCGGGCAGGAGAGGTTAACAATTTACGGTTTTCGATAAACAGCAGACTGTCGCGAACTACAGCGGGAACTTCAGCCGGATGGCTGTACACCCTTTGCGGATGAGCAAAAGAAAACAACTCTTCGTTGCGGCAGTCGCCAATTAATAATCCACCTTGAGCTTTTTCACGGTAAGGCGGAAAAAAACCTAATTGAGTGTAAAACAGTAATTCAGGTGAAAAAGCCGCTTGTTGTTCTACTACAAAGTTATTTTTGATTAAAGCCGACATGAATGTAGGGAGCTTGGAGTAGCCCAAGCGTTGGTCAAAAGGTCCTGCTATTGGATAGGAAACCTGATCCGTTGGGGCGGATTGCAGCTGATAAGTCAGCTTTTTTGCATAAGCGCTAATTTTAGTGGATTGGTAATGGGCTGTATGCAGCTCGTAAGCGACCAGTGCAGCACAAGAGAGCAATAGTAAAATCAATAACCAAGGGACCAGGCTGCGGCGCTGTCTTGGTGGAATGGCTGGGATGCCTTGCTCTGACGGGCTTTTATCACGGTAATTATCAAACTGCATTTGATTTAAATCTGATGGGGATGACAAGTTCTTATCCATGAGTTCAGGCATCTGCCATGTCAGTGGATTTTAACTGGTATAAGTTGGATTTGCAGCTGAATTTTAGCGATGTGTTCCAATCAAACATGCTGATTTGTCTCCATTTACTGCTTTGGTTTGGTTTTCAACTCTGAAGGGGCCGTTAACACCTGCCCACCAAACCATAAGTTCAGGCTGTGCCTGAAAGCTGGGTCGGTTTGTACTTTGGGTATCACAGTGTTAATGAGTTCAATTTGTTGTTTGCCCCACTCGCTATTACTACAGCCGACAGCGCCGGCTATAGGTGCTGGCAGCTCTTTTATAGGGACGTATACCAAGCCTTTGGCTTGTTCCGGAGCTGTTTTCCTCAAGAAAGTCAGAATAATGTCGTAGTCCAGAGTGAAATCAATTCTGCCACTTTGGATCATTTTCAACAGAGCAACAGGCCCGTCATCGCCTGAGCGTATCAGCTCATTTTTGCGATAGGGTTCAAGTAAAGGTTCAATTTCTCCATATCTGCGTCCTGCCGCTAACCCAAGTTTATAAGTTTTTGCTTCCAGTAGCTGGGTTAACGTCAGAGGTGAACCAAAGCGTTCAGTCAAGTGATTGGCCAGCGCCTGACGAGTGATCACTCCCTGAGGTCTGTACCAATGAGTGGGTGTGCTGAACACTGCAGTTTTAGTAGGTTGACCTCTGTGGATCATGCAGGGGAAACACAAGGCTTCTTTGTTATTCAGTGCCTGATGAATACGGGTTTGTGGCATCAGTAAATTCTGATGACCGATAGTAGGTAAATGAGTTTGGATACTGAGCATCAGTTGGTCGCATAGACCTTGCTGATGGAATGGGCCTCCTACGATATGAAAAGGCGGAGCAGTATTAATGGCCCAATTTATCTGCAGTTTTGAAGGGGCAGCCAGACTCTGGTGACTAAGCAGCAAAACCATCAGGGCTAACAGATATGGCATCAGACCAGCGACTCCGGATTTTCCTTAACATTTAATTAATTTAACCAAAGCGCTGCCGAAGGACAAGGTTTAATTCAGTCCAGCAGCGACAACAGGGCTGCTGGATTAAAAGCCTGATTTGACTTGCAATCCTGACTGTTAGTGGTGGTGACCACCTACGCCATGCGCATGACCATGCTCAATTTCTTCTGCTGAGGCGGCACGTACGTCAATTACATCAATATCAAAGCTCAGGGTTTTACCAGCCAATGGATGATTGGTATCTACTTCAGCTTTAAACATACCGACCTTGACCACAGTGACCTGGCGTTGGCCCTGATCCGTGTTCACTACAGCGATCATGCCTGGTTTCCATTTTTTTGCGCCTACCAGATGTTTCACCTGAACGCTTTGCACAGCGTCTTCTTTCCGCTCGCCGTATGCTTCAGCCGGCGCTAACGTGACACTAAATGCATCACCGGCCTGATGGCCTTCCATTGCTTTCTCTAAACCTTCAATCAAATTGCCATGGCCCTGCAGGTATAAAACCGGATCCTGACTTCTGGAGTTTTCTAACACGCCAGTATCGTCTGTTAAGGTGTAATGGAACTGAACTACTGTATCTTTGCTGATTTGCATGTGCTGTTTGTCCGCTGCTTGCTAAAAAAATGGCAGCTATTATTACGCAATGCCCTCAGAGGGTCGACTTTTTTCTACAGAGATTATGACAAAACCGGATGAGTATGCTGCCAACTTAAAGGATCTAACGCATAAAATGACTTTAGTTGCTGATACAAAGCCGGATGCTGGGTGGCAAACAACTCAGCTTGTTCAAAAAAAACTTCAGAAATAACGGCAAAAAATTCAGCTGGGTTGGTGGCTGCATAGGCATCAAATAAGGTAGGTACACCCAAAGCTAATTGGCGCTGCAGTTGCTCGAATTCAAAAGATAATACCTGAGACCACTCTTGATAGGCGGCTTTATTGGAAAGCAAAGGCGCTCCTGTGGCCAGGCCTTTGAGTTGATCTAACTGATGCGCAAACTCATGGATCACTAGATTATGCCCATCGTTGCAAATAGCAGCCGACTGGAGGGTATCGACCCATGACAAGACAATCTGACCACTTTGCCAGGATTGTCCCAAATGGACCTGTGTGCTTTCGCTGACGACGCCTGCAGCATCTGCCTGTTTCGCTGGCACGACAAAGGCGCCAGGGTAAATCAGGATCTGCTGCAGTTTTGGATAATAATGCAGAGGTTTGTTGAGCAGTAACAAACAAGCCTGAGCTGCTATGGTGACCTTCATCTCGTCAGTAACCACTAATCCTGCACAACCGACAAATTGTTTTTCGACAACAAATACCTGGATCAGCTTTTTCAGCTGGAGTTGTAAATCTGCAGGCAAAGCCCTGAAATAAGGCATACGTCGTTTCAGGATTTGTCGCCAAGACGCCGGAAAAGGCTGCTGCTGAATTCTGTTTCGACGGTGTTGCCGCCAGACCGAAGGTAAAAACACAGAGGCCAACACCACCAGGGTCAGAAAGGTTAGCAGCAGTATAGGCACAATAAATCTTCCGGTTAAAGCACTGTAGTGCTGTTATGGCGCCACTCTGAGCAAAATCAAGGTCATGCTCCAGCAGAACAGGTTGCGTTTTAATGGATAAAAACTATACCCTTTGAACAGTGCTAAGTGACAGAGCTTTTTTATGAACCTATTTCAGCTGAATTTACTGCCGGGTTTAGTGCACCCGATTTTATTGCAACTGCGCGACCCACAGATCCAAAAAGATCGGCTGCGGTTTAAATTTAATCTGGAACGCCTGGGTTTTTTACTTGCAGCAGAGTTGGCAAAAACGCTGCCGGTACAAAAAATTGAGGTGCAGACAGTACTTGGAAAAACCGAGATAGCAGTGCCGGTTCAACCTCCGGTTTTAATTACAGTGTTAAGAGCAGGCTTGGCGTTTTACCAAGGTTTTGCCAATGCCTTTGATCAGGCTGATAGCGGTTTTATTGGTGCTTACCGTGTCGAGGGAGAATGCGCTGAGCAGCTTGAAATCAGGATGAATTATGCTGCCTTGCCTGATTTAACAGACCGCGATTTAATTTTGATCGATCCTATGTTAGCCACAGGCGGCTCTTTACTCAAAGTTTGGCAACTGATAGCCAGCCAGGCCAGCCCCCGATCAGTGCACATCGCAGCTGCTATTGCAGCACCAGAGGGGGTTCAGGCTTTGCAGCAACATTTACCAGAACACAGCTATTTATGGGTAGGCGCCCTGGATCAGCATCTGAACGAACAGGCTTACATAGTGCCGGGTTTAGGTGATGCTGGAGATTTATGTTTCGGGCCTAAGTTGTGAGCGTGCCAGTCAAGGTGCTATAGCCGTTAATGGCTGACGAATCATCCACTGCTGTTTTGGCGCTATGATCTGCTGCAAAGTTAGCTGATCAATACTTTGCTGATCCAAAATCCGTATTTGCGGGCTGACTTGTCTGGCGTAGTTTTGTTTTTCCAAAACACGTAAAGCCAAATCAATACTGATACGGGCTTGGATCACGGGTGAATCTGTGGCTGCGGCCAGTATTTTGCCCTGTTGGATCAGAGCTATAACTTCTGGGTTAGCATAATAGGCCATCACCTGAGTGGTGTTGTGTGGCTCGGTTGCAACAAAGCTTTGTGTAACAGAGGCTGCAACTGCATTTGCCAACACATAATCGGGTTGGTGATGGTTAAATAATTGTCTCACTAAAGTAGCTTGCGAAAAGTTGTCGGTGGCACCATAGCCGCCGTGCACTAAATCAATACCTGTCTTTTGCAGTCGTTTTTGTAAACCCCGTTCTGCGTCCTGCACCCATGCAGCCTGAGCCGGTCCAGGGAACCAGGCTAGATTAATGCTCTGTTCCTGGCTGTGTTGCAGTAAATACTGCATGCTTTTGCTCGCCATATTGGCAAAAGAGACTGAAGAACGAGCTGAAATTGCGTCACTATTGATACCATTGATCAAATCGATCACCGGAATACCTGAGTCTTTAAGCTGCACAACTAAATCGTTTAGCCCTTCGCTTGAAATGGCTGCGATAATCAGAGCGTCTGCTTTGTTTTTTACACAGTCCTGCACTTGTTGGCGTTGGCGCGGCAGGTTTTCATAGCCTCCGGCTTCATAAATACCAAGAGTCGCGCCCTGACGTTTAGCTTCTTCAGCCAGTCCCCAAGATACTCCCCACCAATAATGGTCTTTACCATGGGGCAATAGAGCACAGAGGCGCCAGGTTTTACTGATTTTTTCTAATGGTTGGTATGCTAAAGTCTGGCCGTCGGCCTGAACTTGAACTGGAAACCAGTCTTGCTCCGCAGCGAACAAGGGGTTGTTGACCAAACTGGTCAAGAGGCAGAGCTGTAAAAGCTTTTTTACCATGAAATCTCCTACTTGTAGTTGATACACACTATAGAAGATTTCCAGGTAAAACGACTTTTCTTTTAATGATGAGCCAGTTTTTTCCTTAAATGCCAGAAGTACCAAAGTACACAAGCAACCACCAGCGGAACACTGACGGATTCAATAGTTTTGGCTGGCCACTGCGGCAGCCAATGCACTATAGCTTGCTGTGCCTTGGTTAACAGTTGGAGCGAATAGTAACTGATTGCTACCACAGATAATCGCTCGACAGCGCTTTGTAGTTTCAGTTGCAAATGAGCTCTTTTATCCATAGAAGAAAGCAAGCTCTGATTTTGCCATGCCAGTTTTAAATTGATTTGAGTTCGCAGCAGTTCAGTAGACCTGCCTAAGCGCTCAGCTAGCTGTTGCTGACGCTTGAGCACAGACTGAGCAGTTCGCCACGCCGGGGTTAAGCGTCGTTCGGTAAAATGCTGCAATGACATCAGTCCTTCAATGGGTTCTTCCTCCAGGCTTTTTAATCTGTCCAACGTCAGTTGATAGTAAGCATGACTAGCCTGCAATCTGCTGCTGTTTTCGGAGATCTGATGTTCAGTCTGAGCAGCCAACTGGATCAGTTCATCCAGCAGTTGTTCGTCATTGCCTTGTTTTTGTTCAATACGTGAAGTGATCACGGCCAATTGCTGTTCTTGTTGCGGTAACTGATGTAACGCAAGTTTGCAATACGGCCAGGCCAGCAGAGCCAGTTTACGATAGTTACCCAAATCAAAAAGCTGTTGCACCAGGGCTCCCAAAGCACTGCGACTTAAACCTTGGTCCAGCACTAGCATGCGGCCAGCCCCCTCATTATGTTTACGAAAATCCGTCCAGATCCGAGCTTTACCATTAAACACCATGCTGCTGATCAGGTGTTCACTGACAAAAAGCTCTGTCGGGTCCTTTGCGACCAGTTGATAGGGCTGCACTATGCTCAGCTGCACCACCCTGAATAACTGGCCTGGTAAGCTGGCAAACCAGTGTGGATCCGGTACTAAATCCTCTGGATCACAAAACAGACTGGACGCAGCACCAGAGCGGATAAAAGTGTAAGTAGAAAATTCGTTATGCCGCTCCCAACGCAGCCAACTGCTACCAAGTTGCAGGTTGCAGTCCTGTTCATGAGGCTGCAGATCTTTACCATGTTGCTGAGCCAGTTGTTGCATGGCCTGATATTCGGCACTGCG
The DNA here is from genome assembly GCF_004005375.1 of Rheinheimera sediminis. Taxonomy (GTDB): domain Bacteria; phylum Pseudomonadota; class Gammaproteobacteria; order Enterobacterales; family Alteromonadaceae; genus Pararheinheimera. The sequence goes on along the minus strand of NZ_RZUF01000018.1, from coordinate 48,527 downwards.
TGAAGTGCCCGAGAGCGTCAGCACAAACTGACAAAGCTGACAGGGAGAGTCCAGAGCCGGAAAAAAGCGTTGCTGTAATTCTTGTTCCAGCAAATCGCGTTGCGGGTGTTGACGTAAATAAAGCTGAACCATAACAGACTCCAAAACGAATAGCCAAACAAGCCACAGAACTGAAGCAGTATCTATACCTATGCATGACAGCCAGATGTCAATTAGTTGATTTTATTATTGAATTTATTATTTTTAGCTCAGGTTTATTATAAAAAACAATAGCTTGATGTTCCCTTATTGCTCAAGAGGGCACTAAAGAAGTGCATTTTAATTAATATTTTATTTTCAAATGAAGCGAGGCTACACTTAAAAAAGGAATACAACAAAGAGGATAGACAAATGCGAACTTTGTATTTATCGCTGTGTTGTACGGCCATGCTGTCATCAGCACCGGCTTTTACTTTGAGCAGCTTACCCCAGTTACAACTGGCTCAGTCTTATCAGCAGTATGAAGCCGTTTCTGCTTTTTGGATCAGCGAGAAACTCGATGGTGTCAGAGCCTTTTGGGACGGCAAACAACTACGAAGTCGCAGTGGGCAGTGGATAAAGCTACCTGATCAATTAGTGAAACAATTGCCTGATTTTGCGTTAGATGCGGAATTGTGGGCGGGCAGGGGCAAGTTTCAACTGGTGATGCAAGCCTTGCAGCAAGGTGCTGATCACACAGACTGGCAAAACATCCGACTGATGGTATTTGATGCGCCAACACAGCTGGGTACTTTTACAGAGCGTTTGCAGTTTTTACGGCAGCACCTGCCAAGCAGCGCTTTTGTGCAGTTGTTGGAGCAGAAACAATTGCACACTAAGGCTGAACTGAATGAGTGGTTGCAACAGGTGGTAGCTGCAGGCGGCGAAGGATTAATGTTGCATCGCACCCATGCGCTTTATCAAAGCGGGCGGGTCAGTCATTTGCAAAAATTAAAACTGGCGGAAGATGCAGAAGCCAGAGTGGTAGCGCATTTGCCGGGCAAAGGTCAGTTCAGTGGCATGCTGGGCGCTTTATTGGTGGAATTACCGGATGGACGGCGTTTTAAGTTAGGTTCAGGTTTTAGTGTGGAAGAGCGAAAAAATCCGCCCCAAATAGGGCGTCTGGTGACCTTTCAGTACCATGGTTTGACGCATAAAGGCATACCTCGCTTTGCCGTTTTTGTGCGCGAGCGACCAGAGTAGTAAAAAGCCAGTCGGCGCTACTTGCTGGGATCTGTGTTCAGCGCCAGAATAGCGATCTTCAGCTGATGAGGTAGTTATGGTTAATCTGGCTTTGATGGGCGCTTTTATTCCGACTTTTTTATTTGTTTCTGTCACACCTGGTATGTGTATGACTTTGGCTATGACGCTTGGAATGACGCAGGGCGTGCGCCGCACTTTATGGATGATGTGGGGCGAAATGTTAGGTGTGGCTTTAGTTGCCATTTTAGCTGTTTGTGGCGTTGCCGCTATGATGCTGCAGTTTCCGGCGGTTTTTCAGTGGTTTAAAATGGCTGGTGCCATATTTTTGGTTTATATCGGCGGGCAAATGTGGTGGGCCAAAGGCAAGTTAGCTATTCCACAATCTGGTGTTCGTCGGGAATTATTACCACGACGCACTTTATTTAGTCAGGGTTTTGTTACCGCTGTGTCTAACCCTAAAGGCTGGGCTTTTCATATGGCCTTGCTGCCGCCTTTTATCGATAGCCAATTGGCGTTCTGGCCACAGTTGCTGGTATTGGTCTTTCTTATTATTTTAATGGAGTTTCTGTCTATGCTGCTGTACGCAAGTGGTGGCAAGGCCTTAGGTGCATTTTTTCAGCAACAAAACAAAGTGCAGTGGCTTAACCGTATTGCAGCCAGTTTAATGTTTGGTGTTGCTCTTTGGATGCTGCTGGGTTAAGGCCGGTGCTTACCAGCGATAGCCCAAAATCAGACTGCTGGAGCGCTGTTTTGCATGTGCCTGCCAGCCCACCCATTGGGTTCTGTTCGGTTGAAAACTTTGTAAACTGCTGTGCTCCAGTGCCAGATTTAAATGTGCTGTTAGCTGATAAGTCCAGTTAAAAGTCCAGCTGTGGCCTTTGCCGTTATTGTCATCGGTAAGGGTTAGATCTTTATCTGTGACTTCAAAATGATCGTAGCGAGCGCTGATGCTGTGTCGGTCCAGCTGATAATTCAGCATCAGGTAACTGCTTTGGTAGTCCGCGACTACTGCCTGTATCCCCATGCTTGTGTCGCCACTCAGAACCTGTGCCAACAGGCGCCATTGTTCTGTCAGTTGATGTTGAAAAGCCAGACTGAGGAAACGGGTATCCCAGGCATATTGCCCATGTTTAAAGGTTGTAGGCTCACCTCTGTTGTCATACCAATACAACCGCATTTCGGTCTGATCTTTATGCAGCCAATGCAGCCCTGTGTAGTAGCCGGTTTTATGATCCAGCTCTCGATTCGGTTCAACCCAGGCCGGTTGCAGTTCAATTTCTCCACCCGCAGCTATGCTGGGGTAATTGGCAAAGTGCACCCGCTCACCAATGCTGGTTTGCAGGTTATGCAAGGCAAAACCACGCCAGGTTAAAATAGAGCCCGCAGGATCGTTGCCCTGAAATAAAGCGCCCACCCACTGAATACTGTGATCAGATTTAAAAAAACGCCCTGGCCTGTTAACAGATAGTTCAATAGCTCTGGTTTTAATTTCTTCCGCTATCCAGCTGTTAATGGCAGAAAACGAATTTGTATAAGGCGAAGTCCAGGCTAAGTCGGTATTTTCCAGCGACAGAGCCGGATAAAAAATCCCGGCTCTGCCGCGCACTCTGTAGCCGGAAACAGGTAACGGATTCCAGTTGATCCAGGCTTCGGTGACACCAAAGCCTGCTTCGGGCGCTCTGTGCCACTGGGCATGCACTGTGGCTGAAAAGTCGGAATCGGTTTCTAGCTGGGCCAGCAGATACGCAGGGCCAACACCTGCTTCGGTGTGAGTGCCAAACTGACCTGTGCCTTGTTGCCACCAAGGCTTTAGATAATAGGCTGTATCATTTTGTTTATTCAGGTAAAATTCGCCACGCCCTTGCAGGCTGAGTTGTTCGGCAGCCTCGACTGTGCTGCTAAAGGCCAGTGCAATAGTTAAAGTGATACAGATAAGGGGCAGTTCGGCTTTGGGCATGCTCTGTTCCATACTTAATAGTCTGAGTTGATAGTAGCTAAAAACAGCTCAGGCACTCAAGTGATAGCGGCTTGAGCTTTCATATGATGACAAGAGGTGTAAACTCCTTTAATTTAAGCTGGGTTTGTTATGCAAAGGCTTACGGAGAACTAGTCTATGGCTTCCTTAGTTCGTTTCTTTTTTGTCACTCTGCTGCTGTTGCAAAGCCTTGGGGTTTTTGCTGCAGTTCAAGTTTTAGTCACTGATCAGCAAGGCCAGCCTTTGGAAGACGCCGTTGTAGAACTTCTGGATCCGGCGAACCTTAAGTTTGTGGAAAAAAAAGCTGAAGTAAAGCAGCAAGACCTGACCTTTATTCCATTTGTGTCAGCTTACCAGACCGGCACCTCTGTCGATTTTCCTAATTTAGATAAAACACGCCATCATGTGTATTCGTTTTCACCAGCCAAGGTGTTTGAATTAAAACTCTACGCCAACAAACCAGAAGCCCCTGTGGTATTTGATCAGGCGGGTATTATTGCTTTGGGCTGTAATATTCATGACTATATGCAGGCTTATATTTATGTGGGCGACAGTCAGTTTTTGCAGGTAACAGATAGCAAAGGATTGACGATCTTTACCGATGTGCCAGATGGTAATTATCAGTTAAAACTCTGGCATCCATGGCAAAATGCCGATTGGGTGACTCAGCAGGTACAGATTAAAGCTGGTCAGGTGATAAGTTATCAGCTGGCTGTTACATCCCAGGAAAAACCAAAGAAACCTAAAAAAGGTTTTGGTGCCTCCTACACCCCCTGATTTTCTAACCTAAAGGAGCCAATTTATGGCCACAGTAACGTTAAAAGGTAATCCAATTCAGACTATAGGCGATTTGCCGGCAGTGGGTAGCAAGGCCCCTGAGTTCACTTTAACTGGTGCAGGTCTGGCTGATTTGAAACTAGCAGATTTTGCTGGACAGCGTGTGGTACTGAATATTTTCCCAAGTGTGGATACCCCGACTTGTGCGACCTCTGTTCGTACTTTTAATCAAGCCTTATCTGGTTTAAGCAACACTGTAGTTGTTTGTGTTTCTGCTGATCTACCTTTTGCACAGGCACGCTTTTGTGGTGCTGAAGGTTTAGAGCAAGTGAAAAACGGTTCAAGTTTCCGCAGTTCATTTGGCAAAGATTACGGCGTGGAATTTTCTACCGGTCCATTGACCGGTTTACTGTCTCGCGCTGTGGTTGTCATTGGCACTGACGGTACAGTATTGTACACAGAGCAAGTGGCTGAAACTGCAGATGAACCTTCGTATGACGGTGCCTTGGCTGCATTAAGTTAATGCGATGGGACCAGAGGTTTTGACTCTGGTCCCTTTTCTTATCATTTCAACAGAATTCTATAATGCACATTAAACCTCTGGATCCCTTATCTGCCCCTGCTGCACATTTATTGGCTTTATCTGACGCTTATATGGCGTCTTTATACCCTGCTGAAAGTAATCATATGGAAAGCCCGGATGCGCTGGCTTTGCCGAATGTATTGTTTTTAGGTGCTTATCAGGATGGCGAATTAGCAGGCTGTGGCGCTGTTAAAATAATGTCTGACGATGGTCTTTATGGCGAAGTTAAGCGAGTTTATGTATTAGAAGCATTCAGAGGCCGTGGCTTGTCAAAGCAACTCATGCTGGCGCTGGAAACTCACCTAAAAGAGCAAAAAGTCCCGCTGGCACGACTCGAAACCGGTATTTCTCAGCCTGAAGCCTTAGCTTTGTATGAAAAATTGGGTTATCAGTACAGGCTGCCTTTTGCTTCCTATGAACTGGATCCTTTGAGTGTTTTTATGGAAAAAACGCTGTAAATTTTTTAGATTATTTACCTGTCCCTAAGATAGTTCTGGTGATAATCGTATTTTATAAGCTAAGCTCCTTGTGCCTGATTGGTGTACGCTCATTCAGGCGTGCTACTGAAAATTCACGAAAACAAGGAGTTTGCCCCATGCAGTTTTATTCACCACAGTTATGGATACTGCTGGCTGCCTCATTGCTGGCAGGTTGCAGCACTTTACCTTCCTCCACACCGTCAAAACCGACACAAACAGTGACCACACTTACTACGGATCAGACAACAGACTGTGTAGGGAGTATTCAGGCACCTGCTATTGGCTTAGAGGCAACCTCAGATCCGGAGCTCTTGCAATCCGCTTTAGGTCAGCCAGACAAAGGTCAGCTTTGTATGGGCCAGGTGTTTGTAGCTACAGCTCCTGTCACTGTGTATCGGGTTTGGGATCAGACTAAAAGCTATACTTTATATGGCCGCTGGTGGTCTTTTAGTTTGCCACAAGGCCCAACGGACCACTACAGAGAAGCCAATGCCATTTGCCCTGGCTGGAGTGTACTCAATCAAATGAGCAGTTGTACCTTAAAAGTGGGTAGTAAAATTGTGGTGGGGCCAGGTCAAAGTGCCGATTGTGGAGATGGGTTAATTTATCCGAAGTCTGCGGTGAATCAGGTCTATATCAATAACGATTCCCGTAATAATGTGCTTTGGGTTGAAAACTGCGATCTTGGTAGCAACTGGCCGCACTAAAAGCTTGAGTTTTCATACTCCATTCTGGCATAGCTGTAACAGCCGTTTTGTCTGAGGACAGAAGGCTTGCGTTCAGGCTTCCCTCTATCTTCATTTTTTAATCAGTAAAAATTACAGCTGTTCACTCAAATTTGTTTTTTTCGCTCATTTCTTTAATTTATAAATTTGTTTTAATTCAGCATCTTGATTTGTTTCTAATGAGTTTTCAGATCTTGGAAGTGGAGTTTATCTTATTTTTAGTGTACAACTGTGCGCTGAAATTAAGTGGAAGGACCAGTGTGAACAAAACCATCTCCTCGTGGCGCCAACGCCTTTATCGCCAATTTAGTTTAATGTTGGCGAACCAGCCTAAACTAGGGTATTACCTGCTGCCTCTGCTGCACTGGAACAAACCCCAATGGCATCCTGACTATCACAGCGCTTCTGTGGTTGATTTTTGCTGGGAGACAGATCAGATGTTAAGTGTCAGGTTAAAACCTGCGGCCTCATGGTCTGGTTTTACTCCTGGTCAGCATATTCTGGTCACTTTGCTGCATCAGGGCCGTTATATCAGCCGTAGCTTTAGTATCAGCTCTTCTGCTGCTTTGTTTGCACAGCAAAAACAGATCCTTATTAGTTGCCGTATTCAGCCGCAAGGCGAGTTTACTAAGGCCTTAGCAAGCGATATCAGCGGGCTTACAGAGCTTAGCATCAGTGACGCTATGGGAGATTTTGTGCTTGCTCCTAGCGCCGATAGCACTGGGCTAACAAGTACTGTGATGGTCGCTGCCGGATCCGGTATTACGCCGCTTTGGTCCATGCTCAGCAGCATACGCTGCTGGACTTCTCCTGTTGTCTTGTTTTACAGCGTGAAAAACGCTGCTCAGGCGGCATTTTTAGCTGAGCTGAAACTGCTTGCTGCAAAACAACCTTTGTTTGAGCTCAGATTGATCGAAACCGAAATAACAGGCCGGCTGAATTTAGTCCAGGACTTGGCAACCAAAGCCGATTTTTCTATGACCCAAGCTCAGTACTATCTGTGTGGGCCTGCTGCTATGAGCCAGCACTGTAAAGAGCAGTTAATACAGCAGGGTGTGCCTGCGGATGCAATTCATTCTGAACAGTTCGGATTTGCTCTGACAGCAGTTGAGGGCGAGATGAAACAAGCTTTGATCCTGCAAAAAGGCACAGAAATACGGATAGAGGCCGCAGCTGGAGTGCCACTGTTACAGGCCGCAGAGCAACAAGGGCTGAATCCTCGTTTTGGCTGCCGTATCGGCGTGTGTTTTCAGTGTGTCTGTCAGAAGAAATCCGGACAGGTGTTGAATTTACGTACAGGGCAAGTGTCAGGTGATGGCCCTGAGCAAATTCAGCTATGTATCAGTGCCGCACACAGCAACCTGCAGATTGAGTTATAGGATAAGTGATGAAATTAAATGAACAACAGCTGGCAGCCCTGGCCACTGAACTGGATGCAGTCAAAGCCGGTGTGATGACTCAGCTGGGAGAGAAAGAAGCAAACTACATTCGGCGTATGCTGCTGACCCAACGCCTATGTGCGATTTCCGGGCGCATTCTGATGGTACTTGGCTTTATAACGCCTTGGTTATGGGCCTTAGGCGTGGTGCTTTTGGCGCTGGCAAAAATACTCGACAATATGGAAATAGGCCACAACGTCTTGCATGGTCAGTACGACTGGATGAATGACCCTGTGCTGCATTCACAGCGTTTTGAATGGGATATCGCCTGTGATGCTGGTTCATGGAAAAGAACCCATAACTTTGAACATCACACTTATACCAATATTATCGGTAAAGACCGTGATTTTGGTTATGGTCTGTTGCGCCTGAGTAATGATTTCCGCTGGCGGCTGCGTAACTTATGGCAGTTTGTCACTTATCTGGTATTGAGCACCTTGTTTCAATGGGGGGTGTCGTACCACGAGCTGGCGGGCGAGCGGGTATTTTTCGGCAAAAAGAAACCTGACCGGGTCAACAGTATCAGTCACAGCGATTTGAAAAAAGCTTTTTTTGGCAAAGGCGCGCGGCAGCTGTTTAAAGATTATGTATTTTTCCCTTTAATTGCCGGGCCTATGTGGTTATGGGTATTAGCCGGAAACTTAGTGGCAAATCTGATCCGTAACTTATGGACTTCTACTGTGATTTTTTGTGGTCATTTTACCGCTGATGTTCACACTTTTACCCAAGAACAATGCGAAGGCGAAAGCCGCGGACACTGGTACTATCGGCAAATTCTAGGCTCATCTAACTTTACCGGGCACCGCTGGTTTCATATTTTAACCGGGCACTTGAGCTGCCAGATTGAACATCACCTCTATCCGGATATGCCAGCTTTGCATTACCTGACCGTAGCACCGCAGGTGCAGGCTATTGCAAAAAAATATGGCATTGCCTATAACAGCGGCAGTTTTGTCAAACAGTACGCTACTGTAGTAGCTCGTATTATCAGATATTCGTTCCCTGGTGGCAAAGCTACGCCAGCTTAAGGCGTGGCCGCAGTGCTTCAGCATAATAAAAGGATAGAGACATGGTGTTTGCCGATGTAATGCAGCAGTTTAAATCAGCTCAGCCTGATGTGCAGCAGATAGACGTGCCTGAACAATGGGGGCAGGGCCGTGCTGTCTTTGGTGGTATGGCGTCCGCTTTGGCTTTGGCCCATTTAATCACGCTAGTACCAGCAGAGATCCCACTGCGTTCTGTTTCTGTGTCCTTTGTCGCGCCGTTAAATGCTGGGCCAGCTACAGTCTCACGACGTATTTTGCGGCAGGGCAAGTCGGTGATCCAGGCCATAGTGGAAATCACTCAACAGGATCAGGTGGCTCTGGTGTTACTGGCAAGTTTTGGTGCTGAGCGTGTCTCAGGTTATACAGTGGCCAGTGCGCCAGCTCCGGCTTTTGCTGATCATGCTGTGGTGATGCCCAAACAAGGTCCTGTGCCTGAATTCACCCGTCATTTTGACTATCAAATCAAAAAAGGGCTGATGCCTTTTTCCGGTGGCACAAGCACAGAGTTGGGTGGTCTTATCCGTTTTTCTGAAGGTGAGAGCACAGCTGTGGGTGTGCTGGAGTTATTGGCTCTGGTCGATGCCTGGCCTCCGGTCAGTTTAACTTTACTGAACCAGCCTGCTCCTGCCAGTTCGTTAACCTGGACCATAGAGTTTATTCAGCCGCATCAGAGCAGCGAAACGAAAGCCCTGACTTCGGACTGGTGGAGTTATCTGGCGAATATTGAGCATGCAGCTGATGGTTATCATCATATTGAAGCCAAGTTATGGCAAGCTGACGGCCAGTTAGCAGCCATTAGTCGTCAGACAGTGACTGTTTTTGCATAGGGTCAGAGCCTTGGCTCTGACCCACATATCGGATATCGAATACTGACCGGCATCAAACAGATTGCAGACTTTTGATTAAAGGCTAGATCTGGTTAAAATTTATACTCGCCCCCTAAGGGCGCTTCTGTTATAGTGCGCGCCCTTTTTGCTGTGCCAACTTCTGTATCAATAGAGAGTACCCATTTTTGAGCAACGCCACTTTTACCAGTCTGCCATTTGCAGAGCATTTATTACAAAGCCTTGAGAGTCTCGGCTACAGTCAGATGACGCCTATTCAACAGCAGGCTTTACCTGCCTTGTTAGAAGGGAAAGATATTCTGGCCAAAGCCCGCACCGGCAGTGGCAAGACAGTGGCTTTTGCCCTGACTTTATTGCATAAACTGGCAGTTAAACGCTTCCGTATTCAATCCTTAGTGCTTTGCCCTACCCGTGAACTAGCGGAGCAGGTTGCACAGGAAATCCGTCGTTTAGCCCGCAGTCAGCACAATATTAAAGTGTTGACGCTCTGTGGTGGTGTATCTATTGGCCCGCAAATTGGCTCACTTGAACACGGCGCTCATATTATTGTGGGTACTCCGGGTCGTATTCTGGAGATGATAGACCGCAACCTGCTGAACCTGTCTGATGTTGAAACTTTAGTTCTGGATGAAGCGGATCGTATGCTGGATATGGGCTTTGCTGATGATCTGGCCGTGATTCTGAACGCCTTACCAGCCGATCGCCAGACTTTATTATTTTCAGCGACTTACCCAGACAAAGTGAATGAATTAAAACGTCATTTAAAAGCGGATGCTGTGCAGGTGTTTGTCGATGATGGCGAGCAAACCGAGATAGAGCAGAAATTTATTGAGGTTGAAGCTACTGATAAAATTGCGGCCTTAAAGCAACTATTATCCTGGCATGGCGCAAAACCTGCGTTGATTTTTTCCAATATGCGCAAAGACACTCAGGATATTTGTGACGAGCTGTCTGATGCCGGTTACAGCGTCATGTCCTTGCATGGTGACTTAGAGCAACGCGACCGCGAGCGGGTGCTGATGCAGTTTACCAACCAAAGTTGTCTGATTATGGTCGCGACAGATGTTGCAGCCCGTGGTTTGGATATCAGTGCTCTGCCTCTGGTGATTAACTACGATTTAGCCAACGATCCTGAAGTGCATGTGCACAGAGTAGGCCGTACCGGCCGCGCTGGCGCTGAGGGTTTGGCGCTAACTTTAGTCACACCTTCACAAATGGGCCGCTTAGCAGCACTGGAAGACCAGCTCGGTTTAACAGCACAGTGGACAGACTTAACAGCTTATCCAGCGACAGAGGCAAGGCCTGCACGCGCACCTATGCGTACAGTGATGATAGACGGTGGCAAAAAAGACAAAGTCAGGCCTGGCGACATAGTAGGTGCTTTGACTGGTGAACTGGGCTTGTCTTTTGAGCAATTGGGTAAAATTAATGTGCTGCCTATGGTGAGCTTTGTTGCTGTCCGTAACGAGGTAGCAAGTGCGGCTTTAAAGCGTTTGAGTGAAGGAAAAATCAAAGGCCGTCAGTTCCGCTGTCGTTTTGTCTGACAAAACCAAAAAATGCTAGGGGCGGGTCTTATACCCGCCCGTCTAATGGCACCGCTGTGTCATATACTCAAAAAGATTGCGGTGCAGAGGAACGGGCCGTGAAAAGCCGCGGCCTGCGCATTGCAATATGAATTTACTGCAAAAAGTTTCTGAGGTAAGAGGAAAAATTATCTGTATGCACTAAGCTCAAAGCGGATAGACACTGAAAGATAAAGAGGTCGCTTATGAACACTCTATACCTTCTATGCAGTACTCTGGTTTGTCTACTGATGCTCGGCTGTAAACCTGCGGATACTCCAAGTCAAGCTGTTATACCAGTTGACGCCTCGCCTAAACTAAACACGTCCCCCGTTGACCCTAAGACCAGCAGTTGTGAATTAAAACTGGGTTTTGAATCCTGGGAACCTTACCAATATATTGGATTGAAACAACAGGCCAGTGGTTTGGATATTGAAATTATGCAAGCTGTGGCTGAGCGGATGAATTGTACTTTAGTGATGCAGCATGGTACGTGGCAAGAGCTGTTAGGGTTGCTGAAACTAGGTAAAGTGGATTTGTTGTTAGGTGCGTCAAAAACCGTGACAAGGGAGGAATTTGCACTGTTTTCTGAACCGTACAGAGCTGAACAGTTCCAATTGTTTGTTCGAAAAGAAGAAGCTGACAAATACCACTTTGCATCAGTAGCTGAAATGGTCGCCGCCAAGCATAAGGTGGGGCTGATCAGTGATTATTTTTATGGCGAACAAATTAGCGCTTTATATAGCGATGAACATATGCGTCCACATTTTGTTGAGTCGTCGATGAGCGAACTAAATATAGCGCTTCTATTGGACGAACAAGTGGACGCTGTACTCGAAGATAGTTTTGTTGGCGCCTCTATTATTCGTCGCAAAGGATTAGAGAAACAAATTCAGCCGCATCAGATCAAGCTACCTGAAAATCCTATTTATGTCATGTTTAGCAGAGCCTCAGTCCAGCCGGAGCGGGTTAACTCTTTTAATCAGGCATTACAACAGTTCAAAGACAGCGGTAGTTATCAAGAATTGTTAACTAAGTATCAAAGTTAAGTTCCAAACTGCTGGGCCAGCAAAGCAGCGGTAAAGCTGGCCTTTAAATAAAAACCTCGCGGTAGGGTTTGAATAGGTTGGCCCTCTGCGCCTACAGCAGACGTGAGGGCTTTGCTATTGGCCGCTTTGGGACGCAATTGCAGCACTTTGCCATGAGCACCTTTGATCTGATCGATGCCACCCAAGACAATGAGCTCCATCAGCTCCTCCCAGTCCTGCTGTAACAATGCCTGCTGCTCTGTGTCCGGTTTCCATAAAAAGGCTGTACCAATCTGACGCTGAGCCAAAGGAATAGACCGCTCAGCAAGTACTGGCACAAATAAAACCGCGCTAAGTTTGCGGCAGACCCAGGATTCCTGCCAGCTTAACCCAGCTAAGTCGGTCAAAGGTGCGACGCAGACATAGGTACTTTCCAACGGTTTTCCATGACGGTCTACCGGTATAGTTTTCAGTTCTATACCCAGATGAGGAAAATCAGGTTGTGCTTTACTGCCGCTGCTTGCACCAAGCACGAGCTCAAGCAGCTGCCCCACACTACCTTTCTCTCGTTGCAAATTGGCAGGTAGCTGTAACTGGTATTGCTCTGCAACCTGACCCAAGGTCAGGCCTGCAATCAAATAACAACGTTCAAGTAATTCTGCTGTATTTTTCGGCGGGTGGCTCATAAAAACATCATAAGAGAGACATAGATTCAGGTCCTTAGAAACACTAGCATTTTTTCGCACTTTTTGCTGCTCAAAAAGCAATCAAATCGAGTTATGCACAGTTGTAATGCAGCTTAAATAGCGGGCTTTGATCTCTAACTTAATGTTTTTTATAGTTATTTTTTGGTTTTTAACTGGGTGTTATTCAGGCGATTCTGAGTTATCCAAGAACAAAAACACCCTTATGCACAGCTTTATGTACAGAGCCTGTGTAGAAGTGCACAGTGCGCACTGATTAATCATATAAATTGTGGATAAGTCTGTAGAAAATACAATTTGCCGAAGTCGTGACTTTATGAAAGAATCGATGAAACAACAGCTGGAACCAAGCTAGAGGTTTTTGTGATCGACGCTGAAGGCTTTAGAGCCAACGTCGGCATTGTAATATATAACCACCAGGGACAGGTGTTTTGGGCAAGGAGATACGGTCAACATTCCTGGCAGTACCCACAGGGTGGCATAGACGAAGGGGAAACCCCAGAGCAAGCCATGTACCGGGAGTTAAACGAAGAAGTAGGTTTACAGCCTGAAGACGTAGAAATTATTGCTGTAACCAAACACTGGCTGAGGTACAAATTACCAAAGCGTTTAATTCGTCGGGACAGTAATCCGGTGTGTATAGGGCAAAAACAAAAATGGTTTTTGTTGCGCCTGAACTGTAAGGAAGAAGACGTAAATCTATTAAAAACTACGCATCCAGAGTTTGATGACTGGCGTTGGGTCAGTTATTGGTATCCGGTGCGTCAGGTCGTCGCCTTTAAACGGGAAGTGTACCGTAAGGTGATGAAAGAGTTTGCCCCTATTGCTTTGCCGTTTCTTCGTAGAGATGGAAAAAATGACAAGTTAATCAGAAGGGGTTGAGAATGCTGAGCCAGTTAAGGCGCATAGTGCAGGATGTGGCGCAAGAGCCGGTACTGAATAACGCATTGGCTGGCTTGGTCTCGAATGTAAAAAATGCACTGAATACAGAGTGCTGCTCTGTCTACCTTGCGAACTATGAACAGCAGCATTTTATGCTGATGGCTACAGATGGTCTGAATCCAGAGGCTGTTGGCCAGGTTGCCATTGGTTTTTCTGAAGGTCTAATTGGTTGGGTAGGTCAGCGTGAAGAGCCTATCAACCTAGCGCAAGCTCAATTACATCCCCGCTTTAAGGTTACGCCAGAAGTCAGCGAGGACCGCTTTTCTGCCTTTTTGGGCTGTCCTATTATTCATCACCGTAAAGTGCTGGGGGTATTGACCATACAGCAAGGTGAATCAAGAGTATTTAGTGAAGACGAAGAGTCTTTTCTGGTTACTTTAGGGGTGCAACTGGCTTCTGTTTTGGTGCACGCTGAAATGCGGCAGGCGGCTAGTCAAAATTCCAAATCACCACAAAGCACCGGGCAGTTGCAGGGGTTACCCGGGGCTCCTGGTATTGCCATGGGCGAAGGTTTTGTGCTGGAGCCGTCCAGTGATTTTGATTCAATATCGCTGAAAAAAGTCGACGATCCAGATAAAGAACTATTAAGGTTTTACAAAGCCGTCAAAATTACTAAAGCGGAATTTAATCGGCTGGCTGAACGCATGGCCGGGCATTTGCCGCCAGATGCTTTGGCCATTTTCGACGTTTACCACCAGTTATTAGATGCAGCCAGCCTGGGCAACGAAATTGAAAAACAAATTCACGAAGGCTGGTGTGCAAAAAGCGCACTCAAACGCGTAGTTGAAAAGTTTGCTCGTCAATTTGATGACATGGACGATGCATACTTACGAGAGCGTGGCACAGACATTCGCGATCTTGGTCAAAGAGTACTGAATCATTTGCTTGATACTGAGCAGCGCCACCATAAGTTACCGGAAAAAGTGGTGTTGGTGGCTGATAACGTCACGGCCACTATGTTGGCTGAAATTCCACGATCTCAATTAGTCGCTATTGTTTCTCTCAAAGGCTCAGTCAACTCACACGCTGCTATTATGGCCCGGGCTTTAGGCATACCGGCTGTGATGGGGCTGGATGAATTGCCACTTTTTCATTGGCAAAGTAAACGTCTGATCGTAGACGGTTACCGCGGTCAAATTTTAGTGGCTCCTGCTGAAGCTATAGTGGCTGAATACCAGACATTGATCAGCGAAGATGTGCAGTTGAGTGCTCGTTATCAATCAGAGATGCATTTAAAAGCTCAAAGCGCTTGTGGTGCGCCTTTTAGTCTGATGGTGAATGCTGGTCTGGCTATAGAGCTGGAAAGTAGCCAGCCGGCTTATACAGACGGTATAGGCTTATACCGTACTGAATTTCCCTTTATTATGCGCAACCGTTTCCCAACCGAAGCAGAGCAAATCGAGTTGTACAAAAAAGTACTAGCGTCGCACTCAACTAAAGCTGTAGTGATGCGTACTTTAGATGTGGGAGGGGATAAAGCCCTGCCTTATTTCAGTATTATTGAAGAAAACCCCTTTTTGGGTTGGCGTGGGATCCGTTTAACACTCGATCATCCGGAAATTTTCTTGGTACAAATCCGCGCTATGCTCAAAGCCAATATAGGCCAGGGCAATTTACATATTTTGTTGCCGATGATTTCGGATTTGGCTGAAGTGGATGAATCATTAAGACTGATTAAACAAGCCACTTTTGAGTTGACCGACGAATTGGCCGGTACCGAAGTGCAACTGCCGAAAGCTAAAGTGGGGGTGATGATTGAAGTGCCTTCGATCATGTATCAGTTGCCAGAGTTAGCGCGAAAGATTGATTTTTGCTCAGTAGGTACCAACGATTTAACTCAATACTTATTGGCCGTTGATAGGAATAACCCACGAGTTGCGGCTTTATATGATGCGATGCACCCAGCAGTGCTGCGAGCTTTGCATCAGATGTCGTTACAGGCTCAGGGCTTACAGCTGCCAATGAGTATTTGTGGTGAGCTGGCGGGCGAACCTGCAGGCGTGCTGATTTTAGCCGCCATGGGGTATAACAAATTTAGTATGAACAGTAGTAATCTGGCAAAAATCAAATGGTTACTACGCAGAGTTGATATGTCTGAATTGCAGTTGTTGTTGCCTGAAATTCTGGCCTGCCAGTCGCCAAAACAAGTTCGTCTGCACGTACAACGTTTCCTCGACCAAAAACAGCTATTAAACCAATTACGTGCTTAGAGGGGCCAAGGGCTGTTACAATGCTCGACCTTGTCAGACTATGAGCGTCAGCACCGACGCCTCATTACTTTATCGTTCAGAACAGGATTTTTATAGTGGACTCTTATTTTTTATTCCCGCAAATTGACCCGGTAATTTTCAGTGTTGGGCCTGTGGCTGTGCGTTGGTATGGTCTGATGTATGTGATTGCATTTTTATTGGCGAACTGGTTGGCAAATCGGCAGGCCGATAAACCTGGTTCTGGCTGGACCCGTGATCAGGTCAGCGATTTAATGTTTTTTGGGTTTTTAGGTGTGATCCTGGGGGGCAGGGTCGGTTACGTGTTGTTCTACGGTTTCAGCAACTTAATAGCTGATCCGCTGTATTTATTCCGCACCTGGGAAGGCGGAATGTCTTTCCATGGCGGTGTGCTGGGTGTGATGGCCGCTATGGCCTGGTTTGCCTGGCGCAACAACAAAAAGTACCTTGAGCTTGGTGATTTTGTGGTGCCACTGCTGCCTCTGGGCTTGGCCTTTGGCCGTTTAGGTAATTTTATTAACGGTGAGTTATGGGGCCGGACTACGGATGTACCTTGGGCTGTGTTGTTTCCTAACTCAGGGTTGCTACCACGCCATCCATCGCAGTTGTATGAAATGATCGCTGAGGGCATCATTTTGTTTTTTCTGTTGCAATGGTACAAAGGTAAAAATCCTCCTGCTGGAAATGTTGCTGGTTTATTCCTGCTTGGTTATGGTTCGGCGCGTTTTAGTATTGAATTCTTCCGTGAGCCAGATGCGCATTTAGGTTTATTGTCTTTGGGGATGTCGATGGGGCAGTGGCTTTGCATTCCAATGATAGTCGCAGGCATAGGTCTTATGGTCTGGGGATATAGCCGTGCAAATACAGTAAAGAATGAGAGTAAAGCATGAAGCAGTATTTAGACTTAATGCGCCATGTGTTAGAGCATGGCCATAAAAAATCTGACCGTACTGGGACTGGCACCATCAGTGTATTTGGCTATCAGATGCGATTTGATTTGAGTGCAGGTTTCCCCTTGGTGACGACAAAGAAGTGTCATCTTCGTTCTATCATCCATGAGCTGCTGTGGTTTCTGAAAGGCGATACCAATATTCACTATTTGAAAGAAAATAAAGTGTCAATCTGGGATGAATGGGCCACTGAACAAGGTGATTTAGGCCCTGTCTATGGTGCTCAATGGCGTAGCTGGCAAACACCGGATGGTCGGGTGATCGACCAAATTAGTCAGCTTATCCACGATATTAAAACCAATCCGGATTCACGCCGTTTAATTGTCAGTGGCTGGAATCCTGCTGTATTGCCTGATACCCAATTTAGCCCAAAAGACAATGCGGCCATGGGAAAGCAAGCTTTACCGCCCTGCCATACTTTATTTCAGTTTTATGTGCATGACGGCAAATTATCCTGTCAGTTGTACCAGCGCAGCGCCGACATATTTTTGGGGGTCCCCTTTAATATCGCAAGTTATGCTTTGTTGACCATGATGGTGGCCCAGGTTTGCGATCTAAAGCTGGGTGATTTTGTGCATACCTTTGGCGACGCACATTTGTACAGCAACCACATGGACCAGGTAAAGGAGCAGCTTAGCCGAACACCACATCCTTTGCCTCAAATGCAGTTAAACCCTGCGATCAAAGATATTTTTGGCTTTAGTATCGATGATTTTGAACTGGTCAATTATTTGGCGCATCCAGCCATCAAAGCCCCCATAGCGATATAAATCTGTAGGGGAGGGGCTCGCCCCTCCCGTCCCTGTGCTCCACTGCGTCGAGTCTGGCGAATGCCGGGATTGCAAAACCGTCATAACTTTCTGGCATTAAATTTGCTGTGTATCAAACTCAGATAAGCAAGCAACACCATCGCCGGGGGTTAGAGTGCGAATATTCGGGGTAGTCATCACAGTATTGCTGTTATGCGGCTGCAGTTCTTTGCCAGAAGGGCAAAATATTGCCGAGCCTGCTCAGTTTCGAAAAGCAGCCAAACATCCTCCGTTACTGTTTTATACCGAACGTCTTGCCGATCAACTGTTTTATCAATTAAAGCCGCTCGATTCTGGTGCTATAGCGGTAACCACTTTTGCTGACGCACAATTGATGGCTCCTGATACTAGTCGCAGTGCAAATTACAATGCAGCTTTGCAGTTGCAGGAAAGCATGCAGACTGTAGCAACTCAACTGGGTTATCAGGTGAGTGAGTTAAGGTTAAATGACGGTGTTTTAGTTCATCCTGGCTATGAGAATTCATTAGGACGGGATCTAAGTCAACTGGCGAATAATCAGCAGGCTCGCTATTTAATCACCGGCACTTTAACCGAAGGTGAATTGCATATTACCGTCAATGCTAAACTAATCGACCTGCAAAGCCAGCAAGTGATAGCTGCAGCTTCCAGTGTTATTCCTACAGATGTGTTATGGCCAAACGAGCAGCTACAGTTGCGCCATAATAAGTTGTATCGTAATTCGGAGTCGTAACGGATGAACAGATCAAATTGTCATGCTCTGCTTTTGGCCAGTCTTGCTGCCGTAACGCTGAACTTTGGCTGTACTCCCTTAGTGCAGCTTGATGCGGAAGGTAAACCAGTGACTGCGAATAAAGTTGAGTTAAAACAAGGTCAAACCCCAGCTAGCGCAGCAGATAACTCTTTTACAGAGTTATACCTGAGTGGCTATGACAGTTCAGCAATGCAAAACGCCCGCATGGCGGGTATGAAGCTACCTGGTTATAAAGCTGAAACTTCAGTGACAGTAAATCACTATGTACAAAGCCTTATGCATGATTTGGCTGCCAATCTGGAAGTACTGAGTACCACTTTTAACCTGGGTGTAACCAGCTTTGTTTACCTTGACAGTGATTACCAGCAAGGTGATTTACTGGGTAATCAATTGGCTGAAGCTTTTATGCACGAAGCCACGCAATTCGGTATGGCAGTAACAGATTTTAAAACCACGGATTACATCCGGGTTACTCCAACGGGTGATTTTACCTTTAGTCGTGATTTCCTTGAGCTTACACAACAATATCCCATTAGTGTTGTGTTGGGTGGAACTTTAGTGCGCCACCAGGGAGGAGTGATAGTGAATGCCCGTATGGTGAATGTGAATGATAAAAAAGTTGTGGCATCTGCCCAGGCTTTTATTCCACAGCAGGTCGTTCAGGGACTCAAAGGCACCCAAGGTGCGCCTTTGTTGCAGTTAAAATCGGCTGGAACTCCTTAACAGTCATACACTGGATACCCTTATGAACTTATTTCAATTCACTATGATGTCAGTATCAGCGAAAGTGTCACTTTGCCTTGTGGCTCTGGTGTTGTCTGGCTGTGCCAGTTTTGGCTCAGACAGTGCGAGCGCCGAAGCTCAAGCTGAGCAAACAGAAGTTAATGCTGAACAGCAATTAACTCAATTGCAAACTCAGATCCAGGCCATGCAGTCGGATTGGGACAAACAAAAACCAGCTTTAGAACGTCTTGTGACCAATGAAGAAGATTTACAGTTTTTGATAAAAACCTTAAGCGACATGTCTAAAATCGAGGATGCGCCTTCACGCTCTGCTTATCTAGGCAAAACTGAGATGACGAATGATCAGCGCGAAGTACTTTATTCAATAAGTAGCCTGATTAAAAATCAACAGCAATTGCTGGATATGGTGCAAAGCCTGACAGAGATCCTGAAAAACAATAAGGGAGCCTTTTCTGAACCTAATCAAATTGTTGCGTCTTATGAAACAGCGGAACCTGTTGCTCAGCCGCAGATGTCTGGTTCAGTACAGGCTGAATTTTCAACGGTTTCTTCTGCCTCAGTGAGCTCTGCAGCTGGTTGTCAGTGCGACAGCTCAGACCAGCAAGACAACTCTGGAAGTCAGAGCACCAACAGCAGAAACACAGAATGGTTTGGTCTGACTCAACCCTATCAGGAGGCTGCTCCCGCTATGGGCGTAGCACAAAGTTCACAGCTCGATAGTGCAGCAGTAAACAATGGGCAACCTATACCGGGTTTAGCTGTAAAAACATTCAGCCGTAAAACTTTACCTTCTGAGTTATCGGCTGCAG
Source organism: Rheinheimera sediminis (assembly GCF_004005375.1). Classification (GTDB taxonomy): domain Bacteria; phylum Pseudomonadota; class Gammaproteobacteria; order Enterobacterales; family Alteromonadaceae; genus Pararheinheimera. The sequence continues at coordinate 28,928 of NZ_RZUF01000018.1, read as the reverse complement.
GGGCAGATCTGCAAGCTTATAGCGCTGCTCCATTGTTTCAACAAAGCCGCAAATCATTGAGTGATTATGTAGCTCAATTAGCATTTAAACTAGCAGGCAATCAGCAATTGCAAGGCGCTAAGGTAGGGGTGGCAAGTTTTGTATTTTTTGACGCTCAACTAGAACAAACCAGCGCTGTGGGAAACCAACTGGCAGAAGAGTTAAGCACAGTATTGCCTGGTTATGGTGCCTCTGTGATCGAATACAAGCTAACAAAACATATTACAGTAAGCCCTACAGGCGATTTATCCTTGTCGCGCCGCACGTCAAAATTACGTAGTCCACAAGGTATGGATTATGTACTCACAGGCACCATGGTGCCAACCCGACGTGGGCTGCAAATTAACAGCAGAGTAGTATCAACACAAACTAATGTGGTGATCAGCTCTGCGACGACATTAATCCCTGCGCTGGTATTACAGCAACTTTAGATTTCGGTAGTAAATCCAGCGCTTTTATCTGTTGCTTTTTGCAGATGTTTACAGCTTGCCTTAGGTTTGTCAGTAATCTCTGCTCTGTTATTTTTTTTGTGGTGTTAAGCGCAGGTTTTTTTCGCCCAAAGTAATGATATGAGTAGCCAGTAATTAGGGAAACGCTCTGGTGCTCAAAATTTTTTTGATGTTCAAATATTTCAAAACGATATGATAAAAGTTTAAAACGGAACCATTAATTTTCTCTAAAATGGAAAATTCGAAAAGCCATTCCTAAAAAAATAAAAAAACTGCAAAATTTAATCAAGTTTTTATGTTCTTGGTCGATACAATGATACGCTGGTCGTGTGATTCATTGAAAGCACTTAAGCGGGTTCATTGTAACTATTTGATAATTATAGGAAAGAGAACATGAAATCATTGAGAACTAAAGTTGCTGTAGTTGCAGCTGCTGTAAGTTTCGTATCAGTTGCCTCAGCTGCTGAATTAACGATCCAGCCTACACTGGAAGTATCCAACGCATTAACCTTAACTCAGGTAGCTGGAACAGCATTAAATTTTGGCCGTATCCGTGCTCAGACAGACGATACGACTGACGATTGCCGTACTCTTTATATTCCAGCCAACACCACCAATCAGCCAACAACCACTAAACCAGCTAATATTGGTGGCGCTAACGGTACAGCTCTTACTGCCTTGTGCGCAGCAGCAGCTGACTCCTCCATGGCAATTCTGAGTCCACTGGCTGACTTAACTGTAGTCTCTTTTGAAGTGTCAGACGCAGCACCATTTACCTCCTTGGACATTACAATTGATCACTCTGCTGATATCGAGTCTCCTGATCCTGCTGCTGCAGCATTTGAGGTTCCTTTTGTTGATGTGTATCGCACTACAACGCCTGCAGCTGCTGTTGCTATGACTCCAACGTCCCGTGTTTCCGCTGGCTCTATATCTACTGGTGCAGCTGGCACTGTAGCCTTCAATTTGGGAGCGTTAATTTCAACTGAAGTAACTACTGATGAATTTATTGATGCATCCTATACTGGTTCTATTGTAGTCACTGTGGATTACTAAGTTATCCCCTGGGGCCTTGACCGGCCCCATTTTCTGGATTTATGCCGTGTTTTATTTGCTGAGCATTATCACACTCGCCTTTAGTTTTCTGGCAACAGCTAATGTATTTGTCGAGCAACCACTGACTTTCGGTCAGGTTGTTGTGCTGGATAACTCCACTCCTCACACCTTAACAGTACCTGCTTATGGCCCGGTACTTTCAAGTTCTGGATTAAGGATGATTAAAGGGGGGCAGCCAGGTATTTACACTATCACCGGGTTAGAAGGCCCCAGAGCTATTTCCCTGAGTGTCGATCTACCCGTACTATCTAATTCAGCATTTGGCAGTACCGACAGGTTCGAACTTACTCATCTGGATATGCCTGACGTTGTCTACAGTAATGAAGCCGGAGAAGTGCAACTTCGAATTGGCGCCACAGTACAGACTTCTGGCAGCGGCACAACGCATTACTTAAATGAAACCTTCAGTTTCCCCGTTGTAATTACTTTATCTTATTGAATGAGGACTTTATGAACAGAATTCTATTTAGCTTCTTAGCTATTGCTTTAGCTCTTGCGTGGCCTGTATCTGCCACATTGTTAATAAGCCCAACTAAAGTTACTTTTGATTCAGATGATAAAGTCGTTGAAGTGGTTTTGATGAATACATCAAACAAGGTGAACAGTTATGAATTGGGTTGGGAAGATAAAATAGCCTCAGAACTCGGTGGTTATCAAAAACACAAAACTCAAGTCAGTCATGAGTTTTCTGCCAGCAAGATGTTACGTTTCAGCCCAAGACGCGTTACCTTGAAGCCGGAAGAAAAACAAGTTGTCCGTATTATGCTGCGCAGGCCAAAAGATTTAGCTGAAGGTGAATATCGCTCACATATGCGTTTTAAAGCTATACCAGTTGCAGCAGAGCAGGCCGGCTCTATAGAAAGTGCGGGCATTAAAATTAACTTCACCACCAGCTTCAGCATTCCGGTAGTGGTAAGGCAAGGTAAGCCAGAGGTGAGTTTAAGCATTGAAAAAACATCGGTTAAAGTGGCGCAGCCTAATGAAGTACCGCAGGTGATTGTCTCTATATCGAATAATTCGCGCTACTCGGCCCGCGGAGATATAGTCGCGACACTCGAAGGTAAAGATGGAAAGCCGCAAGTGATAGCCCGCCTGAACGATTACAGTTTGTATCCAGAACTAAAGAAAGCTCAAGTGAAACTTGCCTGGGTTGGCACAAACAATGCATTGTCTGATGGAAAGTTGACAGTATCTTTCGACGGTATAAAAGAGTACCAAGGGACTCAGTTCGGCACTAAAACTGAACAGTTCTCCGTGAGAGATGTGCTTATGAAATAGAGGTATTGAGTGCTGACAGAACATCGTATTTTTACAGTTTTTATATGTGCTTCTGTTCTTTCAATATCTTCTGATGTGCAGTCTGCTGAGCCTGACCAGCAGGCTGCGCTTAACAACGAAAAAGTCCGACATCTTCTTTCGTCATTACGAAAGAAATTGGCTGTCCAACCAGATACTGTCGTCTCTTCTGAGGCAAAGTCCTCCTCTTCTGCAGCTGCAGTGACTGCTTCTAATAGTGCTTTTGCTTTAAGCGCTGAAACATTACCTGAGACCAGTCGTTTTAATCTTGATGAAGAATTGATTATTTCCCTGAGGCTAGGGAATTATACCTTGTCAGAGGTGCTGGCTTATCAGGGTGTTGACGGCCTCAGATTTGGCTTAGCCAACCTGATGGCACTTTTAAATGTCGCCATTAATTACAACCTTGACACTCAGCAGTTTGATGGCTGGATTTATGATGAACAAAACAGGTTTGAGTTAACGGTAACCGAAGAAGGCGCAACTGGTCGTATTGGCAGCAATGCTATTAAGCTGACACCTGAGCAATTTGGACTCTTAGACGACGATTTTTATCTGTCAGTGACTCAATTGCAGCAGTGGTTTGGCCTCACTTTCCGTATAAATGAAGAAAGCCTGACTGTTTATCTGGATTCGGATAAAACTTTGCCCATAGAAGCTCGATTAGCCAGGCAAGGGCGACAAATCAGATCCGCTGGTGAAGTTCAGGAATCCGTGATGCCATGGCTAAACAACGCGATGACAACCTTTTCCAGACCCTTGGTGGATCTTCAGCTGGGTACAAGAGTAGCTAAACAAGGCGATAATACTTCTTCTTATTCACTGCTGAGTACTGGGGATCTTGTTCATCTGAATTCTGAGCTGTATTTAACTGGCAATGACAAGGAGTTGGTGAGTGATGGCCGTCTAAAGTTAGCCAAAGACTTTGAAGCGACAGAGGGAGGAAAAGTGGGTCTGTTATCTCGGGTCGAGTTCGGTGATGTTACTCCTGTCTCTGCCGGTTTTACCCAGACTCTGGAGCAAAGTCGCGGCTTGTATCTGACCAACGCCTCTCAGACTGATCTGGTTAACCTGCAAAAAGTGAATATTACAGGTGAAGTGCAAAACGGCTGGGATGTTGAACTCTATCGAAACGGCGCATTGATAGCACAGCAATTATCAATAGAAAACGGTCGTTATGAGTTTAACGATATCGAGCTTTATTTTGGCAACAATGATTTCGAAATTGTCAGGTTTGGTCCAGAAGGTCAAGTCAATCGACTAACACAAAGTTACTATATTGATGGCAATTCAACTACTTTAGGAAGCCTGGTGTATGATGCTTCTTACGTACAGCTCAACAAATCCATGTTGGGGATCAGAGATACTGTAACCACGTCAGATAACTATGGATATTTGTTTGGCAGTCAAGTCAGGTATGGTGTTACTAACTGGTTGTCTTTAGGTGCAAACTTTACTGATTTTAAACCGGACCAAGGTGAAAATCTGAATGCTTACGGTATCACTACAGATATGACGGTGTTTAATCAACTACTGTATAGCAATGGCTACCGTTCAGATTCTTCAGATAATATATCAGTGAATCATTCACTCAGAAGCCGGATTTATAACATTCCCCTGTCATTTTCCACTCAAAGCTATAAGACAAAAGATGATCCGGAATTAAACTATGACACCTATGCTTTTGGTTTTTCCGCAGACTTATTCAAACAGGCTGGATTTGGACTGACTACACGAAATTCCTGGACGAAGAATGAACGGAGTAATGGATCTGAGCAGTCTTCGGTGACAAATTCGTTGAGTTTGAATTCCCCTTACGGCACTTTATCAAACGCTATTCGCTGGACTGAGAATTTAAATTTCAAAAGAATTGAGCGCCCGTTTTCGATAGTAAACCAAGATACAACAGGCAGCGAGGCTATCCTTTCTGATGACTTTGTAGTTGATGACGTTATTCTGTTGCCCGATTATTCTGAAAGTGTGCTTGGCTCAGTACAATATAGAAATTCTATTGCAGGTATAACAACGCGAATAGGTGCCGGTTATGCGGTTAAACCTTACTCAGATATTATCAGTTATGATGTTAGCTTATCGAAAAGCATTCAAAATAACTTAAATTTGGCAGTCTCCTTTAATAAGTATTTGCAGACGGGTGCTTCGCAATATTCGGGCAGTATCTCTTGGCTGAATGACATGGTGAGTCTGCGTAGCTACGCGGCTTACAGTGAGCTCAACGGTTGGGTCTTTGGACTTTCAGCCCGAACTTCTTTTGGTACTGATCCTGCAGCTCCTATCATCTCAAGTCGCCCTCTAACCAGCAGCGGCAGCGTAGTTGCTCGTGTGTATGAGGATAAAAATAACAACCAGCAGTTTGACGAAGGTGAAAAACCTGTAGTTGGAGCTGTTGTGCGTTCCTTGCAAACGCAGCGGCAGTCCGCCACAGACGCGCGAGGTTTTGCTGTAATGACCTCTATGCAATCAGGTAAAAAAACTGACATAGTTTTAGACAGACGAAGCCTGGATGACCCTTTTATGTTGACAACGAATTCAGGTGTCGCTGTTACTCCTCGTAAAGGTCTGCTACAAGTTATTGATTTTCCAGTAACTACTGGGGGCGAAATAGAGGGTCGTATTTATTCTCAGGCGGAGGATGGAGACGCGGAACAGCCTGTCGCCTATATACAGCTGCAACTGATGGACAAAAAGAACAACCTCATCTCCAGTACCCAGTCTGAGTTTGATGGCTACTACTTATTCAATGACATACTGCCTGGGCAGTATTTTATCCGTGTCGATCCAAAATCAAGCCGAAACAAAAACTTACGCCATAAAGAATCTGCACTTTTTTCTGTAAAAGGGGATGGTGCTGTACTTGATGGCGCAGATTTTGCTTTAGAGCAGATGGAGTTCACTCAAGGTTTTTCAGTCGATATGGGACGGTTCAATTCTTTGGTGGTATTAAAAGCATTTTGGGGGTTAGTTGGTAATTCAGGGATGAATGTATCCAGAATGAGTCCCTTTTACTTGTGGGATAAAGATCTCAACAAATATCAATTAAAAGCCGCTTTTTTAAAAGAGAAAAATGAGGCTGACGCTATTTGTGCAAGACTAAAAGCTCGAGGTTTTAGCTGCGATGTTAACTATTTTGAATTCAAATTGTGAGGTCTTTCCAATGAAGGTCAACCGCTTAGCTTTGTCGTTAATAACCTGCGCACTATTGGTTGGATGCTCGTCCTCCAGCTCTGTGAACTCCAACCACCTCAGTGCAGACGAGATCAGTGCAGAGCTTGCTGAGTTTCGTCGATTAAAACCTAGCTTACAAAGGTTGGTTGCCAGTGAAACAGAATTGAAAGAGTTAATCGTTACCCTTGACCAACTGGCAAATGCTGATAATCCTGATTATCAGTCTGACATTCAGTCACCACATAATAACACTCAGGTTGAAGTGTTAGATAAACAGGTGTTTCACGAAACCCTCGAGCCTCCAGCTGTTATTAAACCAGAGAGTAATGCCATGGCGCTGGTTAGCCAAGTTAATCCGGCCAGCGAACAAGCGCAACAGAAAACTGAATCCCTTGGTGTTCCCCAGGTTACAGCTGTGAACACTGAAACAGTCGCAGCAATAGTTGATGTGGGTAAGGACGTTCAGGTCACTGCAGAATTTAAAGCTGACACTAATACTGCTGCAGTGCCGCAGTCTGAGTTGATTCCTGAGGTAGCAGAAACAGTTAAATTACAACAACGTTATGCATTGCAGCTCGCGTCAGTAGTAAATCCAAATCAGCTGGTTAGCACCTGGACTCAAATGCAACGAAGACACAGTTCAATACTTTCAGGAATGGAACCTTTGTATGAAAAGTATCAAAAAGGTAATACCACTTTCTATCGCCTGAAGGCAATGGGAACTTTGACCGTAGCTGATGCTCGTAGTGCGTGCAGCAGCATTGTCGGGCAGGGTGGACAATGTTTCATCGGCAGTAACAATGGTGTTAAAAACGTCGCCGATTTATAAATACATTCCACACTGAGCTTACTGCCAGAAAAAAGAGCCATTAATGGCTCTTTTTTTGCTCGACGATTGAGCCTTTCGATTCTAGTTCAGCTTGGAAAATCAGAAATGTCTGAAAACAGCAGATGTACCAGCACAAAAGCCACCACGGACTCAATTGTATGATGCAAAAATGGCCGCCCCAACAGGAATCGAACCTGTAACTGCCCCTTAGGAGGGGGCCGTTATATCCATTTAACTATGGAGCGAACTTGTGTAGGTAGATAAACTAACACAGCTGTCGAACTCTGTGAACTCCAGTTGAATCAACAGGTTCTTTATTGAACAATTTGCTACTTCAGCGAATTCATGGATCTGGATTTTACTTTGAATTACTCACCAAAGTCGCAGCGTCACCCACCTGAACGTTCGCCAGTAAATCCATATTTACACTCTGTGCCCAGGCGTTATTGTGAGTCAGTTCTGTGACTTTTATTTTCAATTCACTGACGGTCAATTGGTCCTGTAATTGGCCAAAGCTGTCTTTGTGCTGACGGCGATAGAGTATGGACAATTCGTCACCTATGTTGAGGCCTTGTTTACTGCCCAGGTTGAGCAATACTTTGTGCTGATCCACCAGTGTGATATCAGCCAGCACGGCTTCGCAGCGCAGTGCTTCCTCTACATCTTGCGCCGCCGCATTTAATACTCGAGCTATAGATTTGCCATAATCCGTATGCCAGAAACGCTGAGTTTTCGGACTGATGACTGTGGTTTCACGAAGATCCCAGACCGCAGAGGTTTGATAGGTTTGACTGAACAGTATTTTGTGCTGCTGGATGTCAGATAGCTCCAGTTGTAGCTGATAAAAACGTTCCCGGTCAGGGTCGGACCAAAAAGTCCAGTTAGTGCCAACCCGCTCTCCTAAAGAGAGATCGGCTAAACTGGCTTTCAATAAATAGCGACCACCATAATTACGCTGTAAAGCACCGCGATCGGCATAACTGAGCTCCTGCTGCCTGATGGGGTGGGGTAGCAGTTTGAGCAGGCTTGAGCTTGAAGATTCTTCCAATTTTTGTATGAACAGATTGGTACTGGCCTGATCCAATTCGTATAACTGCCCCACAAGAGCCTGCTCCCTGTTTTCAATAACAAAGGGGCTGATTAGCAGCTGTTTCTTGAGTCGCAAATTAGTGCACTGATTTTGATCCGGATAGATATCAGCTCTGATTGTAACGTTAATATAACCATTTTCTTCGGTTTCGGAGATGATTTGAACATTTTGTACTTCACCTTGGCTGTGCAAAAACATCGACTCTTGGGTCAATAAGCCGTCAGTCACCTGCTGCACAGTGCGGATGGAAGCCCCTGAATAAAGTAACGCCTTGCGCACCGCATCTTCGGTCGCGGCCTTTCTTGCTGCGACTTTGTCTCCTGCCCGAAGCACGGCCTGACCTGCAGCTTCATACCAGTCGGCTGAAACTAAAGCTGGCAGTACTGATACAGCCAGTAGTGACAAGCGAAGTGCTGATAAACGCATGACGAACCCTCGAAGAAAATATCTATCAGGTGTTAAGCAAAAGCCGTGCCTTAATGCATTATGTATCTTCTGGCTGGCAGTTAGAAGTTAAAGTAAGCTTTGGCGTAGGGATGACAACGCTCGATTTTTCATCTTGCCTATGGGCGTAGTAACAGAAGGGGGCCGTGACGGGCAAAGATATTTTGTTTGCTCTGTACAGTAGTGATAGAAAAGGCATAGATTGTGCATCATTTTGTCCAACTAATTAGGCAGAGGCAGGCCATGATGAAAAAACTGACAATCAGCGCAGTATTGCTAACCTTTTTAACAGGCTGCAATATGGTTGCTGACCGCCATGTAGAATGGGAAACGGTACAGCCCCAAAGTTTTCCTGTGTTAAAAGCCGTAGGTTATGCTCCTTTAAGTCAGCAACCTGGAGCAACTGAGCAGGAGCGCATGTTGATGGCGATGAAAGCCTCAAAGCTGGAAGCTTACAGAGAGTTGGCTGAGCAAGTGTATGGCCAAAGAATTGACGCTAACGCTAATCTACAGCAGATGATGCTTGGTAATGATCAACTGAATTCATCGGTCAGTGGTATTATCCGTGGAGCCAGAGTCGTCAAAACTTACCCTGTGGGTGATGTGTACGCGACTGAACTGGAGTTAGATTTTAAACAGGTTTACGATTTGTATTTAAACAGCCAGCCAACGCGCCGTATCAAAAATGTGAAATACTATTAAAACAAGAAATGGGGTTAGATGACATGAGTTAATTGCAACTAATGTTAGCTGATGCCATTTTTATGCTTTGATGCCGGAACCTTTATCTACTTGAGCTGCTTTGCCTTTACTGGTGTAGGTTAGCCCTGCACGGCCACGACTTTGCAGTAATTCGGTCTTAAAACGTTCAATCACCAGCTGACTTTGCTCTACGCTTTGGCTGTTGACCTGATTCTGGAATTTACACTGAGTCAGCTTTTCTTCCAGACGACTCAACTGCTCTTGAAACCAACTTTGTGTTTTGGCTCCTGCAAGTTCTGGTGATGCAGCAACTTGCTGATCGGCCGCCTGAACAAGCTCGAGCAAATGAACTTTCTGATCGGTGGTAGTTTTGAGAGCTTCAACATCACGAGTCCGGATGGCGTCCAGCTCTTTTTGAAGCAATAAGAGCAACTCATCCAGATGCTGCTCTTGCTGGTTTAACAGGGTGAGAATAGAAGAGGAGGCGCTACTCATTTTTTACTAAAAAGTTCTCCTTCAAACTGGACAATTCGACGTGCCAGTTGTTCTACGTTCACTTTGTATTTTCCCTCAGAAATTTCCTGTTTGATCTTGTCAATTTTCTCTTGATCAATACCTGAGCTAGCTTTTGCTTTATCTTGGGCTTTGCTGAATTGCTGAGCCTGAGAAGTCAGTGACACTGAATCCTGCTTTTGCGCAGCTGAGCCTGTAGTGACCTGCTGCTGCACAGCCTGTTGTTGTGCAACTTGCTGTTTCTGAACGTTTTGTTGTTCGGCTTTGTCCGCTTTCACTTGTTGAGTGACTGGCAGGCCTGTGTTTACATTGATCGCCATTTTTCTACCCTCTTCATCCGGCTTCGGATCCCTTACTTTGTATAACGGCAGCGCCCGGTAAAACTTTAGCCAGTATTTAAAATTTTACTGCAACTTTTTTCACTGCAACAACTTCAGCTACCACTGTTCTGTTGGACTGCCTGTTAGTGACCTGAATTTGGTCACCTAGAATGCCATCCATCTGAGCTATTCCGATGGCCCTGACTTCAAGCCCGTTATTCAAACCACTAATTGTAACTATATCGCCTTTACATACAAGACAAAGATCCTGCAATGTGACAACTTGTCCTGCAGACAAACTTCTTTTTACCCTGGCACCTAGCACAGTGGCCGGGTTTTTTACCAAAGAACCTCTGGCGAGTCGCAAATCCGCTTGTCCCATGGTTAACATATCGGCAGTAATCATTGAACCTAAAGCAATATTACGTAAGCTCAGCACTGCTTCTGTTTGTTGACTAAAGCGAACAGAAATATAGAGCTGCCATTGTTGTGGGCTTGTGCAACGAATTTGCACTGTAGCTTGATTATTCACAGGGCCAGCAAAACTTAGTTGTAGCTCCTCACTGCACTCTTTATACCCCAGGCGCGAATCAAAGGCTTTGATTTGGCTTTGAGTGCCTGCAGTTACTTCGTCTTGCAGTGCCAGCCAATCTTGTACTGCAGTCGTAAGTTGTTGCGGGCTGAAACTCTCAGCCTGTACAAAAAATGGCGGCATAAATAGCATTGCGAATAACGCATAGAATAAGACGGCTCTAAAAAATTTATCGTACATTTTCATAAGGTTTCAGCTATGCTTTAACGGCAAAGGGTTATAACATACTTAAGTATGTCAATTTTCAGTCATTTTTAATTCTAGAGTGACCTAAGCAAGAATCGTTCCCGATTTTCTAGGACCACTAAATTCTTTCAGGCAGGGGAGTCTTCTATGGCGGGTATTCTCGATTCGGTCAACCAGCGCACTCAATTGGTTGGGCAAAACAGACTGGAGCTTTTATTATTCCGCTTACATGGCCGTCAACGTTTTGGCATCAACGTATTTAAAGTGCGTGAAGTGCTGCAATGTCCTCCTTTGACCGCTATTCCAAAACGCAATAAATACGTTCGGGGTATAGCTCATATTCGTGGTCAGACTATCTCCGTGATCGATTTAAGCCTGGCAACAGGCGGCCGCCCTATAGAGAATACCAAAGACTGTTTTATCATCATCGCTGAATACAACCGCTCTGTGCAGGGGTTTTTAGTTCAGTCTGTAGAGCGTATTATCAATATCAATTGGGGCTCTATCATGCCGCCACCAAAAGGCACCGGTGGTAAGCAGAGCTATTTGACGGCTATTACCGAGATAGACAAAGAACTGGTTGAGATCATTGACGTTGAAAAAATATTAGAAGAAATCTCGCCTTCGCCAACCAGTATCAGTAGCAATGTTGTGACTTCGACCATCAGTGAAGATTTGGGCGACAGGCTGATATTGATTGCCGATGATTCCGCTGTAGCCAGAAATCAGGTAAAGCGAGCTCTGGAAGGTTTGGGCGTTCAGATGCATTTGGTGAATAATGGTCGGGAAGCCCTTACTTATTTGCAGGAAACCGCGGCTGGTTGCCAAAACTCGGTCACGGATAAAGTAGGGCTTTTGATTTCCGATATTGAAATGCCGGAGATGGATGGGTACACCTTGACTGCAGAAATTCGGCTCGATCCAAAGTTAAAACCATTACATGTGATTTTACATACTTCGTTAAGTGGTGTTTTTAATCAGCAGATGGTACAAAAAGTGGGTGCTGACGATTTTATTGCGAAATTTAATCCCGATGAATTAGCCGAATCCGTGCGGAAATGGTTGCATACTGATTAGAGGTTTTATGTTAGTGGCAAACAAAGAGCTGCAGGAAAATGAATACCGCCTGTTTCGGGATTTTCTCGAACAACAATGCGGTATCGTATTGGGTGACAATAAACAGTATCTGGTCAAAAGCCGCCTCGCGCCCTTGATGCAGCGCTTTGGTCTGTCTTCGTTATCTGAATTATTGAACAAAACCTTAAGTCCTTTTGAACGGCAATTGCGTTCCGCTGTGATAGACGCCATGACCACAAACGAGACACTTTGGTTTCGCGACAGCTATCCGTATGAGCTTTTGAAAAAACAAATTTTGCCTGAATTTGAAAAAACTCATAAAACCGTCAAAATTTGGTCAGCCGCCAGTTCGTCAGGGCAGGAACCCTATTCAATTGCGATGACAGGTCTGGAATATCAACAAAGTAAACCTTCAGCCTTCCCTATGGGTCTGCATATTTTAGGTACTGATATTTCTAACGCCATGCTAGAGCATTGTCAACGCGCAGAATATGATGGATTGGCGCTATCGCGAGGTTTATCGCCAGAGCGGCGCAGCAAATTTTTTGACGATTCCGGCAATGGCATGATGCGGCTAAAAGATGCCGTTCGTAAAAATGTTTCGTTCCGCCATTTAAACTTGCTGGACAGCTACACCCTGCTGGGCAAGTTTGACATCATTTTCTGTCGGAATGTGCTGATCTATTTTTCTCCTGAAGTAAAAACGAAAATTATCAAGCAGTTCTCACAAGCGTTAAACCCGCGTGGTTACTTGTTTCTTGGTGCTTCAGAATCCCTTTCCAGCCTGAATAACGACTTTGAAATGCTACGTTGTAACCCTGGTATTGTGTACCGGAAAAAAGTCTGACAAAAAATCTGGCCTGAGTTTTGCTTAGTATTTGCCATCTCTGAAAAACAGGATGGCAATAATGGCAATCAGCTTTGAAAAAGCATTCGGGCTTCACCCAGATGCATTACTGATCCGCGACAAACGTTCACAAGTCTTGGCCGAAAATATCGCAAACGCTGATACACCGGGTTACAAGGCAAAAGATCTGAACTTTCAAACCGCTTTGGCTGGTGCTCAATCACGCCAATCTGGCTCGCTCGGCCGCACCGATCCACGGCATTTTGAAATTTCCACAGCCCGCCATGCTGATTCTCAGTACCGTATTCCAAATCAACCTGATACAGGGGATGGCAATACAGTCGATATTCACGAAGAACGAAATGCTTTTACCCGCAACAGCATGGAATATCAGGCAACGCTGAACTTTCTCAATAGCAGGATCAGTGGTCTGAAAAAAGCCCTTACCGGAGGAGGTCAATAATGAGCCTTTATAATATTTTTGATATAGCCGGTAGTGGCATGGCCGCACAACAAGTGCGCTTGAATACCACCGCCAGTAATATGGCGAATGCGAATAGCGTCAGTAGTAGCATTGACCAAACATACAGAGCCCGTCATCCGGTGTTTGCCACTGCACTGGAGCAGGCCCAGCAAGGGCAGGCTGGTGCCAAGGTGCAGGTACTAGGTATTGTGGAGTCTGATGCACCGCTGAACGTGGAGTATGCACCTCACCATCCGTTATCAGACGAAAATGGTTATATCTACAAGCCTAACGTCAACATTATGGAAGAAATGGCCAACATGATTTCAGCATCACGTTCTTACGAAACCAATGTGCAGGTCGCGGATGCAGCTAAGCAGTTGGTCAGTCGTACGCTGATGCTGGGGCAAAGGTAAGGGATGACGCATGAGTAATGTAACTAATGATAGAACTGCTTTGGATGGAATGTACTGGGGAGAAAAGCCTACTACGCCTGAATCCGAAGGCAATGGAGCTCTCACCCAGTCGGACTTTTTTGCGCTGTTAACACAGCAACTCGCTTATCAGGATCCTACTAAGCCTGTTGAGAATGACCAGATGATAGCGCAGATGACCAACTTTACCATGGCCGATGGTATTGCACAGATGAATACCAACTTTAAAGATTTTGCTACCTCTATGAATTCCAGTCAGGCGCTCCAGGCTTCTTCATTGGTGGGGCAGTATGTCTTGGTGAAATCAGACGATGTGGTATTTGATGGTAAAAATGATGTGGTTGCCAGTGCTAATTTTCCTGACAGCGCGACCAACATCAAAGTACAAATTAAAAACGCTGATGGTGTAGTAGTGCGCTCCGTTACTATCGAAAAAGCAGAGGAAGGCCGATTACAACTACCTTGGGACGGTACCACCGATACTCAGGCAGTCAACGAGGACGGTACACCTAAGGTAGACGACAAAGGTAATCCTGTGATGGAGCTGGCAAAAGCAGGAGCCTACAGTATTTCAGTTGAAGCCACTATCGCAGGTAAAAATGAGGCGATAGTAACCTCAGTGTACGCCCCTGTCACCAGTATTACATTGGGTAACGGTACAACCCAAGGCTTGCTGCTAAACGTTTACGGTCAGGGCCAGAAAAAGCTATCTGACATTGAAGAAATTGCAACCTAATCAATATAAGAATTGAGGTGAACTATGAGTTTTAATATCGCATTAAGCGGTCTGGCCGCAGCTCAAAAGGATATTGATGCGACCGCGAATAACATCGCTAACGTCAATACTACAGGTTTTAAAGAATCCCGTGCTGAATTCGCGGATGTGTACGCAGCCTCAGTGTTTAGTTCAAACAAAACCAAAGTAGGTGATGGTGTAAGCACGTCAAAAGTGGCACAACAGTTTTCTCAGGGGTCACTAAAATTCACTAATAACTCGCTGGATTTAGCTATTACAGGGGATGGTTTTTTTGCGATAGCTCCTGAAATTGGTGCCAGGGACTATTCTTATACCAGAGCCGGCGCTTTTAAACTGGATAAAAACAATTTTATTTCAGACAACAACGGCGGTTTTTTACAGGGGTTTCCGGTTAATCCCGCCAATGGCAATACCACGTCGGTAAGTTTGAGTACCACTCAGCCTATTCAAATTCCAAATACGGCTGGTGCACCAAGAGCAACAAGCAACGTTTATGTGACAATGAACGTCGATTCGCGTAATGCGCCGCCTACTATCCCATTTAATCCTGTGGATCAGGGCTCATACAACGCAACGACTTCAACAACTGTTTACGATAGTTTGGGCGAACCTCATATTCTGACTATGTATTTCCGTCGTGAGGCGCCAACGACAAACAACGATTGGTCAGTGTATGCAGTCTTTGATGACAATAATACAGTGCCGGCTTCTCCTTCTGGCGGTCCTTTAACACCAAATTCCGCTATAGGCCCTATAACTATGGATTTTGATGCTACAGGTCTTCCCTCTTTGCCTACAACAGCGTCTTTACCCAACCTGATCTTACCTGCCGGTGTAGGTACAGGAATAAATGACCCACTGAATGGCTATTTAACCAATGGGGCCCAGTTTAGCAATAACATCAACATACAGTTTCGTGATGAGACAGGTACAAGACTGCCTACTCAGTATGCCTCTAAATTTGAAGTGGGCACCTTAGGTCAGGACGGCACTACAGTAGGCCGTTTAACCAGCGTAGACATTGACTCAGCCGGCAAAGTAATGGCGTCTTACTCCAATGGTGACCAAACTTATCTTGCTCAGGTAGCTATGGTTAAATTTGCCAATCCTCAGGGCTTAACTCAGTCCGGCAATACATCATGGCGTGAAAGCTTATTATCTGGCGAGGCGTTAGCCGGTGAAGCAAACTCAGGGACTTTTGGTGCTATTAATGCTTCAGCTCTTGAAGCCTCTAATGTCAATTTGACCAATGAGCTGGTTGATTTAATTGCAGCTCAGCGCAACTTCCAGGCTAACTCAAGGGCGCTTGAAGTGAACAGCACCTTACAAAATACAGTGTTGCAGATCAGGTAATAGTATGACGAAAAAACCCAAGGCAGTTTGCTTTGGGTTTTTTGTTATTTCGTGTTTAGCGCTGTTGTTTGAAGTTTTACAACGAAGCTCAACTTACTTTTTTCGGAGTTGTTGTGAAGTTAGTGAATCGGTTCTTTTGCAGCATGCTGCTGATTAATCCTTATAGTGCTCATGCCACTGGGTTGGAGCAAGATATGCTTGTCAGGACCCACTTTACTTTAAAGGCTGGAGGCTCTGAAACCCGAACAGTTATTATTCGGTCGCCTGAGAATTCAAAAGAATTTCAGATGCTTGGCTTCGATCCTGTAAAAGCTTTGTCTGTTAGTTGTACTTTAAACTTGTACGGGCCATCTAATCTTTGGCTTGGACGTTATAACTGTGCTGATCGTCGGGTTCACCACTTTAATTCACCTCTGCCAGCATCTGCTCAATACAAAGCCCTGATTGAAGTATCCAATTCAAATTTCACCAGCGCACAGACTACATTTTCAGTTCTTAGCAGATTTAAATTTATCTGAGCCACAGTGCTGCTTGGGCTGTTTAGCTGCGATGAACAGCAGTATTTCTTTTGTTGGCACTAGTCTTGCTTTACTTAACTTATCTCAAGTGGAGGCCTGACTATGGACCATTTACTTTATATCGCAATGAGCGGTGCCAAAGAGAATATGAATGGCATCAGTGTCAAAGCGAATAACCTTGCAAACAGCACCACCACAGGCTTTAAAGCTGATTTAGAGCAAGCTCGCGCTATGCAGGCTTTTGGCGAAGGCTTACCTACCCGGGTGTTTTCATTGACAGAACGTCCAGGTCAAAATTTTGACGATGGCGCTTTTATTATTACAGAGCGAGATCTCGATGTTGCAGTGCAAGGCCAAGGCTGGTTATCGGTAGAGGATGCGCAAGGAAATGAAGCCTACACCAGAGCGGGTAATTTACAGCTTAGTCCGGAAGGGATGCTGCAAACTGCTTCAGGTTTAGCTGTAATTGGTGAAGCGGGTCCTATTCAATTGCCTCTGCCTATTAGCAAAATGGAAATTAATGATGATGGCACCATCAATATCCGACCTGAAGGTGCGCCAGCGAATGCGATGCAGGAAGTGGCCCGGCTAAAGTTGGTCAAACCTGAATTTCAGGACATAGAAAAAGGCACTGACGGTCTGTTCCGCCGTAAAGATGGTGAAGTCGCAGAATTAGATGAAACCGTCAGAGTGATGAGTGGTGCAGTGGAAGGCAGTAACGTCAATGCTGTCAGCGAAATGACACAGATGATCAGTTTACAGCGTCAGTTTGAAGTTCAGGTCAAAATGATGAAAACCGCCGAAGATATTGATCGGCAACACAATCAAATGATGAGAATAATCTAAGGCTTAAGCCTGGGAGGTTAGCATGCATCCAGCTTTATGGATCAGTAAAACCGGTTTGGACGCAAAACAGCGTGACATTTCGGTGATTTCAAACAACCTGGCCAACGCCAGCACTATAGGTTTTAAAAAGAGCCGTGCTGTATTTGAAGACTTGTTGTATCAGAATATCAACCAGCCAGGTGGCCGTTCGTCACAAAACTCAGAGTTGCCAAATGGTTTGATGTTAGGCGCAGGTACCAAGGTAGTGGCTACTCAGAAAAGTTTTACCCAAGGCAATATGATAACCACTGAAGGTAGCCTGGATGTGATGATCCAAGGCCATGGTTTTTTTGAAGTCTTGATGCCAGATGGCACCATTTCGTATAGCCGTAATGGTCAGTTTACGACAGACAGCGAAGGGAATTTGGTTACATCCGGCGCGGGTTATCAAATTCAACCGAATATCGTTATTCCTGAAGATGCTCAGAGCATTACTATTTCGCAGGACGGTGAAGTCTCTGTCCGTTTGCCTGGTCAGGTCGATCAAGCTGTTTTAGGCCAGTTAACTGTAACTAATTTCGTTAATCCGGCCGGTTTAGAGCCTATTGGCCAAAACTTATTCACTGCAACAGCGGCCAGTGGCGATCCGGTGCAAGGTATTCCAGGCCTTGAAGGCAGAGGGATCTTAGTTCAGGGCGCTTTAGAGACATCAAACGTCAATGTGACGGAAGAGCTGGTTAGCCTGATTGAAAGTCAGCGGGTTTATGAAATGAATTCCAAAGTCATTTCAACTGTTGATCAGATGCTAGGTACCATGATCCAGCAGTTGTAGGAGTAGGTAGATGAACAAGTTAATTTTGTTGGTACTGACGCTACAACTTTGTGTCGGCTGTGCAGGCAGCTTCAATGAACCTAGGCCGGACGATCCGAATTTTGCGCCTTTGCCACCTGAGCCGGAAGCGGTTCCTTTGTCGAACAATGGCTCCTTGTTTGCGCAGGGCTTATCCAATGGATTGTATTCCGATAATAAAGCCCGCCGGCCTGGTGACATTATCACTGTGGTATTAAAAGAAAATACCCAAGCGTCTAAAACGGCTAAAACAGAGTTTGGTAAAGATAGCTCGGCTAGCTTTGATCCCATGATTGGTTTAGGTGGTCGCGAAGTCAGCGCACTGGGCAATACCTTACAGTTTGGTGCTAATGCTACCTCAGATTTTAAAGGTGACTCTAAAGCTGACCAAAGTAATAGTTTAGTCGGTGATATATCGGTCAACGTACTGCGAGTGATGGCTAACGGCAACCTGGTGATCCGCGGTGAAAAATGGCTGACCTTGAATACAGGCAAAGAGTTTATTCGATTAACTGGCGTGATCCGAGCTGAAGACATAGATTCAAAGAACACAGTACAGTCGACTAAAATAGCCAATGCTCGTATTGAGTATAGTGGCACTGGCGCAACTCATGGTGGTCAGGGGCCTGGTTGGTTAAGCCGGTTCTTTACTGATGTATTGTGGCCGTTTTGATACAGGTGAAATGATGAAACTACTCCAAAGCTTTTTTGTGGTTGTGTTAACCGGAGCTTTATCTTTACCCGCTTCAGCAGCCCGGATTAAAGACCTCACCAGTGTTCAAGGGGTGCGCAGTAACCAATTGGTTGGTTATGGTCTGGTGGTTGGTTTGCCGGGCACTGGCGAGCAAAGCCCTTTTACTGAACAAAGCTTCAGAACCATGTTGAGCAACTTTGGTATCAATATGCCTGCTGGCGTGAAGTCTCAGATCAAAAACGTAGCTGCCGTGGCTGTGCATGCTGAATTGCCTGCCTTTAGTAAACCCGGTCAGACAATTGATATTACTGTATCATCCATGGGGAGTGCGAAAGGCTTACGTGGAGGCACTTTGTTGCAAACTTTCCTCAAAGGTCTGGATGGTAATGTGTATGCAGTCGCTCAAGGCTCGTTGATTGTCAGTGGTTTGGGTGCTGAGGGGGCTGATGGTTCGAGAATACTGGTAAATACTCCGACTGTGGGTCGTATCCCCAACGGCGCTACGGTTGAGCGTGAAGTTCCTTCTCCTTTTGCCGATGGTGATTTTATTACGTTTAATTTAAACAGCCCAGATTTTACCACTGCCAAAACATTGGCGGAAACTATCAATAATTTTATCGGTCCCGACACTGCTCAATCTTTGGATGCATCGTCAGTGCAGGTTCGAGCGCCACGTGATATGAATCAGCGGGTATCCTATTTGTCGACACTGGAAAACCTGACCTTGGAGCCTGCCAGTCAATCAGCAAAAATAATTATCAATTCCAGAACAGGCACCATAGTGATAGGGAAAGATGTACGACTTTTCCCAGCTGCGGTGACTCATGGTGGTTTAACTGTCACTATCGCTGAAAATCCGGTTGTTGTTCAGCCTAATGCTCTGGCTGGTGGTGAGACCGCTGTAGAGCAAAATACCCTGATCGATGTCAGGCCGGATAAGTCTCGGATGTTTAAATTTGATCCTGGCACTACGCTGGATGATCTGGTCAGTACTGTGAATGCAGTGGGCGCAGCGCCTGGCGATCTGATGGCTATCTTAGAAGCTTTAAAAGAAGCTGGAGCCATTCATGGTGAGCTTGTGGTGATCTAAATGAGCAAAGTTGAGCAAAAAGTCAATTATCATGATTTAACCAGCTTACAGCAGCTGAAGCACAGCTCTGGTGGAGATGATGATAAAGCACTGAAACAAGCGGCTAAACAATTCGAATCTATATTTATGGGTATGTTGCTCAGCAGTATGCGCAAAGCCAGTGAAGTGTTCGAAGATGACGGTGCGCTCAACTCCAATGCGACCAAGTTTTATAAAGAGATGTATGATAAACAATTAGCAACGGATCTCTCAGAAAAAGGCAGTTTAGGTTTAGCTGATTTGCTGGTACAGCAGTTGCGGCCCACTAAGGGCAAAACTACTCCGGCTTCAATGCTAAGGCTGCCAACTGAAGCCGCTCCTGTGCGCACCGAAGGCTCAGGCACTTTAAATGGGCAGAAACGGGTCGGCGTGATAGAAAAAAAACAACCAGAACATCAGATCCCTGTTGTTCCTCAACCCCCCTCTATTCAGTCAGTCAAAGTTCTGCCTGAACAGCCAAAATCACAGCAGGATGACTGGAGCTTTAACACGCCTGGCGACTTTATTGAAAAGTTGATGCCAGCTGCTAAACAGGCTGCGCAAAAGCTTGGATTAGAACCTTTGGCGCTGTTAGCTCAAGCCGCTCTCGAGACAGGCTGGGGGCAGCGTACATTTAAAACAGCGGAAGGGAGTAACAGTTTTAACTTTTTTGGGATCAAGGCACATAGTAGTTGGCAGGGCGAGGTTGCTGTGGTTGATACCCTGGAGTACAGGAAAGGGGTGGCGCAAAAGGAAAAGGCAAAATTCCGTGCTTATGAATCTCCAGAACAAAGCCTGGTCGATTATGTCGATTTTATAAAATCGAATCCCCGTTATCAGCAAGCGCTGGCTGTTGTTGACAATCCTAAAGCTTATTTTCAGCAGTTGCAGGCTGCAGGTTATGCGACAGATCCAAATTATGCACAGAAAATTCTGTCAGTATTTAACAGCGAGACATTCAAACAGGCACGAAACCTGCTTACGAATACTAATTAAAGAATAGTAGCTTCAGTGCAGGTCGGCACAGCCGACGAATCAAGTAACGATGCACAGGCATCAGCGGAGACTCAGATGTCAGATAACTTACTTCGGATTGGAACCTCAGCCATACTGGCAAGCACGGCGCTGCTTTCTACCACAAGTAATAACATCGCTAATCTGAATACGCCAGGTTATACCAGACAACGCACTGAGTTCGAATCCAGTGTACTTGGATTGGGAGTTGGCAGGGGAACTACAGAGCGTTTGGTTAACGACTTTGCGCAAAAGCAAATGTGGCGTGATACTTCCTCTGTGAGCTATGCCAGCCAGTACCTATCCGAAGCCAGTCGTGTTGATGCCTTGTTGTCTGATCAGTCTAATAGCATCTCTACGGGCATATCGTCATTTTTCAGTCAATTACAGACCGCTATTAACGATCCGACTAATCCGGCATCACGTCAGTTGGTGATGGGAAGTGCTCAAACTTTATTGAATAGATTCAATACATTGTCAAACCAAATGACGGAGCAGAATAAGTATATCAGTCAACAATTAGAAACTGATGCTCAGTCTGCGAATGAAAAAATCAGCGTGATAGCACAGTTGAATCAGGAAATATTGGCCTATGGCAACAATCCGGCAAAACCACCGCCATTAGATATACTGGATAAAAGAGATCAGGCCATTAAAGAGTTATCCGCTCTGGTCGATATCAATGTACTTGATTCGTCCAATGGTGATAAACAAATTTTCCTCAGTAGCGGCCAGTCTTTAGTGATTGAGGGGGGCAAATTTAACTTATTTAGCGTCTCAGGTAACCCTGATCCCAATCGTAAAACCTTGCAGCTCAAGGCTGCCACTAATCCGAATGTGTTGATCAACGTTGCTGAAACGCAGTTAGGTGGCAAAATTGGTGGGTCTCTGGCTTTTCGCTCTGCAGTGCTGGATCCGGCGCAAAAAGAGCTGGGTCAACTGGCTCTTGCTTTTACCGATGCGTTTAATACACAAAACAAGTTAGGGATGAATGCAGATGGTAATTTAGGTGGTGATTTGTTTACTTTACCTAACTTCACCGCCTGGCCTTTTAGCGGTAACAGCGGCGCTGGGACAATAACTGCCTCTGTTGCTGCGGGACAAGGCAAAAATATTCCAGCAAATGATATTCGCATTACGTTTACGGCCGCTGATGCTTTCACCGTTGAAGCTGTTGATGCCTCTGGCTCTGTTATACCTGGTACTGCCATTAGTCGAACCGCTGTGGTTTTCCCTGTGACTGTCACTTCTGATGGTACCAATGATTTTTTTGGTCTCAATATCAGCATAGCCAATGGTGCGCCCGCTTTTGCAGCAGGGGACAAATTTGACTTAAAACCTTTGTCCAGTGCGGCACAAAACATCAGTCTTGCAACCAATAGGCCTGAAGCTTTGGCTTTTGCATCTCCCCTGAAAAGCGAAAAAACGCTAACGAACTTAGGCAACGCCGAAATAGATCAGCTTAAAGTGAATAGCGTAGGACAAGCTGGAAACAGACTCTCGCCACCTGCAAATTTTACTGATGGGCCTATAGCTGTTACTTATCTTGGTAATAATCAATTCAGGATTGAAGATGGCGGTACCCCAGCTGTGACTGAGACAGTCACCTATGCAGGCACTGATTATCAAAATTTATTAGCCGCCTCCGTTAACTTTGCGGATGCTGGTTTTGATTTTTCTGTTAAAGGTGTGCCGCAAGTTGGCGATACCTTTAGTATCCAGTACAACACTGGTGGTTTCGAAGACAACAGAAACGGCTTGATGTTGGGGAATTTGCAAAATGCCGATATGGTTCGGATCGATGCTGCAAGCACAGTAAATGCAGATAAATACCAGACCTTTAATCAAGCTTATTCGGAATTAGTAGGTTTTGTTGGTACTCAAACCAGTCAGGCTCGTGTAAGCGCTGCTTCTTCCAAGTCTTTGTTAGAGCAAACAACTTCCTGGCACGAATCCTTGTCAGGTGTCAGTTTGGATGAAGAAGCCGCCGATTTGGTCAGGTTTCAGCAAACCTATGCTGCAGCAGCGAAAATTTTGTCGACCTCACAAACTATTTTTGACACCCTGCTACAGGCGGCGAGGTAATAATGCGTACCACATTTAATATGCAATATAGCCAGAGTCTTGATTCTATTTTAAGTACTCAGGATAAATTACAAACTGCAAGTTTAATGCTGAGCAAGCAAACCAAAATTTTGACTGCAGCCGATGATCCCTCAGGTTCAGCCCGAGCTATAGGTCTGGAAGCGACCATCCAACAGACCAATCAATACCAGAGCAACAATACTGCTGCCCGCAATAGTCTTGAATTGCAGGAGACTGTGCTTAGCAATATGCGTGGCGCTATGGACAGGGCAAGAGTTTTGGCCTTGTCATTGGGAAACGGTACTTATGATGACAACGATCGTAAAGCCATAGGCGATCAGTTAGGTAATATCCGTGATGAGTTATTTGATTTAATGAATCGCAGGGACGAGCTGGGAGGTTATTTGTTTTCTGGTTTTAAGGATCAAACCCAGCCTTATAGCCTGAATAGTGCCACCGGAGACTATGAATTTAACGGTGACGAAGGCCAAAAATCCGTTCAGTTGTCTTTATCTATTTCAATAGCGGCTAATGACAGTGGCCGTAGTATTTTTGACAGTGTAGATAAACGTTTTCAGACCAGCGCTGCCAGTGTGGGAGCTCCTGTAACAGCAGCAAAGGTCAGCGTAGCCAACCAAAGTATATTTGATAACTTTTATAAGCAAAATTATGACGGTTTAACACCGGGTAATAATGATTATTCTGTAGTTTTTTCCGCACCATCCAATTATGAAGTTCAACGTAATGGCGCTGCTATGGTGCCTGCCGTCACTGGCAGCTACACAGCGGGCGAGCCGATTAATTACAATGGTTTATCTATTGATGTGACAGGTGCTGCCCCGGGAGGAACCGTCAGTTTTAGTCTGCAGCCGCCAGAAAAAACTAATATTCTCAATTCTTTAACCGATTTAATAAAAAGTATTGAGGCAGGTGACAATGGGGATGTATTGAACGAGCGTATCCTTGATGCCACAGTGGAGATTGATAACGCCTCGACAAAAGTCGATTCTGCTGTGTCTTCTATTGGTGGTCGTTTAAATGTAATTGAAAGTATTTTTGGCAGTAATGAAGATGTGTTGATTGCTACAAAATCTCATAAAGCTGACGTGGTGGAACTGGACTACAGCACAGGTATTACTGAGCTGGTGAAACAAGAAACTGCTTTGCAGGCTGTACAGGCTACATTTTCTAAAGTGACAGGCTTGAGTTTATTTAATTACATCAGGTAAACACGTTTTTAGATATGTCTTACAGATCCTGGCAGGAGGCCGCTTATGTATATCACTGAACTGTCCCGATTTGATCATTTGTATCTCCAAGCTCATGATTGGCCAGTGAACGAGTTTCATAACTGGGATAATGCTAATTTTTTACCTTTGTCCACAGATATCAAGCGTCAGATCCTAAATAACTTTACGCCAGTTTCTGTGCCTTTAATCATGTGGCGTAAGGTTCAGCTCTTGTTACTTGGTGACCAGCAGGTGGACAGTCAGAAGCTACTTCGTTACTTTGCTACTTTGCCTTTTTTACAACAGAATATGCTCTACAGCCAATTGATGCGGGCTAATTTTGTTGATCACTCGAAGATGTTTGATTGTGGGCCTTTGTATCAGATGATGATTCAGAACTTTTGTCAGCAAAGTTCAGAGTTTTGTCAGGTCAGCCCACTGATTGGCAGTGGCAATGAAGAGATTGTGTTGTTGTTGACCAATCAGTTTGTTAATACTCAGCATGGTCCAACGCTGACGGTTCTAAATTATGCCAGCGCGTTCAAAGCTATGGGGAAACATCCTGTGGTTATTTGTTGTACCAGCGTAGCTAAGTCATCTCATTATCTGTATCCAATGCCTGCGCCGATTTTTTTTGGTGCAGTGCGCAATGAATACTACGAAAGTGACACTCTGTTTGATTTGGATACCGGCCAACAGCAGCCTTATGAAGCTGGCTCTGCGGTCAAATGTTGGGATCAGTTGTTTGATTTTATGCAAATTACGCCCATGGATGATACCGAACACCTGGTTGATTTAATAAATGTGATTAATCAACTCAACCCACGTTTCATCATCGGCGTCGGGGGATTAAATCCGGTATTGGAATACATAGCTCAAAGCCGGCCAGTGCTGAATATCCCTTGTGTCACATCTTTAGTCACACCTTTATACGCCGTGCCCGTACTTCATCGTGATCTAACAGAAAAAGATCAGCTCAGTATTGCAGCTCTGTCTTTGGCCCATCCTGTGCTCACAAGTCGTTTGCCATTTAGATTACGAAAGTTCGACTGCGTGAAAAGCAGTAAAGTGACGGATCATGTGTTGAAATTTGCCATAGTTGGCTATCGTCTTGAGCAGGAGGTAGGTGCAGATTTTATAGAAACTTTATGGGTCATTAAAAAACAGTTTCCACAGTCGGCTTTTGTATTTATTGGGCCTGAAACTATCGCTGGGTTTCCAGTTGAGCTAGCGAGCTGCAGTTACTTCAGTGGCAGCGTAAGTAATGCCATAGATCTGATAGCAAACTGTCATTTTATGCTTAATCCAAAACGACAAGGTGGAGGCACTTCTGCTATTGAAGCTTTAAGTCTTGGAATTCCAGTATTAACCGAAGCTTATGGTGATGTGTATCAATACATTGGAAATGACTTTGTCTTTTCAACCAATAAGGAACGATTGGCATTTATTCAGCGTTACCTCACAGATCCGGAGTTTGAAGCCCATTCTAAGCAGACTTGTTTGGAGACTGCAGCCAAAGCAACCGACAGTTTAGCCGTAGTGCAGGCGTTATTGCTTGATTACGACAGCTACATCTATCAGCTACAGCATTAATACAAGAGCAGCGCCTGGAGTTTCCATCGGCTTGCGCCATAAAAGACTTTGGTTTCCCCTTTGCGTTTGCGAGTGTGAGCATAAATCTTGTATTTAAGTTAAAGTTATGAAGTCCTAAGCCGATACTATAGTTATCCACCTTTTTGTCCTCAATAAATGATATTGGATATTGAAGTTTATTCAATAAAATCAAATAAAATCCTCAAGAAAAAACTCCTGGTACCGATACAGTAATTAAGCAGGGAACAAAAAATAAATACTCTGCAATTATAAAAACTCAGGAGATATACAATGGCTTTATTCGTTAATACTAACGTTTCGGCGTTAAATGCCCAAAGGCAACTTATTAATTCGGGAAAAGGTTTAGATACAGCGTTTCAACGTTTATCTTCAGGTTTCCGTATCAATAGTGCTGCAGATGATGCTGCAGGCTTACAAATCAGTAACCGTTTAACCAGTCAGGTAAATGGTTTGGACCAAGCGATACGAAATGCTAACGATGGTATTTCATTAGCTCAGGTCGCAGAAGGCGCGATGGATGAAATCACCAACGCTTTGCAACGAATTCGTGTACTTGCAGTACAGTCACAAAACGGTATCAACAGTTCGGCTGACCGTATTGCACTACAAAAAGAAGTATCAGCTTTAAAAACTGAGATCAGTCGTATTGCAACTACGACTCAGTTTGGTGGCGTGAAATTACTGGACGGACTGTATTCATCGACTTTCCTGGTCGGTGCGAATGCAGGGCAGACGATTAGCGTTAATATTTCCAGAACTGGCGGTGGCTTTGGTTCTTCAGGTTTAGGTATAGCAAGCTTAAGTATCAGTAGCTTAGCTGGTGCATCCAGAGCACTTGCAAGTATAGATAGCGCTATTAACGTGATTGACTCCAAACGGGCAGACTTAGGTGCAATTCAAAACCGTTTCCAGTCCACAATCCGAAATTTATCAAATATTGTCGAAAATATCTCGGCAGCACGAAGCCGGATCAAAGACACTGATTTTGCAAAAGAGACAGCTGAGTTAACCCGTTCGCAAATACTGCAACAGGCCAGTACAACGATTTTGTCTCAGGCAAATCAGAGGCCACAGGCAGCACTGTCTTTGTTACAAGGTTAATTTTTCAACAATAAATAGAAGATATTGAAGCGATCTTTAGTACGACTCCTGAGCTTTATGCTCTTTGGCCATACGGCATTGCTGTATGGCCTTTTTTATTTGTGCCTTATATTGGAATGTTTATGTATAAATTTAAAATAAATAACTAAAGAAACAATGTTAAGTGTCGATACAGTATTTGAGTGGATTAGATTAAATATAAAATGACGTATCCACTTTCTACATAATAAACGCTCAGGAGAAAAGATATGGCGTTATTTGTAAATACTAACGTATCGGCGTTAAACGCGCAGAGACAACTTATTAATTCAGGCCGAACCCTGGATACCTCTTTTCAGCGACTGTCGTCTGGTTTTCGCATCAATAGCGCAGCAGACGATGCGGCTGGTTTGCAGATCAGCAATCGTTTGACAGCCCAAATTCAGGGGTTGGATCAAGCGGTAAGAAATGCCAATGACGGCATTTCATTATCCCAGGTGGCAGAAGGTGCCATGGATGAAATCACCAATGCTTTGCAGCGCATCAGAGTACTGGCCGTGCAATCGCAGAACGGTATTAACAGTTCTGCAGACCGTATCGCGCTGCAAAAAGAAGTCTCGGCACTAAAAACCGAAATTAGTCGTATCGCGACAACCACTCAGTTTGGTGGCGTGAAATTGTTAGATGGGACCTATTCATCGACTTTCCTGGTAGGTGCCAACGCAGGCCAAATCATCAGTGTGAATATATCAAGATCGGGTGGCGGTTTTGGTTCTTCTGGATTGGGCGTCGCGGGCTTGAGTGTCAGTAGTTTAGCCGGCGCCTCCAGAGCCCTGGCACAGATTGACAGTGCCATCAACGTGATTGATTCGAAACGAGCCGACCTGGGTGCGATTCAAAACCGTTTCCAATCGACGATCAGGAACTTGTCGAACATTGTGGAAAACATTTCGGCTGCACGCAGCCGGATTAAAGATACAGATTTCGCGAAAGAAACAGCTGAATTGACTCGCTCGCAAATATTGCAGCAGGCCAGCACTACCATCTTATCGCAGGCGAACCAAAGACCTCAGGCTGCGTTGTCCTTGTTAGGAGGCTAACGGGACAACAAGGACTCAGGTCCACAGATTGAGCATACGCCTGACCAATGAAGCTGCAGCTTCTGAAGGCAGGGTACAAAACGAATAGCACTGGATTTGGAAGGCATTGGGCGCCGGATCCGTACGACCAACTTTATGGCACTGCTCTGACGCACCTATAGCGAGGAGCTCCTGCCAAAGGAAAAAGGAAAGGCTTTATGGCTACTTATTTACTAACCGGAGGATGACACCATGTCATTATATGTCAATACCAACGTATCAGCTTTGAACGCACAACGTCAGTTAATTAACTCTGGCGGTTCACTGGATACAGCGTTTAAACGTTTATCATCAGGTTTTCGTATCAACAGCGCAGCTGATGATGCAGCTGGTTTACAGATCAGTAACCGTTTATCAAGCCAACTTAACGGTTTGAATCAGGCCATCAGCAATGCCAATGACGGCATTTCTCTGGCACAAACGGCCGAAGGCGCTATGGATGAGATTACCAACTCTCTGCAGCGGATCCGGATACTGGCGGTTCAGTCGCAAAATGGTATCAATAGTTCGGCAGATAGGGTTGCATTGCAAAAAGAAGTATCAGCGCTGAAAACGGAAATCAGCCGTATTGCAACTACAACTCAGTTTGGTGGTTTAAACCTGTTGGATGGTAAGTTCTCCGCTAAGTTTTTAGTTGGAGCCAATGCCGGACAAAATATCAGCGTGAATTTATCACGCACTGGTGGCGGTTACGGTGCATCAGGCTTGGGTATTAACAACTTGTCGATATCCAGTGTAGGTGGTGCTTCAGCGGCAATAGCCAGTATCGATAGTGCTATTAAATCTATCGATAGCACAAGAGCGGATCTGGGTGCTTTACAAAACCGGTTCCAATCGACAATTCGTAACCTGAGTAATATTGTGGAGAACGTTTCAGCAGCGCGTAGCCGGATCAGAGACACTGATTTTGCAAAAGAAACCGCAGAGTTGACTCGTTCGCAGATCCTGCAGCAGGCCAGTACTACTATCCTGTCTCAGGCGAATCAGCGTCCACAGGCGGCCTTGTCACTGTTAGGTTAATTTTTTCAAGTAGCCTTAATGACATGGTAGCAAAATGGGGTCACCCATTAGCCTCTCGGTGT
>NZ_RZUF01000017.1 GCF_004005375.1 Rheinheimera sediminis | reverse complement strand
GTGAAAATCGCTCCGAGCGATTTTGTACATTTTGCTATCCTGCAAAATGCCCTTCGGGCCATCGTCGCTTCACTCCGATGTTCAAAATCGCTCCGAGCGATTTTGTGTGTTTTGCAGGACAAAAATTCATACCACTGCAACTTAATGCCTTCATGGTGTTCTTACCGCTCGGACATGCTTAAATTTTATACCCTGCGACTCTGGTGCCAGCTATCTTTTCAGCCTTGTAACAGGCTATACTGTGCCGCGAAAAACAGACCAAAAGACTCCGCGAAAAAACGCGAAAAATAGAAAGGAAATAATCAGTGAACCCCATCGTAAAATCATTCCAGTTTGGCCAACACACTATCACTCTGGAAACCGGCGTTATCGCCCGTCAAGCTGACGCGGCTGTACTTGCAAGTATGGGTGATACCTCTGTGTTAGTCACAGTGGTCGCTAAAAAACAACCAAAACCAGGTCAGGATTTTTTCCCTCTGACTGTGAACTATCAGGAAAAAACTTATGCGGCAGGCCGCATCCCTGGTGGTTTCTTCAAACGTGAAGGCCGTCCGTCAGAAGGTGAGACGTTAATTTCTCGTTTAATCGACCGTCCAATCCGTCCATTATTCCCTGAAGGCTTCACCAACGAAGTTCAGGTGATTGCCACTGTAGTTTCAGTACAACCTGAAATTCAGCCGGACATTATCTCTATCATCGCAACTTCAGCTGCTTTGGCTATCTCTGGTATCCCATTCAGTGGTCCATTAGGCGCGGCCCGTGTTGGTTATGTAAACAGCCAGTACGTGTTAAACCCTTCAGAAACTGAATTAAAAGACAGCAAACTGGATTTAGTGGTTGCTGGTACTGCAAACGCTGTATTGATGGTTGAATCTGAAGCTGGCGTATTGTCAGAAGAAGTGATGTTAGGTGCAGTGGTATTTGGCCACGACCAAATGCAAACAGTGATCAACGCTATCAATGAATTTGCTGCTGAAGCGGCAAAACCAGTGTGGGACTGGGTTGCTCCGGTGAAAAACGCGACAGTAACCAGCAAAATTGCTGAACTGGCCACAGCTCCTGTTGGCGAAGCTTACCGTATCACTGAAAAAGCAAAACGCTACGAAGCTATTGGCGCAATCAAAGCAGAATTATTCGCTAAAATCAAAGCTGAATTAGCGGAAGGCGAAGGCTTTAACGAAACTGAAGCCAACGAAATTTTTCACAACCTGGAAAGCCAAATTGTCCGTAGCCGTATCATCAAAGGCGAACCACGTATTGATGGTCGCGACAACGAAATGATCCGCGCTTTAAGTGTAATGACTGGTTTATTACCACGTACACACGGTTCAGCTCTGTTCACTCGTGGTGAAACACAGGCCTTAGTAACCTGTACTTTAGGTACTGCCCGTGATGCGCAAACAGTAGATGACTTACTGAGCGAAAAAACCGACCACTTCCTGTTCCACTATAACTTCCCTCCGTACTCTGTGGGTGAGACAGGTATGGTAGGTTCACCAAAACGTCGTGAAATCGGTCACGGCCGTTTGGCTAAACGTGGTGTAGCTGCTGTAATGCCAGATTTCAATGACTTCCCGTACACAGTACGTATGGTGTCTGAAATCACTGAATCAAACGGTTCAAGCTCTATGGCTTCTGTCTGTGGTTCTTCATTAGCTCTGATGGATGCTGGTGTACCAATCAAAGCTTCTGTAGCTGGTATCGCTATGGGTTTGGTAAAAGAAGGTAACGACTTCGTTGTTCTTTCTGACATTTTAGGTGATGAAGATCACTTAGGTGACATGGACTTTAAAGTGGCTGGTACCACCGAAGGTATCACTGCGCTGCAGATGGATATCAAAATCGAAGGTATCACTCGCGAGATCATGCAGATCGCTCTGAAACAAGCGAAAGCTGCACGTATCCATATTCTGAATGTGATGGATCAGGCGATCAGCACACACCGTGAAGAGCTGTCTGAACATGCTCCACGTATTTACACTTTAAAAATCAACCCGGAAAAAATCCGTGACGTGATCGGTAAAGGTGGTGCAGTCATTCGTCAAATCACTGAAGAATCTGGTACTACTATCGAAATCGAAGATGACGGTACAGTAAAAATTGCTGCGACTAACTCACAAGCTGCCAACATTGCCATCAACCGTATCGAAGCTATCACAGCTGAGATCGAAGTGGGTGCAGTGTATCAGGGTGAAGTAGTACGTATTGTTGACTTCGGTGCTTTTGTTAACGTTCTGCCAGGTAAAGATGGTTTAGTGCACATTTCGCAAATTTCTGATGAGCGTGTGAGCAATGTAGCAGATCACTTAGCCATAGGTCAGAAAGTAGCTGTGAAAGTGATGGAAGTGGACAAGCAAGGTCGTGTGCGTTTAAGCATCAAGGAAGCTCAGGACAAACCTGCAGCTGTTGAGTCTGCCGATGCTGTTGAAGCTCAGTAAGGTCTCTGACCTGACCAAAAGTGCAGTGCTGCTTGCAGCACTGCTGGCTCTGGGCGCTTGCGCCCAGAAACCTTCTGCTGAAGTTGCAGTTCTTGTGGAGAATCCATTAGAACCAGAACCAGTTCAGGTTTCTTATCGCACTGAAATTGCAATAGCACGGATCTCCGAGTTATTAACTAAAACTGAAACTACAGATGAACAGCGTGCCCGGTTATTTTACGACCGTGGCGTAATGTACGACAGTGTCGGTTTACGTTCATTAGCTCGTTTTGATTTTCTGCGAGCCTTGCGTTTACAGCCTGATATGGCGGATGCTTATAACTTTATTGGTATTCACCATACCTTAGTGGGTAACTACACCGAAGCTTATGAGTCTTTTGATGCAGCCTTAGAGCTGGCACCGGATTACGATTATGCTTATTTAAACCGGGGTATTGCTTTGCTGTACGACAGTAAAACTGCTCTTGCGGTAACGGATTTTGAACTGTTTCATCAGGCGAAACCTGAAGACCCATACCGTTCATTGTGGTTGTATTTTGCTGACGCTAATTTATCGGTGCCAGAAGCTCAGGCGCGTTTAGCTTTAAATCAGGCTAAATTAGATCCGGACCATTGGGCCGGTAAGATAGTTGCTTTTTATCTGGGAAAGATCTCAGAGCAAGAGTTACTGGCTACTGCCGCGACTTTGAATACGGATCCACAACAATTGGCTGAACGTTTATGCGAAGTGTATTTCTATCTGGCCAAATGGCATCAGCAACAGAACCCAACCAAAGCGCTGGATTACTATAAAAAAGTACTGGCGACTAATGTGTACGAGTTTGTTGAGCACCGTTATGCCCGCATAGAAATGAATAGGTTACGTGGTTTAGATGCCACTGCAATTCCTGCAAGTTAACAGATTGATGTTAACGAATAAAAAAAGCCGGTTTTCTGGCTTTTTTTATTCGCAGCCATTCATGGCGCTTTCCAGCCAGTGCGCAGAGCCACTGGCGCTCATCCGGGCCATCGTTGCTTTGCTCCAATGTACAAAAACGTTCCAGACGTTTTTGTATTGGCTCTTTTTTCAGAAGCGAACCCTTAGGGCCATTGTTGCTTCGCTCAGGTGTTCAAAACTTTTGTTGCTTTGCTGTTTAGTCGGCTGTGAACCTGCGCTTGAGCATATGCCTGAACAGCTGTTGATGGATAAAGCACAGCAAGGTCATGGTGCCGCCGCCGTATTGCTGGCAAGAAAGCGTGAACAGCAGGGAGACTTTTCTGCTGCACTTAACTGGTATCAAAAAGCGCTGGATGCAGGGCTTACCGATGAACTAGCCGCTTTCCTCGCATTAAAACAGCGGCAGGATGGCTTTTTAGCGACTGCAAGATATCTTGAGCACCGTCTACAGCAACAACAAAGTGTAAGCGCAGCTGAGGCTGATTTAGCCGCTAATTATGGTCTGTGGCATTATAGTCAGAGTCCGGCTTACTTTGCATCGAACTCCAATTCGTTTTGTAGCCTGACTTTGCAACCTGTAGTTCAGTCTAAAATGGGTAGCAGTCAATTGCAGCTGTTACAACAACAGTGGCAACAGGACCCTCAGCTCTCCTCTTTACCTGTCTGCTTTTTACCTGAAATACGTATCAATAGTACTGACTTACAGTGCAGTTATCAGTCAGGACAACGTATTCAGTGTCAGTATCAGGTATTAATACCTGAAGTTGCTAAGGGCGGATTTACTCAATTACTAGTGGTTGCAGGTGAAGGGACAGCCAATTATAACAATGGTATAGTGCAGCTGGCTGAAAGCAGTTCGTTTGAGGTACTCAGGCACGAGTTTGCGCATATTCTGGGTTTTATGGATGAATACAGTTTAAGTAAAGCAGTGGCGCAAACTGAATGTCACAGCGATAAAATCCGGCCTAATTTACTGACTGATAAATCCCAGTTGGATCTATATTTACAGCATTGGCAACTAGAAAAACACGAAGTTCAGTTACAGCCTGTCGAGAGTTGTGATAAAGCCGCTGTACAGGCTTATATACCTGTTAGCAATTTAAGCTTTATGCGCTCACACGAGGCTCAGGTGCCAGATTTATATGTTAAGTTAATGCAAAAGGTGTTGGCAAAGCCAGAATTGATTATGCCAGTTCAATATTTTTATGCGTATTTAGCAAGGCAAGAACATGATTGGTACCATTGGCGCTTGTTGATGGAGCAAGCGGCAAAACAGGGGTATCCCGACGCAAAACAGTCTCTGCAAGAAACTGCAGTTATGCCGACAGCTCCGTAAGCTCACGGCTTAATAATTCAGCATCACCTAAATTCAGCTCGAGCAAGCGACGTAAATGGCTTGCGGAGTCGATATCTATTTTATCGCAGCGCACACCAACACAAGTACCATGTAAGTGAGCCACTGTCACATCCATAAACAAATCCACTCCGGATTCACTCAACTGAAACTGCAGCTGGAAGCTTTGCTCAGCCAGCAACTCTGACGCTGCGTCTAATTGCAGCAAAGCGCCTTTAAGAGATAAATCCTGCAATTGACCAGCATATACAGTGTCAGCATTTTTCAGTTGTACCGGACCGGAGAATAACACCCGGCTAAAACGTCTGTTGTCCATACCAAATCCTTTCTTTTACTGTAGTGAGCATAGTTGTTTATGGCATGAAAAGACAGCGCAGGCAGTTAAATTTAACTGCCTGCGCAAGACCTTAGTATTAGCTGACTTCTGTGAATAACAAAGCTAATTTGTACTAGATCCAGCCTTCCTAGCTTTATTCTACACTGCTAATCGCTACTGAGGAATTCACTTGCCTAAATTTACATCATTGTGCTGTACTGGTTACAGCAACATGAGCACCTTTTCAAGGAATTCTATGAACGTAAAAACTAGAACTTGCATTATTTGTAAAAAAACAGCGAAGTCTGCTGAGCATGTATTCCCAGCAGCTCTAGGGGGACGTCGGACTAATAATAGAATTTATTGCGGTATTCATAATAACAAGTTTGGTACTTATGTTGCTGAGCTTGAGCGTAATCTTGGTTTGATGAACGCCCTCGTGAAAATTCGTCCCGACAGAAAAGATGTACCTAAGTCATTCATGTTTGAGAGTAAAGAAGAAACTTTTAGCTTATTGGGTTCAGATATAGATCTCATTAGCGGTGTTTTGCCTGATTATCCTGCAGAGGCCGGGGAATTCAATTACCAATTTGTATCTACTCAAGACCGTGAAAAATGGTTTAAGGACTATCCTAATGATGGATTAGAAATTGAAGTAAAGAGTGTTAGAGAGGATAAAGAGTATTATACGGATCCCATTCCGATTCAGTTGCATTTCGGAGGTCCTAAAACGATGTACGCTGTTATCTACCTCGCTTTAACATTTATCGCTGATAATTATCCAGATCTTGCCCGTATTCGCACGCTAATAAAATTCAAGCAAAATATTGTTCGACAAGTTTTATGGAAAAAAGCTAAAAAATTAAATAATGATTGGCTATCATCTGTGGCTTTTTGGGATGGAAGAGATACGGATTTAGTCGTAGGCAAAAGCCCATTTGAATTCGGTCATACAATCGCAATATCAATAAACTCCGAAACTGGTCAAGTATCGTGCTACGTTTCGTTTTTCTCTTGTTTGAATTTTGTAATAGATTTTGGCTGCCATGAACTAGCTAAATCCGGTGAATTTCAGTCAAAGACAATATTTATAAATCCGGAGGCTGATAGCGCCAAAGGCGGTAGCGATAAGCAAGTCTTTGAATCTGTTAGTGGAGATATTTTAGACGGGATTATAGATCTTGAAACAATGATTGCCGATGGGAATGCTCAAAAGCTAGTTGAAAATTTTTTTGAAAAGGTATCTGCAAAAAAAGAGGTTTCACTTAGAGCAGATATAAGGGATAAATTATCTGTGGCAGATTTGGCTAGTAACAAAAGCCATAGGTACATAATTGAATTTTTTTCTAGTTTTTTTGATGAGTATTCCCAATCTATAGTAAATCAAACCATTAAATTGCGAAACGCTAACAACAATGTTCCTTCGATTTTTGATGACTTCTTAAACGTATTGATAGAGAAAGGCGATCATAGCGGATTAAGTCGTAATTTTTATGATTTTGTTAAGTCGATGGAGTTTTTATTTGCAACAGTTGCTATTGGTTATTTATTGAGTGGCAAAAAAGACCTAGATTACCTAGTTTATGACCTTCTCTATGGGTGGAGGGGAAAGGAGTTAATTATTTTAACTATCCGCGATTCATTGCTGATTCTCAATGCCAATCCGCAACATCCCTAAAAACTACCGCAACGTGACTGGCGTTGCTGCTAACTCTAAATCTGAGGGTAAGGCTATGTTTGAGTCTACCTTGGAGCGTGATTGGCTGACGTTGCTGCAGTTTTCCGCTGAGGTGGAAAGCTTTGAAGTGCAGCCGGTGAAGATCAAATGGGTGGATGCTGAAGGGAAAAACCATACTTATACGCCCGATGTACTGGTGTATTACCATCAGGCTGGTACCAAGCCTTTGCTGTGTGAAGTGAAATACCGTGATGAGCTTCGGGAAAACTGGACGCAGTTTAAACCTAAGTTTCAGGCTGCGTACCGCTACGCCAAAGAAAGAGGTTGGCGTTTTAAGCTGATCACTGAGCGGCGAGTTCGTACCACGTTGCTTGATAATGCTAAATTTCTGCTGCCATTTACCCGCCGTGTCACCTCTGAAGCTGAACAAGTTCCTGTGCTATTGGAGAAGCTGGCACTGCAGCCCAGTACAACAGTGCAAAGCCTGCTAAATTCAATTGACGCCAACCCTATGATTCAGGCTGAATATATTCCAGTGTTATGGTATCTGATAGGGACACATCAGGTGGTAGCAGATTTGACTCAGAAGCTGACAATGGCAAGCGTTATCCGGAGTTTGAATAATGGCTAAGGTGGCTCTGGTTGAATTAGAACCAGGCAAACTGGTGTCCTATCAGGGCAAAACTCACCGTATTCGCCGCATAGATTCCTTTGATCGTATCGAACTTCTGGATGATGACAATCAGGCAGTTGTTATTGCCAATATCGAAGACTTGCAACCAGCCACACTATCTACTGAACAAACTCATACCGATCTGCAGGCGATTGACGACAAAGCCTGGGCTGTGGCCAAGAAACGTCACGAAATTATTAAACCTCTGCTGGGAATGCCGAACCGGACTCGGGGTGATGTGGCTACTTTGGCTGCTGTGCATGCCGTACACATCAATACTATCTATAGCTGGTTACGCAGCTATGAGCAAAGCGGGTTACTTTCGTCTTTGTTACCTAGATCCCGCAGTGATAAAGGTGCCGCCAAACTGAACCCGCAGGTTGAGCAAATTATTAGCGAAGCGATTCAAAGTGAGTACCTTACCAGGCAGAAAAAGAGCAAACAAAAAGTTTGTGATGAAGTTCGTAAGCAATGTTTAAAGCTTAATTTGCCGGTACCACATGACAACAGCATTCGTAACCGGATTAAGCAGCTGCAGGGCGAATTAGTGGCTGCCAGCCGGTTAGGCCGGAAGACTGCTGATTTAAGTTACAAACCGCATGAGGGAAGTTTTCCAGGCGCAGATTACCCTCTGGCTGTGGTGCAAATTGACCATACCAAGCTGGATATTATCTTGGTGGATGACCACTACCGTCAGCCTATTGGCAGGCCCTGGATCACTCTGGCGTTTGATGTACATAGCCGGATGGTGGAAGGCTTTTATGTTTCCTTCGACCCGCCAAGCGCCTTGTCTACAGGGCTTTGCTTAACTCACGCCATATTGACCAAAGATAAATGGCTGGCCCGTTATCCTACGCAGAATCAGTGGCCTGTATGGGGGTTACCAAGCAAGGTGCACTTGGACAATGCCAAAGAGTTTCGGGGCAGCATGTTGCAACGTGGCTGTGACGAATACGGTATTGATCTGGAATGGCGGCCGGTTGGGCGACCAAACTTTGGTGCTCATGTGGAAAGGGCATTAGGTTCTTTTGCTACCGAGATCCACACACTGCCAGGCACCACCTTTTCTAACACAAGGCAGAAAGGTGAATACGACTCAGAAGGTAAGGCAGCACTTACTTTGTCAGAATTTGAAGCCTGGTTAACGATTTATATTGTCGATGTATATCACCAGCGGTTGCACAGCAGTTTAGGAATGTCACCACAACAGGCCTGGAATAAAGGCATCCTTGGTAGTAACGAGCAACCAGGTTCAGGCTTGCCGGCAAAGATTGTGGACGACTTTAAACTCAGGCTGGATCTGATGCCTTTTGAACTCAGAACAATTCAGGATTACGGTGTTCAGATTGATGAAATTCACTATTACAGTGATGTGCTGCGGATATGGATTAACGCTCCTGATCCAAAAGAACCAAGGCGTAAACGCAAGTTTATGTTCCGGCGCGACCCTCGGGATTTAAGCCAAATCTGGTTCTACGACCCCGAGTTAGCCACTTACTACCCTATTCCATACCGAAACATGGCTCACCCTCCAATTAGCATTTGGGAGCTGCGTGAGGCCCGTAAGCGGGCTTTGGATTCGGGTAAAAAGGACATTGACGAGCGGGCCATTTTTGATGCCTATGAGCGCATGCGCGAAATTGAAAGTAAGGCCGTACAAACCAGCAAAGCGGTTCGGCGTATGGATCAGCGCCGCAAAACTCATCAGCAAGCTCATGCAACTATTGAACAAAGCAGAGTAGAGCAGCAACCCGCAGCCATCATTCTTCCTGAAAGCGATGTAGATGATATTCTGCCTTTCGATGAGCTGGACGAATTATGAGCATAGAGGCCAGTCATTTAACCGAATCAGCCCAAAAAGCCTTACTACTGACCGATCAGGAACGTATATACAAGATTAAATCAGACCGCTGGATTGGCTACCCTTACGCCAAAGAAGTATTGCAGCAGTTGGATGAACTGCTTAAACATCCACGCAATAACCGTATGCCCAACATGATCCTGATTGGCGAGTCAAACAATGGCAAAACTATGTTGGCCAAAAGGTTCTGCCAGTTGAACCCTGCTTTTGACAACCCAAACGGCGATTCGGTTATAGCGCCAGTGATGTACATTCAGGCTCCACCAGTGCCGGACGAAGGCCGTTTTTACAATGCCATTCTCGATAGCCTGTTTGCACCATACAGGCCCAGTGAACGGGTGGATAAAAAGCAGTTTCAGGTGCTGAAGCTGTTACGTTATGTGGAGCTAAAAGTTCTGGTTGTCGATGAAATTCATCATATTCTGGCTGGTAGCTTACACAGGCAAAGAGCTTTTCTGAACGTACTGAAGTACCTGAGTAATGAGCTGCAAATTTCCATTGTGGGCGTAGGTACCAAAGACGCCTTGCGGGCGCTGCAAACTGAGCCACAATTAGCAAACCGCTTTAAGCCAATACAACTACCGCGCTGGGAACTGAATGACGACTTTAAACGCCTGCTGGCCAGCTTTGAAAAAATGTTGCCGCTAAAACACCCTTCTGAACTGAAACAGGATGCGTTGGCTTCCAGGCTGTATGCCATGTGCGAAGGTTATATTGGCGAATTGTCTGGCGTGCTCAATACGGCTGCAGAGTGGGCTATTTTAAATGGCACTGAGCATATCAACCAAAAAGCTTTAGCCGAAATTCGCTGGACTCCACCTTCAGAGCGCAAACGCCAAATAGACAGGGCGCAGTAGTATGCTGACGGGTAAGCTCTGGCCAGCTCACCCGCGTCCTTTGCCTGGAGAGGCTTTATCATCCTGGTTAATTCGTTGTGCACACGCCAATGGCATGAAAGCTCAAACCTTTGCAGTACGAAACTTTGGGCACGAACGCCAGATCTGGAACCGGGATATAGACCGGCTTGCTCCGGATTGGTTACTGCAAATTATGAGCGAACGCACAGGCACGCCATTAGTGCAGGTGCAAAAGATGACAGCTCTGCTTTTTGAAGGGAGGTTTTTTCGTGCTAAACATGCCAGCGGCCAGTTACGTTGGCTGTTGCCGCTGAGGTTGTACCACCGCACCTTCAGAAACTTTGGTGTGCAGTATTGCCCACAATGCCTGGCAGAAGATGTGATCCCGTATTTTCGATTAAGCTGGCGACTGGCGTTTTATACCTTCTGCCCTAAACATCAAATTATGCTGCACGATCGCTGCCACCAATGCCAACATCCAGTGGCGTTTCACAGGGTAGAACTTGGCAAAGCCAACTTGCTGGAGGCTAGTTCTATGGACCATTGCTGGCACTGCAATGCGTTACTAAGCGAAGCTCCACGAGAGCCGGTAGATAAATGGCACCGCAGGCCTTTTATGCAGTGGGAGACATTGCTGAATGTTGTCGACCGCCAGTTCAGAGACTGTGGCCCGTTAAACACAGCAAGGCTAATTCTATGGCATCAAATGTGTCGTTTAATAGTTAGCGAAAATCTTGCTCCTGATTTACAGGGCTACATCTGCAGCATTGTGAGCCAACCAGTATGTGAGTTAGTAAAAAGCAGAAAAGCCTTTGAACAGCGCGACCTTAAAGAGCGCCATTACGTGTTAGGCCTTGCCGCTTGGATCAGTGACGTACAGGCAGAGCGCAAGCTTCGTACTGCCATACAAAAACGGATGTTGCCTTCAAACCAGGTTTATCGGGATTTGAAGGGGCCCGAAATTGCTGAACTTGATAAATTGTTTGCCTTGCCACCAAGTAAACGAGGTTATAAGCTTTCAAAATCGAGGCAATAATATAATGCTATCAACGCACGTAGGCCGGAAAATGAGCATTAAACAAAAGCTTTCCGAACCAAAGATAAGTAGTTGGTTAACCAGTAATGAGGTTAAGCAGATCCTGAAGATATCTGACTGTCACTTGATGCATTTGCGATTAACAGGGAAGCTTGAATTTATAAAAGAGGGGCGGCGATATTTTTATTTGCTACCGTCTGAGTTTGTACCAGGTAGATTGTAAGTGTAACTTGGGTCGATACGGTGTTGTTTTGCAAATTCGGTCTGGGTCAAACCGCTTGCTTTGCACTGGTCAAACAGCGCTAGCCATTGTTCGGAGCTTCTGCACATCATAGGAAACCCTACTTGGTGAATAATGCAAACAGGGTATGGAATATTAGCTAAAACTGGAATGTGGGGTTCGTGTTACGCTTACATTAAAAATGGGATGATTACCACCGAACGAACTCTCAGGGCAAAATGTGCAACGGCAGAACGCCAGTTAAAAGATTGATTGATGGGAAACGGGTTTGGGCGGAAAAGAATCTGACTCGAATCTAATCTGACAGACACCAGCACAAAACTGGTGACTGTCAGATCAAGTCTGAGCTAGTACATACAAATATGAACCTAAAATTCAAAAAGGCGTTGAGTAGGATTAATTCGCTCCAATATTTGTTTGGAGAAAACTAAATTAATTAAATTTATAAAAAATAACTCTAACTAATTTTCTCTTACTTTTCTCAGCTTTACAGAACTCAGAGACTTTGTCTGCATCATCAAGTAACATAAATTCCGTCTTTTCAGCAGTTGCTTTTTTTCCTATTTTAGGCAGTTTTGACTTTAAGATATCTTCAAATGCTTTGAATGATAAATCTTTAAGTAAATCTCCTGAATTCTGATATATCCAGTTTATAACGTCAATGTGGCTATGATCCAGAAAATGAAATGTTTTTTCCTTCGATTTTTGATCTGGGAATTCGTACAGCAAAATTTTTCTTATATCGTTAGTTTCGTTGTAATCCAACACAACAGCTGTAGTGCTATTATTATAGATAGCGATTTTTATCCCAAAAGAGGCATTATGGCCTGTCTTAACTGACTCTTCTCTTCTTGACATTTGCTGAAATAAATTTGATCTAATCTGTCTAACTACATCTGGTCTAACTATTGATAGGGATTTGAACTTGTTTTCGATAATGTAGCGAGACATGCCTGAGTAAGGCCAGGCTAATACTTTTTTACTGTCAACCTCAAGCCATAGTCGTTGATTTGTTTTTGATATGTTTGTTGGCAAAGGAATGCAAAATTCTTTATTCGGATAATTGAGTATGCGTCCTTCTACAAATATTAAATTAATACTACTTTTAATAATATTTCTACTTAAGTCGCACTGTTGTGTACAGTGAATTAGCGCCCGAGATCCAACAGAAAGGTTGCCCTCTGCCAATAATAATCCGAAGGGGAGAATATTAACTATTTCTTTCCCAAGCTGGTCGGTAGATGTGCAAAGTGAAGCGCATGTGATATCTTCAGTTTTTGTGCCAACAAAGTGTAGTGAAGCTTCAAAGTTATGTATTGCGATGTCTGAGTCTTTAGAGTAACTACAAAATCTCTCCGCATCTCCGCTGATAATTGATTTCACGTCACTTATAGCGGTATGCAGGCTGCTACTCGCTTCCAAATTAAATAGCATATTGCTAGTAATAATGTTCAAGAAATGCTCTGCGAAAGGCACATTTTCATTATCAAGACATGCGTACATCTGTTGTATGTACGAGTAATCTATATTCCATAGTGATTTTAATACATTGATCGTTGACTGTTTAATCGCTAACTCAAGTTGATTTGTAAATTCGCTGAGTGATTTATTTGAGCTCCTAGCCTTGTTCATCTGTTCGTATATCAGCTGGATAGTGAGCTCAGCGTTGTCATGAAGCAAATCGCTTTTCTTAATTATTGAAAAACCTATAGAGCTTATTTTTGCATTAACCCTAAATGTTTCCTTCTCATCATCTAATTCATCTCTAGAGGATATTAAAAACACTGACGGGTAATTTCCTCTTCGGCAAACATTACCAATGTATTCTGCTAGTTTGATAAATTCGCTGTCAAAACTATCGCCCATCATGATGTCCATAATGATTACATCATAGCTAGTTAATTCATCAGGCGACACAGGTCTTTTATGTGTCTTACTAAGTTGGAAATTCTCTGAACCAAATACCGT
This sequence comes from Rheinheimera sediminis, assembly GCF_004005375.1. GTDB lineage: Bacteria > Pseudomonadota > Gammaproteobacteria > Enterobacterales > Alteromonadaceae > Pararheinheimera. Next base: position 118,999 of record NZ_RZUF01000017.1, on the reverse strand, counting down.
AAAAAATGGCTTAAAAACATTAAGTCTATTGTTTATGACATCAGAGAAATCTTTGAGGTGTTCATGAAATGCTCCATCAAAAAGATTCTTATAGTCATCTTTTAATAATACTTTTTCTACAAAATCGGATGAGTTTACAAATGTTTGGATTGCATCGATATCGTCAATATCGTTGACAAATTCATTTTTTTCTATGTACTGTATTGTTTCAGTAAATTCTTTAGAACCTTGATCATTTAGGAAATGAGCGATTTTTTCATTGGCTCCTTCCATCATTATTGTTGGCTCAGCCAGGTCGTCATCTAGAATTATAACTTTTTTAACGCTACTCACATTAGTTCCCTCAAGTGTAAGCTCAAATTTTAATCTTTAGGTAGTTCTAAAATAAAGTTTCTTAGCCTTCCATCGAAATCTACTTCAGAGTCCAGATAAATTGCACATTTATGGTACTCAGCTATTTCTCGGCATATAAATAGACCTAGCCCCTTACCCTTTGCTCTGCCTGTGTAATATGCTTTAAATATATCGTCTTTATTAGAGGGATCTACTCCGGGGCCATTATCTCTAATCAGTAATGTTTTTGATTGGGTGTCTAAGTCTATCTCTATAATTCTTTGACCGTCTGAGCTTGTTGTGCTTTGTTGCAGCCAGTAAATTGAATTTGACAAAAGATTTTCTAGCACCAAAGCAACAAGGCCAACGACCATGTTTACATCACACTCTTTCTGGCTACCTAAAATACCGTCGATCATAAATTTCACATCTACTTGATGTCTCTCAAAACGGCCAGAAAAACCATCAAGCACAGCTCTAATAGTTTTTGATATATCAAAAATTTCTTTTCTATTTCTACCAGAAGGGCTTAGAGAATCAACCGTTCTTATTCTCTTATTCGTAACTTTAAGTTGTTCTCTGATAATTCTAATTAAACTTGCACTCTCTTTAGAGTTATTATTGTTCTCTAACCTTTTAAGATTTTCTACAGTGCTAGAAGTAAGTCTTGCTAGTTCATGAATAATTTTGTCAACCACCATACCTAAACCAGCAAGTTCTAATACTTCAATTCTTTGTTCCCTAGACATGTTAACTGCTTTTTCGTATTTTCTAATATTTTCATGCTGGGTTTTTAATACATGTTCTATTTCAGCAACGATGGATTCTTTGTCTTTTGGCAGCACTTTTTTAAGAGAAGACATTTTTGTATAAGCAGATTTTAGTCTGTCTCGTGCATCATCTAGACTTTGTTCAGCAGTAGCTTCATCAGCTATTTTTCTCGCTTCATTTTCTTTAAAAAATTCAATATGACTTTTCAGGTCTTTATTGACTAATTCTGTTAAAATTTGCTTTAACATGCTCAGATGTTCACAGCCTATTAATTTTTCACGATTAGCTGCATCAATAAGTTTTGGATTTTTTTTCTGGCTGATTGAAATCGAGCCAACAGTTTGGTATCTATTAAAAGAAAATCCACTTGATTTGAGAGATCCGGTATCTACTTTTAACCAATCGTCCTCTAAGCTACCGGTCATTCCTATCCTAAAGTTGTCTCGGTATATCGCATATCCACCACACCACAAGTTGAGCTCTGTTTTAATCTCTGTAACGCTCTTGTCTATTGACGCTCCTTGAAGGTCACTCCGATTAAACCACAGTAAATCTAAATCAAATGCCCCAAGTTCAACCAATATATCCTTATCACACCCAAGTTCTCTTAATAAATCTGCTTCCTCCCAGATTCTACTTTCTGCACTGCTCTTACCTCTCCAGGTTAATTCCCTTTTCATATTTAGCACTGCATTTTCTTCAGACACAGAGAAGCTAACATGTGCAGAAAAGTTTGCTGCTTCTTTAAACCAAGAAAAAATCCCTGGTATTGGTTGTGGCTCATTATTAAGTCTTACTTCTATCGGAAATTTTCTCTTCTTGCTAAAGGGATTCTGAAGTCGGCGTAGGTATTCAAATATAAAACTCTTTACTTTTTCAGCATCCCAATGCGAATACAGGCTATTAATTGATATTTGTGTTCCACTTGCATTAATTTCTTTACTTCTATAGTTGCTGTGAACAGGTATTGATATATCTTCAAGATACAAAGAAGGATCATCAAATAAGGACCAATCAAAATTTATATTGCTGGAGTGGTTCTGCCCTGAAACGCCAGATATAACAGATGCAGCCTTACCTAGGCGCATCATTGATAACCTGCCAACGCCCTTTTCACCAAGCAATTTACTGTCTTGATTTGATTGTTTCTCAATCCATTTCCCGGGGGTTCCAATAACTAAAAATGAATTCTGCAAAGTATTACTGTCCATACCACAACCATCATCTTCAACCCGAATATGGCATTCCTTATCATAAAAATTATTCACATAACTTGTGATGCATTCTGCTGAGTCATTTTCATCGACTAGCTCTATTATGCCATTGATGAATTCCTCTTTTATTTCGTCAGAAACCCCATCAACAAAAAAGCTATCTTTGTTTGTTATTAGGTCATTTGAAGGAGAATTATTAATTTTATTGAGTATTCTGGCTATGCAAGTATTTCTTGGGTATAGGAAAGGATTAATTAGATCGATGATTACTCTAGATGCATTGGCATCTAGAGCATTTTTGATTAATTCATTTAAGGCTATTTCATCTGAAGTTATCAGTTCAGCTCCTAGCTGCCTTAAAGCTCTTGCCGAAATTCTAAATCCATTACCCATAAGAAAATTCCCATTTTTTTTTAATGTACCGCGTATACGCTTATATTTTCAAGTCCCATTATTTGTGACAAATGTTACAGGCGCCATTTCCCTCTTCTGCAAAATACAGCTCATCAATCTCAGTTTCTAATCCTACAAGCAGAGGATTTACTGGTCGGGACGATGACGCTTTGATTTTTCGATATTCAAAATCTGACTTGATTTTCGCTATGCGTTCTGGCTTCTCGAGCTCTTCCAATGGCTCACCTTCACTCCATAAGAAAGGTGACTTATGCTCAATTGCCATTTTTTCAATGGCTTTAGCCTCCTCAAAAGCTTCTGGGTGCCTCTCTTTAAGGTTAACCCACTCAATTTTTTGCTGGAAGAAGCAAAAGGTACAGCCACTTCTGGAACGCCATTCATAGTATTTTGGTAAACCCAATCCAGATGAATTTAATAAATCTATAACCGCAGCCTTGTTGTAGTTATCTTCTCTAAACGGCATTTTGACAACCAGATTTTTATGGTGAGATGAATAACCTTCGCGATGTTCCTCGTCAGAGCGGATTGCTACATAGCTATAGACGATGTCACCTTGGTTGATCATGTTGTTAACCCAAGCTTTAAATGGGTCAAGCTTAAGTTTTCTGGTACACCAGCGAACACTAGCTGAAGGTAAGAAGTAGCCATATTCATCAAGCCAGTAGTCAAATCCCCGTTGAGTATTTAATCTCGTTATAGTTTTACCTAAGAAACCCTCTAATTTATTTAAGTAGGTGTATACCTCTGGGAGCTCCTTCCCTGTATCAGTAAAAAAGTACTCAATGTCTAGTTCAGGATAATAGTGACGCATGTAAACAGCTAAGGCCGCGCTGTCTCGCCCGCCAGAAAGTCCTAGAACATGTCTAACTGCCATGGTTGCTATCCTCCATCCTTAGCTTTTCCAACGTTTTTGCGATTACCGCAAACTGTAACTCTTGGTCCAAATCATTCGATTTTAACTGCTTCAACAAATTAGTTGTTAAGTCTTCCAGTTTTGCATACGCCATGTCATCAACTTCTATGTGTCGGATAAAGTCCTTACCGGCGGCACCGTAAACTAATGCTATTGCCTGACGAGTTGGCTGCCTCGCGTTAACATCAGCAATAGTTTCCAGCTCTCTAAATTGACGACATAGATTGATCATTTTGTTTCTGGTTTGTACGACATTCTGATCTGTCCAATCTCTAAGTGTTAATTCAGCAACCAAAGATAGAAGTGCTACAATTGACTCCTCTGAACCATCGTAGGTTGTCAGGCGCCCCAGAAAAGACTCTATAAGAAATTCGCCAGCTGTGTCTTTCAGATTCTTTGCTCTTAGACTAATTTGCGAGTTTGATTGTGCATCCAACTGTTGCTTAAGCAATTGATCAAATCGCTTCAACATTGACGAATAAGCCGACGTGAGTTCCCGAATAACCGCAATAAGCTTTTGTTCAATATCGGAGTCATCTTTCTTGTTGAATACCTGCTTCAGGTCATAAAAAATAACTTTATGCGGGTCTGACGCTTTCAATAACAAATCACGAAGTGCTATTGCTTCTTTAGATATTTCTCTGGTATTTCTGGCCCATGGTTCTAGCCTGTATACGATAGTGACCAGTTTTCTTGCTGCAGTGAGTGGATCTGTATGTTCTAGGCTAATACCGCAGGTATTTAATGCTTTGGCGACAGAGTGAAGAAGTGCCAGTCTGGAAGGGGTTAACTCAACACCACGTAGTTCAATCCTCTTTATATTTTGCAGGCTGTAATCGATATCAATTTCTTCTAAGGCGGGTAAATAAATACCATCACGGTAAATTGCAAATCGACCTGAGTTAGACAGTGCGTAAGCCCAAAATAAGATAGGTACTAAGCCTTCTTTCAAACCGAATGGTGGTCTTCGCCACATGTCGTATATGTCTGCAACTTTTACTGAGTCATCTTTTGATTTTAGGTATGCGTCTGTCGCGTTCCATAGTGGAGCAAGGCGCTTTGAATCTTTTGTCGGGAGTGATAGTGTCCACTCGTTGCCTTTCTCTCTATTATGTAATCCCGTATTTTTAAGTGCTGTAAGGTATAAACCTTTCTCCGCTGGGTAGCCCTCAATACCAAGATCTTCATCTTTGATGTTATTCAGCATCCGATACAGCAAATTTCTTCGCGCGCTAACGCTGCTTGACGAAAGCGAGTCTCTATTAAGCAATTCGCTGAAAATTTTAGGTGATTTTGCAAAATGTTGATCGGCTAAGTCAGATGCAAGCCGCGATAAATTATCTGCACGAGTAGTTGAGTTGTTACCTGGTAAATACCATTCAATATCTTTTAAAGCTTGAGTTAACTGTCTTTCTAGTAGTGCTTTTACCGAAGCAATTCTTGAATTGACCTCTTTTAGAGCTACGCTGTCACCCTCTAATTCAGGTCTTTTTGCTGTAGCTTCATAGGCTAATAATTCTTTGGCTAGATTCGAAATCGTATCTGCGTTCTCTGGGCGTCCAACTACAAACACTGTTTCGGACTGTAAATGCTCAAGCTGACTTTTTACAGATATAGTGTCTGGCGAGTCAACTAACACAATAAATTGCCCGAACTCGTTAGGTGAATACTTGAAATTACGTAAGTGATTATTTAGCGCAGATTGAGGAACGATGGATATACCCATCCACCTTAACGTACCAGTGTCATACAAATGTTTTTTGGCAATGACTGGTTGAAATTTCGCGAGATTAGAAAGTTGCTGTGTATCTACGGCAGAGATTGATGCTCTTTCCTCAGAAACTGCCTTTTCAATATCAAAATCGCTCCCCTCAAACACCGACCAAGCATGATTGAACTTTCGGTGTACGATAATCTTCCAGTTTTCAAGATCGCTGATTACCGCTTTAAGTTGTTCGTCTTTGCAATCGTAAAACAGTGCTTGCAGCACTTTCATGTCTGCAGCAAGACCAGAGCCATTTTTAAAAAGATCTATGGCTGCAATATTTTTAACAACGGCAATATGAAGCTCTGTCCCCATGGCTTCTGCTCTGCTGACCGAATTGCTTGCGATACTCCAGCGATGACTGTCAGTAGAAGCGAGAATCGCTTGTTCGAGATTCGCTTGAAGATAATCCCAATAATCAGCTGGAGTATAACTTTGTAACTCATTTGCCAGTCGTGTTTTCAAAAACTCTTGAAAGCCATAAGATTCAGAGGACCCCAGAAAACTAAAGACACTTCTCTCATTCTGACTATATTGTTTCTTTGACGCAGGCCCTAGGATAAGTGCCGTTGAAGGATGAAGTGGCCAGCAATTTAAAAACTTACTTTCAATGTCTTTGCTAACACCTTGCCTTCTAGTGCGAATGCTTTCCGCAACTGGAACCATCACTTTATATTTTAATTGGTCTGAGATAGATATCTCAGAATCGATGGCGTTACCTAGAAGTTCGATAACCTCATCCGTTGACGAAATTAAAGGGATATCCGCAAATCTACCATGGACTTTAGCCCATTCGTTTTGAGTGCTTTCGCTCAGTCGCTGAAGTTTTCCATATTGTTTAAATGATTGATGCAAAATACCTACAGTAATTAAGTTGCCCTGTGTTCTAGAGCATAACTCTGCTAATTCCTGAAAAAAGTAAACGTCATCACCAGTCGTTTGGGCACCCTCTAAAAATTTACCCATTTCATCGATAACTAACAGAACACCGTCATGCTCGTTTGAATTAGATAGATCTCGGAGGATTTTAAAAATGCTATCTTTGGAATCACATTCCCGATTTGAAATGCGACCAACAGCTTCGGATATTGCTGCAATGAAAGAGCGACGACTACCTACCACCGGTATGATTAACCAGCTTTTTTCTGATGTAGGAAAGGCTTTGTCAAAATCAGTAATGGTATCAGTACGCAGAATTGTTTGTGCTTTGTGATTGTTCGACAATGCATTTGAAAATACCAGTGCTAGACTCGATTTACCGCTGCCGTATGGTCCGGTCCAGGTAAAAGCTCGCTGATTAGTATTAACAACCTGCTGAACCATACTGTGCAGAACACTGCGTGCCGTCTCGTGACAAATGTACCCCTCTACTGCATCTTGTCGCCCGATATCCTCACTTAATTGAATAGAACGCTGATAATAGGGAACAACTCTTACTAAGTCAGATAAGCTGCCATTTGAATTTTTATTACTCATATGCTTTCCGTAACATCTCGTTCATTAACATATCAACATCACAGTTTTGTTTTGACAGTTGCTTGATGCCTGCAAGGTCTGACCATCTAATTCGCCCTAATGAGACATCATCTGCTTGGATTAGGTAAGCAATGATAGAGTCTTCATCTAGTTTTAATATTCTGCCTGGTGAAGCTTCACCATACGCAATTGCATCAAGAGATAGCGTACTGTCAGTTCGACCAGAGATACGCCAATAATCCAGCACGATATATAAAAATAGAGGCAGATTTAACGAGCTTTTAGGGCCTCTGTTGAAACTGTAAACATCACTATTTAAATGGTGTATCAGACCTAGTTCGCCAAAAACAGGGTCAGTGCTGTCTTCAATTGCTGCAAGATCAGATTTTGGGACATAACTGCGAACAATAGTGTCTATATCTCTTGTCAATGAACCAAGCGAAGTTGCTTTACCAAGCTCTGAACATAAATTACTCAGTTGTTGCTGTAATTCTGATTTTGAGAATACGCCTGAATGAATCCGGTTAAACAGCCAATAGCAGGTTGTTGCCCGCTCACTTTTTTGAGCCAACCTCCAGTGCAACAGCCACGTACTAGATAGGTTCTCAGAGTAGGGATCATGCCCACTGTGTAAGAATATCGTTTTTGCCACTTCGGTTAATACGAAATGGGTACTGTCATGGTCTTCAATAATTTGGCACGCTTGGGCCCAATGTTTCATTGATGCGAGCATGTTTTTACCCACACCAAGTTCTGCAATAAACTCAATGCTGTTAAATTTTGCCTTTTTTATCAAGTGGTTGCTATCAGCCATGTCGACCACTTTCTTGATCCACATTTGTCTTAGCGGGAACGTTTCGTGACCACTGAACGAAAGCGTGATAGTCGAATTTGTGAATTGATTTGTATACATAGACCCTCACTGGAGGACTCTTCCAGACTTCATCGCAGTATACTGGAGACCTTCTCCAGAGCAAAGAAGTTTAGCTGGTGATTTACTCCAGTATAGCTTGTGGTGTGTTTTTATACAGTGCTTTGTGTTTTTTATGTGAGGTTAACTGTTGCGAGATCTTGTTTCTGGGCTTGTTACTCTGCTGGACTTTTTCACCAGATAGTTTGTGAAAGTACTGGGTGAGCCTGGTTTTCGACCTATGTTTGTCCAAACGTTAATTACTTCCAAGTTCAGCTCTTTTAGGTAATCTTTGACGAAGGTAGGAGAGTAATAGTAAAACTTGCGCGTGTCTTTACTGTTTGATTCATCGGGTTCAGCTTTAAGGCTAAAGTACATCGCCCCTCCGACTTTAAGTGCAAAGGAAAGTCTTAACAAAGCAAGTTTGAAACTATCTTCGGCCAAATGTAAAAGTGATGCTGATGCCCATACTCCATCATATTCTTCAAGCTCTGTTACATCAGCAAAAGCTCTGTGTTCACAAAAAGCGAATGGGTATTGGCTGCAGAACTTAACCATTTCTTCAGATGCATCAAAGGATCTGACTTTATAGCCAACTTGAATGAAATAACGGCTATCTCTGCCGACTCCACAACCTGCGTCCAAAATATAAGCCGAATTGGGGAGAGCTTCACGAAACTTATCGTATATGTCCTGCAGATCAATGGTAATAGTGCTATCGAAGTATGACATAGCATTATTATCGTAATAGGATATGGTTGCTTTCTCGTCAGCGTCCAATGTTGGACCTTCTTTCTTGTGGTTCGGCATAAGTGATTGATACTCCGCTTCTAAGGCCATGATTGCTGATTCGATAGCGCCGTCTATCTCAAGCGGCATAGACAGTTCAGACGCTTTTTCGTTTCCTTTTAGATACCCTTGAGATGCCAGCTTCAAAGTGGTTACATGCGCCGCATACTCTCCCAATATACCATGCAAGCTAGTGTTTTTAAGTATAAAAGCATTCTTTGAAATCAACTCAACGATCTGATCTCCGACAACAAGAATTTGATTTAGTATTTCTTGGTCCTTTTTCTTGAAGGTTTTGCCATCGATAAAATGCCTTACGGTTCCAAAGTAGCACTGACTTATTTGGGTTCTAGTCATTTCCTGTCTGCTCAGGATTTTATTTTGTCGCGCTAATTCTTCAGCCAGTGCATCCCGGTTTATTTTTGCCTGTGCTTTGTGCTCTAAGGCGAATAACATATAGAGATTAGATGACTGGATTCGCAAACTCTTAAATGGAGCAAAGAAATTCTGTAGTTGTGCTTTTATCTCCGTTCTTCGGATTGAATTAATTTGCTCTTCGAAGGACAGCTTATTCTGATTTAACGTTTGTTCAATTCCTCTGATCTCAGTCTCAAACTTAGTCCGCTCTGTTTTCAGCTTTTCTGCCTCAAGACCTAACTTTTCAGTCTCTGTTTTAAGCTTTCTCACACTGAAAAAATAAAATATTACTAAGCTTAGCGGGACAACTAGAACGTCAATGTAAGAAATGAAGCTATATGTTTTTTCCGCTACTGGTGGGTGAATTACTATGGAACCATACTGGGAGGACGGATATGCATAAGCAGAGGTTTCTTGTTGAAGCAAGGCTGGGGTTTCTGTTTGCATTTGATTTGTCTTACTCACGAGTTCAATCCTTTTGCTTTTGTGATAAGTACTTTTATTTTTGCAGAGAGCGAACTAGCCAAATCAGTAGCTGATGGCCATACATGTTTGTACGAGTCGATGAGTAATCCATCCAATAGGCTCGTCTGTACTTTATTCCATATACCTTTATTTTCCGCAATACATAGAAGAGCTGAATTCATTAAGTAGTTTGATACAAGAACGCCATTTGACTTGTATGCAAGACCAAGGCGACATTTATCATTTTCTCTGTGCTCAAACTCTACCAAACTGAACCAGTTACCTTCGTAGTAAATATCGCCAATTAAGACTTGGCGACGAGTCATATTTCTGGATTCGAGATAAGACCACTGCCAACACCCCTCTGTTTTAGTAAGCGGAATATATCTGGTCAGTTCATCCGGTTCCCGTATCTTGGCGCTAAAGCCTTCAAATGTGTTCAGGTGCTCAATGGCTTTGATAAAGGTATCGAAGCTGGCAGGAAGAGCTTTGGCACGTTCATAGGTGCTGTTCAGGCGGCCTGAACCAGTTGTTGAGTCGGTATCATCACCTTGGGCGCTGCTGAGCTGATCACTGGGTACCGGTGGTTTGGCTACAGCAACAGATTTGTACTCACATTGCTCTTTTGTTGGTTTGTCAGGTTCTTTACCAGCTATGTCACCAAATCTGTCTGTGGGCAGGTTAAACACTTCCATAGCACTGTTTTTATTGGGTGCTTGTTGGCTCTGAAAATCTTTGTCCGTGTTGCCCTGTATAACCCTTGGGCCAGCCCAGCCTGGCTTCTTTTCGCTATCAGGCTTGTCCTTCCCTTCCTCGGTTCTATTATCGTTGTCGCGGTATACTGTCAGATGCCTAAAGGGGAAAGCAGCTGTACAGCGAACTAATGACAACACCAGGTAACGCCATATCTTGGGGTCTTTGGTCGGAATCAGCTTACAGCGTGCTGTCAGATTGGTGAGGCCGCTAAATGGAAAGGCGCTTTCTATGTGACTGGGTTTGCCATTAAAACGATTCTTTAGCATTTCGTCATGCACTGCAGTAGCGCCAGCCCAGGCTTCGGGTGAATTCATAATTCTTGCCAGCACCCAGCCGTCTTCGTCAGAGAAACGCTGGCGTAAGCCTATTACTTCGCGGTGGTCTTCAGGTTCAGACCAAGTGTGTTCCATATTCAGCACTGAATGCAGATTGTGTTTTAAATCACCGGAGAAAACCACATCTGCCAGATCGGTCGACACCGCATAATAAAACCGAACCAGCTCAGCCATAGGTACCAGAATGCCGTATGGGTCGCCTTCATGCTCTATAGCTACCATTTTGCTGAAGAAGCCATCTTTGCCGAAACGGTAGTGGCTGAAGGGGATTATGTATTGATTCTGCTCTTTGCTGCTGGCGTTTAGCGTGCGGGTAGTTCGCTCTGAAATCTCCAGAGAACTAAACTCTGTCACCTGACCGGCTAACTGGGGCTGAAACTCGTTGTTACGCCAAATAGAACCTATGCAAAGCATGGGAAGCTGGCCTGTGCCAATCTGGATGGTTCTTTGTTCGTTGTAATCCACCAGGCTTGAGGATGCCGAAGCCAGCTTATTTGGCGTGAGTATTTTTATATCAGGAGTTTTAAAGGGGGTAATGATGACCTGCAGGGCAGGTTCACGAGCTACTTTTGGGTTGGGCTGAATGGCACCGAACCAATCAACCCTCCAATATTGATCATCTGAGGGGAATTCCTTGATCCCTGGAATCCCCTTCATTTAATCAGCTCCTTTGGTAAAGCCGCTGGGCAGTACAAAAGAGCAATGTAGAGTACAAATTAGCATTGTGCAGTACTATTTAGCGTTGTAATTCACAACTTCTTCACCCGCTGCTTGGCGATCGGCGTGATAACTGGATCTGACGAAGGGGCCTGCGGCAACGTGCTTAAAACCAAGTTCGAACCCAATACGTTTAATATCGTCAAACTCATCCGGCGAAACATAACGTTTGACGGGTAAATGGTGTTTACTTGGCTGTAAGTACTGGCCCACCGTCAGCATATCGACGTTATGCGCACGCAGATCGCGCATTACTTCAATAATTTCTTCTGTGGTTTCACCTAAACCTACCATCAGGCCTGATTTGGTAGAGACTTCTGGATGCGCCTCTTTGTAGCGACGCAGTAGCTCTAGCGACCACTTATAGTCAGCACCAGGACGGGCGAGTTTGTATAAACGTGGCGCTGTTTCCAGGTTGTGGTTAAACACGTCTGGTGGAGTTTGCGTCAGGATCTCCAATGCTGCATCCATACGGCCGCGGAAATCTGGCACCAGAACTTCAATTTTAATAGCCGGGCTTTCACGACGGATAGAGCTGATACAGTCAGCAAAATGTTGAGCTCCGCCATCACGTAAATCATCACGGTCTACCGAGGTGATCACCACGTATTTTAATGCCATATCTTTGATAGTGAGCGCCAGTTTTTCCGGCTCTTCCGCATTTGGAGGCAAAGGGCGTCCGTGAGCCACATCGCAGAACGGGCAACGTCTGGTGCAAATCGCACCTAAAATCATAAAAGTGGCAGTACCGTGGTTAAAACATTCTGACAGATTAGGGCAGGATGCTTCTTCACAGACTGAATGTAAACCATGCTTACGCATAGCGCCTTTGATTTGTTCAATCCTATCTGTGCTGCGTGGTAACTTGATTTTTAACCAGTCCGGCTTACGCAACATTTCATCACGTTCTGTCGGTAATACTTTCACTGGGATCAGGGCCATTTTTTCTGCGTCACGTAACTTGACGCCTGGTTCCATACGAGCTGTTTTGATGGTCATATTACTCACTTAACCCTATTTTGTGCTCAATCTGGCTCACCGCCAGTTGAGCAACAAATTGTGACTGTAACGCCTGTTTTGCTTCATCCATCTGTTGTGGACCGGCAATATCTTTGGTTTGGATCATCTGCATGCCGGCATAACCACATGGATTAATCCTGGAAAAAGGTGACAAATCCATATTTACATTTAAAGCCAAACCATGAAAGGTACAGCCTTTCCTCACCCGCAATCCTAGCGAAGCAACTTTTTGTTCTTGTACATACACACCAGGTGCATCAGCTTTGGCGTAAGCTAGAATGCCATAAGGAGCCAAAGCCTGAATAATCACTTGTTCAATCAGAGTTACCAATTCACGCACACCCAGCTTACGTCTTTTGATATCCAGTAATACATAGGCTACCAACTGGCCAGGGCCGTGATATGTCACCTGACCGCCTCTGTCAACCTGTACCACAGGAATATCACCAGGCATCAGCAGGTGTTCTGCTTTACCAGCCTGACCCTGAGTAAAGACTGGATCATGTTCAACAAACCACAGCTGGTCCGGACTTTGTTCTGTCCGCTCATCTGTGTATTTTTGCATGGCCTGCCATACCTCGACATAAGGCTGACGCCCTAAATCCCGTATCACTAAGCCTTGAGAATCAACCACAACGAACTCCGGTTCAGTTGAAAGTGCCGGCATTATACCTACTCTTCTGCTAAAAAGGGCAGCACCACTCGTCAGATGACATACCGAACCAGCTCTAAACGGCCAAGTTCTGTGTACAGTAGTTCCATATGTTCTTTGCTGGTGACTGTGACAGACACAGATACAGAATGATAACTACCTTTGCTGCTAGGGCGAATTTGAGGGTTATAGTCGTCTGCTTTGGCATGCTGTTGCAGTACAACCACTATATGGTCTACCAGTTCAGGCACAGCGACGCCCAGCACTTTAAAATTTACCGAGCATGGAAACTCTAAAAATTCATCAAAGCGGGTGTCTTTTACTTCAATTGTCATGATGTTCTGCTCGCAAAAAAAATAATCTTTCTCTATTTTAACAAAAAGTCCCGGACTTGCCGGGACTGTTTTTATCTTTGGCTATGTTGTTTCCAGACCCAAAGTCATTGGAGTTGCAGATAGACGACAACAGCTAGACCCCCAGCAGCATAGAATCCTGTGTCACTGGGGCTGGAGCATGCGATCAATAAAGCTGCAGCTTCAAGTACGAAGGGTATTACTGAAAACGCATTTTTACCATATCCACTAAGCGGCTGAATAAACCTGCTTGCTCTATATCTTCCAGCGCCACTAAAGGAAATTCGGCGATATCTTTATCACCTAACTTCAGATAAACAGTACCCAAGACTTGGCCTTTCGATATGGGGGCCACTAGTTCCTGATTCAACTTAAAGTCAGCTTTTAAATCTTTACGCTGATTTCGTTGCAAGGTAATAGGGGTTTCAGAAAGAACACCTAAAGTGATTGTTTCTTTAGTACCTTGCCATACACGTTGTTCAGCAAACTTCTCACCGGCTTTGTAAGGAGAAAATGTTTCGAAAAAGCGAAAACCATAGGTGAGTAACTTTTTGTTTTCAGCTTCACGGATTTTGGCACTTTCTGTGCCCATCACCACTGAAATCAACCGCATATCATCTTTGGTCGCCGAAGTGACCAAGCTATACCCTGCTTCTGATGTGTGGCCGGTTTTGATACCGTCTACGTTCAGGCTCTTATCCCACAACAAACCGTTACGGTTGTATTGTTTAATACCGTTAAACACATACTCTTTTTCAGCATAAATTTTGTATTCTTCAGGAGTGTCACGGATCAGTGCAACAGATAACTTCGCCATATCTCTGGCTGTAGTGCGTTGATTTTCGTCTGGTAAACCATGGCTATTGGTGAAGTTACTATTGTCCATGCCTAAGCGCACCGCATGAGCATTCATTAACTCAACAAAAGCGCCCTCAGTGCCTGCGATATGTTCTGCCATAGCTACGCATGCGTCGTTACCGGATTGCACAATAATACCGCGGTTTAACTCTTCAACGCTGATGGTTTCGCCTACTTCAATAAACATTTTGGACGAGTCTGAATACTGTTTCGCCCAGGCATTTTCGGTAATAGTAACGGGATCAGAAGGTTTGATGGTGCCATTTTTAATTTCCGTACCGATAATGTAACTAGTCATCATTTTGGTCAGGCTGGCTGGTGCTAACAATTGATCTGCATTGCCTTCTGCCAGCACAGCACCAGTGTGGTAGTCCATCAGGATAAAACCTCTAGCGTTTACTTCAGGAGGTTGTGGAGTCATTTGCGACGCGGTAAGAGGGGCTGTTTGTCCGGCTGCTAAAAAACTGGCAACACCAAAGGAGCAAGCAATAAAAATTCTGGAGTACGTATTCATGAGACCTTTCTTATGTTGTTAAGCTGCGTTAATTCTTAAACGAAATTGACTGTGGTGCTAACCACAGCTTTTTCTATCTGTAATATAAGCTGATGGATAATCAGCATTTTTAAAACGTTCCAGCCAGCTGTTGGCTTCGGCTGCTGAGGGCATTGGACCCGCTAATAAGCGGAAAATTCCATTGCCTTCGTTAATTTGTGTGGTTATAGACCATTGTTGCTGTAAATCCATACCTAACTGTTGCAGTTTGTCTTTATTACTGCTGGCGACCAGTTGGATAAAACATCCTGTCACTTTGGAACCTGCACTTACCGGCGCCTGTGTGGATGCAGCGAGAGTGGGTCTTACCGGTGCAGAAACCTCACTGGGGGAGGTCACGCTGCCTGGTCTTGGACCTGCCGGATTAGAGGCTATTGTCGTTTCTTCAAACTGATTGCGTTTAGTGCCTAATCCCATGGCGTAGCTTTCCTGATTGATCATGGCTGGAGAGGCTAAAAGCTCTACCTGAACTCTGGCAGTGCCTTTGCCCATCATGCCAATTTTATAAGCAGCGGAATAAGACAAGTCGATCACTCTGTCCTGATGAAAAGGGCCCCGGTCATTCACCCTTACTATGGCTGACTTGCCATTGTCCAGATTGGTCACCCGAACATAAGAAGGTAAAGGCAGTGTTTTGTGCGCTGCTGTCATGGCAAATACATTATAAACTTCACCGTTGGAGGTTAGATGACCATGAAATTTATGACCATACCAAGAGGCTATGCCTGTCTCTTTGTAATCCATCAGATCGGTGCGGGGCGAATAATCTATTCCATAAATATTATAGGGTTTATTACCACCACGGCTGAGCGCTTCTGCTTTGGGTTCAGGATCCGTCATCTCCAGTAAGGTAGGTAAACGATCAGGATGGCTGTCGGTGGCTTGCGAATAACGACCTTTGTTTGGTTCTTCCCAGGTTGCTGCTGGTTTAGTTTGAGCGGATTTTGGTGCCGGCGTTTGTGAACAGGAAGCCAGTATCAAAGTACAACATAACGCGCTTAGTTTTTTTATCATTCTTTTTGCATCTTCTACTGCTGGGCTAATAGTCGTTTGTGAGTGCTGACAGACATTAGGATACCAAAACCTGCCATCAGAGTAACCATAGATGTCCCGCCGTAGCTAACCAAAGGCAATGGCACACCCACCACAGGCAACAATCCGGATACCATACCAATATTGACAAAAACATAGACAAAAAATGTCAGTGTAATACTGCCTGCTAATAGTTTACTGAAATTGTCCTGAGCACGACTGGCGATAATCAAGCCACGCGCAATGATAAAGGCATACAAGGCTAACAGAAATAGCACACCTATCATGCCCAACTCTTCGCTGAACACAGAAAATATAAAGTCTGTATGGCGCTCAGGCAAAAACTCCAATTGTGATTGAGTACCATGCATCCAGCCTTTGCCTTCAAAACCACCTGAGCCTATGGCTATTTTTGACTGAATAATATGATAGCCAGAACCTAAAGGATCGCTTTCCGGGTTTAAAAAGGTCAGCACACGGCGTTTTTGATAATCGTGCATTACAAAAAGCCACATAGTGTAAGAGGCGACTGGAATGATCAAGGCTATTGCGGTGATTATTCTCCAGCTCATACCGCCTAAAAACAGTACGAAAACGCCAGCTACAAAAATCAAAATGGATGTGCCTAAATCGGGCTGTTGCTGAATGAGTACAGTGGGAATAGCACACATAATAAAACCGACAATCAAGTGCCGGAATTTCAACGGTAAAGGGTGAGAGGATACATACCAGGCGACGGCCATAGGTACCGCCAGTTTCATGACTTCAGAGGGCTGAAACTTCATAAAGCCTAAATCCAGCCAACGCTGTGCACCTTTACCTACATGGCCAAAAGCCAGCACCATCACCAACATGGCTGTTCCGGCTAAAAATAAAGGGACGGCCCAAAAATGAAAGGTTTGAGGTTTTACCTGAGCTAAAAATAGCATGGCACCGAAAGCAAAAACCAATCTGGTACTATGTGCAGCCATCATATCCCAGTGTTGGCCACTGGCGCTGTAGAGTACAAATAACCCTGTAACACATAACAGTATTAAACCCGCCAATAACGGACCGTCCAAGTGTAACTTTGCTAGTAGCCCTTTATGATTAGGATCTTTTAGCAGGTTCATTGCGGTTCTCCTGAGCTGGATCCAGCCAGAGTGGGTGGTGTTTTACGATATTGCAGCGTGAACCAGATTTCTTTGCTGCGCTCAGGTTTAGGCAAGGTCATGGCTGAGCTCCTGCCGCGCTTTGACGTGTGAAGTAATAATCCATCATTTTACGAGCTATTGGCGCAGCGTTTGAACCGCCACCACCAGCGTTCTCAACAGTCACAGTTAAAGAAATGCTTGGATTCTCTGCAGGGGCGTAGCCAATAAACATCGCATTGTCGCGGTGGATTTCTTTAATTGCATTGGCATCATACTTTTGATTGGCTGCCATATTAATCACCTGGGCAGTACCGGTTTTACCTCCGGCGCTGTAACTAATGCCTTTAAATGCATTAAAACCAGTGCCACCTTGTTCCATAAGCGTTTGGCGCATCGCTTCTTTGGATATTTGCCAGTTCTTCGGATTCTTTACCTCTATCACGCGTTCCAAGGGAGCAATAAGACTGGTATCTTTACTTTGATTGCGGAAGTAGCGGCCCATATGCGGCGTAGGTTTTAAACCATCGTTCAGCAGAATTGCGGTAGATAAAGCCAGCTGCATTGGGGTAGTGCTCCAGTAACTTTGACCTATACCCAAAGACACTGTATCGCCCGGAAACCAATTTTGTTTGTGTCGAGCTCTTTTCCATTCTTTTGATGGCATCAGGCCCGCACTTTCCTCCATTACATCTATGCCGGTACGTGAACCAAAACCAAATTTTTTCATATAGTCAGAAATTCTGTCTATGCCAAGTTTTACGGCTAAGTCATAAAAATAAGTGTCGCAGCTTTTGGTGATTGCTGTATAGACATCAACCCAGCCATGGCCCCATTTTACGTGGTCACGGTAGGGCCTGCTGTAGTTCGGCAGCTTATAAAAACCAGGATCGGGGATCCGGGTTTGTTCCGTCACTGTGCCATGTTCTAAACCTAATATGGCCATGTGAGGTTTAATAGTGGATGCAGGCGGATAAACCCCTTGCGTGACTCGGTTCACTAAAGGGCGATCGGGAGAATTCAGTAACTCACGGTAGTTTTTTCCGCTGATACCATGTACAAACAAATTCGGGTCGTAGCTTGGGTTGCTATAAAAAGCGAGTACCGCACCATCGCGTGGGTCCATTGCTACTATGGCTCCGCGATTCTCACCCAGCAGCTCTTTGGCTTTTTTCTGCAGATGCATATCAATAGATAGAATTAAATCATCACCAGAAGTAGCAGGTTTGGAGTCAAGGATTCGTATCACCCTGCCTCTGTTATTTACTTCCACCTGCTGAAAACCCACCTGACCATGCAGCTGGCTTTCGTAATAACGTTCAAGACCAATTTTTCCTATATCGCGGCTGGCAGCGTAGTTTGCTGTAACGCCTTCTTCTTCGAGTTTATCCAGCTCTTTGGCGTTAATTTTGCCGATATAACCTATAGCATGGGTAAAGAGTTCACCATAAGGATAGTGACGGGTTAAGCGGGCTTCCAAAGTGACACCAGGCAATCTGTGTTGATTCACCGCTATGATAGCCACTTCCTGTTCTGTCAGATGCTCTTTGACCGCTATGCTGACAAAACGTCTGTGGTATTTCACTTCTTTTAAAAATTCTTGCTGGCGCTCCGGCGTAATTTCAATCAGCTTTGCTATTTCCATTAGCGTTTGAGAGATGTCTTTTACCTGCTCAGGGATCAATTCTACCGAGTGAATAGGACGATTTTCTGCTAATAAAATACCGTTACGATCATAAATCAAACCTCGGTTTGGCGGTTGCGGGATCAGTTTGATTCTGTTGCCATCAGCACGGGTTACATAATGATCATGCATCACCACTTGTAACTTGTACTGGTTAAATACCACCACAAAAAAACAAATCAACA
This sequence comes from Rheinheimera sediminis, assembly GCF_004005375.1. Taxonomy (GTDB): domain Bacteria; phylum Pseudomonadota; class Gammaproteobacteria; order Enterobacterales; family Alteromonadaceae; genus Pararheinheimera. The sequence continues at coordinate 100,257 of NZ_RZUF01000017.1, read as the reverse complement.
CCACTGCATAACCAAACAACGCCCGTTGATTAAACAACTGACTCTCGGCTGCTGGGTCCTGAATGGATTGGCGTTTTTTAATCATGGTTAGTGGTGATTATCCCTAAATGGAGAATGGCAAACCCCGATGCTTGCAGTCATTAGAACCTGAACCACACTAAATTCAGGGGTTTCACTCAACAGTTTGGCTGGTTCTGTTTGGTGTCGAAAAGACAGAAATCGCTGCATTGTTGATATTATTCGCGATGATAGGGGTGATTGGTACTGATACTCCAGGCACGATACAAGCTTTCAGCCAGTACAACCCGAACCATAGGGTGTGGCATAGTCAGGGCCGATAACGACCATTTACTCTCGCTGGCCGCTATGCAGGCTGGCGCCAAGCCCTCAGGGCCGCCCACCAGTAAACAGACATCGCGGCCATCCATTTGCCATTGCGTCAGTTTTTGCGCCAGCAGGGGACTGCTCCAGTTGCCACCTTCCACCTCCAGCGTAATAATGCGGGCACCTTTAGGCACGGCCGCCAGCATTTTTTCGCCTTCGGTGTCCAGAATACGTTTTATGTCCGCATTTTTCCCGCGTTTACCCGCAGGAATTTCAATCAACTCCAGAGGCAAATCACGTGGAAAACGACGGGCATACTCTTCATAAGCCGTGGTGACCCAATCAGGCATTTTAGTACCGACTGCAATCAGCATTAACTTCATGCTGTTAAACGCTCCAGAGTTTCTCTAACTGGTAAAAGCTGCGGCTTTCTTCCTGCATAACGTGGGCTATTACTTCACCCAAATCAATCAGTACCCACTCACCTGAACCAGAACCTTCGATACCTAACACACTGATACCAGCTTTTTTCGCTTCTTTAGCCAGATGGTCGGCAATAGAACGTGTATGACGGTTTGAGGTGCCTGAGCAGATCACCATGGAATCTGTCACATTGGATTTTTCTCTGACATCCAGGCTGACAATATCCTTGGCTTTCATGTCGTCCAGCTTGTCGAGGACGAATGCTAATAACTCTTGTGCTTGCACTTTTTACTCCGGGATCTAAAAACGCCATATGTTAACACTTTTTGTTTTGATCTTATACGCCACTGTACAGCCTTTCTGTTTTTATGTAGTGCAAGACTTCGGCTGGTATCAGCTGAGTTAGTTCGGAGCTTGGTTGGTTTTTTTCCAGTAAGGCGCGAACCCGGGTTGCACTCAGATCTACAGGAGGGTTGCCCAGTAGCATAATTTTGCCGGCGTCGAGTAAATGCAGATCTTGCATGGAACTAGTGCCGTGTTGCTCAAGCAGAGCAGGACAATCGCCGTCTTCAGCTGTACTGCCCGGTCGTTGGCAGACGACCAGATGTGCCAGTTGTAAAATACTCTGCCACTGATGCCATTGTTTAAAGTACGCCAGTGAATCCATACCCATCACAAACAACAAACCACCCCGCGGGTACTGTTGGCGTAGTAAACGCAAACTATCCACAGTGTAGGAAGGGCTATGTTTATCTAGCTCAAGTGGCTGAAGAGAAAGGCCAGCAATATGCTCAATAGCGAGTTGCACCATAGCAGCTCTGTGTTCTGCACTGACGCCTGGACTGGAACGATGAGCTGGAAGGTGACAGGGCATCAGTTGCACTTCACTGACTGCACAATGTTGTAACACGTATTGAGCGCAGGCTAAATGCGCCTTATGTATGGGGTCAAAAGTGCCGCCAAATACGGCAAAAGCACGATCAGGGCGTGAAGTCGGCATAACGCTGCTGCAATGAAAATACTTTGGAAACAGGGCTGACCAATAAACTAACTAAATGTGCTAATGCCAGTTCATGGCTGCTTAAGGCACCTGATTTAAAAGCCCGGTCAAAGGCGGCCAGTTCTTGCTGCACATAGCCTAGCCATTTGGCTGGTAAACGCGACACGGCGATTTGGTACATAGGTTGACGTTTAGGCCAAATGGCATTTTTTTTGAAAAAATCCGCCAGAGGTTTACCCTGTTGCTGGGCCAGATGCATTTGCATCAAAGTAGTGACTTCTTTTTGCAATTGCCAGGCAATAATCACAGGTTCAGTGTCTTGCTGTAATAAACGGTCAAGCCGGTGCAAGGCTTCGTTACCCTGACCAGACAATAAAGCATCTACCAACTGAAACACTGAAAAATGTGACTGGTCAGCTAAATGCTGTTCCAGAAGTTCAGCATCGACAGCACCACTGACCAGACTTAACCCCAGTTTTTCCAGCTCCTGTGCAGCAGCCAATAAATTACCGGCACAGTGATGCTGCATCAAGGTGATGGCATCCGGTGTTAAATGCAGTTTGAGTTGCGATGCGCGTTGCTGTAACCAACGCTGAAATTGCTGATCGTCCAGCGGATAAAACTGCACCTGTACTGCCTGTTCAGCCAAGTTTTTAAACCAGGCTGATTTAGCGTAATCAGTGGCGTTTTTGGCAGCATGCAGCACCAGAATTAAATCCGGGTGCACTAATGAGGGGAGCTGTTTTAATAAGTCGCTTGCGCCTGTTGGCAATTTAGCCGGTAGTTCCAGCTCAAATACCCGACGAGGCGAAAATAAGGATAAATTATTCAGCTCCATCAGAAAGTCGTTCCAGCTGAAACTGCTGTCCCAGCTGTAACTTTGCCGTTCATCAAAGCCATGTTTTTTTGCAGCAGCCCGAATGAAATCAATGCTTTCCTGCTTTTGCAGCGGCTCTTCACCAAACACCAGATACACTGGTGCCAGGCTTTTCTGTAACTGTGCAGCAAGCTGATTGCTATACAGCTTCAGCATTAGCGGATCCGGTTTAACTGGCGGATAATACGGCTGGCGGCCTGATTTCTCAGTTCCTGCAATAACAAATCCAGTTCTTTGGCTTTGGCCAAAGCCAAATTTGGATCATCCTGATAATCACGAGTCAGTTCAAACTGAAACTCTTGCAGTTCCTGATCCGGCAGCAATAACTGGTACTTGACTCTATAGATCAGTTCGTATTCGGCAACCTGGCCATTGGGAAATAACGATAAGGTGCGGCGTTCCAGACTATCTTGTTGTAGCATCAGTGCTGGTGCTTGTGGATCCAGTTTGGTCAGCAATTTTACTTTATTGCTTTCTAATTGTTGTGATAACAGGTTGGCCAGTTCAGAATGCTTTTTAGCATCCACAAAAATAGCCGGATAACGTTCCAGCGGCAGGCTACCACGTAAGTGGAAGCCACAGCTGGTCAGAAGCAGGCTGCCAGCAAGCAGCAGCCCTGTCCACATCAAGTGTTTTTTCATTTTATCCTACGGCCAGACTCAGCAGTTTACCCGGAACATAAATCACTTTACGGATAGTGACTCCTTCAAGGAAACGCTGCACGTTTTCTTCTGCATGAGCAAGTTCCAGTACTTGTTGTTCAGTGGCATCAACTGAGACTGTTACTTTAGCCCGTACTTTACCGTTAATTTGCACTACCACTAACTTTTCATCTTCCACCATAGCAGCTGCATCAGCCACAGGCCATGGGCTTTGCTCCAATGCTGTAGTAAAACCTAATTCTTGCCACAGGTACTGCGACAAGTGTGGTGTGATTGGGTTCAGTAATTGAATTAAGGTCTGAATACCTTCACGTTTCACTTGTTTGTCTGCATCTGTATCGACAGGCGCTTTTTGTACTTTGTTGGCCAGTTCCATAATGGCGGCAACAGCTGTATTAAACACGTTGCGACGGCCTATATCGTCTGACACTTTAGCGATAGTTTTGTGAATATCGCGGCGCAGCGCCTTTTGGTCGGAATTTAATTCCAAAGAGGTCACAGCTGTGCTGAACAGCTCTTTGTGATCGGCTGCCAAAGTCCAAATCCGGCGTAAGAAACGGTTTGCACCTTCTACCGCCGAGTCTTGCCATTCCAGAGTTTGCTCTGGTGGCGCGGTAAACATCATAAACAAACGTACTGTGTCGGCGCCGTATTGGTCGATCACCAGCTGCGGATCTATACCGTTGTTTTTCGACTTGGACATTTTGCTCATGCCCGCAGACAACACCGGCTTGCCGTCTGTTTTTAAAATAGAGGCCGTAATGCGACCTTTTTCGTCACGCTCTGTCGCGACATCAGCAGGGGAGAACCATTCTTTACCACCGTTTTCAGTTTCGCGGTAGAAAGTGTCTGCCAATACCATGCCCTGGCACAATAAACGCTTAAAAGGCTCATCGCACTGGACTAAACCTACGTCACGCAACAGTTTATGGAAGAAACGTGAATACAGTAAATGCAGTATGGCGTGTTCTATACCGCCAATGTACTGATCAACCGGCAGCCAGTAGTTGGCTTTAGCCGGGTCCAGCATGGCTTTGTCATGATCCGGGCTGCAGTAACGGGCATAGTACCAGCTCGATTCCATAAAGGTGTCGAAGGTATCGGTTTCATGGAAAGCGGCCTGGCCGTTGTAGGTGGTTTTTGCCCACTCTGGATCGGCTTTGATCGGTGAAGTCACACCATTCATCACCACATCTTCTGGTAAACGTACCGGCAGCATGTCTTCTGGTACAGGAACCTGAGTACCATCTTCCAGTGTCAGCATTGGAATTGGTGAGCCCCAGTAACGTTGACGGGATACACCCCAGTCACGTAAACGGTAATTCACTTTGACCTGTCCTACGCCCATAGCGGCTAATTTGTCGGATATAGCTTTAAAAGCGGCAGAAAAATCTAAACCGTTAAATTCAGCTGAATTAATCAGCACGCCTTTTTCAGTAAAGGCTGCAGTGGTTAAATCGCAAACTGCAGCGCTGCCAGCTTCTGGCTGAACCACTTGTTTAATAGCCAGGCCGTATTTAGTGGCAAATTCATAATCGCGCTGATCGTGACCAGGTACGGCCATCACAGCGCCTGAGCCGTAATGCATCAGTACAAAGTTAGCGACCCAGACTGGTACCTGTTCACCTGTTAAAGGGTGAACCGCGAACAAACCTGTTGGTGCGCCTTTTTTCTCCATAGTCGCCATATCGGCTTCTGCTGTTTTACCACCTTTACATTCTTCAATAAAAGCCTGTAATTCAGCATTGTTCACGGCAGCTTGCTGAGCTAATGGATGCTGGGCAGCAACGGCAACATAAGTGACGCCGTACAAAGTGTCTGGACGGGTGGTGTAGACCGACATCGTCTGATCTGAATCTGCCACTTTAAACTCGATCTCTACACCTTCAGAGCGGCCGATCCAGTTTTTCTGCATAGTTTTTACTTGCTCAGGCCAGTCGTCTAACTGGTCTAAGTCTTGTAATAACTCTTCAGCGTAATCGGTAATTTTAATAAACCACTGGGCCAGTTCACGTTGTTCCACCAGGGCACCTGAACGCCAGCCGCGGCCGTCAATCACTTGCTCGTTGGCAAGCACACACTGATCGACAGGGTCCCAGTTGACTGTCGCCATTTTTTTGAACACTAAGCCTTTTTCAAACAGCTTGGTGAAAAACCATTGTTCCCACTTGTAGTATTCAGGCTTACAGGTGGCGACTTCACGGTCCCAGTCGTAACCAAAACCTAAGCGTTTCAGCTGGCCTTTCATATAGTCGATATTGGCGTAGGTCCATTTGGCTGGTGCTGTTTTATTGGCAATAGCAGCGTTTTCAGCTGGTAAACCAAAAGCATCCCAACCCATAGGTTGCATAACGTTTTTGCCCTGCATCCGCTGGAAACGACTGATCACATCACCTATGGTGTAGTTACGCACATGGCCCATATGCAAACGGCCACTTGGGTACGGGAACATGGAGAGGCAGTAGTATTTTTCTTTCGAAGCATCTTCTACTACTTTAAAGGCGTTTGTTTGTTCCCATTCCTTTTGCAGCTGCTGTTCAATCAACTGCGGATTATATTGTTCGTGCATTAAAAACCTTCCAACGTGAAGTCAAAACCAGACCGATGAAACCGGCGGGAAAAATTGCCGCTAGCATACCGCAAGCAGGGGGGCGGCAACAACTGCAACAACCGACAAACCTTGCTTTGTTTTATTTTGTGGTGAGGCTCTTGTCTGTATTACTTCTGCTGCATAAAGTAATGAACTGAAGAGGATTATTTCATCAAGGAGTAGCTGGTGTTTGGTATTGAAAATCTGTGGTTGTTTATTATTTCCGGCTTATTGCTGAATATTTCGCCAGGGCCAGATACGGTGCTAATTGTCAGCCGCAGCGCCAGTCAGGGTTGGCGTGCTGGTTTGGTTGCAGTTGCAGGTATTGGCACTGGTGTTTTTGTGCATATTTTTGCCGCTGCTTTGGGAGTTTCCGCTTTGCTTGCTACTTCTGCGACAGCTTTTACGCTGGTGAAACTGGCTGGCGCTGCCTATTTAGTTTATCTCGGGGTGAAAATGTTGTTGGCAAAACCTGCTGAACATGGCGTTGTTGTACAGCAGGTTTCATCGGCTTCCTTTCGTAGCATTTTCCTGCAAGGCTTTGTCACTAATGTATTGAATCCAAAAGTAGCGCTGTTTTTCTTAGCTTTTGTACCGCAGTTTATTGCTGTTGATGCAGCTAACAAAGCTTTGGCTTTTGTTATTTTGGGTTTTATTTTTAACGTCAACGGTATGCTCTGGTGTGTGTTTTTAGCCGTCAGTGCTGGCTTTGCCGGAAAAAAAATGAAAGTAAGCCCGCTGGTTGCGCAGTGGCTGAATAAAAGTATGGGAGCTTTATTTGTCGCTTTGGGCGTGAAGCTAGCGCTGGCAGACCAGCGCTAGCTTGAGACTTTAATGGGGCAGAGCAGTTAATACTTTGCCCACTAATTGATTCAGCTCATCACCATTACCAATCCAGCGCACGACCATCAGTAAATCGTTGTCTTTGTCGATGTAAATAATATTGCGGCCAGCACCCTGAAATGTAATAGCGGTTTCAGGAGCATTCGGCAGTGCTTTGCGGCCCGGGTTTAAAAACCAATTGGCAAAGCCATATTCAGGGTTGGCTGTGCCACCAGTGCTGGCAAGCCGGATCCATTTTTTACTGATCAGTTGCTTGCCTTGCCATTGACCATCCCGTAAAAACAGATAACCAAAACGGGCTAAATCCCAGGCATTAATAAACATGCCGCCGCCCCAATGGCCGCCACCGGATACCGATTGCATCTTCTGGCCATCCAGTTCAATCCAGCTATTGTCGTAGCCATACCAGCGCCAGGTGGACGAAGCGCCAATAGGCGTCATGATCTGTTCGTTCAGCACCTGGGGCAAAGGCTTACGCCAGACATATAAGGTGGATAATGCCAGCAGGTTCACCCGCACATCGTTGTATTTGTAGTGGCTACCAGGAGTGCGTAACGGCCGTTTTGGCCAGTCAGCCGGAGTTTTACCTTCGGGTCTGTCGGCCCAGTCCGGTTTGCCCCATAAAGTACCTTGCCAGTCACTGGTTTGACGCAGCAGATGATCCCAGCGAATTTGGCTATTGTGATTACCCTGATATAAATCGACACCATGAGGCATGTAGCTATCTACTTTGTCCTGCAGGTTATGAATTAAGCCTTGTTGCAACGCCAGACCTGTCACAGTGGTTAAAAAAGTTTTGGTGATGCTGTGGGTCATATCTACAGCCAGTGTATCGCCCCACTGGGCTATCACTGAACCCTTATAAATAATAATGCCATTGGCAGGAGCGCGGGTTTTCATCGGGCCAATAATCTGATCGTAGGGTTCTTTAGCACCAAAGGTGGTGGCCTGCACTAAGGCTTGATCCCGGTCTGCTTTGTTTTCTGCTTTGATGGCGTAATCCACAGCTTGTTGCAGCATAGCTGCATCTACCTTTAATTCGGCCGCTGGTTTTTGTTGCCATTGCCCGGCAGGTGGAAAATAGTCTGCAGCACTAGCTGCACTGGATAACAAAGCAAAAGCGGTAAACGCAAAATAGAGTTTCATCAACACCCCCTGTTATAGTTTTATGTGCAGACTGAGCTTCAGAGCAAAAAGCCGCAATAGCCTTGCGACTAAAAAGCTGTGCTACAGGTTTAAAACTCAGTTGTTCGTTTTTAGCCGACTATACTGAAGAAAAGCAGTAAGGAGGTTTTATGTCGGAATTTAAAGAAAAATATCAGAAATGGCTCAATGAGTTAGCGGATATGTTCGAAGAAGGAAGGCGGCAACAACTGGATCATCTGGTCGAATTTGCCGACACAGTCAAAGCTTATATCAAAGCGGGAAAAGAGCTGACGGCTTATGAAACTCAGCTTTTTATCGAAACCTTTAAACGTCAGGCCGCACAGGCTGAACAAGCGCCATCACTTTGGCCTGAAACTTTGTGGTATGAACTTTCACTGATTACCGACAAAACCCAGATTGAATGGCAGGAATTGATGCAGGATTTGGAGCATCAAGGCACGTATCTGCAAGGTGAAGAAGTGGGCATGGGGCTGTACCAATGCCAGCAGTGTCAGCAACAGCAAGCCTTTTACCATCCAGGAGTATTAGACGCTTGTGTCTATTGTGGGGGGACGCAGTTCAGTCGTCAGGGCCTGCCTTTTTAAAACCGTCGTCCTTGAAGCTGCAGCTTTGTTGACTGCGCCACTCGCCCCAGTCACATAGGTTAACTATGCTCCTGGGGTCTCACAGGCTTGTCGCCTCCCTGCAACTCCAAGTTACTTAGGTTTACATCATTCATTTTATTCAATGATTTGTTAAGATGACGTCATTGTAGTTTTCATCTTTCAACACTGAGCAGGTTGCATGACGCACAACAGCCATAAATATGCTTTAACCGCCGAACATTTAGGTCCACAACTCGATAAACACCTGATCCAGCAAGCGCTGGACGTGACAGGTTTATCCAGCACTTTTATTGGCCAGGACAGAGCAAAAGCGGCATTAAATTTTGCCATCGGCATGGATATGCCGGGTTATAACCTTTACGTGATGGGTGAGCCTGCTTTAGGCCGTTACACCTTAGTGCAGGATATTCTGCAGCAAGCCGCCAGCGAAAAAGCTACACCGGACGACTGGTGTTATATCAATAACTTTGATGATGAGCGTATTCCCGGTACCTTACGTTTAGTGCCAGGTGAAGGCAAAGTGCTGGTAAAAAAAGTCGAAGCCTTAATCGACGAGCTATTGGATACTTTCCCTGCGGCTTTTGATAACCCGGGTTATCAGCGTAAGAAAAAAGCAATACATCAGGAATTTGACGATAAATATGAAGCTGCTATTGCTTTAGTCGAACGCAAAGCCTTAGAGCAGCAAGTGGTGCTGTACGAGGAAAACGGCGCCGTCAGCTTTTCGCCTGTGGTCGATGGCAAAGCATTGGACGACAATGAATTTGCTAATTTATCTGAGGAAAAACGCCAGTTTTTCTATGACTTAGTCTCAGAGCTTGAAACCATATTGAATGAGCAATTGTTGGAGTTACCGCAGTGGAAACGTGAACTGTCGGAAAACCTGCGTGCGCTGCGTCGTGAGACCATAGAGCAAGCCATTAAACCGTTACTGAAGCAACTAGAACACGATTATGCCGGTGAATTGGGCGTATTACGTTATCTGCGGGATATGAAGCCTGCTTTAATCAAAGCTATGTTGGAGCTGTTACCGGAAGAAGCTGAAAGCGATAAGTTGGAAGAGCTGGATATTCGCAGCATTTTTGTCGGCGACTTTGTGCCTAATGTACTGATGCATCACGAATTGATGGACGGCGCTCCTATTATTTTTGAACCGAACCCAAGCTATGGCAATTTATTTGGCCGGGTGGAATACAGCTCGATGCAAGGCTCCTTATACACCAATTACCGCATGATCCGCCCTGGCGCTTTACACAAGGCTAATGGCGGTTATCTGGTGCTTGATGCAGATCGTTTATTGTCGCAGCCAAGCCTGTGGGATGCGCTGAAACTGGCGCTGAAAACCGGTGAAATTCTGATTGATACCTTAAGCGATCATGCAGTCACTAACTCCACCATTATTACGCCTAAGGCGATACCGCTTAGCGTGAAAATAGTGCTTTTGGGTTCGCGGGATCTGTATTATCTGGTACAGGACGTGGACGATGAGTTTAATGAACTGTTCCGGGTGTTAGCCGACTTTGAGCATTATTTGCCATTTAACGAGCAGACAGTGCGTTATATGTCGCTGCAAATTCAGGATCAAATTCAGCAAATGGATATGGAAACTTTATCCGCTTGTGGTTTAAAGCAACTGCTGAATTTTAGTTTCCGTCAGGCCGAACATCAGCGCAAACTGTCTGCCCGTTTTGCTGAAGTGCTGGAGCTGGTGCGCGAAGCCTGTTTTTATGCCACTCAGCATGACTCCACTGAGCTGCGCGCAGAGCATGTGCAAATGGCGCTCGAAGGCAAGCAATACCGCACAGGCCGTATCAGCGAGTCCTTTTTGGAAGATATTCAGGAAGGCCAGATTTTAATAGATACAGACGACTGGGCTGTTGGCAAAATTAACGGTTTAACAGTACTGGAAATTGGTGATACTGCCTTTGGTACACCGGCCCGTATCAGCGCCACCGTCTTTGCTGGTTCTACTGGCGTGGTCGATATTGAGCGCGAAGTAGAACTGGGTAAATCCATTCACTCCAAAGGTGTGATGCTGCTGACAGGTTATTTAGGCGCTAAATACGCTCAGCATTTCCCACTGACCTTATCGGCCAATATAGCTATGGAACAATCCTACGGTTTAATAGATGGCGACAGTGCGTCACTGGCAGAGGTCTGCGCGCTGATTTCAGGTATAGCCGATATTCCTATTAGCCAAAGCCTGGCGGTGACAGGGTCCATTAACCAGCATGGTCAGGTGCAGGCCATAGGTGGCGTGAATGAAAAAATTGAAGGTTTCTTCCGCTTGTGCCAGTCGCGTGGTTTAACCGGCAAACAAGGCTGTATTATTCCGGCCAGCAACCAGCTGAATCTGGTGCTGAATGATGAAGTGATTAAAGCGGTAGAGCAGGGCCAGTTTCATATTTACGTTGTCAAAGGTGTGGATGAAGCGCTGGAGCTGTTAATGGATATGCCGGCAGGTGAGCGTAACAGCAAAAATCAATACCCGAAACGCACCATTAACTACCTGGCATTGCGCCGTCTGGAAGAGATAGCCGATATAGTCAACGGTTCATCTGATGATTAACCCCCAGCTAAAGAGTATTTAGGTGAAAGCTTTTAACTGGATTTTATTCGACGCCGACGAAACCTTGTTTCATTTTGATGCATTTGCTGGCTTACAGCTGATGTTTAAAGGTTATGGCGTGGATTTTACGGCCCTGCATTATGAAGAGTATCAAGCGTTGAATCAGCCGCTCTGGCTGCAGTACCAAAGTGGCGAAATCAATGCAAAACAGTTGCAGGAACAACGTTTTCACTATTGGGGGCAGCAGCTGAATATTGCTCCTTCTGTACTTAATGCTGGTTTTCTACGGGCGATGGCAGACGTTTGTACACCTCTGCCTGGTGCAGTCAGTTTACTCAATGCGCTAATAGGCAAAGCCAAATTGGGCATTATCACCAATGGCTTTACCGACTTACAGCAAATTCGCTTAGAGCGAACAGGCCTGCATAATCATTTTGATATTCTGGTGATTTCTGAGCAGGTGGGGGCGGCTAAACCTCATCCGCAGATATTCAGTCATGCCAAAGAGCTGATGGGAAACCCGGATCCTGCCACAGTGTTGATGGTGGGCGATAACCCTGTTGCGGATATAAGCGGTGGCCAACAAGCTGGTTTTTATACCTGCTGGCTCAATCGCTTTAGCGCAACTTTACCAGCAGGTATCACAGCGGATCTGGAAGTGCAGTCTTTAACAGAGCTGGAAGCTGCATTGAGCGCTTTCCTCTGATAAAGAGGCAGAAGTTTAAAGCATGACGTTCAGTTTACCGCTGAACCATAAGGCCGCAATAAAAGCTGGTGTTGCTGCTAGCTGAACAGCCCATAAGCCGATTTTTTGTGCCTTGCTCAGCGGGCCAAAACGATGGAACAGAGTAAAGAGACTCGCCATCGCCAGCAGATAACAGAGCAGCGGCATAAACCAGCCGGAGCTGTAACTGCACGCTGCATTAAAGGCAACAGCAGCTGTGAACGTTGCCGCCAGATGAAGTTTGGTTGAAGTGGAAACTGCAGTTGATTTCATAAGTGCGTCCTCTGTTTTTTTTAGTGAAGTAACTTGCGTTAAAACAAAGACACGGCAAAAGATAAAACTGTGACAAAATTTTAGAAAAATAACTGAACCTGATTCGATCGAACACTGGCATGCTCATTACAACCAGAGCGGAGTTTGAGTTCCGCTCTGTCTGCTGAGTCATTTAGCCGGAGAAACGGCTGGCGAGTTGATTAAGGTGCTGAGCTAGTGTTAACAAGCTTTGAGAGGCTTGTTGCATTTGCTCAGCGCTGCTGAGGTTTGCCTTATTTACCGTATTCATCAGAGTTAACTGACTGCTGACATCTGCCGTTACCATGGCTTGCTGTTCTGTGGCTGCAGCTATTTGCAGGCTCATACCTTCCAGGCTTTGAATTTGACCAGCGATAGCACTGAGGCTTTGACTGACCTGTTGACTGAGTTCAACACCTTGCTGAGCTTTTGCATCAGCTTTAGTGACTGCTGTTACTGCTGCTGAAGTGCTCGAAAGCAAGCTACTGATCAGATCCTGAATTTCTGTGGTAGAACGTTGAGTTCTGGCCGCAAGATTACGTACTTCATCTGCTACTACCGCAAAACCACGACCTTGTTCACCGGCTCTTGCGGCTTCTATGGCTGCATTCAGTGCCAATAAATTGGTTTGTTCAGCCACATTACGGATCACATCGAGAATTTGACTGATGCTATCCGCTTTTTCTGCCAATAAGCGGATCACAGCTTCAACATCTGTGACTTCAACAGACAAACTTTTAATATGTGTGCTGGCTTGATCGACACTGGACTTACTCTCAGAACCTAATTGACTGACTTTGCCGGTGCTGTCGGCAGCCAAGGCTGAATTCTGTGCTATATCGGCGACTGTGGCTTCCATTTGCACCATGGCCTGTTGCACATTGGTGTAGGAGGCCAGTTGTTGTTGATTTTGCTCCAGACTAAGCGAAGATTGTTCAGACAAGGCTTTTGCCTGAGCATTCAGTGTGATGCTACTTTGATGAATATCACGGATTAAAAGCGCAATTTTGCTGATGAATTGATTAAATCCATTAGTGAGCTGTTGTAGTTCGGCACCATTTTGTTGCTCTATCCTGACCGCTAAGTTCGCCTCTCCCTGTCCCATACGGGCAAACAGCTCACCCAGTTGCTGGATGGGGCGACTGATACTGTTACTCAGCAATATAGAAATAAAGGCAAAGATGATGGTCACCAGCAAGGCGGTAATCCAACTGGTTTGTTTGATCTGCTCTAACACCGAAAAGACTTCGGTTTCAGGCACCTGAGCCACTAAATACCAGTCCATACTTGGCACATAAATAGCCGCCAGCACCAGTTTCTGCCCATTGACTGTTGCGGAAAGTAGCTGAATACCTTGTGGTTTTAATAGAGAGCCAAGTTCGACACCTGGTAACACTGTGGACAATGCGGTACCTATACTCTGTTCGGGGTGCAATTGGATCTGGCCCTGCGGGTTCACCAGGTAAACAAAACCTGTCTGCTCAATTTTATACTGGCTAATCATAGTAACCATCTCTGTCAGCGGTTTGGCAATACCTGATAAACCTCTGCCGTCGAGTTGCTGGTAGTTTACAAAAATCTGATAGCCTACTTCCGGACTATTAAATACAGAAACCTGGCTCGTTTTACCGCTGTCTTTAAAGGCAAAAAACCAACTGTCTTGCTGCTGATTTAACCGACGTAAAAAGCCTGCTTCGTTCCAATAGTCACCCAGTTCTCTGTTGCAAAAGGATGCAGCTTGTAAACCATGGCGTTGTTTTATGTTTTCCAGTTCAGCAACCAGCAGTTGTTCACGAGCTGGATCTCTGTTGCTGTTTAAAAAGTCATGAAACTGAGGTGAGGTTGCCAATTGCTGTGCAATACCACTCAAATGATCAATTTCGGTTTCTATGCTGGCTTTGATTTGCTGCAGGCTTTTTGGCAGTTCGCTGTTTAGCATCCTGTCAGTTAATACAGTCTGAGTCATAGACTGACTAATCATACTGATCAACACACTGGCTATTAAGACGGCGCCACTTAAACTAAGTAATAATTTATGTCGGATCGACAAGTGGTTAAATTGCATAACTTCCTCTATTTAACCTGAAATGGGGGACAAAAACCGGAATTGGCGGATATTTTCTGAGAAAACCCTGTCGATTTTGCCTGTGCTTTATGTAATTTTTGTGAATACTAGCCTGAGTTAAAACAAGACTCAAATGTTCTGTGGGCTTTCGGCCTGCTGATTTTCTGTGTTTATACTAGTACTATGGTTTTTTAATCCGAATTCAGGAGTTCAGCATGCGTCAATTGAGCGGTTTACTGCTGTTTGTTTTATCTCTGACAGGTTGTCAGCAAGCCTACTATGCCACCATGGAAAAATTTGGTGTGGAGAAACGTGAAATCCTGGTCAATAGGGTAAAAGAGGCTCGTGATGCGCAGCTTGAGGGGCAGCAGCAGTTCAAAGACGCGCTGGACGAGCTCAGCCAGTTATTGCAATTTCATGGTGGTGATTTACAGCAAAAATACGAAGTTCTGGATTCTGAATACAAGCAAAGTATCAAAGCCGCAGAGCTGGTAAGTTCCCGTATCGACAAAGTAGAGTCTGTAGCCGAGGCATTGTTCAGTGAGTGGCGTGATGAGCTTGAACAGTACCAAAACGCAAGTTTAAAAGCTCAAAGTAAACAAAAGCTGGTCAGTACCGAAAAGCAATTTCGTCAGTTGTTGAGTAAAATGCGTTCTGCAGAAAATAAAATGCAACCTGTACTCAAAGTTATGCAGGATAATGTTCTGTTTTTAAAGCATAATTTAAACGCCAAAGCTATTGGTTCTATTCAAACCGATTTCGCAACTCTGCAGCAGGATGTACGTAATTTGATCAGTGAAATGAACAAGGCGATAGCAGATTCGAATAAGTTTATTGCACAGATGCAGTCTGGCTCTTAAGTTCAGTACTGAGAATCAGGTTCAATTGCTTCACACAGCGTTCGGAAATAGTTTTTTTACCCAGCATCAGATGAATGCTGCTTTGATGCAACAGAAAAGGCAATAGTCTGAGCTTTGAAAATTCTTGATGCTGATGAATATGATAATGTGCCACGTTTTGGTCCACTATCGAATACTGGGCGCGGCCTTGAACCACCATCTGTAAGCGCCTGAATTCCTCCGCTACGTGAAACAAACGGTTTTGCCCTTCGTTTTGTTTGAAGCGTTCAAATTCCTCGCCATAGTAGCCTGCTGTATTCACGGCTCCTGACCAGCGTTTGCTGGCCAGTTGATAAAAATCTGTGCTGGTTCTGAGATCTGGATGTTGTGCTAATAAATCGGTGTTCAGTACTGCTGTAATATGTTCTTCCCTATAGGGCAGAGAAAAATAGGCGTATTTGGCTCGCTCTGTTGTGTAAGATGCGGCAAAGAGCAGGTCCAGCTCACCCTGCTCCAGCTGCTGTAACGCACGTTGTTCTGACATTCGGACCAATTGCAAAGCGCTGCCCAGCCTATGAGTTAAGCGCCGGACTAGCTCAATATCCGAACCCGATATTCTTTCATCTTGCAGTTGAACATAAGGTAACCAGTCGTTGTTATAAGCCATCCGCATAGGTACGGGGCAAGGAGAGGCTGCAGAAACTGCAGCGCAGGAAAGCGCGGAGCAGAGCAACAGAATCCTCATTGGCATAGTCCCTGATTGCAGTCGTTGTTCTGACTATAGTCAAAAATTGCATCTGTGCTTTTTTCTGTGCTGATCTCTAGAGTTTATGGCTTACTGACCTCAGGTGTCATTGGGGCAGGTTTTAGTAATTCCAGTTGGGCCTTGGCTTGTTGCTCCTCATCTTTTTGTTTGATACGGACCAGCGAAGCGTAAAACTGAGCTGCAGTGAACGACTGAGTAGACTGAATTAAATCGCTGACATCAGCTGTACTTTCTTGCAGCATCTGGCTGAAAATCTCCAGATGCCCATTTTTCTGTAACAAAGGTGCTAGATTCGTCTCTTCCGCACCATCCCTAATGGTGTAGTACTTTAAAAGCAATTCAGCTCTTGCCGCCAGACTCTGGCGTGGTATGTCTGCTACAACGGCTGGAGCTGTTGTTAACTTGACTGGCTCAGTTTCAATTTCAGGCTGCTCTGAGACAACCAGGGGTTGGCTGAAGGAGGTAAACAAAAAAGCGGAGACAATCAAACCACTAAACAGACCCCAGAAATAACTCAACAATGGTGTGGGTTTATACATAACAACCTGTCCGACTACGGCTTAACAACAAAATTCAGGCTTGATTATAACTGTCTGGCTGGTAGTAAGGGCAATCTTTTATAGCTTTTTTCCTACTGCTACACGAGAACAAAGCCAGATTTCTGTGTATTCCGGCTTTGTCTCTCACTAGCATTTAGCTCTGAGGTTTTAAATCAATCTGCACTTGGCCTGGCACTATATCTAAACGCACCTGATGGGCACTGCTGTTGTCTTTTAAACCATCCAGATATTGCCAGTAACCTTGGGTCTTTTTATCTTTACTGAAGGTCAAACTAAAGACTAAACCATTACCCTGATGCAAATAGCTCATGACTTTGCTGGCTGCTTTATTGTCGGTTAGCTCAAAAGTAATAAAGTCTTTCAGTCTGGTATTGGCACTGAAAACTCCAGACACAACGGGATGAGGATTGTCACCGTATTCATGGCCTGTAGTTTGTAGCTTGTCTGGGTGAGGTAAGAGTTGCTGACTTTTAATATCGTATTTATCGCCACCCTGCAGATAGCTTAAACGGATATTTTCCATTTGAAAGCCAAGCGAGTTTTTCACCTTTCTGGCCTGACGTAAATCAATCACAGTTACGCCTCCAGAGCCTAAAGCCTGAAACTGCCGGGTTTTGGCCTGATAAAACAGCGCTGAGTCTTCATCCACACCATAGCCTATAGCAGAATCCGATTTCTGTTCCGCTACTGCCACGATCAGACGGCCAAACCGGGCTCTGCGATCAAAGTGTTGATCAATTATGCCTTCGGGGAAAAAACCTAAACCTCGGCGTAATTGCAGCGGCTCATCCGCGGCTTCATCGATTTGTGTATCAGGCTGAGCAATTGCTCCTGCTAATGCTGTCCAGGATGAGCCTGAAACAATCATTGTTTCACTCATAATTGCCGCGCCTGCACTGGTGCCGCCGATAATGCCGCCGCTTTGATAGAGTTGCCAGATAGCATCAAGAACAGGGCTGTTTTTCCCTTCAGCTCTTAAGGTATCAACCAGATAATTTTGGTCGCCCCCTAAAAACCAGACCGCTGTGGCTTGTTGCACTTGAGCCGCTAGTTTTGGGTCTGCAGCGTTATGGCGCCATAAGGATTCATCTTCTGTGGTGCTTTTGTCATCCTTCACTGCTATCGGCACTAATTGCACCTGCTGCTCAGGCACGCCGTAGTAGGCTAAATCCTGCTGGAATTGGCGAAAGTATTTCACAGGCTGGCTACTGGCAGCAGGGATCACCATGACTTTAGCTTTCGCAGTGCCACCCGCACTTTGAATAAATTGCTGGTAGACCGCCTTGTTGGAACTGGCTAAAGCGCCACCCACAATCATCAGTTCGCCTTGCGACTGAGCCTTTGCGGATAAAAAGGGGCTGCCAAGGCTCAGACCAAGAGCCAGCAGATAGGTTATTTTCATCAGGTTTTACTCCACTTTGCTTTATTGACGTTGTTACTTCTGCTTCATCTGTTGCCCGCTCCGGCATCTTTGGCCTGGTTTTTTCAGTGATCTTTGTCTGGCAACGGCCTGAGCATAACAAAAGCCTTATTCGGCTCAAAGGATTAAGGATGGGGAGTGGTTGAAATAACCCGCAGATAAAAAGCATTGCAGCAGATGCGGTTACGGAGCTGACTTTGCCCTGATATAGTGCTCAGATAAACTCAGAATGTGGTGACTAGATGAAACATTGTGCACTGCTGCTGGCAGTAATGACGTTAAGTGCAGGAGGTTGTGTGGGGAATGCATCAATAGATCAACAGGACTTGCGTCGTCAGATTGGTCAAAAATTAATGATCGATTTAAGGCATTTTTGCATTGAGGGCTCATCCGCAGAATGCAAAACCGATTTAACTGAGTTACCCAAAGAGTTTGCAGATGCCGTCAGGCAGTTGCATTTAGGTGGCGTTATTTTATTTGCTAATAACTTAAAAGAAAAAGAGCAAATACGTCGATTAACAGCGGATTTACATCGGGCAAGCAGTGATGATCTGCCATTACTGATAGGTATTGATCAGGAAGGAGGCCGGGTGGCTCGTCTGCCGACTCAAGAGTTTCCAGCCTTTGCCGGTAATATGGCCATAGGTGCTACTTTTGCAAGATCTGGCAACCGCTTCGCTACTGATGTTGGCCGATCTATAGCGCGGCAATTAAGCTCGCTTGGTATTAACTTAAATTTCGCGCCCAGCCTGGATGTGAATAATAATCCGGCTAACCCTGTGATTAATGCCCGCTCTTTTGGCGATAACCCTGTTGCGGTAGCAGCGGCGGGCGGCGCTATGCTGGATGCTATGCAACAGGCAGGCGTCTTAGGCACCATTAAACATTTTCCTGGTCATGGAGACACTCATGTAGACAGTCATACAGGTTTACCTTTGGTTGAGCATGACAGAGCCACAGTCGAAGCTGTGGATTTGTATCCATTCAGGCAGCTGATAAAAGTGCATCAGCCTGCCATGGTGATGACAGCTCATATTCAGTATCCTGCGTTGGATAACAGCAGCTTAACCAGCAAATCCGGTGAGGCGCTGATTAAACCCGCTACTTTATCCCGTGCCATTCTTACGGACTTGTTACGCGAGGACATGGGCTTTCAGGGCATCATTATTACCGATGCACTGAATATGGCGGGCATCAGTCAGTTTTTTACCCCCTCGGAAGCTGTGATCCAAACCTTTGCGGCTGGCGCTGATATAGCGCTGATGCCTTATGAAATAAAAACGCCTGCCGATATGGCGGCTTTGGCAAGGCTTATTGATGAGGTTGTGCTGGCTGTACAACAAGGCCAGCTAAACAGCACTGAAATAGCCCAATCAGCCCAGCGGATCACCAGATTGCGCCAGCAGCTGAAAGTCAGCCCGGCACAGCAGTCTTTACCTGACAGCATAGGTTTAGAGCAGGATCTGCAATTGGAGCGACAACTGGCAGAGGCAAGCCTGACACAGGTTGGTACAAATAAATTACAGTTACCACTTAATCTGGCCGCTTTAAAACTACACCTGATTGCGCCCGATCAAACCAAATGCCAAAGCTGGATGCAGGCGTTAAGCGGGTGGGGCATAAAGGCGAAGTCAGTTACTTGTAGTGATTTAACTTCTTTTGAGCAAAAGCTGGCTTTACAGCAAATAGCTCAGGCTGATCTGGTATTAGGTTCATTGATCTCGCCAGCTCAAAGTGCAGCTGAGTTGGGGGTATTGGCTGACTTACAGGCTTTACCTGCGATGAAACTAACAGTGATAGAGCAAAAAAAGCTGTTAGTTGAGCTGTTACAACAAGCTAAGGCTGCAGGCAAAAAAACAGTGATGGTGTCTTTACGTACCCCTTATGACCTAACTGATTTCAGCAATAGCGCTGACTTACGATTGGCTACCTATAGCTATAACCAGAAATCGCAAACTGCAGAGCGACCATTTTCAGGGCCAGCTTATGATGCGGTGATTGGATTTTTACTGGGGGAAGTGGAAGCTGCTGGCCAGTTGCCAGTGTTATTAAAATAACGGAATGAGGATCAACAATGACAGTGGTTATTCAAGCTCTGGATCAGTTGCTCAGTACTATGCAGCCGACACTGGAGCCAGAGGTGTATGTGTATTCTGTCTGGCCTTTGGATAAAAGCTGGCAGGGTCCTGTACCTCTGGCCACCTTTAAAGAAAAAGAAGGTCTGACTTTAGTGCTGACAGAACAGCAGGCAACGGACTATCAGCTGGATATTTTGTTCAGAGCGCGTTGGATCAGCCTAAGGGTACATTCTGACTTACAAGCTGTGGGGTTAACCGCAGCCTTTGCTACGGTATTAGCTAATGCTGGTTTAAGTTGTAATGTATTTGCCGGCGCTTTTCATGATCATATTCTGGTGCCTGTGCATCAGGCAGAAGCCGCGCTGCAAGCCTTACAACAGCTGCAGCAAAGTAAAACCTTGTAAAACTGATAAAGGAATAAAGGAAGAAGTGATGTCACTACAACAAGTATTTGGTTGGGGCACATTGCGACTGGCTCTGGCTGGACTCATAGGCGCACACGGTTGGCACAGGGCCTTAAACGGCGGTATAGGACCCTTTGGTCAGTGGTTGGATAATCAGGGCTGGCCCATGGGAGTATTAATAGCAGTCGCTATTACGGCTTTTGAAATTATCGGCACCTTGTTTCTGGCACTCAACCGCTATGTCACTTTGGTGTGTTTGGGGTATGTTGGGATTTACGCCACTGGTATCGCAATTCTGCACGCCAAAGCAGGCTGGTTTGTGGTAGGGCCTGGCCGCAATGGCGCTGAATTCAGTGCTTTGTTAATACTAGTGTTACTGTCAGTTGCAGTACATCATTTGCCCTCACGACGTTAAGGGACCAGGCAACGGCAGGCTGTATTTTCACCATTCAGCCAAAAGCCGGGCAATTGCGTAGTGCCCCTGATAATGCCATCCAGCAGGCTGGCGTTATCGCTACATAGCAAATCTGTGGCGAGGGGGCCGGCGTAAAGCAGTTGTTGATGCTGAAACAGCAATAATAGCGGCGCGGCTATGACATCCAGCCCAAGTGCTTTGGCTTCTTCCAGTTCCAGCTCTTTGATCGCCAAATCAGACTGACGTTGTTGCATCCGCTGTAAATGCCCCTTAGCAAAAGAGCTGCAGCTGCAGTCTGGGTCAGTGATCAGCACAGCTTGCCATGTATTGTCGGGCAGCAGCTGTTGGCGTAGTTTGTGTTGTACTTGCGCTGGTAAAAGTGGCTGTTGTTGCCACAAACCTTGCTCATCGAATACACCATAATGATTTAAAAAAAACCAATAAAAAGCTGCTGCGCTACTCGTGATCCAGAGTATGAGCAAAACTACAGCAGCTTTTACTCGGCTGGTTGTGCGTTGTTGTTTCAACTGCTGAATCTGTTGGCTTCAGTCGCCAGCTGGTTGGCTACCTGTTCAATCTGGGTTGTGCTTTGTTTTACTTTTTTGCTACGCTGCATTTGAGTGGTGGTGCTGTCGTTCAAGTACAGCGCGGCTTGTGCCATCTCTGAGCTGGCATTGCGTTGTTGCTCTAAAGAACTTGCCATAATGCCCGCTGAGCTTGCTACGGACTGGGCTTCGCCTGTAATAGTGCTCAGTAACTCATCACTGCGTTTGGCTAAACTAACGGTATGATCGACCTGGCTTAAACAATGTTGAACTGAGCGTACCGAACTCTGGCTTGCATCTGTTAAGGTTTGGATCATACGCTGAATTTGTTCAGTAGATTGCTGAGTACGGCTTGCCAGAGTACGAACTTCGTCTGCAACAACCGCAAAACCCCGGCCTTGTTCTCCTGCCCTTGCCGCCTCTATAGCGGCGTTTAAAGCCAGCAAATTGGTTTGTTCGGCAACGCTTTTAATCACCTCAAGTACTGTTGTGATTTCTTTGCTGGATAAGGCCATACTATCGACTTTTTGTCCCGCATCTCGCAAGGTAACGGCCAAAGTAGAGATTGCAGATATGGTTTGGTCGACCGATGCTTTTCCCGACACCGAACTTTGTTCCGCTTGCTTGGCTGCAGAAAGCACAGCTGCAGCTAATTCCCCCAGTGCTTCAATACTTTGCGCCATTTTTTCAGAACCGGCTGCAATGCGTTTTACCTGAGTGTTTTGCTCATTCATACCTAAGACCAGTTGTTGTCCGTCCTCAGACAAATGTGCACTCTCCTGGTGAAGCATAGCCACTGATTGATGAATGGTTTGTACTGTGTGCTGAATACCCTCCAGCGCTTGATTAAATTGTTGTACCAGGCGTGATTGGATATCGGGACAACGTACAGTGAGATTGATTTGAGCAGGGTCAGCGACCAACTCTTTGGTCGTCTCCGAGAACGCCAGGCCCACCATAGCCTCTTTGTAGGAATTCAGGGTTATAATAATAAGCACTGCAGATTCAACTACTACATAAGCGGCATGTACCATGACGTTGCTAAAAGTTGCGTCCTGTGCCGGCAGTAAAAACACAGCATTATGCTGAGTTTGCAGGTAAGCAAATAACAAGTGATGCACAGCTATAGTGCCAGCAGCCACTGCTATCACCATCCAGTCTCTAAAGGCGCTTAACACCGCTAACAACACAAAAATACCAAAGTGCAGCTCAGTCACACCGTTGGATTGATGAATATGCAAAGCGCAAAACAACATAAAAGACACGCCAAAGGCGATACGAGACAAGCGATGGTCCCTTAAGGTCTTGTACAGTACAAAAGGAACAATTAAGGCGGGCAGGCCAATGAGTAAAGCGGCTCCCCAGCTTTGATGCCAGCTGGCTAGTGCCAGAGATAACAACATCAGTGCCAGGTTAATACTGTTCATTATACGGAATGCTTGCTGACGGAATGGGTAGATGTGCATAAGAACCTCGTTTGACCTGATAGCTTTGCGAAACTAGCGTTTTTACTAGAATAATAGAATTCAGTATCTATGTTTTGATTTTATCAATTTTATCAATTTAAAGCTGTGCGGTCTAATTTTTATTTTTTGTATTGGTTTACGCTTTAGAATAATAATAGAGCAACTATTGAGTTAAACACCTGTATTCTTAGGATAAAGTATATTTTTTTACTGATTTTCGTCATCAAAAAATCATGAAAGCTGACTAGAGTAGTTTTTTTTCGGAGGGACTATGTCGAATTTCAGCAGACGCGATTTTCTTAAAAACAGTGCTTTTTTAACCGGCGCTGCCTGGTTGAGTACTGCAGTACTTGGTTGCAGCAGCTCAGTCAAGACAGCCACCAACCCCAGCTCAATACAGTTTTTACATGGTGTTGCCAGTGGCGATCCTTTAGCTGATCGCTTAATTTTATGGACTAAAGTTACAGCTGAGCAAGAACCTGATTCTGTGCAGTTACTATTGGAGGTAAGTGACAGCGCAGATTTTTCCGCGATACAACATCAACAGCTGTGTTTGGCGCGCAAAGAAGCCAACTACAGCTGTAAAGTAGATTTAACAGGTTTAGAGCCGGGCCGCAGTTACTATTATCGTTTTAGAGATAGCAATACAGTATCCGCGGTCGGCCATGGTAAAACACTGCCAGTAGGTTCTGTGTCTCAGGTTCGTTTTGCAGTCTTGTCTTGCTCAAACTATCCAGCTGGTTATTTCCATGTGTATCAGCAAGTGGCACAACAAGAGTTGGATGCAGTGCTGCATTTGGGCGATTATATTTATGAATACCAGCAAGGCGGTTATGCCGCAGAGCGTTCTGTTGAATTAGGCAGGACTCTGGCAGCAGATAATCAGAACGAAATTATCAGTTTGACAGATTATCGCAACAGATATGCTTTGTATCGCAGTGATAAAGATTTACAGCAAGCTCATGCCAGCCACAGTTTTATTTGTGTTTGGGATGATCACGAGATTACCAATGATGCCTGGACAGATGGTGCTGAAAACCATCAGCCAGATGAAGGTGATTATCAGGCTCGCAAATTGAACGCGCTGCAGGCCTATTATGAGTGGATGCCAATACGTCCTTTGGTTTCAGGACAGCAACAAAGTTTGTATCGCAGCTTTGTTTTTGGTGATTTAGTTGATTTGTATATGCTCGATACGCGGATTGAAGGGCGTAATGTGCAGTTGGAGTATAAAGACTACACCGATCAAAGCACCAAAGCTTTTGACACTAAGCGTTTTATCAGCGATTTGACCAGTCAAAACCGAACTTTGCTTGGGCAAAAACAGCAGCAATGGCTGCAAACTCAATTAATGCGCTCTAAAGCTCAGTATCAGGTGTTAGGTCAGCAGGTATTGATGGCGAAGATGCTGTTTCCATCTGAGTTGTTGTCGGCATTTTCTAAGCCAGGCCCTGAGTTAGTCGAAAAAATTGCCCAGTTAGCAGCGTTAAAGCAGCGTGTAGCTGAAGCTGATACCAGTCTGAGTGCAACAGACAAGCAACGTATCGAGTCTGTTGTCGCTTATAACCTGGATGCCTGGGATGGCTATCCTTACGAGCGTGAACTGATTTATCAAACTGCGCAGCAGCAGAACAGGCAACTGGTGGTATTGGCAGGTGATACTCACAACGCCTGGGCTTCGACTTTACATGATCAGCAAGGTAAGAAAGTGGGAGTAGAGTTGGCGACCCCTTCAGTCAGTTCGCCTGGTATTGAAACCTATCTGAAGTTGAATACAGCTCAAGTTGAGCATCTGGCCAAGGTGTTGCCGAAATTGATCAACGAGCTGGACTACTGCAATTTGCATCAGCGTGGTTTTTTGTTGGTAGCTTTTGGCAAAGAGCAAATGGACGCACAGTGGTTTTTTGTCGATGACATTACGACAAAGCAGTATCAGACCAGGTTAGGGCATCAGCAAAGTTATAAGCTTTAGTTTACCTTTAAATACCAAAAAGCCACCTCGCGGTGGCTTTTTTAGTGGGTGCGCCGGGCATAGCGCGTTGCGCGTAAGCGCAACCAGATAGAGTTGTTTTACTTCGCTTGTTTCGCCAACTGGTAGCGTCTTAAGCTCAAAAATCCAACAGAAAACAGGCTCAGTATAAGTACTGGCCAGTCGCTCCAAATACTGTATAGCGTGCGGCCTTGCACTAATGCAACGTCGCCAGTTAATACCCCTTCTTCAAACTGAGGTAAACGATTTAGCTCTTTGCCATCAGCTGCCACTGTGGCTGTAATGCCGTTATTGGTGGCTCGCAGCAGAGGGCGACCTAATTCCAGCGCGCGCATTCGGGCAATTTCCAGATGCTGATGGGGACCTATAGAATCACCAAACCAGGCGTCGTTGCTGACCGTTAGCAGAAAGTCAGTGTTGTCGTTGAAATTGGCAATCATCTGGCGTGGAAAGGCAATCTCAAAACACAAAGCGGCTAGCAGCGAATAGCCATTGGCCTGTAAATTGGGTTGCAGCCAGTCGCCACGACTGAACGAACTCATTGGCAAGTTAAACAGCGGAGCCACATATTTCAGTACGTCCTGAAAAGGTACAAATTCGCCAACAGGCAATAAATGATGTTTCCGGTAGCGATTGCTGGTGCTGTATCTGTAATCGCCGCCAGTGGCTTCTTTGCCTGATTTACCCAGAACTATCATGCCGTTATAGGCATCACCGTTTTCTTTATAATCCAGAATACCTGTGACCACAGCCGTATTGTTTTCTGCCGCCAGCATATCCAGATTAAATAAATACGCCAAAGCCAAAGGTTCAAGTTGTGGAATGGCCGCTTCAGGCCAAATCATAATATCGGCATTCAAGTGTGGACGGCTCAGCTCCATATACTTGCGCATAGTGATAGCTTCTTGCTCCGGATCCCAGCGTAAATCCTGCGCTATATTGCCTTGTACTAAGGCAACCTTGACCTGCTCGCCTGTCTCTTGCCAGCCTTTGATTGTGTCCAGAGCTGGGCTGACTATCAATACTATGGCGGCTATCGCAGGCCAAACCCATAACTTACGTTGCACAGCAACAGCGACAGAGCCCGCTATTAACAGCATTAAAAAGCTGATGCCGGTTTCGCCTACGACGGGCGCCCAGGGTGCCATCCAGCCATCGGTTTGACTGTAACCTACAGACAACCAGGGGAAACCCGTTAAGAACCAGGAACGGATATTTTCAGCGATAAACCAGCTGGAGGCTAACAGCAGCGGATACCAGAAATTGCCGCGAAAACGCCAGCTAAACCAGATGGCAAGGGCAGGGAATAAAGCCAGATAAGCTACCAGCACTGCCATAATAGCCAAACTGGCAATCAGCGGCATACCACCAAAGGTAGCAATACTGACATGCACCCAGCTAATACCTACACCAAACCAGCCTAAGCCATAAGCATAACCAAACAGGGCCGCTTGTTTTGGATTTTGCGCCTGCAGCAGATACCAGGCCAACACAGACAGAGTCAGCAGTGGCAACATATGGTAAGTAAAAGGGGCAAAAGCTAAGGTGTTTAATGCACCCAGCCCTGCTAAAAGCAGGGCTGGGAACCAGGTCGTTTTCGACAACAAAAAAAGTTAATCCTTCTGTAGCGCTGAAGTGTCTGCTGCAGTTTTGGCGCGAATAACCTGCAGCTGCACCAGACGTCTGCTATTGGCTTTGCTGACTTTAAAGGTCAGATTTTGCAGTTCAATAGTTTCGCCTTTTTCCGGCATATGACCAAAAGCATGCAGCACAATACCGCCTATAGTGCCGGCTTCTTCTTCATCGAAGCTGGTGCCGAAACTTTCGTTAAACTCATCTACAGGGGTTAAAGCACTGACCTGATAGACATGGCTGGCCATTTTTTTGATATCTACATCTTCTTCATCGTCGTGTTCGTCTTCGATTTCGCCGACAATTTGTTCAAGGATATCTTCAATGGTAATAAGGCCGGACACGCCACCGTATTCGTCGACCACTATGGCCATATGGTAACGTTTCTGGCGGAATTCTTTTAATAAGGCATCCACTCTTTTGCTTTCAGGAATGATCACCGCAGGACGCAATAAATCACGCAGGTTCCATTCTGTGTTGCCTTGTAAGCTATGCTGCAGTAAGTCTTTCACCAGCAGAATGCCTTCGATATGGTCTTTGTCTTCGTTGACCACTGGATAACGGCTGTGGTTATTTTCCAACAGCAGCGGCATCATTTGCTCAAGGGACTGGTCAATGTTAATGGTGGCCATCTGCGAGCGGGGCACCATAATGTCGCGGGCGCGCATTTTGGAGACATCCAAAACACCCTGCAACATACTTTGAGTGTCGTTATCAATCAGCTTGCGCATGGCAGCTTCATTAATAACTTCAACCAGATCAGATAAATCTTGTGGTTCTGCAGTAAAAATCGCTGCTATTCTGTCAAGCCAGGATTTTGTTGCAGAACCCCGACTAGAGTGGGAATGGTCGTCACCCATGAGTGAACTTAAGCTCCAAGTAGTTTAAAAATAATACCCACAATCATTGGGGTAAGTGAGAAACAAAATACCAGTTAATCTTCTAAAATATAAGGGTTCTTTATACCCAATTGCTGCAAAATCAGAATTTCTTCTGCTTCCATCTCTTCAGCGTCTGCGTCATTTATATGGTCAAAGCCCAATAAATGCAAGCAACCGTGCACCACCATATGAGCCCAGTGATGGTGTAATTCTTTGCCTTGCTCTTTCGCTTCAGCAGCCACCACCTGTGCACAAATCACTAAATCACCTAATAATGGCAATTCTTCGACACCAGGTGGTAGTTCAAAAGGAAAGCTCAGCACGTTAGTCGGTTTATCTTTTTCGCGATAATCAAAGTTTAATTGCTGACTTTCTTCTTCGTCGACAATACGCACTGTGACTTCTGCTATTTCCTGAAACGGCAAAATAGCGGCTTCCAGCCAGTGCTGAAATTGAGCTTCTGTAGGCAGGTTTTGCGCTTCGCTTGCCAGCTGTAAATCCAGGGTAATGCTCATGGTTTAGTCTTTACTCGTATTAGCTGCAGCTTGGGCGGCTTCTTTTGCTACAAGCTTTGCAGCTTGTTTTTCAGCCTCAAGCGCTTGTTGCTTTTTCTCTTCAAAAGCCTCGTACGCCATGACAATTTTTTGTACCACGGGATGACGCACCACGTCTTTGGCTTTAAAGAAGTTAAAACTCAGCTCCGGCACATCGGACAATACATCCATCGCGTGCTTTAAGCCTGAGTACTGGCCCCGTGGTAAATCCACTTGCGTAACATCGCCTGTGATCACCGCTTTGGCGTTAAAGCCAATACGGGTCAGGAACATCTTCATTTGTTCCACTGTGGTGTTCTGGCTTTCATCCAGAATAATAAAAGCATCGCTTAAAGTACGGCCACGCATATAAGCCAGAGGGGCTATTTCAATCACGCCACGCTCTAAGTACTTTTCTACTTTTTCAAAACCTAACATTTCAAATAAAGCGTCGTACAAAGGCCGCAGGTAAGGGTCAACTTTCTGGGCTAAATCACCAGGTAAAAAGCCCAGTTTCTCACCGGCTTCGACCGCAGGGCGGGTCAGCACTATACGGCGAACTTCACCTTTTTCCAGCGAGTCGACCGCACAAGCCACAGCTAAATAGGTTTTGCCTGTACCTGCAGGGCCAATACCAAAAGTGACGTCGTGACGCTGAATATTGCGCACATAAGCACTTTGATTGGCGTTGCGGCCTTTGACGGCACCTTTTTTGGTTTTGATACTGACCTGTTCTTCGTCGAACTGCTGCTCTGTCGGGTCCTGCTGCTGTTGCTGGATCACCAGATGCACTTGCTCCGGGCTTAACGGCACAGCCTTGCCCTGGGCAGTGGTGGTTTCGCTATACAGAGTTTCGATAATGTGTTTTACCGGCTCAAGCTGATCCGTTAAGCCGACTAAACGCAGCTGATTATCGCGGTAGGACACTTGGACACGGTAGCGGCGTTCAATCTGACGTAAGTTATCGTCAAAGGGGCCCCATAAAAAAGCCAGACGCTGAGGTTCAAAAGGGGAGAGAGAAAATTCTAAGCTGGTTATTGGATTATCCAAAAGTCCTGTCTCTTTTGTTTAGCCTTAGTACCAGACGCTGCCGCTTTGTTGACCTGGTGCACCAGCCCCAGTCACATAGTGAACTATGCTCCAGGGGACTGCCGCCCTTGTCGTCGCGCTGCAACGCCAATTACTTTGGCTGGTGTAGTGAAGATATCTTCTTAAGGAGTAAAAGTTGCCACTCCCAATTCGTCTGTTTTTGCCGCTTTAGCTGCCATAATTTGTTGTGGCGATACTTCACGACGTAAATCCATGTCTTTTTCAGTGCGGATCACTTTACCTTTTAATGAGTTGGTAAAGACATCTGTCACTAAAATATCTACAAACTGACCAATCATATCTGGCGAACCTTCAAAGTTCACCACACGATTGTTTTCCGTACGTCCGGTCAGTTCCATAATGTCTTTTTTCGACGGGCCTTCCACCAGAATACGTTGTTCAGTGCCGAGCATAGCACGGGCAATTTGCAATGACTGCTGGTTTATACGGTCCTGCAGTATATACAGACGTTGTTTTTTCTCATCTTCCGATACATCGTCCGGTAAATCTGCTGCTGGTGTACCAGGACGTGCGCTGTAGATAAAGCTGAAGCTCATATCAAAGTTGATGGCTTTGATTAAATCCATAGTGGCTTCGAAGTCTTCTGCGGTTTCACCAGGGAAGCCGATAATAAAGTCAGACGACATACATAAATTCGGTCGTACTTTTTTCAGGGCACGAATTTTTGATTTGTATTCGATGGCGGTATGGTTACGTTTCATCAGCGCCAGAATACGGTCTGAACCTGATTGCACAGGTAAATGCAGGTGATCCACCAGCTCAGGCACGTCACGGTATACTTCGATAATATCGTCTGTAAATTCAACAGGGTGCGACGTGGTGTAACGAATTCGGTCAATGCCGTCTATGGCCGCGACTAAACGCAATAACTCAGAGAAATGGCAGATTTCGCCATCAAAAGTTTCACCACGGTAGGCGTTGACGTTTTGACCCAACAGATTGACTTCACGTACACCTTGTTCCGCCAGTTGGGCTACTTCCAGCAAGACATCATCCAGTGGGCGGCTGACTTCTTCGCCACGGGTGTAAGGCACTACGCAGAAGGTACAGTACTTAGAGCAGCCTTCCATAATAGATACGAAAGCCGTTGGGCCATCGGCTTTAGGCTCTGGCAGGCGGTCAAACTTTTCGATTTCAGGGAAGGATACATCCACCACAGGAGAGCGGTCGCCATGCACAGCGTTAATCATTTCCGGCAAACGGTGCAGGGTTTGTGGCCCGAACACGATGTCGACATAAGGGGCGCGATCACGAATGGCTTTGCCTTCCTGTGAAGCGACGCAACCACCCACCGCAATAATCAGATCCGGGTTTTTCTTTTTCAGCGGACGCCAGCGACCTAACTGATGGAATACCTTCTCCTGTGCCTTCTCACGAATAGAGCAGGTGTTCAGCAGGATCACGTCCGCTTCAGCAGCATCTTCAGTCAGAGTGTAGCCATGAGTTGCATCCAGCAGGTCCGCCATTTTGGATGAATCGTATTCGTTCATCTGGCAGCCCCAGGTCTTAATGTGCAGCTTTTTGCCCATTTGTGTTCTAGCCCGTAAAAAAGTTAACGCCAAGAAAAAGGACGCGCATTTTATCCTAGTAGCTCTTGAAGTGCCAGCAGTGGATCGGCTTCTGCCGGATTTGTTCATTTATAGCTTTTTAGCCTTGATCTGTCTTGCCAGTTGCGGTGCTTCGCAATTAAAGTGAATTTTTATCCCCCCGCCGTGCTGGCCTACGGTGAAAGGTGCAAGCAAGTTTATGATGTTGGTTCTACCTATCACTATGGCCTATGCCGAGGGGTGCTATACCGCTGCTTTGCGGATAGGTAGCCAACGGCAGCCAGTCAATCTGCTGTTGGACATCGGATCTGCTGCTTTGGCTGTGCGGCACAGTGTTTATCAGCCTTATGAAGATACTGTGGTTGAGCTGAGCGCTGATGTTCAGATCATGAGTTATGACGCTGTTGGCCAGAAACTCGATGCTGGGTTTGCCGCTAGAGCAGTTGCAACTCTCTGACTGACCAGCTATTTCACTAACCCTCATAGGGAATGATTGTCATCAATCCGACGTGGTTTTAAGGGTAGAATCCAGTGCGTATTGGCAAATCAATGCGCCCGCAGAGGGCCAGGCCATGTTTTTAATCGCCAGCCAGTTAGCAGGCTGGGCCAGTCAGGGTATTTTGGGTTTGCCGGTGATGAATAATAAATATTGTATTTTTGACCGCTCTGCCGATAACGCTATGGGCTTGATTAAGGTGGCAGACGCAAGATGAGATTGGAGCAAAGGCATATACGGCATCAAGGCTTCGAACTTACGCCTTTGGATTCCGGCGACAGGACATTGTTTATAGGTCTTTTTAATGATCCGATGGTTATGCAGTACATAGGCACGCCATTAACTGATAAAAAGGCCACTCGGTTGTTCCAGCAGGCTCTGACACCAAAGTCTGATTCTGTCTACTATTACTGGTCTGTATCTGAGGCGGACGGCACTAAGATTGGGATTGCGGCGCTTATAACGCAACAACAAGGTGTGGCTGAGTTCGGTTTGATGTTGTCGCCAGAATTTTGCTTTAAGGGGTATTCGGTTCCGATCCTGTCTGGTTTGATTAACTTTGGTTTCAGGCAATGGCGGCTTGACACTGTGGTAGCTAAACACCAGATCAATCATTTAGCTTCCGCTCGTTTGCTCAGGCGACTAAGTGTGCAGAGAGTAAGTAGTGATGGCGAGTATTGGTTCTGGCAATTAGAACGAAATTATTGGGTTGAGCTTAACCAGCGACCACCTTATCTATGCATGAATGGTAACTAAATTAATGACAACAGTTTCGGGTTCTTTAGTCTGTGTGGGTACTGGAATGACGATGGCGTCCCATATCACGCCATTAAGTCAAAGTTATATAGAGCAGGCCGATGTGGTTTTTTCACTAATGTCACATGGTGTGGTCGAGAAATGGCTGGAAGCAATGCATCCTGATGTACGCAGCCTGCAGCGGTATTACTCTGAAGGCCAGGACAGGAAAATCAGTTACCGCCAGATGGTAGACGCCATGTTGGCCGAAGTTCATGCCGGTAAAAAGGTAGTGGGAGCATTTTATGGTCACCCTGGTGTTTTTGCCTGGGTGCCGCATAAAGCTATTGCGGAGGCGAGGCAACAAGGCTACAAAGCTCATATGGAACCTGGTGTGTCAGCCGAAGACTGCTTGTTTGCCGATTTAGCTATTGATCCCGGTCGTTACGGTTGTCAGCACTTTGAAACCACCCAACTGATGATTTACCAGCGCCGGATTGACCCAAGTGCTTATCTGATTTTATGGCAAGCCGGAGTGGCTGGGGATCTATCCACAGCTCGTTTTCATACCAATACACAGCGATTGGCGTTATTGGTCGAGCTGCTGTCTGAGTATTACCCGGCACAGCATCCGGTTATTTTGTATGAAGCCTGCACTTTGCCGATTGGCGAACCCAGAATGCAGCAGGTCAATTTGGCAGAGTTGCCTGATGCAGATATTTTTTTGCATACAACGCTGGTCTTACCGCCGGCAGAAAAGCTAATGCCTAATTTGGCGATGCAGGCGAAATTAGCTGCTTTAATGCATGAAACTTGAGACAGCTCAAATTGGGACTCTGAATTTAACCGCAAAAAAATGCTATCGTGTTCACAACAAAAAAGGAAAATCTATGAGTAATTTACTGAGTTTTATTACCAGTTTTGGTTCAAGTGCGGAATTGCGTTCATTAAACCCTGAACAGCTGCGTGAGCGTATGGAACAACAAGGCCTCACTGAACAGCAAATCAGCGTGATTTTGTCTGGCGATCGTAATGCTATTGCCACTATGGTCAAAACCAGCGGCGATATCGTCTGCTGTGTTTTGCCTGACAAGCCGGACGATCAAGAGCCTGATGATGAAGAAGAAAAAGACCAAAAGCCTCAAAGTTTAAAAGCTGCAGTGTAATGAAAAACTGGCTGTCATGGTTTGATGTATTGCTTATGGCCATTTTGGCCGGCATTTTTATGCCTTCAGCTATGGCAGCCAATTCACTTGATGTAGATACTTTTGAGTCATTATTTAGCTCTAATACCAAAGCTTTTATTGAGCATGTAGATAAGCTCTCTGCTGAGCCTGCTCTTGGCTGGAGCGCACAAGATAAAATCACATTGGCATTTTATGTCGGGCGCGCTGCGATTTTACGCAGCGATTATGCGGTTGCCGAATCGTCACTGCTCAAAGTACTTAATCTGTCTGAAGATCTAACCTTAAAATACAGAGCTGTAGTGTCTTTGGTGAATTTACACCAGCATACGGGCAATTTTTATCAGGCATTTAGTTATGGTTTACAGTTTAGTGATGAACAATTTGTTGAAGTGGCAGATGAAGTAAAAGCAAGTGGTCTTATGGCAATGGCCTTAGCTTTGATGGATTCTGGTTTGTATGACGAGTCTGCAAATTTAGTGCGGAAAATACAGCTTGAAAAAGTATCAGCCAGAGTTCGTTGTGCCGCCTTATACTTAACCAGCCAGATTGCCTACAAAAGTAGTGTTTTTGTTAAGCCATTAGAACAAATAAAAACAGATAACGAGCAGTGTTTTGTTGAAAATCAAATGCTGTATGCTTTGTTAACAGACAGCGCCATTAGCATTATTTACCTGAATCAGCATCAACCTGAATTGGCTTTAGACTTACTGCAGACAAAAAATGCAGCAGTAAGCCAACTGGGATACGACAATTTAACGTTGATGTGGCTGGCCATTCGTGCCAGCGCTTATGCGACCCATCAAAATAAAACTGCCGCAAAGGACAGTGCAAAACAGCTTGAAAACTCCTTACATTCCAAAGCTATGGAAAATTCGCTTGAAGTGGCCTTACTGGCCTATCAGGGCCTGGCTGCGAGTTATAAATTACTGGGTGATCAGCAAAAAGTAGTGCAGTACCTTGAGCTGTATCAGCACACCTATCAAAAAGCCAATAACAGGCAAATGACAGCGGCGCTGGCCTATTATGCGGCCCTGATGCAGGCGGCGCAGCGTAAACAGGAAATTAGCCTGTTGAATCAGCAAACCCGG
The DNA here is from genome assembly GCF_004005375.1 of Rheinheimera sediminis. Classification (GTDB taxonomy): domain Bacteria; phylum Pseudomonadota; class Gammaproteobacteria; order Enterobacterales; family Alteromonadaceae; genus Pararheinheimera. The sequence continues at coordinate 66,425 of NZ_RZUF01000017.1, read as the reverse complement.
CAGCTGCAACTGGAAAACGACTTGGCCATGGCCGAATCTGTCAATAACAGGCTGTACCTGCTGGTGGCCGTCACCTTGCTATTACTGCTGGTCACTGTGTTATACCGGACGCATCGCTCCGGCATTAAGCTGAAAGAGCGGGTTACTTTTGATAAGTTAACCAAAGTATTTAGCCGGGATCATTTTGAAGATTTATTGGCTAGCAGCTTAAATCAGGCGCAAAGCCAGCAGCAAAAACTCGGTTTTGTGTTGTTTGACCTGGACCATTTTAAGCAGGTGAATGATAACTACGGTCATCAAACCGGCGACTGGGTATTACAACAGGCGGCCACCGCAGCGCAGCAATGTTTGCGTAAAAGCGACGCTTTAGGCCGTATAGGCGGCGAAGAGTTTGCCATTTTGCTGCAAGACTGCGATTTAGACATGAGCCGTGCTTTGGCTGAATCAGTGCGTCAGGCGATAGAGGATATTGATACAGCTTTGATAGGGCACAGCTTTAATGTAACGGCAAGCCTTGGTGTCAGCACAGCGCAGGATTGCGGCTACAGTGCCCGTAAATTGTTCTCCAGTGCCGACGAAGCGCTGTATCAGGCCAAACAACGAGGCCGCAATAAAGTGATGCCGGAAGTGTAATAACGGAGTCAGGTAAGGGGTCTGGCTTTTAAGCCTGACCCCGAGCCACCAGATCGGCTCAGGGAACTATTAGGGTCAGGCAGCAAGTGCCAGACCCTACTGCAACATGCAAGGACTTACCCCGTAGAGGAAACAATGGAAGCCTTTGGCGTAATTCAGTTTTGGACTTTTTTGGCTGGCGTGGTGGTTATCATCCTGATGCCAGGGCCAAACAGCCTGTTTGTGCTGAAAACCAGCATAGTGTTGGGGCCAACCCATGCCTGGCGGGCTCTTGCTGCTGTGTTGTTAGGTGATGCGACCTTGATTTTGCTGTCCTACCTTGGGCTTGCCTCCGTGCTGTTAGCTTCACCTGAATTGTTCCGCTGGATCCGCTACTTAGGCGCTGCTTATTTACTTTTTATCGGCGTACAAATTTTATTGAGTTTGCGCCAGCCCGCCGCTAAGCCAGATCCGGATGCGCCTGTAGATCTGACTGCAACGGTAAAAACCGGCTCGGTATTTCGTAAGTCGTTGTTATTAAGCCTGACCAACCCCAAAGCCATTTTGTTTTTCCTGTCGTTTTTTATCCAGTTTATCGATGCCAGTTTTAACCCTAACTGGGTGCCTTATCTGGTATTAGCGCTGGTGCTGGAGCTGGTCAGCCTGCTGTACTTAACCACGCTGATTTACGCAGGCGCCGCCATAGCGGGCTTCTTTAAAGACCAACCCAAAGCAGGACAGGCCGGGAATTTGCTGTTAGGGCTTTTGTTTACCGGCTTTGCGGTGAGATTAGCTTTGGCTTGAAAGCAAGGTTAATTTCAGTAGAATTTTTGAATTGTAGTTGATAGCAAATTTTGCCTTGTCGTAGTTAAAAAGTTTATACAACTGTTTCTGTTGACGACTATACTTGTTGCCTGCGCATAATGTGCGCATTCAATGCGCGTTAAGCTGGGGTGGGTATGAACATTACATTAGGTTCAGAATTTGAAAAACGTATCAATGAGAAAGTAGCTTCAGGGCTTTATACCTCTGCCAGCGAAGTGATCCGTGAAGGTCTGAGATTGCTTTTCGAAAAAGATATGGCGAAGCAACAGCAGTTGGAAATATTAAGGCAAGAAGTTTCACGCGGTTTTGAGCAACTTGCTGCCGGCGAGAAATCTACGAAAAGTGCATTAGATATTTTTGATGAAGTCAGCAGTGGCGTAAATGGCTGAATACCAGCTTTCACCGCTTGCTGTGTCGGATATCAAAGACATATCTGCAGTGACAATTGAGACTTGGGGTAAACAACAAGCCAGATTTTATCTGGAAAAGTTACACAATACTTTGCTGATGTTGGCTAACAATCCCGACTTAGGGCTACAGCGGGATGAGGTTTTTAGTGGCGCTAAAAGCTTTTTATCAGGCAAACATATTATTTTCTATCGATCTGGTCCTCGTGGTATTGAAGTAGCCAGAGTATTACACCAACGTATGGATTTGCATCACCAGTTTGGTGATGAAAGGCTTTAAATCACCCTTTACTATCATCTAACTTGATGTCAGCTCTCCAAGCTTTAATTCACCTGACGATCACGCGCTTCGGCTTAAGCAAAGTTCGACCCAACCAATAGAGTGTGGTCAGGATCACCAGCAGTACAGGGAACAGCAGAACCGGAATACCCAACACCGCGCTTTTTTGCAGCATAGCTGGGAAGACTTGCATTTGGCCTGCAAAAAATGAGCCGGTAGCAATTAACATCGCAAAACACATCCGCCACAGGTGCCGCACCAAACGCTGTGCGCCAATGATCTGTCCAGCCCGCAATAAACGTACATCCAGCACGGCACATAACAAACTGATGGCACCAAACACCATCAGCGTCTGAGGTGGGCTGTTTTTGGTGATTAAGCTTTTTGGATCGTCGATAAAATTGAACCAAAGATTGAGTGCATACACCCCCAGTATTGCCGCTGCCAATGCAAAGCCTGCCACTACCCAATAACTGTCTTGAACAGAGCGCTTCACAGCCAACCACGAAGTACAAACCAGATAAGATGTGACCAAAGCGACAACGCCTGTGACGTGGTCGGTACGTAAAAACAGCGAAACTATGGCGGCACTGCCCGTCATGATTAACATCGAAAGGGTAAACATGGCCCCGGCTTTGCGATGCAGTGGTGAGCCTTTGGCTGCAATCATGGCCATTGCGCCTGCAAGGATGGCTACTAAGCCCGCGATAATATGGATCCAGGTCATAAAAACTCTGTTGTGGTTGCAAATCTGATAGCTGGCAGAATAAACCAAATAACGGTCTGTGTAGCGGCTGGTATGGACGAAGTACGGATTGGGTCGACTTGATGACGCTCTAACAGGATAAGTGACGGCATCAGTGGTACTGAATTCAAATCAGGGAGTCCCTCGTTATTCATCTGCTGATAACGTCATCTATCCCTGTCACTGCGTTAGTCATCATTGAAGGGAATACATGGCCTAAGGTTGCAGTGTAAGCTAAGCCTATTCACTCATTGCTGCAGCGCTGCAATGAATAACAATTGTGTGTTTACCGGTTGAGTTGGTTTACCTATGCAACATCGCGATCCCTCTGTTTTATTATCAAAGCCGCCAGCGCTGTTTGGCTGGCCGCGTTTGCGCGTGGTCATCTTGGCCAGCACGGTGTTAACCCTGTTATGGTTACCCATTTTTCAATCCAGTTGGCTGTTGCCGCCTATACGGGTGCTGTTTGTCGGTTGTATGCAATTGCTTGCTTTTGGCATAGTTGAGCGCTGGCCGAAGCGATTACCCGGTTGGGTGGCGCGCTGGGTGCTGCAGGTGGTAGCAGTCGCAGTAGTGACGCCTTTTGCTGCGGTGTTTATTTATTCTCTGACGACTTTTTCACATCCTGAAGTCTGGTCATTGGACTCCAAAAAAATGTTGGGCTTTGGTATGTTGGTTGCTGCAGGTCTTTTAGTGTCGCCCTGGATTGCCATGTCGGCGCTCTATCGCCATATCAACGGCCAGGCGCAGCAACAGGCGTTGTCATTTGAACTGGAGCGCAGTCAATTGGCCAGGGACGCGCTGGATTCACGGCTGCGTTTATTGCAAGCTCAGGTGGAGCCGCATTTTCTATTTAATACCTTAGCAAACGTGCGTGAATTAGTGGATTCTGGCTCATCACAGGCCTCGCAGGTGCTGAATAGTCTGATCACTTATTTACGCGCTGCAGTGCCTAATTTGCATCACAGTGCCACCACCTTAGGACAAGAATTGGAATTGGTGCGGGCTTACCTTGAGTTGATGCATATGCGCATGCCCGATCGCTTGCAGTTTGCCATTGACGCAGATCCAGCAGCACTGGCAGTGCAATGCCCGCCTATGACTTTGTTAACGCTGGTAGAAAACGCCATTCGGCATGGTATCGACCCCAGTGAAGAAGGCGGGCAAATTGAGGTCACTGCCCGGTTACAGGATGGGCGTTGTCTGGCACAAGTGAAAGACACAGGGATAGGCTTGAGTGGACCTGCTCTTGGTGGCCCTGCTGTTGGTGGCAAAGCAGAGAGCCAGGGTTTAGGCACTGGCCTCGCCAATCTGCGCGAACGCTTGCATCTGATTTTTGCCGATCAGGCTCAACTTAGTTTAATGGCGCTTGAACCGCATGGCTTTTGTGTAAATATCAGTATTCCGGCACTACAGGTTACTGCAACGACCAGCGGGCTTTCAGGAGATTAATATGACTTCAACCCAGCCGACTGCACTGATAGCCGACGACGAACCTTTGCTGCGCAGTGCTTTGGCCCGGCTGCTCGCGGCAACCTGGCCCGAATTAAACATCGTGGCGCAGGCCCGCAATGGCCGCGAAGCGCTGGAACAGTATCAGGCGCTTAAACCTACAGTGTGTTTTCTGGATATTCATATGCCGGGCATGACAGGCATTGAAGTGGCGCGCCAGATTGGCCGCGGTGCGCACTTTGTTTTTGTCACCGCCTACAGTGAATATGCGGTCGAAGCTTTTACCCAGGGCGCATTGGATTATTTAGTCAAACCTGTAGAGCAGGCGCGACTGGCCGAGACTGTACTGCGGGTGCGCGAACGTTTAGGCTCCCAGCAAGCTGCGCCCGACATCGAGATGTTATTGGATAAATTGGAGGCGCGTTTACAACAAAAAGCCGCGCCGGAGCCTTTACGCTGGATTAAAGCCTCCATCGGACAATCGGTGCGGATGATCCCGGTAGAAGACATAGACTTCCTGCGCTCAGATGAAAAATACACGCTAGTCGGCTGGCGCGATCATGAGGGGAAAGCAGTAGAAGCCCTCATTCGCACGCCACTAAAAGAACTGCTTGAACAGCTGGACAGCAATGACTTTTTGCAAATACACCGCTCTGTGGTGGTGAATATGAACAGGGTGAGCCATGTCACACGCGGCGAAAATGAAACCGCCACTGTCTATCTGAAAGGCCGAACCGAACATCTGCCAGTCAGCCGCAGCTATTTACATCATTTTAAGCAGATGTAAGCTGTACTGGTTTGTAGTTGATTTGATGCCTGAACCTGGCTGTGCGTCAGCAAATTATGCCCTTTTCCTGAAGGCATTTGCAGCGTTGCTTCATGGCAAAAGCTGAATTAGGCATTGTGGCAAACCTCTGCTACTCATTCCTTTGGCACGCCCAAACCACTGGATGAATTTCCAATTGTCGAGCTTGAGTACATTTAAGAACAACTAGCGTACTGCCTGTATAAATTTTGCCGGACGCAAATTTACTCATTTCAGAAAAACCTGTTGAAATAGAGGTACATCAGCGTTAGTTTGGTATGAGTAAAAATCATGAAAGAAGGCGAAACAATGTTCGACTTGCGGGCAGGCTGCCTTTGAAAATGGATTGTTATAAGCAAGGAGAGTAATTCGTGTCTATTGAGTTTGTTTCCGTTATGTCGAGTGCGGCAGCAATTGGCGCTGTTACCTCTGCCATCGCAGCATTTTTTCAGGCTCAGCGAAATCGTAAACACAAGTCGCAAGAGACTTTGGAAGACAGGATAAATAAGTTAACTGATGCACTTAGGGAATCGAGCCATCTTGTTACTGAAGTTGAAAAAGAAATTCAGAGCCGGCAGCAATTAGTTGTAGAACTGAAAAACGATGCTGAGAAGTACAAAAATTTGGTATCAATTAATCAAGAACAAGTCGACGCTGTTGCTCAATTATTAAAAGGCGAATTACGAAAAGAAGGTAGTAAGTCGTTTTGGAAAGGTGTTGCCGTAAATTTTGTTTTTTTCATTCTGGGTTCTGGGGTGTCACTTGCTTTGTCAGCTGGTAGCTTATAACAAACGCCATCAAAACGCCGCTTCGCGGCTCGACTCGCAACAAGTTGCTCGCGTTTGTGGCGGGCGTTAGAAGTCTGCTACAAGCCGAGAAAAGGAAGCTAAAAGTTTGAAAAATGAATATCTGATTTTAGTACCGGGGACAGACTCGTTCTGTAGCAGCAAGAAAGCCTTCGTCGATTTTCTTAAGGTTGATGCACTAATAACCATCTCTGGACAGAAGTTGGCTTATCGTAGATCTCCAAAAGCAAAAGACCTTGTTTCCGCACGCTTTCGTGTTGAAACGGACAAGGTCAAGGACAAGGACGAACGATTCTTTCTATTGGTTCTGGAATCTATGAGCAGAGATGCTGTGGATGAATTCTCTGAGCTTTGTGAGCGGGTAAAGTCTATTTCTGAACGAATTTCTCCAGGCAGCACTGCCATTAACACATTATGGGATGGGGTTGGTCGAATTTATGCAGAGAAGTCGTATCCGGTAATCAACGAAGTTGAGAATCTGATGAGAAGGCTCATCGCCAAGTTCATGCTGATTAATGTTGGGATGAACTGGTCCAAAGACGCGATTAATCCAGAGCTATTTAAAAAGATAGAGAGTTACGACGAAGAGGAGGTCTACTTAAACGACCTTTATAAACTCGACTTCATCCATCTAAAGCAGGTTCTTTTTGATAAAAAGCGAGATATCAGTCTTGAAGAGTTGGATCGAATTCTTTTAAAAACAACATTCTCTGATGACGATAAAGAGAAAATACTAAAGTATGTCCCAAAATCGAATTGGGAAAAGTATTTTTCATCGTTGCTTGATGAAAAGGATAAGGGGCTAGAGAAGAAGTGGGAAATTCTTTACAAGCTCAGAAACAAGGTTGCCCATAATCGCAACCTTACTAAAGTGGAATTTGATCAGATAGTAGGTTTGTCCAGTGACATTAAGGCTATCATTCGAAAGGCCACGGAGAAGCTAGTGGAGATAGATCTCGATGAGGAGGATCGAGAGTTGATTATCTATTCGTACCAATCCGAATCACCGCAGGCAATAGGCTTTATCGCCGAAAAAGCCGTTGCGGAATACTACGCTCGTTCCGGTTACGAAATCTCACAGTCATCTACGAGGCGAGGGTTTGATTTTATAGCGGAAAAGGATGGTGAAACATTAGCTATTGACGTCAAGTCAATCCGGCCGAGAAGCTTTTATTCCATGTTGAGAATGGTGGCAGAAAGACAGTTCAAGCACTGGATGTCGATGCAAGCGATTGAGAATTTTTCAAAAATACGCCTAGTATGTGTTTTACGAGAAGACGATGTTGACTACCCACTGACACGTGTTCGCCGGCACGCACAAGAATTTTCTGAGGCTTTCGGTGAGCAAGTCGAAATTCACTTTGGAAAGATCAACGATGAATGTGTTTACGCCCCGATGGAAGTTTGATTTGTTCGCCACTAACGTTGTAAGGGGCTTCTAACAATCGCAGGTACAGCGACGGCTTTTCCATGGCGGCTGCGCCTTCATTACAATGCCGCGCGTGCTGCGGGCGTTAAGTACCAAGAGGGAATCGTGCATAAATCCAAAAATGTCATATTAACTGTTCTTGCATTGGTAGTTCCGGGTATTGCCTACGCTAATGCAGGTGTACCGATGCTGTTTTTGGCTATGCCGGCATTTTTAATGTCGTTAGTACCGATCATAGCTGTAGAAACACTCTATATATCAAAGGGTTTGGAACTGCCTTTTGGTCAATCTTTGAAAACGGTAAGCATTTCTAATGTGGCCTCAACCCTTATAGGTATTCCTCTTACATGGCTTCTACTTGTGTTAGTTCAAGTGGTTACTGGCGGTGGTGGCGCCTACGGAATTAATTCGGCCATGGGTAAAGTCTTAGCTGTTACTTGGCAGGCTCCATGGTTGATACCATATGAAGAAGATCTGAACTGGATGATTCCCGTTGCGGGTTTGGTTTTATTGATCCCGTTCTTCTTCGCGTCCTGGTGGTCAGAGTATTTTGTTTCAAAAAAACTCAATAAAACACTGCCGTCGCTGAGTATCAAGGCTAAGGTTCGCAATGCAAACCTAATTACTTACTCATTATTAGCCGCTTGGCCAATTGGTTTCTGGGTGTTAAGCAGTGCAACTAAGTAAGCATTTAACAAACGCATCAATCAGTACGCTCACAAGCTCGTGCCTATTACGCGGGCGTTATTTTATAGGAGGGTTCATTGGTTATTAATCAAAAACTCAAAGGAAGAAGCAGTACATTTGAGTTTAATCCCGATTCATTTCGTCATAAATTTTCTGATGGCGATCAGACTATTGAATTTAAAGTGCCATATTCTGGTATTGACATAGAAAACCCTATTGTACTAACTGAGAAAAATGTTATGTGGAAATTTGTTACCATTCCTGTTTGGTTTTTGGTGATTATGACCTTTGGGAAAGTGATCGTTTTATCGGACACCCTAATGCAAGCTATTGCTGGCTTGATGGTGGTTGGTGTTTGGTTAATCTGTATTGGTTTATGTTACTTTTTATACAGTAACGGCCAAGTAACACTGATGCTTTATAATTCTGTTAATGGACGGGTAACCCTGATCTGTGATGGAAAAGAAGAATCAATAGTCAACGAGCTAACTCAAAGAGCGAGTTTGGTTAACGGAGCCGTAAATGACTCCCGCCATTAATCAAAATAACAACGTTGGTACGAGCAAGTATTGCGGTGTTTGTTATTTCTGTTTGCGTATAGATAATCTTCAACTATCAAAATGTATCACGCCTTGTCCTCTACCAATACGATAGCGAGTACAGCCGCATTGATCTAACTTCATTTTCACCAGCCAAGATTCAACTGCAATCCTTCAATGTTGTCAGCGGATTAATTTAAACACTGCAACCTAGGCGTTATCGCTGCTGCAATCAAGTTATTCAGAAGAAGGAGATCGAAATGAATCTATCACCAAGTTGTATGAGTTCTTTGCGGAGATGGTTAGCTGGACATTGGCACACAAACCATCCGACAGATATGGATATGTTTTATAAATTTGTCGATCAATATATTGCTGACCATGGATGTAGTGTTAATGAGCGAGGATTACGACATTTAATAGCTACTCTAGTTAAGCCGGATTATCCAGTAGAACCAACGGAGTTAATTTCGAAAAAAATAATATTGATGTATGAGATTATGGACTTTATTAGAGTAACAGGGCGCTAAAGCGCTTAATTGATTTACAACATGTGTAATCGAGATCCGCAATAAGGTGCTTAGGGGGTTGCACTTGAAAACAAAAATCCCTCAGCCGAAGGACAAAAAAGCTGAGGGAGAGGTTGGTAACTTTTTACTTACCAGGGAGTCGTTACGGCATGTCTAAGCTCGTCCTCTGGTCGCTGTCGCAGGCGAGATTTTTGACGCGACTAAGGCCGGATAGCTGACCGCTAACTGGCCTACTATCAGCAAGGCAATAACACCAATCACCAGCAACACAGGGCTTAACGGGCTCATACTGAAGGTTGAAACCAGCCAGATATTTAAACCTACTGCTCCTGCAGCACCTAGCACCACACCAGCGAAGCTTATCAGCAGATTTTCCAGCATAAAGTAGCGCATCACCTGCCACTGGCTGGCGCCTAAAGCGCGGCGGGTGCCGATTTGGCGAGTGCGTCTGTTGATACTGAACATCGCCAGACCGACAATGCCGAAGCCGGTGATCAGGGTAAGTACAATAATGACCGTTAGCAGAATAGTGTTGGTGGCCTGATGCTCCTGATAACTTTCGTCACGGGTTTGTTCCATGCTGGTGACCTTACGGATAATGCGGCCTCTGTCGCTTTCGGCCAGCATTTTTTCTATCACAGGCATTAACTCGTCACGACGGCCCGGTTCGGTGCGGATAAAAAAGCGGCTGCCTTTGCCATCCAGTTGCTGCGGCACCAGCATGCTGCGCTCTACGCCATTCCAGCCGTTCCATGGTGCTTGCAGTGTGTTGATAATACCTGTGATTTGCATTGGCTGATGGTTGTCAATGTAGACAGTTTTTCCTAAGGCACTTTTCCAGTCCCCTTCAAACATAGCTTCTGCTAATGCTTTGGTGATAATGGTTTTAGCAGGCCACTTGGTACTGCCTATTTCACGCCAGCCTATATCTGGGCTTTGGAAGTTTTCACCAGCGATAAGCTCCAGGCCTAAAGCATCGATACCATGCTCGTCCACCATGTAAACTGCGCTGCCTGTGCCTTCAATATCATCGCCGGCTTTGGTTTGCAGGCTCATAGACCAGCCGCCGCCGCTTAACGGTATTGCATTGATTTGGGTGACATCGACCACGCCCGGAATTTGCCGAATGCGTTGCAAATCCTGCTGTAAAGCGGTTTTCACATTGTAGTTTTGCGCAAAGATGGTGTTGCTCAGATAAAAAGTATTGGTTTCATCTAAGCCACTAGCTCGAGCCATTTGCTGACTGCGTTCCTGCATCATAAAAATGGCGTTCACCATAATGGTCAGGGTTAGGGCGATTTGCAGGGCGATCAGCAAAGCACCAATTTTATTGCGCATTAAAGCGCGGAACATAGGGCCCAGTTCCAATCGGGCTAACAGTTCTAACATGGCAAACTCCTTATTGGCTTTTCAGCTGAACGGACGGCTGCACCTGACAGGCACGCCATGTGGGGTATAAACCGGCTAATAAAGCACTGACAACAGCCAGGCTGATTGCCATAGCGACCAAGGTGAAATCCAGCTGAGCTAAATCTCGGATCCAGTCGCCGTACATCACTTTGATGGCTTCAAGCCCAAGTAAGGCGAGGATTAAACCCAATAAGCCACCTGCCAACCCTATACAGCCTGATTCAATTAAATGCTGAATAAACAAATCGTTACGGCTGGCACCTAAGGCCTGCCTCACACCGATTTCTGCCGCTTTGCCTAAAAATTTCGCCAGCAATAAACCTAGGGTATTGAGCAAACACACCAGCAGAAACATCAGCGACATCGCCATCATCATGCTGGCGTCGTCTGATACCACTTCGGCGTATTCCAGCCACTGCATCACATCGCGTAATTTGTTGTTGTCAGTGCGGGCAAAACGGCCATATTGGTGCTGCTCTTTGGCGTAGGCATTCATAAAGCTGAAGTAAGCTTCTTTATCCTGAGCTGTGGGTAATTCCACCCAGAGTTGCACCCAGATACATTCAGAATCTAAGAAAGCCTGAAAGCCTGATTCTGTGGGTTTCCAGCAGTTGGTATTGCCAGAGCGGCTGAACTTTTGTTCGGTAATGAGGCTAAAAGGCACAAAGACTTCTTCCACATCATTAAAAGCACCAGTGCTGATATCGTAGAACTTAGGTTTAGGGTTCCATCTGTCGATCACGCCAGTGATTTTGTAGTCTTCACCTGCCATCCGTACTGTTTGGCCTGTCGAGTCTTTGCCACCAAATAAGCGTTCATTCAGTTCGGCATTGATCACTATCACCCGCTCTTTTTTCAGATCAGCCTGATGGTCCCAGCCGCTACCATATAAAAAAGGCACATCAAACATAGGGAAAAAGTCGGCACTGTTGGCGCGGCCCTGCACCATAAAAGGCAACACTTCTTTGTCGGCAGGCTCTATTACTGCAGACATACCGCTTTGAATACTTTGGCGTTTAGCTTTTTGTGCCTGCCATAAATAAGTGGCATCCCGATAGGTTAACTGGGTTGGGGCATCGCCATCGTCGTTGAAAGAATCATTGGGCTGCCAGGCGTCCAGTTGGACAAAATACAGCTGTTCACTTTTATGCGGAATAGGGTTGGCCGACATCAGGTAGTTGACAGTAATAGTGGTCATGGACGCGCCAATACCTAAACCTATAGCGCAAACCATTAGCAAGGTCATGCCCCAGGTACGTTTACAGCTTAACCAGGCTAGTTTTAAATAATAAGAAAACATAGCAGCTCCTTAAGCTTCGTTAACCAGATGCAGGTTCGGGTTATTGCTGGTCAGCTCGCTGACATGGCCATCTTTAATGTAAATCTGACGTTTGGCGCGGGCAGCCAGGCTTGGGTCGTGCGTCACCATCAAAATAGTGGTACCAGCTTTATTAATATCTTCCAAAAGGCTCATCACGCTTTGTGCCATTTGACTGTCCAGGTTTCCTGTTGGCTCATCCGCCAGTAAAAAACGGGGTGATGTGGCCAAAGCTCTGGCTATGGCCACACGTTGCTGCTGACCGCCGGACAATTGACTTGGCAGGTGTTTCATCCGTGAGGCTAAACCCACCTGATCCAGATGATGCTCAATACGTTTTCTGCGCTCAGCTGTATTCAGGCCGCGGTAACGTAAAGGCACATCGACGTTATCGAACAGGTTTAAATCCGGAATAAGGTTAAAACTTTGAAAAATAAAGCCTATTTTCTGATTACGCATGCGGGAGCGGCCGCTGTCGTTTAGTTTGGCTATGTCTTCACCGTCCAGCAGGTATTCGCCGCTGGTGCTGGTTTCCAGCAAGCCTGCGATATTTAAAAAGGTGGTTTTGCCTGAGCCGGAAGGGCCTGTCACACTGACAAAGTCGCCTTCGTTGACATGCAACTGAATATCGCGCAATGCATGAGTGGCCACATCGTCCGTGATAAAAGATTTACTGATTTTGTTCATAGTTAACATACTAAGTCCCTCTATGGTTTGCCTTCATTAGTTATTCAGTTGCACTGTACTGGCGCCGTCGAATATATCGGTGCCTGAAGTGATGATTTGATCGCCTGGTTGCAGCCCTGCCAGAATCTCGACTGAGTTCAGACTGCGCGCTCCCAGTTCAATTGGGGTTTTGATGGCTATACCATTGCTGACTTTGTAGGCAAATTTGCCATTGCTGCTGTCGAGGAACTGGCCACGAGCCACCTGTATCACGCCTTCACGGTGTTCCAGCAGAATACGGCTGCTTAAACGTTGGTTTTGACGCAGGGCAGGGGGCGCTTCTTTGGTAAAACGCACCCGGCCTTTCACCTGGTTTTCAAAGACTTCAGGAGAAATAGTCACCAATGAGCCCATATATAGCTTCTGCTCAGCAGTGACTTCTACCGGCAGGCCAATGATTAAGTCGTTGGCATAACTTTCTGGTACGGCAATTTCTACCTCAAACTGGCTTAAATCCACTACAGATAAAATCAGCTGGTTTTTGCTGATATAGGTTTTGTTTTCTACCGCCAGATTACCCAATAAGCCATTGACCGGAGAACGGACTTGCAAGCCATTGACCTGACGCTGGAAGTCTTCCACCAGCAAACGTTGGCGGTCTAACTGCTGAGCTAAACTTTGCACTTCAAAATCGAGGTTTTCTTTATTCAGCCGGGCATCTTCCACAGCGTGCTGGTGCTGCAATTTGGCGGTTTCTAAATCGTCCTGTGCTTTTTCATGTTCAATTTTGCTGATCACACCTTTGTCAAAACCCTGATCAGCGCGGCGTTTTTCCCGCTCTGCTGTGGTTAAGGTCACTTGTGCTATATCCACAGCTTTTTTGTCTGTCAGTTGCTGCTTTTTCGCTAAGATTTTTTGACGGTTATGGCTGGTTTCCAGGCTGTAAAAGGTAGCTTGTTCCTGCTGTAGCCTATTGTTTAGCTCGGGGCTGTCGATAGTCGCCAGCACATCGCCTTGTTTCACTTCTGTACCTGCATCAAGTAATAAGCTGATGGTGCCCTCTGCAGGTGCGTACAGCTTAGGACTGACCGCTGCGACCACCTGGCCCTGAGCTGAAATATCGCGGGTAAAATCTGCTGTCCTGACTGTATCCAGTCGTACTCGCGATAAAGACACTGAGATATCTGACTGCGACCAACTGCGAGCCGCCGGAACTATCTGCCATAACAGCAAGACCAAAAGCAGACTGACGGAGCCTGCGACCCAGAGTTTTTTAGTGGTTTTTTTTGGTGCCAGCCGTTCATCCTGGCTGCTGGTATCCGCTATTTTCATGGTTTTCCCTGTGCTTTGGCTCTTTTTTGGTAAGGTATCGACAAATGCCGTTATTACCAATGAGTCGTCAGGGGCAGGAAAAAGGTTTGAACGAAATAAAAATAAATTTTGTTGATTGAAAACCATGAAGATTGTTTGGTAAGACGTAGGGGCGACCTTTATGGTCGCCCGCGATATTAATTCAAATTAATGTGGGGGCGAAAGAACTCAGTCAACAAAGCGCGCAGCTTCAAGGACGCAGGGCAGTTACCATAACCTTTGTCTGGTGCTGATATATCCAGCATAAAAGATAATAGCCACACCAGCAAACCAGCTCATAGTCACAGGTTCAGACCAGAACAGATAACCAAAAAGCCCGGCAAAAATCACTGAGCTGTAAGTCCAGATACCAATATCAGAAGCAGGCGCCAAGGCATAAGCTTTAGTCATGGCCATCTGGCCTACAGCGGCCAAAATACCCATAAAAGCAAAGGCCCACCAGGCGATGGCAGGTAATTCCTGCCAATAAAAAGGCACGGGCACAAAAGAAATAATGGCGGTTAGTAAGGAAAAATAAAAGACAATACGGGCTGCGGGTTCAGTGTCAGACATATAACGAATGGTAGTTTTGGTGACTGCTACTAACACGGCAGATAACAGCGCTATTAAAAACAGATAAAAAGCGCCTCCACCGCTGGCTACAGGTAAAGCCAATAACACACCACCAAACCCCAGCGCTATACCGAATAAGGTCAGTCGGCTGGCCGTTTCTTTTAGCCAATATTTGGCAATCAGCGGCACGATAAAAGGCGACATTAATAGCACCACCATAGCTTGGGCTAAAGGCAACTGGCTGATGACATAAAAGAAGCAGTACATCGAAATAATGCCGGTGACAGAGCGGCTTAAATGCAGATACCAGCGTTTGGTATAGAGCAACTGTTTACCATGCACCCAAAGCCAGGGCAACATCACCAATAAGGCAAAAAAGTTGCGGAAAAACACCACTTGCGCATTGCTGGCACTGTCGCTGGTCAGTTTGACTAAAGCGCCTATACCAGCAAAACTAGCTTCAGCCAGTAACAGCAATAACGCGCCTTTCAGCAAATTGGGTTGCATCGGAAATCACATCCATCGAAGAGGCGCGCAGTATAGCAGAGTAAAAAATGTAGGGGCGACCTTTATGGTCGCCCGTCTATGGGTTAAAACGAATTCAGGGCGAAATCACGGGCCAACTACAACGCAGAGTCGCTGTGAATACATCCATCCAGGCAGCTCTGGGAGATTCGAGGGTTTTGCTCTGCGAAACCCGTTCAGTTGGCAGCAAGTCAGATAACTGACTTGCTAAAATACAGCCTTTCTCCTGCTAGACAGAGTCTGCTAACTTGTTGTCCAGTCGGCTTCTGAGTTACTCTAAATCGTTACTCTGTGCCAGCAGCAGAAATTCACTGAGAAACGATTAAATCGGCGCTTTTCACTGAAAGCGGACATTTCTGACCATAACTGAACTGGGACTCTCGAAAATTTCGAGACATCACGAATTGCCAGAACGTTTAAAAATAATGTGTTATTAGTTTCGCTTTTCCGCTGATTGCCAGCGCTCAGACTATATCGCTGAGCATTTAGGCTAAATGTTCGTTAACGTCTATATAGTTTTTGTGCTAATTGTGGAAGGCAGCCTCTTTTTAGAACGTGGTTTGCTGAGATATTACTTAATATAGCAATCCCACTTCGTGTTTGAATATTCATGAAAACTATTGATGTAAATCCGTTTGTTCCACCGTCGTGAAAATAAATAGTATTATCGCTATTTTGTTTTTTTGCGATGAACCACCCTAACCCGATACCCATTTGTTTATTTACTGTCGCAGTTTTTTCACGTTGCAGCTCAAAGCCGGAATTCGTATCGTTTATGTTATGAATAATATACTTTGCCAAATCAAAAATACTTGAATATATACCACCAGCCCCCAACAATGCGCCTAAATCCCAATGTGGTACCGGGATCCCTTTCGTATTTAGTCCCTGTACGAGATTTGATCCCGCGTTTTCACGTGATGTTGTGATTTGTTTTAAGCCTAATGGCTCACATATGGCTTTTTGTAGCATAGATTCATACGATACTTTATTTACTTCGCTCAATACGAAGCCAAGTAAACCAGCTCCTAAGTTAGAATAGCTAAATTTATCTTGATTTTTTATTTTCAACTTCTGCTGCAAATATTCCTTTAACCTTGACTGATCATAATTAGCATATGGATTATCCTTATTTTTAAAAAATAGTTCCCAAAACAAATCTGATGGGATCCGTGATAACCCTGAAGTGTGATTTGCTAACTGCTTGAGTGTAATTTTTGTGTTGTTATTAAATTGGAACCCAAGGATTTCAGACACTTCATCATTGAGCGAAAGTTTCCGTTCTACAACTTGTTGCGCCAATATTGCTGATGTGAAAGTTTTAGCAATAGAGCCTATGTCAAATACAGCGTAGCGGTTATCAATATACTCAACCTGTGTATTATTTTTAATTGCTCCATAAAATTGAGGCTGATTATCGACAATCCTTACCATTGCTAGTTGGCTGTTTGTTGGAAACTTTGCCAACGTGCCATGAATAAATTTTACCTCATCTGCGCCAAAATGATCGGGGGTTATTGAAGCTTCCATCTGCTCGTGATCCTGAAATTGCCATTGTCTGAATTCAATTGTATCAACCAAAAAAAGAAGTCATAGCGCTAACTGTAAGGTATCGTTATGTGATACCTTTTTTTGTAGTCAGGTAACTAAATAACTAACCCAATGACCCCCTCAAAAAAATTACAACAGTGTCTATTCCTGTTAAAAAGAAAATTAAAAGACCAAAATATTACCTATCAGCAGCTTGCAAATAGATTAGGAGTTTCGTTACTCACCGTTAAAAGGCAACTGAACTCTGAAGAAATAGCCTTCAGCAAACTTTTAGCTATATGTGATTCAGTTGGAATTGAGTTTCATGAAATTTGGCAGCAAGTTGAGGCTCAAAAACCTGAGCATACGATGTTCACTAAAGAGCAAGACAATGCATTTTGTCGATTTCCAAATTTATATCAGTATTTTGTTGAGTTGTTTGTTAATAAAAAAAATCCACAGCAAATTCAAATTGAACACAAACTTACTGCCGTGTCCTCTTATTTGTACTTACGGAAACTAGAAGAAATACAGTTAATTTCCTTAAGTGTTGGCGGTAAGGTATCGTTTCTAGTTAGTGCCCCATTAGGGTTCATGAAAAGTACGAAATTTGTATTCAAAGAAATCCAAAATGCATTGTTCGAGGTATCAAACAGACTTTTTGACGATGAAAATCACGAAGATTTTGTACTTGTCAAACCACTGATGCTTCCAGATGAACTAAGGGCTAAAATGTACAAAGAGACAATGGAACTGGTTTCGCGTTATGCCGAATTATCTGAAAGCTATTTTACCCAATCGGAACATCCATCACATCATTTTGTAGTTTGCGGCTACAGGAAAGACGACATTAATCTGGGCTTTAAGATAACAAATATTACAAATTTTGATTAATGTAGTGGCGCACTGAAATTGGCCACCTGATCTGAGGATACACTCTGGGTTCACGAAAAAACGAATGTCTGCAAATAAGGCAAAGCAGAGATTCGTTTTTTCGAGAACGCGTGCTCTGAACAACTGCTTTTCGCTCAAAGTTGACATTCACTACCTAGACGTAAATCAAGAGGGTAGTCTACAAATCACTCCTTCTTCGATTGTGTTTTGCAGACCACATCAACCAACAGTATTAATCTTTGGTGCGTGAATCCAACGGGCTGGTTCATTTAGAATCTGCTCGATTAACGCAATTTAACCTCAGAGAGTAACTCATGACCGATAAAATTCCTGGCTTGCAAGACTGGCAAGGTTATAAAGATGATATTGATGCCCGCTATGCTTTTAAGATTTTCTTCGGCAAAACGCTTGCAGAGTTACAACCCCTGTTCAAACGGAATGTGATTGAGCGTACCGATGAACTGCGGTTTATGCCGGTGAGAGCTTTTCAGTATTATATTTTTGCGTTGCGTGACTATATAATTGATGAGCATTACAGTTCCGACGACAGTGATTGTGCCGTCGATTGTTATTTTAATCTGGTTCAAGCAAAGCTTGATGCTGCGCCAGAGGCTATTTTACCGGTGATGGAGCTGTTGCTGCCTTCGCTGCATTTTATTTCTGGTAATGTTGCAGCTTATAAAATCGATGAAGAGATCTATGGTTCCATTCCACAACGGCTGCAAACTCTGTTACAACGCTATCGGCAATTACGCTGCTGATCTGGTCGTACTGCACCTCGCTAATCCGCTTAGACCAACCCTCAAGTAAAATTTTCTACTCCGACGGGCGTTATGACCACTTAATTCAAATGCTCACTATGCAGCCAGTTGATCAGTTCTATCGCTGGCATAGGCTTAGCAAACAAATAGCCTTGGATCAGATAACACTGGCGGCTACTGAAGAATGCCAGTTGTTGTTCTGTTTCTACGCCTTCGGCAACACAACTCATACCTAAACTGCCAGCCATAGACAAAATGGCTTCGATAATGGTTTCGTCATCCGGATCTATGCCGATATCTTTAACAAAACTACGGTCAATTTTAATGGCGTCTATGGGTAATTCTTTTAAATATTTTAACGATGAATACCCTGTACCAAAATCATCCAGTGCGAGCTGAATACCCAGTTCGTTCAGTGCCAGCATAGTAGTAATGGCTTTTGCGTGGTCCCGCATCAGGGCGCTTTCTGTGACTTCGTAGCGAAGGCATGAAGCGGGTAGCTGATATTTTTGCAGTAACTTAGCAGTATGTTCAGCCAATGACAGTTGTTCCAGATGGCTAGTGGATAAATTCACCGACAAATACAGATCTAAACCTGCATTACGCCATTGCTGTAAGTCAGCCAAAGCACGTTCCAGCAGTGATAACGTCATAGGAATAATGAGGCGTAAATCTTCAGCCATAGGAATAAATTCTGTTGGCGGTATTAGGGTATTTTTATGACACCAGCGCATTAAGACTTCCACACCTATGACGGATTGACTGCGGCAGTCAACTATAGGCTGGTAATAGTTAATGAATTCTCCATCTTTAAAGGCTTGCCTTAACTGGGTTTCTTTGGCCAGTTGCATCTGGGCTTTTTCGTTCATTTCGGCAATAAAAAACTGGAAGTTATTACGGCCTAAATCTTTTGCATAATACATGGCAACGTCTGCATGTTTTAATAAGGCATTGGCGTCTGTCGCATCATCCGGATACACAGCTATACCTATACTGGGCGATACGCTGACGACATGAGTACCCAATTGCATTGGCTCGCCAATAGATTGCAGCATCTTGCGGGCTACATGGCTGATATTGTCGTCGTTCTTGTAGCTTTCCAGTAACACCACAAATTCGTCGCCACCTAAACGCGCTATGGTATCGGTTTCTCTTAACGTCGAGCGCAAACGTCTGGCGACTTCCTGTAGTAACTGATCGCCAACGTCATGGCCTAAAGAGTCGTTGACTTGTTTAAATTTGTCGAGATCAATAAAACATAAGGCCAAAGATTTTTTGGCGCGTTTTGCTTGGTCTATGCCATGTTGAATACGGTCCATCAGCAAGGTGCGATTAGGTAAACCTGTCAGCGAGTCGTAACTGGCCAGATAACGTAATTCTTCCTCTGCCACTTTTTGCGCTGTGATGTCAGTAAACACCAAAACAAAAAACTCTACTTTATCCACATCACCAATAGCGCTGATGTTAATCAGGGCAGGGCGCTCTTTACCATCTGGTGTATGCACCAGCTCTTCACCTTGCCAGTGCTGGTTTACTGTTAAACCCCTTAACAAAGAGGTGTAAAAACGGCGGCGCTGCAGGCTGATGCCCAGATGGTGAGTTTTAGGGCTAACCAGATACTTGTCGACAGAGCCAAATACGTCAGTAAAAGACTGGTTAGCAGCTATCACTCTTTGGCTTGCATCTAAAATCACTACCCAATCCCGGGTTTGCTGGAAAGCTTCACCAAAAAGCCTGGCTTTTTCCTGGTTTGCTCTGGTTTCGGTAATGTTGCTGAAGGTACCAATAACCCGTTCTGGCTGTCCTTCATCATCCACTTCAGCCACTTTACCTATGTCACGGAACCAAAGCCATTTGCCATTTTTATGTTGCATGCGGTAGGTGTGATCAAAGGTTTTATCCGGCGTTTGCATCAGTTTTAGCCAAGCTTGCTGATACGCGTCTTTATCTTCCGGGTGCACTAAGGATAAATGTTGGCTCATCGCCAGCGGGTTGAGAGCTTCCTGATACCCCAGCATGCTGTAAATACGGGACGCAAACATAATGTTTTTACGGGCATGCCATTCCCAGGCGCCACTGTCGATGGAATCCAGCGCTTGTTTTAAACGCTGCTCACTGGCTGTAACTTTGGCATGGGCCAGTTTGAGCATGCGTTGTTGCTTCTGCCGGGTGCGCAGGTAAAACAACATAATGATCAAAGACACTGTGGCATACAGCATGTAAGCCCAGTGACTTAACCAAGGAGCAGGCTCGACGAATAGACGCAAAGTTGCTACTTCGCTCTCCAGCCCGGTCACAGGGGATACCGCCACAACATTAAATTGGTAATGCCCTGGTGTGAGCTGAGGAAACATCACTGAACTGGAGCTTTGTTCGGGGAAAACCAAACGCTGCGGGCCGTCCAGCCAATACCTGTAGCGCATTTTTCCACTGTCGCGAAAATTCAGGCTGGAATAACTGATGGTTAAGCCCTGACTGTTGTAGGGCAAGCTAAAAGACTGTCCAGATAAATCTGTCAGTGGACTCTCAATAGGGGAGGACAATAAATCCAGTTGTGTAATAACAATACGAGGTTTACGCCGAGGTTCAGTCAACTGAGCCGGCGACAACAGGTTCACTCCCCGAATGGAGCCAAAAGCGACTTCGCCATTGCTTAAGGTCTTACTGCTCTGGCTAATAAATTCATTGCTGGATAAACCATCATTTTTACTGAACTGTTCTATATGCAGAGTATCGACATTTAACGAGGACACGCCATGTAAGCTGGAGAACCAGATGTGCCCCATTAAATCGCTATTTACCGCATAGACTGAATTTGTATGTAGTTTGTTTTTACTATGAAAATGATGCTTCAATGTCATGGTTGTCACATCAAAAGCCAGTAAACCAATGTCTGCAGCGCTGAACCACAGAGTATTGTTTTTATCCACAGTCATCTGGTCTGCAAAACGCATGCGAAAAGTTGGGCTGAAGTCTGCTTCATACAGCAGCTTTAACTCTGTTGTTTTCTCATTGTAGGCCCAAAGCTTTTCATAAGCGGATAACACCAGCCAGTCAGGTTGGCCTGGCCATTGGCCTAAAATAGCGAGGATCTCAGCCGCAGGTAATTTTTCATTCAGAGCAGTAAGTTCTTCTATTTGCCCCGTTATCGGGTTATAGAGGTAAAAACTCTCTCTGGTTAACAGATAAAAAGGATGCTGCTGATTGAGCCAACTGCCGGGTCTTGCTTTGCTAAGTACAGACCTATAATGCGGCTGTGCAACTGGCGGTAACTGTAGCTCTTTGTTTTGGTCGGAGAAGTAGTTCAAACCGCTGGAAGATAAAAACCAAAGGTCGCCCGCTTGGTCCATTGATAAATTCATTATGGTACTGCTGTGCCACACAGCTTTAGGATCAGGGTTAACCAGATAATGCTGAACCTGTTGTGTTTTCAAATTTAATAAATTCAAGCCATTGCGGCTGCCGAGCCACAGCTCCTCTCTACTTTTTTCGGCAATGGCGGTAATTTTGTCATTACTCAAGGCCTCAGGCCCGGTGCGACTGAAGTTGCGAATGGCTTTGCTGCGAGGATGCCAATAATAAGCGCCATCAAAGCGACTACCCAGCCAGTACCCCCCCTGACCATCCTCTTCTAACGCTATGATGTTGTCGTCAGACAAATTAAAGTTACTGTCGCTGAATTTCAGTACCGACTCAGTTTTGCCCAGCTCTGGCCTATACCTCAGCAGACCACGTTCTGTCGCTACTAATAAATCATCAGACTGGATTTTAATTTGCCAGACATTGGGCTCAGCCATTAATACTTTGCTCTGAGGCCTTTGCCCCGTTGCTAAGAATTGTTGGATTGCTGACAATTCCAGTTGATACAAGCCTTCGACTGTACCTACAAGCAGAGATTGATGCTGAATTTTTAGGGCTTTGACATGGCGCTGGTATTCCAGGGATGGCCCCGAAGGTAAATGAGGCACAAGTTTGAGCTGTTGGCTGGATTTGTCATAGATCACTAAACCATGACTGGTACCAAGCAGTACCCAATCTTTTGTATTGAGCAGCACTCGAATGTTAGCTACCTCTAACTCTACGTCAGCAAGCTGAGCTAACGGGAGCAACTCACTGGTCTCTGTGTTATAGCTGAACAGCTCAGTTCTGGTACTCAGCAGCAACTGTTGATCGTCTGATGGTATTAAATTGATAAAGCGGTTTTGTAGTGTCACTGCACCAGGTAAGGATTTATGCAGAATAAGTTGATTTTTAATAGGATCAAATAGATACAAACCCGAACGTGGCGCCAAAGCCCAGACATGTTGTTTTGTGTCTATCAGCAGTTTAGTAAAGCTCAGGCTTTGTAGCTGAGAGGAATCTGCGCCAATTTGCAGGTTTTTATAGCCATCATAGCGGTTTAACCCAGCATCAGTGGCAATCCATAAGAAACCCTGACGGTCAAGCAGCAAGTCATTGACTGAGCCTTGGGATAGGTTTTGGTCAGGGGTTAATGGCTGCAACAGCGGTGCAGCTGTTACAACTTGGCAAAAGCAACAAAGCAGCAACAGACAGCAAACATAGCGCAATAAGGCTAAAACAGGCAAAACTATTCCTCTGAAGATATGATTATTATTGTTATTAATGCAGTGCTGGTGGCATAAGTTTAAGAAAATACAGTGAATGGCCTTACAAAGTCCAGCATAGTCCCAAAGAAATTTACAAAAACACAGAGCAAGTTAATAGATCAGCAACAGGCTTTGTAACAAGATGAAAATAAACACCAGAAAAGCGCAATAAAGCTGGAATTGTCGGTTTAGTTTCAGTGACTTAAGTAGGTCACTTACCTCAGGTAAACGAGTGGGGCCAAGCCGTTGGCGCTGATATTTTTGTTGTTGATAAATAACGGGACCTGCCAGATTCACCTCTAAAGCCGAAGCCAGGACGCCCAAAATAAGCCATTGGGGCAGACAAAGTTTTAACTGGGTCGCCTGCTGCCATTGCCTGAATGCACCTGTTAGATTGGTCAATAAGGCCAGTAAAAGTGCAGTGAGCAAGCAGGCAGGAAAACTGGCCCACTGGGTCAGCAAAGCTGCGGGGCGGCCAAAATAGCGGAAGTTGTCTTGTTTGTCATTCCACTGTTGGTTACATAACAGCAGTAAACGATAAGCCACAGCAGCCAGTCCTCCTCCTATCAGAAACCAGAAACTGACGCCTATCCATTGTTTAGCAGTACGAAGCCATAGCATTTCGATGGTGGCTTTACATAAGCCTGTACTGCTTAAACCTTGGGTTTGGCGTAACACCAGAGGTTGTAACAGATCTTTGGCTCTGCTGTTTTGTTGTTGACTGACTGCCAGGGTTATTTTGTGACTTTGTTTGCGGTAATACACAAAATCCAGACAAAAATACAGTAACAGCCCATCCAGCACCAAAGGCCAATCGGATAACCAGTACAAAGGGGCAAGCAAGCCGAGCGTAGGCAACATGACTAAGGCTAAAGCTAAACTGCCAGAAATTAGCTGCTGACTGCTGGCTCTGTTTGGATCAGGATGAACTTTTGCGGCCAGTTGTTTGGCAAAAATGCGGAAAAAGGTTAAAGGTTGATAATCCTGCGGCAATAACAACTGGCTGCCAAGCAACCAAATGCTTAGCATTACCAGTGGATAAGCCGAAAGATCGTCCAGCCAATACAGCATTTAGCTTAACTGAACCGTTTTCAGATTTTTCAGCAGTTCCAGCACCATGGCAGAACTGTTTTTCGAGGCGATTTCTAAATAAGCTTCAAAAGAGGTTGGCGACTCTTTGCCTGCGATATCACTTAAGCTGCGGATCACCACAAATGGAGTATTAAGCTGATAACAAGCCTGAGCTATGGCTGCGCCTTCCATTTCTACAGCCAGCATGGTTGGGAATTGTGCACGGGTTTGAGCAATACGCTCAGGCTGGCACATAAACACATCACCAGTGGTGATTAAGCCTTTTTTCGTTTTGCAAAAACCTAAGGTAGTGATGCTTTGCTCAGCTGCGCTAATAAGCGCCGGATGGGCGGTAAAAGCTGCTGGCATGCGGGGCACCTGACCCATTTCATAACCAAAAGCTGTCACATCTACATCGTGATGTCGTACTTCAGATGAAATTACCACATCGCCTACATTTAATTCCGGGTCAAAACCACCGGCTGAACCTGTATTGATCACGCAGTCTGGTTTGAACTGGCTAATCATTAATGTGGTGGCAACTGCAGAAGCTACTTTACCTATGCCTGATTGCACTAACACGACTTCAGTGTCGGCCAGACGACCCCGATAAAATTCATAGTCGGCCAGTTTGACACTGGTCATATCGCTTAACTGAGCTTTTAAAATTGCAATCTCCGGCTCCATAGCGCCGATAATACCCACAAGTTGCATCTGCCGATCCTCAAAATAATAAAGGGTAGATGATACCATCCGCCCTTTATTAATTACACCCGAACAATAGGCGCGCGGAGATAAACCACCGCCCCCACATCATTAGATTGATTTATGAATAGCTAGGGTTTTGGCTTGCTGATTATTGGTCAGGGTTCCGGCCTGGTAATCACGAATGGCTTGCTCTATTTCCTCTGGCTTGTTCATCACAAAGGGACCGTATTGCACTACCGGCTCTTTTATCGGCTTGGCTGCTAACAGGATAAAACGCGCTTTATCTTTTGCAGATACCTTAACCTTGTCGCCATCTGTCAGAACAGCACCGTGATGATTGGCCACTTTTAAACCTTCAACAAACACCTCGCCTTCAAAAGGATAAACATAAGCGTTATGACCAGCTGTGACCGGAAAGGTCAGGCTTTGTCCTGCATCTAATTGCACGTCCAGATACAAAGGTTCGGTCGATAAGCCAAAAATAGGGCCACGAATCATTTTGCCATTCAGCACTGTCTCACCGGCCAGCACTTTGACAAAACTATCAGCTGTTAATTGTTCCAGTGGGATATCCGCCGCCGGAATATCCACGTAAGCGGCTTCTTTCATTTTTTCGGCTGCAGGCAGATTAATCCATAGCTGGAAACCTCGCATCAGGCCAGATTCCTGCTGTGGCATTTCAGAGTGAATAATACCGCGGCCTGCAGTCATCCATTGCAAACCACCACTGGTTAAATGGCCTTGATTGCCAAGATGATCTTCGTGCAACATATGACCATCAAGCATATATGTGACGGTTTCAAAACCACGGTGTGGATGGGCGGGAAAACCAGCAATATAGTCATCGGCTTTGTCTGAGCCAAAAGCGTCCAGCATTAAAAACGGGTCCAATCGCACAGCCTGACTTTGGCCCAGACTACGTTTAATTTTTACGCCAGCGCCATCAGAGGCCTGCATGGCTGGGATCAGTTGTTTTAAAGTACGGGCTGTCATGTTCGCTTCACCTATTCAGTGGTTGTTGATAGGTCTATTAAAACAGCTCTTTAATCGAAGCAATAGCGGATAGTTTTGTTATCACTGTTCGAAAAAATTGAATATTCCTCAGTCGCTAGGTGGGATTTATTGATGCGGGCGACCCTAAAGGTCGCCCCTACGGGTCATGGAAATAAGGCCAGGGTCTGCGCTGTGTTTTGTTCATGTTTTAGCAGCCAGTCTTTGCGCTCTAAGCCACCTGCGTAGCCAGTTAAGGTGCCGTTGGCTCCTATTACTCTGTGGCAGGGCACAATAATGGTCAGAGGGTTACGGCCATTGGCTGCACCTACGGCCCTTACTGCTTTTGGGTTATTCAGTGCATGGGCAATATCACTGTAGCTACGCAGCTGTGCAAAAGGGATTTTGCTCAGTTGTCGCCATACTGCTTGTTGAAATTCAGTGCCAATGGCGGCTAAGGGCAAATCAAATTGCTGCAAGGTGCCGTTAAAATAGGCATCAAACTGAGCTTTGCAGTCCAGTAACAACATATCATTGCTGTGATCCGGTATTTCTGTCGCATCGCGAAATAAAACAGACTCAATGCCCTTGGCATTGGCAGTAACAACCAAGGCTCCCAAAGGAGTAGAAAATTGCAGTTGTTTCATTTGATCACCTCAGTTACGGCAGGGCGGGATAAGCTAAACCACAGTTGAAAGGTGGCGTAACTGCGCCAGGGCGCCAGTTGCTCTGGTGTGAGTTCACCATGGCGTTTTAAGGCTTTTTGCACACCTAAATCACCACCTAACCAGATATCCGGATCGGCAAGGCCACGCATTTTGCTGTATGCCACAGTCCATGGCCCTATGCCTTTGAGTTTTAACCAGTCATCCGGCGTACTTTGAGGTTCAGCTATCACTGTCGCGGCCAGTTGTTTTAAGGTATCACGCCGTGCTTGTGGCACTTTAAGCATCAGCAATTCGTTTTGAGTGATGGCTTCAGGAGTCGGAAACAGCTTTTTCTCCGGATCTTCAGCTAATGGTTCCGCTAATGCTGTCAGTAACCTATTGAGCTGAGTACGAGCGCCTTGCACACTGACTTGCTGACCTAAAATAGCTCGTATAGCCGCTTCAAAAGGACTCCATAAACCTGGCAGCCGTAAACCTGGTTCCAGAAAGTCGCCAAATACAGGTGCAAGCTGCTGTTCTATTTGTGACATATTGGCATCTAAATCGGCCAGTTGGCGAATACGTTGCAGCACAGAGGCCAGTTCCTGCTGGCTCGGCCAATGCAGTTTTAACAACATAACTCCTTCTTTTATGGGACTTAATTCAAACCAGCCATGCACTATGCCTTGAGGTGTGGGCCAGCTAAAAGTTCTGCCATAAGCATCACCTTTCACCCATTCCATGCCATCCAGAGTACGCTGACGCCAAAAATCCAGCTGAGCTTGCCAGTTTAAAGGTGGCCTATAACTAAGTTGTAATTCAATCACTGAAGAGTGTCCTGTCATTTTTTTACGGCGGATTTGGCTGGGGTTTAACAGCAACTGCTGCTTAAAGGCATCGTTAAAACGCCTGATGCTGTGAAACCCGGATAACGCGGCGATCTGATGCACCGGCAATTGGCTTTGATGCAACAGCTGTTTGGCTAACAGTACTTGTTGATATAGCGCATATTGTTTGGGAGCAACCCCTAAATGCTGCTGAAACAGCTTACGTAAATAACGTTCACTCATACCAAGGCGCGAGGCTAAAGCGGCCTGATCGCCATGCACCAAAGCTCCTTCAGCTATCAGCTTTAAGGCTCGCCTGACACTGGTTTCCACCCCCAACCAGGCCGGAGACTGTGGCGCACTGTCGGGTCTGCAACGTAAACAAGGCCGATAACCAGCCGCCGCGGCCGCTGCTGCGCAGGAAAAATAACTCACCTGATGTTCAGCCGGAGACTTTGCCGGGCAAATAGTACGGCAATAAATACCAGTGCTTTTCACCGCAATAAAAAACAGACCATCAAAACGACTGTCGCGCGATAAACGAGCTTGTTGGCAAACCAAAGGATCCAGCATCACGGAGGCTCATCAGTAAAAACTAAACTGAGTGTACCTTGATAGCGATAAAAAAGCTGGCCGGATCCGGTACTGAAACAGCAACTGTTTTTACAGCAAATGCGAGGTGTCAGCCGCAATTTGAACTCAGGAGTCTATAGTTAAAGGATAGCTCAGCACAGCTTTGACTTGTGCTATCAGACATGAATCTGAGGAAATGCTGGATGGAACAACACTTTAATGCCCTACAAGAAAGTAGTTCAGGCAACGAAATCTTGCTATTCGCTGCTGATGTTGAAGTTGCAGAGCAAGAGCAAGCCTGCTGGACAGTACTGATAGTTGATGACGAGCCGGAAATCCATCAAATCACCTTAATGGCGCTGAGCGATTTTAGTTTTTTACAGCACAAACTGCAGTTTATTAGTGCTTTCAGTGCTGCTGAGGCTCAGGATATTTTACGTCAAAACAATAATATAGCCCTGATCTTACTGGACGTAGTGATGGAAACTGATGACGCAGGGCTGATGCTGGTGCGTTATATTCGTGAGCAGTTACATAACCAATTGGTGCGTATTATTTTGCGTACAGGCCAACCAGGTCAGGCGCCCGAGCATCGGATAATACTGGATTATGATATCAATGATTACCGCTCTAAAACTGAACTGACAGTACAGCGTCTGACCACCAGCCTGGTGTCTGCATTAAGAGCCTATATTGCTATAGAGCAATTGGCACAGCTGAATGAAAATCTCGAACAGCAAGTACAAGCCAGAACACAACAATTAGAGTCGACTAATCAGCAATTACAGCAGTCTCTCGCCGAACTGGAAGCGGGAGTCAGAGCGGGTAAGACGGTGCAATTTAAATTGTTACCAGCACCAAGTTTACATTGTGCTGAATATCAGTTTTGCCATGCCTTGTATCCATCTGAATATATGAGTGGCGATTTTGTTGACTACTTTGCGGTCGATGAGCACAAGGTGGCGTTTTATATCGCCGATGTGTCAGGCCACGGTGTGGCATCCGCTTTTGTCACAGTGTATCTGAAACGTTTTATCGGCGCTAAACTCGAGTCTTATCAGCGGGGGGGCTGTAGCCGTCTCATTGATCCCGCTGCTATTTTGGCTGAGTTAAACAAAGAGTTACTGAAAGAAAACATTGGCAAATACATAGCGCTGTTTTATGCGGTGCTGGACACCCGGACTGCAGAAATAACCTATGCCAATGCCGGAGCTTTTCCCTGGCCTCTGCTGGTGCAGCAACAGCATGGTAGCTATCTGGAGTTAAAAAGTACCCCTGTGGGTATGTTTGACTTTGCCAGCTATAAGAATCAACGCTTGTTGATGCAGGAAAACAGCAGCTTAGTGTTGTGGTCCGACGGTGTATTAGATGTATTGCCACAACAAAACACAGAGCAAAAACTGCAGCATTTATTGCAGGCTAGTGCAGAGCAAAACGACATCGCCGCTTTGCTGAAGGCTTTAGCCATAGATCCAACTCAGCCTTTGCCCGACGATTTAACTATACTGAAGCTAACCCGCCACCCACGCAAGTAAAGGGCAAGCTATGACAACTCCACAAGATCAAATTCTGTTCGCCTGCGTTGAACATTGCTGTTTTTTCAAATTGCGTGGTGAGCTGCGTTATACCAATGCCACCGGCATGGACGATCTGGTTGAACGGCTGTTTTCTGCAAAATTGCAGTGTAACCAACTGGTGGTGGATTTAAACCAAGCCAGTTTTATGGACAGCACTTACATTGGTTTGCTGGCCAGTCTGGCGCGCTATTGTCAGCAGCAAGATTTACCAAAACCTACTTTGTTTTCCACTCAGCCCCAGGTTAATGAACTGCTGTTTAGCCTTTGCCTGGATCAGGCTTTTGATATAGTGCAGCAGAGTACAGATGAAGAGTTCGATATGAGCAGCGTTCAAGCACAGCCTTATAGCGATCAGCAAAAAGGCCTGATGATCCTGCATGCACACGAAGCACTGATCGCATTGAATGAGAAAAACAGAAGTGAGTTTCAGTCGGTGGTGGATGTATTAAAACAGCAGTTAGGTTGAACAGTGCAGCCTGTGTATCTCTGACTATACTCATAGCGTTTTTTTCACTTCAAATAAACGACTTATAAGGAGAAGGCTATGTCCGACGTTCAGGCGGTTCCACCAGGCTACTCTGCAGTATTGCCTTATCTGGTGATCAAAAATGCGGCGGCGGCACTGGATTTTTATCAGAAAGCTTTTGGTGCCGAAACCATAATGCGGATGAATATGCCGTCCGGTGCTGTAATGCATGCCGAAATGCGTATAGGCGCTGCAGTATTTATGCTCAGTGAGCAGAGTGATGAGTGGGGCACAAAAAGCCCGGATATGCTGGGTGCCAGCCCTGTGACTTTGATGATCTACGTACCTGATGTGGATGCTTTTGTAGAGCGCGCAGCAGCGGCTGGAGCCACTTTGACCATGCCGGTATCGGACCAATTCTGGGGCGATCGTAGTGGTTGTCTGCAAGACCCTTTTGGCCATCTGTGGATGATTTCTACTCACGTAGAAGATGTATCTGAAGAAGAAATGGCAAAACGCTCTGCACAGATGTTTGGGTAGCTTTGTGCTTGCAGCCGCAGCGACAAGGCTTAGGTAGAATGGCTTGTAGGTTGTACTTGCCGCGAAGCGGCAGTACAGCAACGAATTCATGAGGACTGCTTGTTTGTTAAAAGAGTTTCGCTTTTGGCGGGACTAGGCGAACAAAGGCAGCAGGTGTCGTACTTTGTTAGTTGCAGGTGTTAATTAAGTTGATACTTTTGCTCTTTTTCGAAAAAGGCTAATCCAAAAAAAAGCTTCGAAAGCAAAACCTAAAATTATAAATGCAAATACACCCGTTGAATCGCCATAACTGTATGAGCTAATAGCTGCAATAATGAGTACAGCAAGAATTAAGAACCTATACATTTTATTCACAGTGTGCCCCTTATAGTCTGATACCAACTCAAAGACTCAGAGTCGAATTTTACCTATTGTCTCGTTGCCTAAATGAGAGCTCTATGAGCTGTTTTGCTTTTATTTCCGTCAAACGCACTGAAATTAAATCAACAAATCATTCTGAGACAAGGGGTAAAACCTTGCATAGAATTTCTTTGTTTCAAAGGCAATCCGTCCTCAATTCAAACGTCTTTTTACCTTCATTATAATTTCTACTCATATCAAGCTAGCTCTGATGTACCCTTATTTCAATAAATTTTTCTAAAATCTCTAAATTTATGTCAGACAAATTTGCGGGGGGATTACCAGGCTAAATGACAAAAAAAGCAAAAGCGGACTTCATGCACAGCCTGTCCGCTTGATCTGGTGAAGGTTGCAAGGCCGTAGGCCCCGAATACCGCAGCTTGTTAGCTGCCCACTTTGCTTACCACTAGTGTCAGTTTTTTATCGCCAATTTCCATGGACGCTTCTTTATCGTAGGCGAGGATAAATGACGGCTTTATAGTGTCACTACCAAAGGTAACAGCAGTAGCAACACCGACAGTTTGATCCTGCTTTGGTGTGATAGTTAAGTTGTAGCTAAAGTCATCACCTAGAATAAAGGATGCCGTTTTGTCCGCCTCTACGATCAGCATGGGGGCTGCAACTAACTCACCATTCTTAAAAAAAGAAGTCGAAACCTGATAGGTCTCAGCGGCAAAACAGACCACAGAGGCTAATAAAGAGGCGACTAATAAACTTACCTTAATTTTCATTTTAATATCCTTATGTACTATGAAGGGGAAAGCAGCTGACTTTTTAGCGCCTTATCTGATGTTCACAACAGATAAATGTCTGTGAAACGATAGGGCGCTCTTTCGTTGTCCATCTGATACTAATGGCATTTTTACATTTAGGGAGCAACTGGCCTTCAGATTAATTACGGGCCAGTTGTAACAGTCTGTTGTATTGTTGTTGATTAATGCCGTAACGCTTCAATGGAATAATCTCTGCTTGATCGGTGTTTTTTAAACTTAGCTTTAATAATTTGGAGTCAGGGGATAACTCAAAACAGCTGATGTCTTTCCAGCTATAGCGCTTCATACCTGATACCGGATCACCAAATTGAATACCTTGCTCACTGGCAACAAAAATGCGCTGTGGTCTGATCCCGACTTGTATTGAAAGCACCAAAGCTATAGCTGGCCCCATTACGATCATTGCGACCAGTTTTCCTGCATTGCTATTCCCTGAACTAAGAACATCGGAGATGTAGTGGAAGCCAATAAAGGTTGCTGTCCACAGGGCGATATTCAATAGGATGATTTTCAGCGCTTTTATACCTGCACTTTGGCTTAGTTCCCGCAGTTCAAATTCCATTTTTTATAACTTTCCATAGGCTTAGGCTATGAAAATACACTACATAGGTGCAGAACCAAGGTCAATTTCTGAGACAAGCTTTGTTTCTGCCTCTCACACTTTCAAATCAATCTGTTGCAATAAACCTACGTTTTTATCCTCGGTGATAAAAATGGAGCTGCGCTCCAGCCGGCCTTGTACTTCGTTTTTGTGCCTTAAGCTAAAAGGAGTGGCTATTGAGTCAAGGCTTAGAGCGACCACCCCCATATCTTTCATGCTATACAAGCCTTTCTCTTCAGGGCGCCATAACCATAAATTTTGCCAAATTGGATCCTGTTTATCGATCAGGCCGTTTTGGTCTTGATCAAAAGCAGCCAGTTCAGCAAAACCTTCACCTGTAGTGGGGCCAAACAATTCGCTGCCAGAATCCACCACGCCATTGGCATTGCTGTCTTTAGCCAGATAATACTGGCCTTGTGCCAGTTGCTGAATATGTTTGGCATTGTCGGTCAGCTGAAAAGCTGTAGTTTGGCCTGTCAGCTCGACAGGTCGGCCGTTAAAGCTCATCACCAGCGGGTCTTTCATCGGTTGCTCAGTGCGTTCGCTAAAGCTGAATTCTTCGTAGCTCATGGCAAATTGCATCGACCAGCTAAAACTACTGCCATCCTCCAGCGCTACTGAACCTGAAAAAGCAGCGCTTACAGCTTCATAACTATAGGACCATTCACGGATAGTCACAGCGCCTTGATTCAGATTTTCGGCTTGGGCTGGTGTGTCGCTGCGTGCTGAGCCATTGAATGCACGATTTAATTCTGCTGGGTCTGCCCAGCCTTTTAGCTCTTCGCCTGTTAATTGTTCCAGTAAACGTTTTATGGTACTTATGGAATACACTGCATTAAACAAGCGGTTTTCAGATTTGGTATCATCCACCTCTGTGGTTGGTGAGGCGGCAGTTTTTGATGCAACAGTATTTTCTGCAGAAATACCATTAGCCAAAGGTAACACAGCAGTAGGGGTTAAACTTCTGTTATCCTTTGTTACAGTTGAGCTGTCATTTCGATCTGGACTCGCACTGCGGCCTGAATACAATAACTGCTGACTGCTGGAGATCTGTTGTTGCTTGATGTTGAGGATTTGCACTTGAGTTCACCTCTGACTTTAGCTTAACGACTGTATCGACCAGGATTGTATAAACTTTAATCAGGGACTTAATAATGTTAGAAAGTTTTTTCCGCCAGTTGACTACAGATCCAGACAGCATTAGTTTTCAACAAAGTATAGAGTTGATTGAGAGTCTCTATGACTTTACTGAAACCGCCTTTGAAAATGGCGATAAGCACAATGCCGCTGGCGAAAATAATGGTTCCTGCAAGATTTTAGCTTTTGCTTTGTTACACCGTTTGTCAGAACCTCAAGCCTTGCAGATGTTTGGTGACTTTTATCGCAAAGATGTGTTGTCCAGTTCTACCGGAACCGACCACGCCAATATCAGACAGTTTATGCAACATGGTTGGGACGGTATCTCTTTCAGTGGCGAAGCGTTGAAGCCAAAATCAGTTTCAACTCTTTAGGCGTGGGGCAGTTTGCAGATTCGATTTAAGGTCGCATGAATTTTTTGTGGGGTAAAAGGTTTCGCCATAAAGCCACTGGCCCCACCTTCGACGCTCCGCTTTAAATTTTCTACCGTGCTGTGTGCCGACATAATCACCACATGGCAGTTAGGTTCTATGGCTTTGATGCGGGTCAACAACTCGTGGCCATTGCTGTCTGGTAATTCAATATCCAAAAAAATAATATCAGGATGCTGAGTGCTTACCGCCATTAAAGCTTGTTGCCCTGTGCTGGCTTCTGCTACTTTTTCTGCGCCCATAATGCGCAAGTTTTGATTCAGGAAGTAACGAACAGAGCTGACATCGTCGACGATCAGGATAGAGGATTGGTCTATAGTCATGCGCAACATCCTTGCTTGGTGCATTCATTGTTGTTAAGCATGTCGTGATTAAATTAAAAGCGCAATACGTAAAAGATATTTTCCTAATAAAACCAGTTCAGCAGAGTAACAGAAATAAAGCCGAAACCATGGCTGATGAAAAATGCAGCGAAAAAGCCAAGCCAGAATGCTGTAAACAAAAAAGCGACTGGTGTGTTTGTGCTAAACCAGTCGCCTTGCTGTTTTTTTATCTAAGGTCAGAACAGAACATCAGCTGTTGTTACTCTCTGTTTTGGCTCTGCTTCTGTAACTCTTGCAGCAAACTCTGCCATGGCACCAGTTTCATATTCTGGCCCTCTTCCGGCATCCGGTTGCGGCCGTCCTGCACTATTAAAGCACCTTGCTCAAAACCCGGGCCTAAAGAGCGGGTTGTGACTTCAAGACCATCAGTTTCAGAAGCACCATCTATGGCCAAGTGAGGATTTGTGGTCACTCTGAATCTCAGCCGTTCAGTGTAAGGTGGGGTTGCATCATAAATCACATAGCTGTCATTGCCCTGACTGGACACCACCAGATAGCTGGCTCCATTGTGTTCAGCCAGCGCTATGCCTTCGACGTCATCGACCAGACGTTTGCCATCTACCAGGATGATTTTCTCACCTTTGCTGTTCGCTTCTGCACCTGCTGCAAAACGCCATACAGCTTCGTCTTCTTCGCCAACAAATAAAACACCACGCTTGTCATCGGCAACACAGCCTTCAGGCTGGCTTGGCACCTGTAAAGAGCGCACCAGACTGCCCTGCCACTGTGCGCCATCGCTGTCGATGCGGTACTGCTCAATTAAGCCAGATTTATCATTCACAAAAACATAAGGGGTGCCAGTTTTGGCATCCTGGTACATGCACAGGCCATAAATTTCTTGCATTGAGGTTGGCACTTTGCCGGCATTGTGCAACTTTCCTTGCGGATCAATAGCAAAAAGTTGCAGGCTGTTGTCATCGCGTAAACTGGCTGCGGCGATGTCATGTGGTTTGCCTTGCCAGCTCAAGTTGTAACGTACATCCACATTATTTAAACGTCCAACGGCCAGTTGTTGCACTCGCTTGCCTTGCATGCTGTACACATCAAGGCCTGCGCGTTTGTCGGTGCCGAGGATCAGGCTCAGCTCTGGTTGGGAAGGATGATGCCATACGGCAGGGTCATCCATCACATCTCCCCTTTGGCTGGCCGCTTCGGTTTGCAAAGTGGGTTGTACCTGCACCATAGCCGGTTTTGTGGCTAGCACACTAGTCATGGTTTCCTGCAGTGTCAGACCTTGCACCTCAGCCGCATCCTCATTGCTGATATAGGCTGTTGTGCTGCTGCCTTGCACTCTGACCGATAAGCCACTGGCGGCACTAAAGGCCGGAACCATGTTTTGGCTTATCACTTCACCTTTGCTGCTGATATGCAGCAGTCTGGCCGGTTCTTCTTCCAGCGCCAGCAGGCTGCTGTCTGGCAGCACTTGCAATGCCATAATTTCGCCTTGCAGCTGACCAAATGGCTGATTAACCTGAACTAAATTGCGGCCTTCATCTGCTTCAGGCTCTGCCTGGTAAGACCAGACAGCTCTGTCAGCTTCAGAGATATAAAGTGCGGCAGTGTGCTGATCTACAGCACAAGCTTTGCTGTCATAAGGTACATTCAGCTCACGTATCACCACTGGCTCTGCCAGCCACTCTTGCTGCTGTTGCAGCAATAATTGGTCAGCACCACCGCGGCCCCCGAGTAAAAATAAGCTCAATTGCTGATTTTCGTGGCTCTGATAAAAACACAGGTCTTCCACCACTCTGCTGCTGATCAGTTGCTGTCTTATCAGCACTAATGGCTTTTGTTCTTTAGGTGAAAAACGCCATAAGTACAAGCTATTGTCGTTGCTGTCCATTGCAGCGACCAGCAGGCTGTCTGCTGAAAGTGGCTGTAGGGTCAGACGGTTAAAGCTGCCACCGTAGCTGCTGTGTTGAGCCTCGCCCTGATTGATTTGTAAACCCTGAGCATTGGTGAAGAGCTGATATTCAGCACCTGCAACCGCTACCTGATGGTAATGGCTGGCTTTGATGTTCAGCGCTGTAGACGCAGAAGCAGAAGTTGCTACTTGCTGCTGGGCTATATCCGGCTGACAGGCACTCAGGACAGTGCTCAGCGCCAGAGTGATGAGGCTGAGTTTAAAAAAATGCGTAGTCGATATCATGTTGTTTTCCCTACTTACCAGTTGGTGATTTGCAGACCCAGCACAAAGGTGCGGCCATATTGCTCATACTGGAAGTTATAAGGCTTGCGCCCTGTGTAAGCGTAATAAGGTTCATCATTGACGTTGACGACATTAAAGTACAATTGCATACCTGGCTGTACTGTCCATTTGCTGGTGAAATCAATCTGCATATGGTCGTCAGCGTGCACATCGTAGGCACTGTCAGTGACATCACCCACTTCAGCCAGATAATCAGATTTGTAGTTTGCTGCCAGGCGCAGGCTCACAACGTTGGTTTCATAACCCAGGCTGAGGTTGGCTGTTTTATCGGACTGGCTGGGTAAGGCCACTTCACGACTGAATAAAGTACCATCATCAAACCATTCGATGTCGGCGGCTGAGTCCGTCAGCGTCAGGTTGGTTGACAGCAGCAGGTTGTCCAGCCAGTTGCCAAAACCTGAAACTTTATGCACAGCATTCAGTTCGATACCATATAAATCTGCTTTACCGCCGTTGACATAGGTTTCTGCCACAGCAAAATCAGCATATTCACCCCGGCCAGCTAGGTCGGCTTCGTAGATGAAATTATCAATTTGTTTGTAAAACAACATGGCAGACAATACACCCAGTTGATCGGCGTAGTGCTCAATACCCAGGTCAAAATTGTTGGAGGTCAGGGCTTCTAATTCAGGGTTTCCAAAAGCTGCTTCCAGCTCGTCGTCGTCCTCTTCCAGTAAAAAGGCGGGTGACAGTTGCTCAAAGTTCGGTCTTACCAAACCTGTGCTGAACGCAGCGCGCACTATACTTTGCTCGGACAGGTTATAACGCGCCACTACGGCCGGCAACCAGTAACCTTCTGAGTTTTTTACCTGGTTGGTACTGAAGCTTTCGTTGATGGCGTCATAACGGCTACCGAGAGCATCGCGTTTTTCATGTTCATAGCGTACACCTGTGATCAGCTGCCAGTTGTCGCGTTCCCACTGTGCCATCAAATAGGCCGCGCTGATATCTTCGTCCACCTGATAGTCATTAATTTGTGATTCAACTTCATCCACAAAATCATCGCGGTTCAGGCTGTTCACTAACTGATAGATGTCGTTGCTATTGATGGCTTGACCCATAGTGCCCAGACCATAATCTACCTGTCCGTTTGAGTAATCGGCCATGCTCAGTGCACTAACGCCTGAGTCTTCAAAATCTTCAAACAACCAGATGTCTTCATCTGCAGTTTTTTCACGCTGGCTGAATTTAGCGCCGCTTTTGACGATCATGCTGCCCTGGCTTTGAGTAAATTCGCGACTCAGGTCAAATTTGACATTACGCTCGGTCTCTTTGGCATAGGTGTCGCCCATTTCCACTTCTTTTAACTCATAGCCATCGGCCAAATAAGCTTCTGCTGGCGCTGTTAGTCGTAAAATATTGCTGCCGCTGTAGCCTACACCCTGGTCAAATTCCTGCTCAAAGTCGGCAGCGCTAACATTAAATGGCGTATCTTCATCAGCTTTGCTGGCACCGGCTTCCAGTTGCCATTCCCAGTGGCCTGAAGTTTGTTTAGTACCCAATACAAAAGCACTGATACTCTGGGTTTCTTCCCGTTGTTTTAACGAACGGATCAGCGCAGCTTCACCTGTATCACCGGCTAAAAGTGGGTCAGCCAGTTCAACAACCATACCCTGACGTTCTTCTGTATCGCTAAAACGGCTATACAGAGTGCGCAGGTAGTAGTCGTTGTTGTTGCCTGGTCTGTAGTCCAGATTCAGTGCCACACCCAGACGCTCCCGGCTGATGCTATAGTCCCGTAATTCAAATTCTTCCAGGCCTTCATCAAAATCCCAGTTACCACCTGTTTCAACGTTTTCAGAGCCAAACTTACGTTCAGCAAAACTGGCAGCCAAAGCCACACCCAAGACATCAGTCTCGCCACCTAAATCCATAATCTTGCTGATCACACCAGACACTTTAGGGCTGGTTTTGCTCTGTAACTCGTTGTGACCTGCTTCTACAGTGGCTGAATAAAAGTCGTCGCTGCGGTCAAAAGCAGATAAACTTTTGATTTCCACTGTACCGCCCAAAGAGCCTGCAGGCATATCCGGAGTCAGGGTTTTATTCACTTCCACCGACTCAAGTAAGTCAGAAGGAATAACGTCCAAAGCGACAGCTCGGCGACCTGCTTCAGGCGCTGCCAGTTGAGTGCCGTTGTAAGTCACCGCATTGTAGTCTGGCGCCAAACCCCGTACCCGCACAAAACGACCTTCGCCCTGATCCCGTTCTACAGATAAACCTGCCAGACGTTGCAGGGCTTCACTGACGTTACTATCCGGGAACTGACCCATTTCATCTGTACTTGCCACTGTCACAATGCCATTGGCATTACGTTGGCGGTTTAATGCTTTGCTGATAGCACCAGACTGACCGACCACTTCGATATGCTCAACAGAATCGCTGGCTGAAAGCAGTTTGATATCACCCAGACGCTGAGGAGTGTCCGCAACCAGCAGTACCCTTTTTTCTGGAGCTGCGCCCAGGTAATTGATCAGCAGAGTATAGGTACCGGAAGGCAATTGGTTGAAATGAAAGCTGCCGTCTGCACCTGTAGTGCGGCGAAGTTTTAATTCCGGGATACTGACTTCAGCGCCAGTCAGCAGACTATTACGGTTATCCGTGATCCGGCCTTGTACATCGGCATCGGCCAGCAGGGCCAGAGATAATGTGCTACAAGCCAGTGTTACGGCGCAGGCCAACAGGTTTGGGCGATAGTTAAGTTTCATGTGTGCTCTCAGTGTGCTTATTAAAACTGTGAGCCAGTGTGCCGTTGCTCTGTGACAAAACACCGCTTCTGAACCTGTTTGCGTGAGCGCTGCTGACCCGGGTCTTTAGCGCTCAGACTGCTGTAGTCTTGGCTGTGCTTTGTCATGTAATTGTCATGAGTCAACCGCAAAATGCTGTTTATTTGCCTGGACTTGAATATGATGTGGCGCCAACATCGCTATAAATTACTGTGCAGCCTGCTGCTTTTGCTCAGCGCTTTTCTGCTGGCACTTTATTGTGGTAATGCCAAACAAAGCTATGAATTTGACTGGGTAGACGTGCTGGGCGAAGGTACGACCTTACTAGTTGCTTGTGGCTGGCTGGGACTGATTATCAGCAGTCGTCCGGCAGGAAGGGTGACAGAATGGTTG
The DNA here is from genome assembly GCF_004005375.1 of Rheinheimera sediminis. Lineage (GTDB taxonomy): Bacteria > Pseudomonadota > Gammaproteobacteria > Enterobacterales > Alteromonadaceae > Pararheinheimera. The sequence continues at coordinate 27,223 of NZ_RZUF01000017.1, read as the reverse complement.
TATTACGGCAGCTTATTGCTGGTGTATTCGTACTTTCTGGATTTATTGGACGAGTTTATTCAATACCCGGATGCGGTTCGGTTAATGGGCTGGCTGGAATCACTGCCTGCTCCTATTGGCATGCTGGTACTTACTTATGGCTTGATAGGCTGGCACAGAGAGCAGCGGGCTATTAACAGACAACTGCGTGGACGAGAGCTATTTTTACGCAACCACGAATTGATTGACCCGTTAACACAGCTGTATGGCGCTGAGTATTTAATGGCGGTGTTGCAAAGGGAGATTGAATTGCATCAGAGCCAACGTCAGCCATTAAGCTTGTTAGTACTGGATATTCAAAACTTTGCTGATTTTAACCGACGTTACGGCATAGCTGCAGGCGATCATTACCTGAGCCAGTTGAGTGAGTTGCTGCTAAGTCAGTTGCGCCACAGTGATGTGGTTTGTCGTTACAGCGGAGATTGTTTTGTCGCAATTTTACCCGGTACAACTGAAGCTGCAGCTCAGATCATTGCTCAGCATCTGCAACAGCAGGTGCAACAACTCAAGGATGCAGAAGGAAGGCCGGAGCTGACTATGGCCGCTGTGCAAGTAAACCAGCACTCTTCCTCTGCTGCGCTTCAAGCCGTGCTTTCGATGCTGGCCGCTGCTAAACAGAGCACTGACTTCAGATTGCAGCCTGTCTGATGCCAACACGCCATTTTGATTCTCACGACAAAATTCTGTTGCTGCAACATGGCAGCACAGAGTTGCTGGCTTTGGCCCAACGTCGTGGAGTTGAACTGCATAAGCTGTTAAGTGGCACTAGTATTTTTGAGCAGGACTTACAAAGGCCGCATGGACGGCTACACCACGCAGATTGGCTGAAACTGCTGCAGAATTGCCAGCATCAACTAAAAAGCCCAGAGCTGCCTTTTTTACTGGGCAGCGCTATGCTGAACAGCCGTTATATCGCAGTTTGTCAAAGTTTGCAGTTCGCAAAAAACCTGAAACAAGCGCTCTGTCATTTGTATTACTTCCGTCATCAGTTGTTTCCAGGTTTTTATGTCAGGCTGAGCCAGCAAAATGAGCACCTCATTATTGAGTTCAAAGCTGCTGTTGATTTAGGGCCGCAACATGCCTTTATGCTGACTATTTTATGCTCCTTGCTGCTTAACCTGATCAAGCAGCAATTGGGTTCTTTGGCTGGAGTTCGTCTTCAGGTTCAGCATAGTTGTAGCCAGCATCAGTTGTGGGGCTGTGATTTGGCTATCCTTCAGCCATGCGATAGTTTATCTATTCCGCTTGACCTGCTGCAGAAGAAGTTTGCTGATGCAGAGCCTGTGCAATTTAAAGCAGCCCGACGAACTTGCCGTCAGTTAAATCATGTGTTGATTAAGCAACGAGGTGTGCTGGAAAGCATTTGCCGATTACAGCAGCGCGCTCTGCCACTGTTACTAAGTCAGGAGCAGGTGGCTGCTGCTTTAGGTCTAAGCCACAGCACTCTTAAACGTGTACTCAGCCGGCATGACACTAATTTTGCCCGTTTAATAGATGAAGTGCGTCGTGACGCTGCCCGCAATTTATTGCAACAAGGCCAATATTCAAACCGCCAACTTGCCCTGAAGCTGGGCTACTCAGATGAACACAACTTTCGTCGTGCCTTTAAACGCTGGACAGGATTAATCCCCAGCAGTTTTAAAGGTATGTTCCATTTTAATTAACCGGCAACTTTTGACAGGATTATCTATGAAAACCAGTTTCAGCCTTTTTGTACCTTTGCTACTCAGCGTGTTGCTCAGCGCATGCTCTCCGGCAGACTTACCAACAGAGACGAAACAATCAAGCCCACAGGCGCAAGTCGAATCTGCTATGGCACCTGCAGTGGCTACAACACCAGCAGAAGCTGGCTCTGTAGTGCTGGCTTTTGCTGTATTGGGTGATGCCGAACCTAAACCTGAGCCTCAGTTTCCAAATTTGGCTGCAGCAGTCGCCGATGTAAATCAGCTGACAGAAGCTCTGAAGCTGAGTTTTGTGGTTGGGGTGGGTGACATAGCGCACAAGGGCACTCAAATCCAGTATGAAAACGCAACACCAGTACTACAACAACTGAAACTGCCGTTTTATCCTATTATGGGTAATGAAGAGCACGGCAGCACAGTAGAGCGTTTTATGCAGTATGCCAATCTGTGGAATCAGGGCAAAGTGACCATTGACTCACCCAGTTATGTGCTGGAGTATGATGAGGTCGCTCTGGTTTTTGCGTCACCAGATCATGGCCGTGATTTTAATGATCAAGGCATCAGCTGGATCCTTGGCGAATTAAAGCGCTTAAGTAATAAATCAGTGCTGTTAGTTGTACATGGTGCTCAGGCAGGTGTTTATCCTGAAAATGCAGAAAAAGGTATTCATCATGCTGGTTTTGCAGAAGTGATAGCTCAGCCCAATCTGGTCGCTGTCATCTCAGGTGATTTGCATATGGATATGGACAGAACAGAGCATTCAAAGCAGCTAGGTCAGGTGCAATATTTACATATTCCAGCACTGGAGCGCACCAAAATTCCTGATGAGACCAAACATACCCCTATGTTCAGAGTATTCAGCCTGAATGACAAAGGCATCATACAGGTCGACACTTACCAGACGGGCGTTGCGACACCGCTGCCCCAACATAGTTACAGTTTCAGCATAAAGCGCGCGTCCTAATGCTGTTAACTGCTAAAACCTGACCTTGTCAGGGCAGTCTGAGATATAAATAAAAAGGCCAGAGCTTTGTGAAATCACTTAGCTCCGGCCTTTGCACACTTCCTGCAGATCAAAAACATAAAAAACTAAATTTACCCTTGGTCTAAATCAGCGTTTAAAGCTTAGTTCGTTTTAGCTTTTTGCGCAATAATGCCTGTCATTTGTGGTGGTAACTGCAGTTAACTACTGTCGATGATAATGGCGTTTTTGCTTGTTTTGCTTTTTATGATAGTGCCGATCTTGATCATAATGCCGCTCTTCAACTACAACTACTGTGGGTCTTGGCTCTACTACCAGAGCAGTGCCATAATAGCCTGCTGGTTCAACCCAGACCGTGGGGCCACGCACCACACAACCTGTTAATGTTAGTAAAACTGCGATACTGCTGGTCAGAAACAATGCTTTTTTCATCATGGGCTCCCTTGGTAAAATCGTTACTAATCTGACAGGTAATAGTCAACCGTCGCGACCACTCTTACTTTTTTGATATAAGGTGTATTGCTGTCACGGTCGCTGATACTGAACTGACCCTGGCTGGCGGTTTTAATTTTGCCCAGTTTGCTGTTTGAATCAGCGGCAAATTTAGTGGCCACTTCACGCGCATTGCGGGTGGCCTCTTCAATCATGTCAGGTTTTAATTCGTTTAAACCACTGAAAATAAATTCAGGCTTACTGTCATAATCCTGCCCTGCTATGGCAATGCCGGTTTTACTCAGCTCCAGTAACTTCGCCATCGCCTGATGCACTAAATCGACATTGCTACTGTATACGGTGACAATAGAGCTGGCGGTGTAACGCAGCTGATTGGCATTCGGGTCGTAATAACCTGCCTGACGATCGACAATTTGTGGCACAGCCACAGAGATCTCTTTTGGACTAAAGCCCTGCAGTTTCAAAAACGCCTGAATTTGCTCGTTTTTACGCTCAACATTAGCCACCAGCGTGGTCAGGTTATTGTCGACATCGTTAAATTTAATAGGCCAAATCACCGTATCTGCGGCAACTTCCCGTTCAGCTAAACCTTTGACCTGAACAACGCGCTCCATAGCCCTGAACTGGAGCAGACTGCTGGCTAAAATAGCGCTGCCTGCAACTATACCCAGAGCCAGAACTGCTGCAGAAAGCCATAAACGGGACTGATTCATATAAAAACTCCTGTTATCTGATGATTCAAGTTTATGCCCTTCAACTGAATGCCTGATTAATACTTGTCTGAACGAAGAAATCTTACTAGTGACTTTTGCTTTTGCTCTTTATGATAGATATCCAGCTTTCTATGCAGACGACTTTTTTATGCAAATTGAACACAAAAAAATCACCTTAACTACGCCAACCGGGCCTATGCTGGTGTATCAGTACCAGCCATTAGGGGCTGCTACTCTGGGTAAAACCTTTCCGGCTATTTTGTTTTATTCCGAGATTTTTCAGCAAACTGCTCCTATAGCCCGCAGTGCTGCACTGCTTGCCAGTCATGGTTTTGTGGTGCTGGTGCCTGAGATTTTTCATGAATTAAATCCGCTGGGCACAGTGCTGGCTTATGACGATGCAGGCAAAGACAAAGGCAATCAGGACAAATGGACTAAGCCGCTGGAAAGTTATGACAGCGACAATCAGGCCATGTTGGATTATTTAAAAAGCCTGCCTTATGTCCGGCCTGAAGTTGGGGCTATGGGCGTCTGTATTGGCGGTCATCTGGCATTTCGTGCTGCGCTCAATCCGGCTATCAAAGCCACTTATTGCTTGTATGCCACAGATCTGCACAGCGATACCTTACCTTGTGGCGAAGGCCAGCAGACCTTAAGCCGCGCGGCTGATATTCAGGGCGAACTGGTGATGGTGTGGGGCAAACAAGACCCTCATGTGTCTGCTGAAGGGCGGCAGAACGTCTATCAACAACTAACCCAGGCCAAAGTTCATTTCAGCTGGTATGAATACAATGCTCAGCATGCTTTTATGCGTGATGAAGGTGAGCGTTATGATGCAGCTTTGGCGTTGCATAACTATCAGCAGGCTGTGGCTTTGTTTCGCCAGATGTAGCTGCCACAGGCAGTTTTTCTGGCTTTGGCTTTGCTTAACGTCGTAAAATGACGGCTAATCCTTACAGGCCTTTAAGTACAGTTGAGAGACGATGAATTGTGTTGAGTTTTTAGCCGGACGTTGTAGCTCCTGTAGCCAGCTTGCTGTGCCTTATGCTGAACAATTAGCACAAAAACAACAGAAACTGGCGCTTTTGATGGCGTCTTTTACTGGAGCTGAACTGCTGCCTGCAGTAGCAAGTGACGTACAAGGCTTTCGCACTAAAGCCAAAATGGTGGTGTCTGGCACAGCTGCAGAGCCTGTGCTGGGCATTCTGAACGGCCAACAACCTGTCGATTTATCCGCTTGCCCTTTGTATCCGCCAGCCTTTGAGCCGGCTTTTGCTCTGATTAAACGCTTTATTCAACGCGCTGGTTTAACCCCTTATCAACTGGAGCAAAAACAGGGCGAGCTGAAGCTTGTTTTACTCAGTCAAAGTCAGCATTCTGGCCGTTTTATGCTGCGGTTTGTGCTGCGCTCGAAAAACTGCCTGGCCTCAATCCAAAAACATTTAACCTGGTTGCAGCAGCAATGGCCTGAACTTGAGGTCTGTTCGGTGAATCTTCAGCCCGTGCATATGGCGGTGCTGGAAGGGCCGGAAGAAATTGTGCTAACTTCAGCAGATTTGTTGCGCGAGCAGTTAAACGGCATTCCGCTTTATTTGACGCCACAAAGCTTTTTCCAGACCAACAGCACAGTGGCTGCAGCTTTGTATGCCACAGCAAAACAATGGGCAGAACCCTTATCAGGCCATAAGCTTTGGGATTTATTTTGCGGAGTAGGTGGTTTTGGTTTGCATCTGGCCAGTTCAACACAGGGTCAGGTTCGGGCTTTAACTGGTATTGAAATTGCGCCCAAAGCCATTGCCAGTGCAACACGTTCAGCCGCTGAACTTGGACTTACTGAAGTAAAATTTCAGGCTTTAGATGCCACTGCTTTTGCCAAAGCGGCAGAACAAAGACCCGATCTGCTGCTGGTGAATCCACCACGTCGGGGCTTGGGGTCGGAACTTTGCAATTCAGTGTTGGCGTTACAACCAGCATGGCTGATTTATTCCAGCTGCAATCCTGATACGCTGGCCAGCGATTTAGCCTTGCTGACAACAGAATACCAACTGCTCAAAGTACAGCTGTTTGATATGTTTCCTCATACCCATCATGCAGAGGTGTTAACCCTGCTGCAGCGACGGGATCTGCTGAGCTGAATCTGTGCTGACCCAGCAGCCTTTTAGTTAAAACGAAATAACAAAGATAAGCTGTAGCTTTGTTGATCCAAATCCATCAGTTCACCAGATTCAACATCAAAGGCAAGTGACATATTGCTGTTGATGCTGTAGCCAAAACCTGCGGCCAGCAGTGTTGATGTAGCTGTAGTTTTTGTTTCCTGCACTTCATAGGGATCAAGAGTGCTGAGTTGTTCCTGCGTAGCGCTTTGCCATACCAATCCCAATTGGCCCCGAACATACCAGTCATTATTAAAGGGATAAGACAAAATAAGCCGGCTGTCGGCGCCCAGTGCTGTTAACTCGCCAGCAATCAGAGTAGTACGCTCTGTGGTTTCAGTCGCTTCAGTGTAAATCGAAAAATCGGCTTTTGCCGGGCTCAGCACACCAAGCTCCAGGGCCAGATATTTATTAAACTGAAAACCTGCAGCCACTCTGAATCCTATGCCTGAGTCACTTTGTTCTAATGTTGCTGGCTGCAACAGCTGTTGTTGTTCCATGCTCGCAAAACGCACATCATCATAGCTTTGCTGAGCAGCAGACAGACTAAAATAGCTGAACTGATTCAGGTTAGCATGTGCAGAGACGGAAGCCAGCAAAGTGGTGGCAAAGCAGATGGCTGTGAGATAGTTCATGGTATTCTTTTATCAATCAATTCCTTAGGGGGGCGAATCATAAAGTAACAGGCTGTAAAAATAAATCTCCATTTGTGCTTAAAGCATAACTAAAAAGTTAAATTTTGTGTTGTCATGCGAGCCTGTTTTGGCTTTTTCAGTCTTTTCTTCGTAATATTGAGTGTTTTTTTGAGCTTTCCTTTCTAAGTCGCGGATCTGCTGCTAGGTTTTTACCAGTATTTTCATTTCTCTATCGTCTTTTTACAGTTGTTGAAGTGAGTCCTGTAGTTCACCACTAAGGAGAGTGTAGTTAATGCGTAACAACCTACCTGTCACCGAAAAAGAACGTACTTTTCCGAAAGAACAGCAGTTGATTTCCTCTACTGATATCAAAGGTACCATTTTGCATTGCAACGACGCCTTTGTTTCGATCAGTGGTTTTAGTAAAGAGGAGTTAGTAGGAAAACCTCACAATATTGTCAGGCATCCTGATATGCCGGAAGCTGCATTTAAAACCATGTGGGACTATTTACAGCAAGGTAAACCCTGGATGGGGTTGGTAAAAAATCGGTGTAAAAATGGAGATCATTATTGGGTTAATGCGTATGTGACACCTGTCACTGAACATGGCCGTATCGTAGGGTATGAGTCGGTTCGTACTGTACCTACCCGCGCTCAGGTTGCTCACGCTGAGCAATTGTATAAAGCTATTAAGGACGGCAAAAATACTCACAATGCAGGCTCAGATGTAGCTTCAGATTTGCGTTGGTCTATTTTACCTTGGGTGGCGGTGCTGGTTTCTAGCATTTTATGGTGGACTTTGGGTTCTGGCGTCGCCGCTGTTGCCTTTGCTCTGACGGCGGTATTAGCCTACGTTGTTGGAGTTGTTCGGTACAAACAATCCCTCAACAGCTTACTTAGCTTATTGCCTACCGCTTTTACAGACGCTTTGGCTGTTGCTTCGTACGCAAAGCATCAAGGAAGATTAGGGCAATTGGAGGTGGCATTGCTTGCTGAGAGTGCACACTTAAATACGGTATTAACCCGGATTGAAGATTCGTCTACTAAAGTGGCTGTGTTGTCTGAAAAAGTGCGACACATGTCAGTCGACGCAGCAGACAGTATTCGAAAACAGCAAATGCAAACTGAGCAAGTGGCGACTGCGATGAACGAGATGACCACTACTATTGCCGAAGTGTCTTCCCACGTTCAGGACACAGCCACTAAAGCTGAAGACGCTGATACCTTAGCCCGTTCTGGCTCCGCTGTGGCAGGTCAAACTCGTGGTGCCATGCAACAGTTACAAAAAACTGTGAATGACATCAGTCAGTCAGTTGCTGATCTGGCTGATCAAACCAACAAAATTGTTGGGGCGGCTCAAATTATTGAGCAAATCGCAGAGCAAACGAACCTGCTCGCATTAAACGCTGCTATTGAAGCGGCACGAGCTGGTGAGCAAGGCCGGGGCTTTGCTGTGGTTGCTGACGAAGTCAGGTTGTTAGCATCACGCACTACGGCATCCACCAAAGAGATTTACGACATTATCCAGCAACTGTCGACCAAAGCTAAAGCTTCGGTTCAGGTCGCAGAAAATGGTCGTAAGGACGCTGAGTTAGGCGCGACTCAGGTGGCTCAAACTGAACAAGCATTGGCAGGGATCAGTGTTGCAGTGAGCAGTATTGCTGCTATGGCGGGACAAATGGCTGCTGCAGTGGAGGAACAAGCCCATGTAGCTGAAGATATTAATCAGCAAATTGTTAGTATTTCAGATTTAGCCAGCAAATCTCTGGAGCAGGGGACTGCTGTCAGCGAAAGTGGTAAAGATTTGCAGAATACCTCTGAACAATTGCATGAGTTGGTAGAACGTTTCCGTAAAGTGTAATCAATCCAGGCCAATATCGGCGATGGTCATCTACTTGCGCCTTTCCCTCAGTAGATGGCCTGCTCCTGCATCTACATTTATTGTGTCAGCCATTAGATGTGCAGTTTTGCAGTGAGGTGCTTTCACGCGCTTCAATCAGATGCAATGAGTTTTTTCGAGATGTACTGAAGAAGCCAGACTCTAATTGAACTCAGTGGGTCCGAAGTTTATCAGTTCAGCCATAATTTTTTCATAACGGCTTAACCCCTTTTTCCTTGCTGTTTCGTCTAACTGAAAAACAACAGGAGAAAACCAGATGAACGCCTTTGAAACAAGCACAGATAAACAGAAGATGATGCTGGCTACAGCACCGGCTTTGCTGATCACCTTTTTATTATTCGCCTTAATGCAGCAGCTTATAGGCAGTGATAAAGTCTCACTACAGCCACCTATGGTCACGATAGAGAGCGAGCTGCACGAACCAAGAAAAGATCGTGCTGCTACTACCATAGTGCGTGTTTTGCCAGAGCCGGTTAAACCTGTGACAAGACCTACAACTGTGGCGCCTGAAAGCACTGGAGATTCTGGCCCTTTCATTGAGTTATCTTTAGATCCCGTAATGCCTGCACCGGATTTAGGTGAAGCCAGAGAAGTAACCCTGATGGATAAAACTGCTACAGCCATAGTTCGGATTGATCCCAGATATCCGGTTGAAGCGGCAAAAAATGGTATAGAAGGTTGGGTTAAGTTGAGTTTTTCAATAGATGCCACTGGCGCTGTAATTGATGTTGAAGTGCTGGATGCTGAACCCAAACGTCTGTTTGATCGGGAAGCTGTCAAAGCCTTGCGAGCCTGGAAGTATCAACCTCAACTGGTCAACGGGAAAGCTGTGGTGCAACGTAATTTGCAAGTGCAGCTGGATTTTAGTCTGGATAAAGCATAAATATAACAGGTCCACAGCCCTTGGTTGCGGCTAAGGCGGAAAGAGGAGTAAGGGATGCTGTTATCCTGGTTCAATCGGGATCAGACTCTGCCTGAGACTGATCCACAGCAGTTGATGCAAAGTTATGTACAAACAGATAAGCCCGCTTATCTTACTCAGTTGATCCAATGCTACGGCAATGATTTGTATCATTTTCTACTGAGACAAAGCGATCCTGCGCTGGCGGCAGACTTAAGTCAGCAGAGCTGGTTAAAAGTGATGGAGCAAAAACAACAATTTGCCGGGCATAGCAGTTTTAAAACCTGGTTGTTTGCGATAGGCCGTAACTTAATGCTGGACGAATTCAGAAAGCAAAAACGCTGGTGCTACGACAACCAGGAAGACTTAGCCACAGAGGAATATAGCCCGGCTGATTTAGTAGAGCAGCAACAAAATGAAACAAAGCTACAGGATTTGTTAATGCAACTACCGTTATTGCAACGCGAAGCTCTGTTGCTACAACTGGAGGGATTCAGCGTACTGCAAATAGCCCAAATCACCACAGCAGAGCCTGAAACGGTCAAAAGCCGCCTGCGTTATGCGCGACAGGCTCTGGTAAAACAGTGTGGAGAGCACGATGAATAAGCTGGACGAAAAACTACAGCGCTTGTATCGCCAAAGCAAAGCTGAACACCCCATGCCTGCTCAACTGAGGCAGCAGCTCTTGCAGCTGAAATCCGAGCAAGCCAAAACGAACTGGACATCTTACTGGTCTGTTGTACAAGGGCTGGCCGCTTCTGTGGCGCTTATTTGGTTAGGGCAACAACTTTGGGGGCAACCAGAGTACTACCAAATTCTGGTGCAGTCGGATGCAAGCTATCATCAGGTGCAATTACATACTTTAGCTAAAGCGGATACTGCATCACGGCAAACCACTTATCAGCAGCGATACCAACATTACCAGCAAGCCCGTGACCAGCTTGAGCAAAGTAACAGTCTGGTGGGGCAACTCAGTTTTAGCGGCCAACACTGGCAAGTTGAAGTCTGTGATCAACTGCTGGTTAAAATTGATCAGCTATTGGCGTCGGAGTTACAGCAGGACCTGCAGTGGCGAAGCGGACAGTGGGTTGAACTTAAAACAGGTCAGCAGGGCCAAATTCTGGCGGTCATTTCAGGCAAAGCCCCTTTGCATTGCGGTAGCTAAAGAAAACATTCACATCGCAGCAGTTATTTTTATACACTAAGCGTCATTTTTATGCCGGATGATGCTTAGTGGAACCCCTGTTAAAATTTTTGACCTCTTACCCCGAAGCTGTGCTGTTGCAAGTGCAGTCCCTGATTACTCAGGGCCGTCTGGCAGAAGTTCTGGCAAGTCGTTATCCAGAGATGTCGCATGATATTCAGAATGACAAAAGTCTGTATCAGTTTACGCAAGAACTAAAGCAGCGTTTTGTAAAATCCAGTCCTCCGGTCAGCAAAGTGTGTTTTGATGGAAAAATTCACCTGGACAACAGCTTGGGTTTGCATAGTTTTGTCAGCAGGGTGCAAGGCGGTAAACTGAAAGCTAAACAAGAGATCAGAATTTCTGCTTTGTTTAAACAGCTGCCATTTGCGCTGTTAAAAATGGTGGTTGTGCATGAGTTAGCGCATTTGCGCGAAAAAGATCACAACAAAGCCTTTTATCAATTGTGTCTGCATATGGAACCCCAGTATCATCAACTGGAATTTGATTTGCGTTTGTTTTTAACTTTGAGGCAACTGGAGGGGAAAGCGATATGAAACCTGAGGGTGATGCAGTTTTCGTCTATGGTTTGTTGATGCTACCCGAAGTAGTGTTTGCTATTACAGGTAAAAACTATGTGATGCAGCCGGCCAGCCTTGTTGACTACAAAAGATATGGGTTAAGCCAGCAACCCGGAGAGACGCCAGTACCAGCTTTGGCTCATTCTGTTGGCGATCTCCAGCATGGACAGCTGCTGTTAGAGGTGTTAGCTGAAGATCTTGCACTGCTGGATTTTTTTGAGGAGCTGGACTCAGGTTTATATCTGCGGCAAAAAGTGAGAGTTCAGTCTCTGGGGTTATGGCTGGACGCTTGGTGTTATACTGCTGGACCAGCTTTGCAGCCCTATCTCAGTGGGGAATGGTCTTTGCAACAGGTCAGTCAAAGCCATAAAGAATATTTAATCACAGAGCTGATACCCTCGATGCTCGCGACTTATCATAGCTTGCGTTCCCATACTAGCGCTATAACAAAGGGTACTCCTTTGTCTGAGGACTGATACATTGAAATTAATCCAATTACTGGTGGGCGCCTTCTTCGTCTTTTCCCCCCAGTTACTGGCAGCGGATGTTGATAAACTAGCTACCAATTTTGACAGGCATTTTCGTCAAACATTAAAAAAGAACCATATACCTGGCGCAGCCTACGCTATTGTCAAAGACAACAAAGTCGTCAAAGTGGGTACCTATGGGGTTCGGAATGTTGGCACTAAATCAAAAATAGACGCTTATACAGTGTTTCGACTGGCGTCTGTATCCAAAACCTTTACTGGTCAGTTGTCTTCTTTACTGGTGCACCAGGGGCATTTTAAATGGGATGATACGGTTACTCGTTATGTGCCCGCTTTTTCTTTCAAAAGCCCAAGGCATACTGGCGCTTTGAAGGTAGAGCATTTGTTGTCGCAAAGTGCAGGCTTGGTGCCAAATACCTATGATGATTTAATTGAAGCCAATCAAACTCCGGCGCAAATTTTGCCTAAGTTCCGCTATTTGAATCCCCGTTGTGCACCTGGTAAATGTTATGGTTATCAGAATGTTTTGTTCAGCCTGATCCGCCCTGTTATGGAAAAAACCACAGGCAACAGCTTTGAAAGCCTGATGGAGCAAAAACTATTTAAACCATTAAAAATGCCAACAGCCTCCGTGGGTTATTCCGCGTTTTTAGCGTCTAAAAATCGCGCTATGCCGCATGTCCGGGCGAAAAGAGGTTGGGCAGAAGCGAAGGTGAATCCCAGTTATTACAGGGTCAGTCCAGCCGCTGGTGTCAATGCCAGCGTGATGGATATGAGCCAATGGCTGATAGCGCAATTAGGTCATTATCCCTCGGTACTAAGTCCAGCTATGTTGCAGGATGTGCGCAATAAAAGAGTCAAGGTCGCAGATGATTTAGGTGGGCGTACCTGGGGTCAGTACGTCACAACTTCGCATTATGGATTGGGGGTGCGCATCTTTAACTTCGGTGGCAATGATGTTTATTATCACGGAGGTTGGGTTAAAGGTTACCGCACTGAAATGGCCTACTCCAAAGACAAAGGTGTGGGTTTGGTGGTACTGATTAATGCTGAAACCAATTTGGTCGGAGACTTATCTACCTGGTTCTGGTCAAATTTGCTTGCGGTTAAACCACAGAACAAGAAAAAAATTGCTGCGCAGATGCAAGAGGAATGGCAGCTCGAGATTGATCCTGAACAAGAGTGGCAAGTACCGATGTTGGCAGACTAAGAAAGGAACTCAGTGGCTGCTATACTTCAAAGCTCATAACAAAATAGCCGGCAAAAAAGGACAGATGTGCGTTATGTCGATGGGAAGCATAAGTCAGTCTTCGTACAGTAAAACCGTCAAAACTGTGCTGAGCAAAGTCCATGATGCCACGGCATTGAACGATTCAGTCTATGAAGTAGCCACAGATTACTTTCGTCATGCCAAGCTGCAAGAAGAAAAGCTGCTGAAGCTGCAGCTTCAGGTTCGCGGACTTGAGCAAAAGCAGGAGTTATCATCTCGTGAGCAAAAACAGTTAGCTGAAGCTCAATCAGGGCTCAAACTTTATATCCGCATGCTGGATGACCGCAGAGTTGAACGCTACAGGTCCCTAAAAGCTGTTTGTTTGACAGTATTGCAGTTAACTGAAGGCGAAAGTTTTGAAGAGACAGTACAAATGTCCTCGAAGTTTTTGGGCACCATTCAACTGTTAGCGCCGAGCAATGGTAAATATGTCGCGTCCGTTAATCAAAAGTTTAAGCATCTGTACAAAGGTATCTTGAGCCTGCGTTTACTCGATCGCTTGTTGTTGGACAACGAACTAAACAATAACTACGTTATTGCCAAAATGCGCGCTGCCAAAGAAATGCAGGATGCTGACTCAGCAGCTGCTTACAAATCTGACTATGCACCTTTTCGAGACGATGTGCAGTTACCGTTACTCATGGCAGCTCTGTTACAAGACATAGGGACTTATCACCCTGATGCTTTGGCTATCCTAAAAGGCGCTGAGGGTGAGCAGGATGAGTTTCGTGTACTGGACGAGGAAAACCGCGTTGCGCTGCTGAAAATCAACTATCAGGAGACCCTGAACTATGTCACCAAGGGCCTGTCTTGTGATCGCTACGTGGGAAATTCAAAAGAAGAACGAGAGCTGTTTAATCAGAACGAACAAGACAAATTGAATTTTGTCTATACCTTGCTTAAAAACGCCATTAAACCCGAAGGTGGCGTTGGTAACCTGCTAAAAATACCGCAAATTTATACTTCAGTGGTATTGTCCACCAAGTCCAATCACAGCTATGAATCTTTACCTAAAGCAGCTCTGGTGCTACAAAGTGGAGTAGAGCGTGGTTATTACCATAAAGCTGCTGTGGATGCGCTGATTAAAATTACCGGCTTGTTTCCGCAAGGCTACGGCGTGACTTATATCCCAAAAGACTCAGATAAACGTGATTTAGACAGATATGAGTATGCTCTGGTCGTATCTTTATATCCACCAGCCCCTGATGTACCTGTCTGTCGGGTTGTTACCCGGAATATGGCGTTTAGTCATGCTGGCACTAATGTGGTGATCAGCGTCGACAATAACCTTCATTTTCCAGCGGCCAGAAAAAAGCTGGAAAAAATGAGCGAAGAACGTTTATTGGAAATTCTGAGTAAGCTGGTTTCCAATTTTGAAGAACGAAAAAATATGGACCTGATCCCTAAATGCTGGTTCCCCGACGAGTACTTTTCCTACAGTAAAAATCAGAATTTGTGGAACAGAGTGACCACTATTCAGAACTGATCAACCTGAACTCGGGATAATGAGTGTCTACTTGTATCGATTTAACCAATTAAATCAAGGAAGTAAAAATATTACGTCAAGCAAACAAAGTCATTGCTGACCGAATGCACAGATTTTTGTGGAGCTCAAGGTGCTTTGTCGTAGGTCTGGGTCATAGCAAGCTATGGTTAGACAGTGCAACGCAGAGAGGCGTTAAAAGATGTCTATTCAGTGGCACTGCGTATCACGGGTTCAGGTTGATTATTCGACGACCTTTTACCAAGGATCAGATCTTTTGCTAAGACCAAGCTTGGGCAAGGTGAGGTGCTGATCTAAGGTCATTTCGCCAGAAAGCTGAAATCCTCAGGGCGATATAGTCAGTGCTCCAGAGATAAAAAATGCCCGGCTGAATAGCCGGGCTAAAGAGTGCGGTTTTGGGAGATGAATCAAACCGCTTGCGCTTAACCCCTTAAACTCTGTTTAGCTTAAACAGAAATACAGAGGGTATCTAAGGTTTTAATTCAATCGACTCTATCGATTTAACGGATTAAAAAGCGCAAGAGATTTTGAGCTCTGTTGTTATTCCATCTTTACATCGAGTTTTCGATATAAATCTAAATAAAAGTTTAGGCTAATTTGAGGCGAGCTTTGCGCAAATTCTTGTTTTTGTTCAGGTTTAAATTTCCAAGCTAAGGGCGTCATTTCCAGCAGGTTCAGTACCATGTCAGAGGGCAAATCAGTGAGTTGATACTTTAGTTCCTGCCTTTGCTGGTGGATAAATCCTGGGATAGTTTCAATCTGTTCACTGTGCAGGCGCACTGAGCTATAAACTTGTTGTTTGATCTCGACTAAATGCTCTGGAGCCGGGGTCACAGTGAGTAGCAAAGCGTTAGCTTTTAACACCCGCGCCAATTCCTTTGGCTCACAAGGAGCACATAGTTTCAAAGCAGTATCAAAACTTTGATCGGCAAAAGGCAGATGCCAGGCGCTGGCGACACAAAAGTGAATCGCAGGGTAAGTTTTGGCAGCCTTTTTAATGGCGGTTTTGGCTATATCCACACCATACAGAGAGGCTTCTTTATCTGCCAAAGCGTGCATCAACCTGTTGCTGTAATACCCTTCACCGCAGCCTAAATCGAGCACTACAGGCTGTTTAGAAAGCACAGAGGCGAAACTTTGGTTCACTGCATCGGACAGCAA
This sequence comes from Rheinheimera sediminis, assembly GCF_004005375.1. Taxonomy (GTDB): domain Bacteria; phylum Pseudomonadota; class Gammaproteobacteria; order Enterobacterales; family Alteromonadaceae; genus Pararheinheimera. The sequence continues at coordinate 11,578 of NZ_RZUF01000017.1, read as the reverse complement.
TTGGTAATAACCGGCATTTAAGAAATCACGGCGGCATTGCATCATCAATGCAGAATCGCCCGGTACTTTGGAGTTTTTTTGCTGCACTGGCAATAAATGCAAATAACCCTCTTTGGCCAGATCAAAGCTGTGGCCCTGAACGCAGGCAAAGCTATTGTGGTGTTGAGTCAGGCTCTGTTGGCAAAGTGGGCAGCGGTACATAACAACTCCGGTTTTAGGCTGTGTTGACGTTTTGAGATTAGATTTTGTTCGTTCTGGCGGTGCTTTGATCGCGAAACGAAGGTTAGTTAACCTGACCTCGGGATAATGAGTGTCGAGTGAGGCTTCCGCTCCTGCCCGTGCCTCTTACCTACATCCATTAGGCAACAAAGTTCAGGATGGCGTCTGGCTTGCCTTTCTGCTGTGTTAGCCCTCGTTTTTGCAGAATAGCTAGATTGCACTCGCGCTGTCTTGCATAAAAACCGGCCAGCTGCTGCAAAAAAACTCTGAAACCTCAACACACCCTGATAAAAGCTCAGTTAATTCAGTTGCAACAAATCCCAGCGGGTACCGTACAAATCTTCAAACACGGCCACAGTACCATAAGTTTCTTCGCGTGGAGATTCGAGAAACTTAACTCCTTGTTGTTGCATCATATTGTGATCGCGCCAGAAATTGTCTGTGTTTAAAAACAGAAAAACCCGGCCACCACACTGATTGCCAATCTGTTGCTTTTGTTGTTCATTACTGGCTTTGGCCAGTAAAATCGCTGCTTCTGACGCGCCTTTAGGTCGCACAACCACCCATCTTTTGTCACCTTGTGGGCTGTCTTCTAGTAACTCAAACCCCAGTTTTTGCGTATAAAACTCTATCGCTTCGTCGTAGTCAGCCACTAACAGACTTATTAAGCCTAAGCTTTGTTTCATGATAGGTGGTTCCGGCAGAGGAAAAACTGGCGCTATGCTACCGATCCGATGTAGTGGAAGCCAGCAATTATTGGCCTTTTGTCCTTGAGTTGCTGGGCAGTTGAGTATGGCTGTTGGTATACTGCGATTTTTATTTTATCTTGGTGGAGAGAAAAATGTCTGGTGCAGAACTGGAACTCTGGTCTTTGGATGAGCTGTGTGATCACGCTTTTGCTATTTTTGAAGAGCTGGCAGAAGAGAATTTATCAGTTGAAGATTATGCAATATATCAACAATATGCGTCGGCTTCAGCTTATGTTGACCTGGTGCCTGCCATCGATGATTGGGTGGATATGATCGCCATGGATATTGACCCTGAGCTCCATGTCGAAGCTCGTATTGGTCTGGCTGAAGTCAATGGCGTTGCTGAAATTGTGCTTGCAAGAATTTTATTATCCAAAGAAAAATTTGAAACTTTATGTCATGCCCGTTGGCGCGGACAGGACTAGAACAGAGTAAAACATCAGCCAAGCCTCAGATTCTATACTGTTTTTCTGCATTTTCTTTTTGCGCTCTGTCAGCTTAGGCCTACACTCAGTAGGTATTGCCAGCAGGGTATTGAATGTTCAGAACATGAGGTAAAGGCTTGAGTCTGACCCGGTTTGATTTTAGTAAATTTTTTGATCTCAATGTATTAGTGATTGAGGCTGATGCTGCGTCTGGTCATCAGTTAAAGCAAATACTGACAGGTCTTGGCATTAAAAAAATCGAGTTAGGCCGAACAGCCCAGTCCTTGCTCTGTGGCGAGAGCTCTGCAGCTTATGACGTGATTTTTCTCGACTACGATGTTGAAACTTCACTGTCCGGTGCTGATTTGATTGAGCTGTTGTTGCAAAAAAATTTCGTTAGCCCTTTGTGTCGTTTAGTTGTGCTCTCCTCTGCTTCTGAACGACAAAAATATGCTGTAGATTATCCTTTTCATCAGGTCGATTTTCTCGACAGGCCCTGCAACAAGTTTCATATCGACGAACAGTTAAAACTACATGTTCGTTTACAACCTTTTATGGATCCACTGCTGCCTCTGGTGCACAAACGCCGTTATGTGGATGCGTTTAAGTTGCTCGGTGAATTGCAACAAAAAGCGGGTGCTGATACCCCCCTTGCGGTGTTGCAGTTAAAAACCCAACTTTTGCTCGAGCTTGGTATTTGTGAAGCGGCTTCTGCTTTGATTAAAGCTGCTTGCAGCAAGCAGCAGGGCTGGGCTTTGTGGTTACAGTTTTTGCTGGATTACGAACAAGGCGATTTGGATGCCTGCTTTAATTTTCTGGCAGATTCTTCTGGTGAGGTGCTGTGTTATCAGGAAAGAAAAGAAGTCTGGCAAGTCTATTTAGCGCTTGAAAACGAAGATTACGCCAGCGCTCTTGATGTAGCCAGTAAGTTTCCGGCTGCAACTATGTCGACTCAAATTGTTCAATTGGTAAAACAGGTGATGATGGTTTCAGGTAAGGCAGAGCAGGCGATTGAACTGATTGAGCGCAAAAGACGTCTTTCTGGCAGTGGTTATCAGTTTTGTGTACTGACCCTAAGCTTGTGTAAGCTACTGGTGTTTTTAATAGCCCAGCCGACATCTGAGCAGCCTGTTGCTCAGTATCAGACCATGCTGCAACACAGTTTCCGTCAGTTGATTGCAGATAAAGAAGCCAGTCAGTTTGCTGTTGACATCCTATGGTTGCAAGGCAGTGTAATTGGCCTGATGGAGGGGAAAGACGCAGCTATTGCTTTCCTGGAAAAACAAAAACAACATTTATCCTCTATGCAGATGTCTGTTGCCAGTCAATGTCAAGGTGCAGCCCTGATGGCAAGGCTTGGCAAAATGAATGCGGCTTTTGATCTTATGTATCTTGCACATAAAGCCTTGAATCTTCTTGCTCATAGCATACATAAAGTCTATGCAGGTTGCGTCTATCAGCAGGCCTTTCACTCTATATACCGAGTGTCGGAGCGAGGACAAGTTTATGCCGAAATGGGCTTTCGGCATGAAAGAGAAAATGAATTACGTGCTGCGGCTCAAATGTACTATAAGGCTTATCTGGCTGAACCGCAGAACGCAAGACATCAAGAACAACTGACCTGTTTGCTTAGCCAGTTAAAGTTGAGCAAATTCAAAACCTTTGTGCTGGACAATTTTAACTAGGGCTGATCTGCACTGGCCTGCGGGTTAAAGCTGTGCTCCAGTACTAAAGCTAAACGCACAGCAGCTTGCTGCAACCTTTGTTCCAGCTGAGGCAAGTGCTGTTGCTGGTAATTTTCGTCTATTAACATACCTGGTTTGTAGCCCTGATAAATCAGTTTCACCAGCAACACCGACTCGTTTGCCCAGTCCAGCACACTGACGCTTTGCCATTGCTGCTGTTTGGCTTTGAGTGCCTGATACAAAGCCTGCTGCTTCGCATCATCCTGATAAGAGGCGGCCTCCAGAATACGGCTGTCCCAGACGCCATGTAAATTCGACGGCTCACCTGCGAAATACACTGCAGTTCTGTTGCCACCTAAATCATCGGCATAACCCGCATGCAAAGGCTGGTGCAAATCACCTATAAAGTGTCCGACAAAAAGCAGAGCTTCTAACTGGGTTTTTGATGGTGCAAATGGCGTCAGCTTTTTCCGCTCTTGCTCAATAGCGGATAACACACAACCTTCAGCGGGGCAGTGCTGCATGGTTAACTTAGTGTCAGAACGTTTGATATTGACGTAATGCCAGACTTTGGTGTGCTGATACTCTGGCAGTGAGCGCACCTGATCCGGCCAGGAACAAGCTTGGGTAAAATCTTTCTGTTCGTGCAATTGCATCAGTTGCTGCACTTTGTGCTGGCTGACCGGGCTTAATAATTGATAGGCCATGGAACAGACCATCTGATGGCCTAATTCACCAAAAGCAAAGACCGGGCTGCAAAACAACGCCAAAGCTAAGACTAGATTACGCATAGGGTACTTCCTTATTCATCGACAAGTTGAGTGACTTGCCAGTGGGCGAGCGGGCTTTGTGAAAGCAATGGTGCCAGCTCTTTTAAACAGCTTTGCATATCTTGTTTTAGCGTAAAAGGCGGGTTAATCACTAGCATGCCGCTGCCTGTCATGCCAAAACCTTCAGTATCTGGTTGCGGGCAATATTCTATCCGCAGCTGGTTACGAATTTGTGTATCGACAATAGCTTCAACAAAGCTCTCAACCGCCTGGCGTTCTATCACCGGATACCAAATAGCATAAGTGCCTTGTGGAAAACGCTGGTAAGCTTGTTGCAGGCCTTTGATCAGATCCTGATATTCAGTTTTTAATTCATAAGGCGGGTCAATCAGCACTAAGCCACGTTTGGATAAAGGCGGTAACATAGCGCGCAAGCCAGCCCAGGCGTCCATTTTTTCAATACGGCTGTGGCGGCGACGCTGAAACTGACTGGCCAGAATAGGATGATCGCTTGGGTGTAATTCGGTGGCCTGAATGGTGTCGGTAGCGCGACATAATAAATCAGCAATTTTGGGTGAACCCGGGTAAAAAGCTAAATCGTCGCTATCGTTTACCAATTTGATGGTATCGACATAAGCTTGGATATCAGTATTGCTACCCTGGTAGTTCCAGAGTTTGTCTATACCTGTTTGGTATTCCGCAGTTTTTTGTGCTTGTTCACTATGCAAGCTGTATAAACCAGCACCTGCATGAGTATCGTGATAGCAAAAAGGCTTATCTTTGCGTTTTAGGTAATTCAGGATACACACCTGTACCAGATGTTTAATCACATCGGCGTGATTGCCTGCATGATAACTATGACGATAACTCAGCATAAGAAGACTCTTTTAACGGTAATGTTTCAGTGTTTTTCGCAGCAATAGCGGCATAAGGCGCCAGCATACTGCGCCAGAGCAGAAAGGCAAGTATTCTGTGTATCGCGGTAAGTCATAAGTTGCTTGGGGTTCTGGCTGGTGCAGTGTTAAAATCCTGACCATTAGCGACAGCGCCCGTACAGGATCTCCCTTGAATCGTAAAACTTCAGCACCTCAGCATAAAAAAACTCAATCAGGTTCAGAACTACAGAAACCATGGACTAAAACCAACGCAGCTGTAGCCAAAAAACCAGAAACAAAATCTGTTCAGCCTAAAGCTGTGTCTGCCAAAGTGTTAAAACAAAATCGGCAGGAAGAAGCCAAAATTTATGGTGAAAATGCTTGCCGTGTGGCCTTCTTGCAACGTCCTGAAGCTTTGGTGCGTTTGTATCTAAGCGAGCAGATGGCGCCTAAGTTTGCAGATCTGATGAAGTATTTAGCGGCCAATAAAAAAGCCTATCATGTAGTGTCTGAAGCCGAGCTTGAGAAAGTAGCAGGCAGCCAGCATCACGGTGGTGTGGTGTTGTTGGTGAAACGTAAGCCCGTGCTATCGCTGGCGACTTATTTAACCCAAAATGGTCGCAAAAAACAGGATTGTTTGCTGGCATTAGATGGTGTAGGTAATCCACACAATTTAGGTGCTATAGCCCGTAGCTGCGCTCACTTTGGTATCAGTGGCATTGTGATGAAAGACCCTGATTTACTGGCGCACGGCGCTGCAGCGCGCACTGCTGAAGGTGGTGTAGAGTTTGTCGAAGGTTTAAGTTGTGACAACCTGCCGCTGGCATTGCAGCTATGTAAACAAGCCGGTTATACGCTGGTAACTACCTCAAGCCATGGTGGCGTATCGCTGTACAGCAGCCAGTTACCTGCCAAAGTCGTGATAGTTTTTGGTGAAGAGATGTTTGGTGTCTCTCAGTCTGTGGCTAAATCTGCTGATATCGCCTTACAAATTCCAGGCACTGGCAAAGTGGAGTCGTTAAACGTCAGCGTGGCTGCCAGCCTGATTTTAGGTGAATGGTATCGCCAACAGCAGTAGGTAAAGACAAATACACTGTATTCAGTTAGCGCAATGAGGGCAATTCGCTGCCAGGCCGTTGTTTTTGTGGGGCAGGTAAGGCCCTGTTAACAAATTAAAACTCAAGCCTATAAGACAGCTAAAAAAGCACGGGTAGCGGCGATATTGCTTTTCATTTGAATCCCTCACCAGGTATGAAGCTGACCTGAGTGAATAAATTTTCTGGTTTGTCACTCGCAGCAAGAGTGGAGCAGGGCTATGCTGGAGCTGTATCGCTATAGAGTCATTGTAGTGAGCGTCTTGACCCAAAAGCTGTGTTCTTATCTAAACGGGAGTGTTTTATGCCTGATCAATCAGCCTTATTGCTACTGGTGAAAGCATATAAAGATCAACAAATTTCTGAAAGTCAGTTTTATCAGCAACTCACCGAAACTATCACTGCAGCCTTGGGATGTAGTAGAGCCAGTTTGTGGTTGTACTCCGACAGTTTACTCAGTGAAATAATAGCTTTAGACCTGTATGATCGTAATTCGGATACCCATTATCAAGGTATTGCGCTGCACGAAGATGACTTTTCAGCCTACTTTGAAGCAATGCGAAACGATGGTGGTATTGATGCAGCTTATGCTATGGAACATAGCGCAACCAGCTGTTTTACTGAAGCATATTTTGAACCCAATGATATTTATTCGTTGCTGGATGTTGGGATCCGTTACAGCGGCCAGTTAGTTGGAGTGTTTTGCTGTGAAAATGTGGGTGAAGTGATGGTATGGACAGAACAGCAAAAAGTTTATTTGGATCAAGCCGCTAAACTGATTACATTTGCGTTAAAGCCCGCACTGCAACAGAAGTTTGCCGCTTTATTTTAAGCCTTGAATGCAAGACAAGCCTGAACTTAATTCAGGCTTGTTTTTTTGTTACTTTATTATTTTTATAGTATTCATAGGTCAAGGACGGAGTCAGTATGAAACAAGGTGTGTGGTTAGCAGTATTTTTTGTCGTACTGATTTGGTCTGGCATAGAGCCAAAAGACCAGTTCACCTGGTTGCTGGAGGTTTTACCGGCCTTGATTGGCCTGATTGTGCTGGCGGTCACTAAAAGCCGTTTTCCATTAACCCCTTTGCTTTATGGTTTAATTTTGCTGCATTCAGTGATTTTGATGGTCGGTGGCCATTACACTTATGCCGAAGTGCCCTTATTTGACTGGATCCGTGACTGGACGGGCGGTGAGCGGAATAATTACGATAAAGTCGGGCATTTAGCTCAGGGTTTTATTCCCGTGATGATTTGCCGCGAAATTATTCTGCGTAGAGGATTAATTTTTGGTCAAAGCTGGCAATGTTTTTTTAGTATTTGTTTTTGTTTAGCCTTCAGTGCTTTTTACGAGCTGATCGAATGGTGGGTCGCCTTAGCTTCAGGTGAAGAAGCCGAAGCCTTTTTGGGCACCCAGGGTTATGTCTGGGATACTCAGTCCGATATGCTTTGGGCTTTAATGGGGGCTTTGCTTGGCTGGTTTATGCTGAAAAGTTTACATGATAAACAGCTAAGGCAACTGCGGACTGGCGTGGACAAAGGTCAGAGTTAAACTCTGACCTGCTAGTGTCGATGCCTGTATGTATTAGTCTTTACTTAAACTGACTGGGCCCTTGATCTGATCAATCTTCAGCTCACCTGAACCATCCTCGAGTAAAGTAAAACCACCTGCTTGTTGCACCAGGATATCACCTGAACCATCACTGATAGTCACCATACCTTTGACTTGCTGAATATCTATATCGCCAGAACCATCTTCCACCATTACAGCGCCTGCAACCTGCTGAATAAACAAATCACCTGAGCCATCTTCGACAGTCAGATTGCCGCTGAGCTGAGTCAGGCTGACATTGCCTGAACCATCTTCCAGTACCAGATGACGGCCACCTTGCACTGTTAAATTGCCCGAGCCATCTTCAATCACCAGATCAGAGCTTAAGCCTTCAATACTGATATCACCTGAACCGTCTTCCAGCGCCAAAGCAAGTTCAGCTGGCATTGTCACGACCAGATCAGCATAAGCTGAGGAACCAGTGCAAATACCGATACAAGAGCTACCGACAGCCTTCAGTACAGCAGCAGAGCCTTGTTTTTCCAGTAATAAGGTAAAAGGTCTGGCTTCGCTGGAATAAATATCGGCGGTCACTTCGATCTGACTGGCCCCTTTGACACCGACAATTTTCAGGTCGCCAGCTTCAGTTTCAGCTTTTAACTCGCTTAAACCTGCAGCGCTTAACTGCAACTGGCGTTGTTCGTGTTGCAGATTTTCTGTTGCAGAACTATGACCTACGTGGATCACACAGCCACTGAGCAATAAGATGGGAATACAGACAGCAATCAATTTTTTCATAACAGGTCCTTAAAACAATTCCTTGAAAGTCTTGTTAGTCTGCCTGTTGTGCTGAGCAATTGCAAAGGAAAGGTAGGTGTTAAAGCCTTTTAAAAACAATAACTTATAAATTGTTACCCTTTATCTTTAAATGTTTCAGTCTGGCTGGCTTGCTGCTAGCGAAACCAGAGTAACTGAACCCGCTCTACATAGGTTTTAGTTTCAGCATAAGGTGGCATGCGCTGGTGTTTATCCATAGCAACTGGCCCTGCGTTATAGGCTGCGCTGGCCAGTTTGATATTGGCTTTATAAGGTTTCGGTAAAAAAGCCAGATAAGAAGCTCCGCCCTAGATATTCTGTTGTTGATGCCAGATCTTTTTCACTGCCACTTCAGTGGCAGTAGCGGGCATGAACTGGATTAAACCTGCGGCACAGGTTTTGGACAAAGCTTTGGGATTAAAAGCAGATTCGGCATGAATCATAGCTCGTAACAGGGCAGGAGCTAACTGATGATCCAAAGCCGCTGCCGCTATTTCAGGCGGATAGTCGTCTAAGTACAGTGGGGTATTGTACCAATCCACTGTGCTTTGCACTTTGCAGGCGAAACAATCAAACCTCACCAGTCGATAAGGCTGGTTTTTGGGCCCCGTCGGAAAAGCTCGTCACGCCATTGGCTTGCTGGTCAGGGTACAGAGGCGGATTCTCTGCAATCGCAGTAGGAGCCAGCAATAAAAAACACGGCCAGTCAGGGCTTTAGCTGCTTGAAGTTTCAATTTATGCCCCCATTTTAATTCTAAGTCATTGAGCATAGTCATTGTTTGCACTTTTTGTGGTGTGAACAGACAAAGAAGGATAGCGCTACAGATGCAGTAAGCACTGAGCTTTTATGCTTATGTCATAGTAGCACTGTAAAATAAAGTGGAAAAACAGATAAGAAGCTGAGTTTTTCAATCACAAAAACAGATTAGCTTTATAGATTTAATTCGTTATCTCAAATCGTTCGGAACAGCTATTCTTTGTTCCATCGAAGCGAGTTCATTTTTAATAACCAACCAACATGGAGTAAGACAATGTCTTCAATTATCAACAGCACCATCAAGCCATTTAAAGCGACTGCCTTCCATCACGGTAAATTTGTTCCAGTGACTGAACAGGACCTGTTAGGAAAATGGTCAGTAGTAGTGTTCTACCCAGCTGATTTCACGTTTGTTTGCCCAACTGAATTAGGCGACCTGGCTGATTTCTACCCTAAGTTCCAGGAAATCGGTGTTGAAGTTTACTCAGTATCTACTGACACGCATTTCACTCACAAAGCGTGGCACGATGCTTCTGAAACTATCAAGAAAATCAACTACCCAATGATCGGTGACCCAACAGGCACTATCACTCGTAACTTCGGTGTGATGATCGAGGAAGAAGGTTTAGCTTTACGTGGTACTTTCGTCATCAACCCACAAGGCGAAATCAAAGTTGCTGAAATTCACGACTTAGGTATCGGCCGTAGCGCTGCAGAACTGTTCCGTAAAGTTCAGGCTGCACAATACGTTGCAAACCACGACGGTGAAGTATGTCCAGCTAAATGGACTCCAGGTGAAGCGACTTTAGCTCCATCTTTAGACCTGGTTGGTAAAATCTAAGTCTGATTAAGACTGTGTGGGGCTGAGTTCTCAGCCCCTTTAATTCCGAAATTTGTGAGTTTTGCTCACCAGAACATACTGGTACGGCGAAGCTTTGTCCAAAAGGGCAGTGGCAATCCACCTGAAGGTGGCCGTGACTGTGGCAATAAGAAAGGGGCCAAATATGTTAGATACCAACTTAAAGAACCAATTAAAAACCTATTTGCAAAACCTGAAAAGCCCGGTGGAGCTGGTAGTTGCGTTAGACGGCAGCGATAAAGCAGCCGAGTTAAAAAGTCTGGCCGAAGATATCGCCAGTTTAAGTTCGCTGATCCATTTAAAAGATGAGACAGACCCGGCAGTATTAAAGCCATCTATGCTGGTGCGCTCTACTGCGAAGAACACTCAAATTCGTTTTGCTGGTGTGCCTATGGGCCACGAGTTCACTTCATTGGTGCTGGCATTATTGCATTCTGGTGGCCACACCATTAAAGAAGAAGCTGCTGTACTGGAGCAAATTGCTGCACTGCAGGGTGAATTTAACTTTGAAGTCTTTGTGTCGTTAAGCTGCCAGACCTGTCCTGAAGTAGTGCAGGCGCTGAATTTAATGGCGGCAGTGAATCCAAATATTAAAACCACCATGATTGACGGTGCTGTGTTCCCTGATGAAGTCAGCAAACGCAATATCATGGCTGTACCAACAGTGTATTTAAATGGTCAGCAGTTCTCTCAGGGCGCTATTACCCTGACCAATATTCTGAACAAAGTCGACAGCGGTGCTGCGGCTCGTCAGGCTGAAGCTCTGAAGACCAAAGACAACTTCGACATGCTGATTGTGGGTGGTGGTCCTGCTGGTTCTGCAGCTGCTATTTATGCCGCCCGTAAAGGCCTGAACACTGGTATTGTTGCCGAGCGTTTTGGTGGCCAGGTGGCGGACACTGTAGGTATTGAGAACTTTATTTCTGTCAAAGAAACTGAAGGTCCAAAACTGGTGGCTAATTTAGAGTCTCACGTTCGTCATTACGAAGTGGACATTATGAATAGCCAAAAAGCAGTGAAGCTGGGCAAAGATGAATTGTTTGAAATCACGCTTGAAAATGGCGCCGTGCTGAAAAGTAAAAGCATAGTTCTATCCCCCGGTGCGCGCTGGAGAGAGATGAATGTGCCAGGTGAAAAAGAATACCGTGGTAAAGGCGTGGCCTATTGTCCGCACTGTGATGGTCCTTTATTTAAAGGCAAAAAAGTTGCAGTCATAGGTGGTGGTAATTCTGGTATTGAAGCTGCTATCGACTTAGCTGGCATAGTGCAGCATGTGACAGTGCTGGAATTTGACAGCAAACTGCGTGCAGATGCAGTGCTTATCAAAAAAGCTGAGTCTATGGGCAACATCACTATTATCACCCAAGCTCAAACTACAGAAGTGCTGGGCGATGGTCAGAGAGTGGTTGGCTTACAATACACAGACCGTACCAACGGTGAAAGCAAAACTGTGGAACTGGCCGGTATCTTTGTACAAATTGGTTTAGTGCCAAATACCGAATGGTTACGTGGTGCAGTGGAATTAACGCCTCGTGGCGAAATTATCGTCGACAGCCACGGCCAGACGTCATTAAAAGGCGTGTTTGCTGCAGGTGACGCCACTAATACACCGTTCAAGCAAATCATTATTGCGATGGGCAGTGGTGCAACAGCGGCTTTAGGTGCTTTTGACTATCTGATCCGTAATTAATAGCTTGAAAATGGGGTCTGAACACATTGGTTAGGCGTAACTAATGTGTTCAGACCCCACTTTTATTTTCGGCCCTAAACCACCTACTTCA
>NZ_RZUF01000016.1 GCF_004005375.1 Rheinheimera sediminis | reverse complement strand
TAAGTAGTGACAACTATCCTGCCAGAGCGGGCCCTCTTCGATAGTAAGTTGTGCCGACGCAATGTTATTACAGTTAGTTACCTTAATTTCCATAATTCCTTCCTTGGATTACTTAGTTTGTTTATCTAACGGTGACTTGGCAGTTCATTAGCATTGGTAAGAGCCAGTCTCTTAAGCTTGTTAGCTCTCGGTTTTCAAGGCTCCTCTCAAAAATCATTTTATTGTAATTCGTTACTACGCCATCATACCTTTTGAGCAGGTCCGGTGTTGGATATGCTAGTGTCAATGAGTACAAGCCATCTTTTGTGATAGAACCGAAGGTTGTTCCTTCTGAGTTACGACGGTCAAAAATCTGTTTGAAATACTTCATCACGTAAAACAGAAAGCCATCAGAGCCAGTTTTACTGTTTAATGCAGCTAAACCTCGACCGATACAGCAATCGGTATTGGCAATATTCATATCACCTACTGGTGCACGTACGCTCAATAGTATGTCGCCTTTCTTTGCCATGCGGTTTGGTTCTGTTGTGTATTGGCGGGTGCTAGGAAATAACCAGCCGAAGTCTGTAGAACCTTGATAAAAAATTGTTCCAACACCTTCTTCGTTATAGGAACTTCCCTCTGGGGATTGCCCCATCGTTATGTTAGCTATTTGAGATAGCGTTTTGTCACTCCACCCCGCCGGTATTTCGCGTTTTAGGGTTGGGTTGTAAACCATTTTGCCACCGGTGGTTTTGTAGGGGTTGCCTTTGGCGTCTGGGAAGTCGAACTGTACAAACCAATAGTCGTACAGGGTTTTGGCCATCGCTTCGAGCTCAGCGTTGATTCGGTTGTTGATTTCGATTTTTTTGTCAATGCAACTAGCGGCACTAACAACTTTTCTTTGATGGTCAATGTCGATGTCCGGGAAAGAAATATGCTTCAACGCAGATATTGGTAGCTGTGGCTGAGCGCTTCCAGAACCATGAGAAAGGCATTGCTTTTGAAATAAAGAAGACCTAAAAAATAGAAGTATGAAATACGGGTCATATTTCTCTGGATCCGTTCTGACTATAACCATACCAGAGTTAATTCTGATATTCTTGAATGGCGTATCGCTTGTTACTAAGGCGACATTTCCTACGGTGCCTCTTGTGGTGAGCACAATGTCACCCTGCTTAACTTTACCCTTCCTAAGTTTCTTATCTTTTTCTTCATCAATAAACTCAACTTGAGTAAAGTCAAACCCTGTTTTCTTCACATTCCCCGTGTTTAGGAACACGCAATAGCCATTCGCTATTAGTTCAGACTTGCTCGGGTAATTTGTACCTCTGTCCCCGTCGATAAAATCTATTCCACTTTCAGCAAAACTGATGAATTTCGGGTTATTCATACTTCAACCCTGCCAACTGTTTTTTAATCTCAGTTTCCAACTCACGAGACTGACTAAATAGGCTATCTAGGTTACTGTTAAAGTCTTGCATCTTCTCAGCAAACTGTTCTGGGGTAATATCGACATATTCGATTTTGACATCAAAGTACTGGCCGGCACTAAATGAGTAGTTTTTGGCTTCGATGTCGTCATAACTCACCGCGACAGAAAAATCTTCTACCGTCTCTTTGGCGTTAAACACATCAATAATTTGTTGTTCTTCAATCGCTGTTAATACGGTTTTTTGGGTTTTGCCGTCTTTGACTTTTTCACCCAAGTTTGAGGCATCTACCAAGACCACATCGCCATCATTGTTGGCGTCAATAAACAGGATGGATACGTTAGTGCCTGTGGTGGCGAAGATATTGGAAGGCATGGAGACCACGCCCGCGAGCATTTTGTTTTTTACCAAATGTTCGCGAATGCCTTTATCAATGCCAGATTGTGCAGTGATAAAACCAGTAGGCACCACCACTGCCGCTTTACCTCTGGGTTTAAGCGATGCAATGATGTGTTGTAAAAACAGCGAGTAGATCGCCATTTTTTCTTTGACTGCTTTAGGTACGTTGGGAATACCGGCAAAAAAACGTTCTTTGTTTTCTTTACTGTCTAGCTCATCTCTAAAATCACTAAAGTCCAGCTTAAACGGCGGGTTTGAGACGATGTAATCAAAGCGTTTTAACTCGTTACCATCTTTATGGTAGGGGTGTAAAACGGTATTGCCTTGTATCACATTCGGGATAGAGTGCACTAGATTATTTAAGATCAGGTTTAAACGCAGCAGATTAGATGACTTTTGTGAAATGTCTTGCGTGTAAATGCTACAGCGATTCTCACCAATGGCGTGCGCCACGTTCATTAACAAAGTACCTGAACCTGCAGAGGGGTCATAACAACTGACATTACGCACAGTGCCGCGCTGCTCTTTAGGCACTAAAATTTCTGCCATAATGCGCGCTACCGCATGGGGGGTGAAATACTCGGCGTATTTGCCGCCCGAGTTGCTGTTGTAGTCTTTGATCAGGTATTCAAAAATGGTTGCGTAGAAGTCAAATTTTTGGGTAAAGATACGCTCAAAGCTAAACTCGACGAGTTTATTGATAATGGCGCGACAGAAGGCATCGCGCTTGGAATCGTCGGCAATATATTGGCTAATACGGTCAAATAGCACCACTTTTGCGCCGCCATCGGTTTTTACCGCGAACACATCATTATTGGTAATAGCGATATCGATGAGGGTATCATCAAATAACTTGGCAAAGTCGGGCGCGTTTTGTTGGCTAAAGAGATAGCTGATAAAGTGCTGCGGTTTTAACCGCGCGGTATCGCCACCCATTTGCAGTTGCAGCATGTCGAGGTCATTTTCTGACATTGCTGTGAGGGCTTCTTCCCACTTGTCAGCTTTAGCAATATTCTCATCAAGCTTTTTAGCTTCAAAGGCGAACTTGTCGTTTAAAAACTTATACAAAAATGTTTGGGTAATGATTTTAAATTCGTTACCGTCGTTACCTAAACCATAGTTGGCACAGATGCTTTTTAAGCTATCAATCAGGTTTTTGGTTTTTTGCTGAAATTCTAATTCAACCATTTTAGTGTTTACTTCCTAATCAGTTTTACCGGTACTTATTGTCAGTAGTGAAGCAATAGCCTCTACCATGCTTGGCTGCCGGTATTAAATTCTTTTAAATATTCGGCGACAACGAGGCGGTTTATATAACGCGAGGCGTCGGCGTTAAGTTTGATTTGCTGTTCTTTCATAAAGCGACCAATGACCAGCGGCATCATTTGTCGCTCAAAGTAGCTTTCGTTATCGAGCAATTGGCTGTTATTGAGCACTTGTTCGTCAGCATCCTGCTTCACGCCTGCCAATGCTGCAAAAATTTTACGCTCTGAATCGCTGATGTCGCTTTGACTTTGCTGACGCTCTTGTAAGCGCTTATGGATACGGGTGTATTTGGCATCACCTAAGTACTTTTGCCGCAGTTGGTTGTTTTGGCGGTTCAGCTCTTTGATGCGGTCGTGAATTTTATTCAGAGCGTCTATGTTGGCCACCATTTCATCTTGGGTAACTTCGCTAAGGTTTTTCTTTTTAAACAGGCGTTCTAGCTCTTCTTTTAAGCTGATGAACTGTGGGTCTTGCTGGTCAAAGTTGCTGGCTAGTGCTTCGCGGGTTTGACGCAGGGCGTTTTTGAGCTTGTCGGCCAGTACCAGTTCTTCTTCGCCGATTTTTACAAACTTGAAGATCACGTCCTCTAAGGCGCGGTTGAGCAGGTTACTTGTGTCTTGACCACTTTCTAAATCATTTTTAAGGTTGAGTAAGTCCAAATGGTTACTGGTTTCTCGGTACAACACATTGATCTTGGCAAAATCCAGCTCATCCAGAAAGTCATACTCACCTTGCAAGCGAATGAGATTATACAAACTGCGCGCATCGGCTAAGGCTTTCTTCAGCGCTAATACGGTGTCGCGATCTTGTATTTGGCTGATCTGGTTGCAGAACTCTTCCATGTTATCGGTATCAAAACGGAACAGAACGTCTTTGATATGTTCGATCTCTTGTTTGATCTCTTCCTGAGATTTAAACAGGTGCGAATAGTGCTCCATCTCGTCGCCCAGTTCTGACTGTAATTCGTCGAAATAGGCTCTATTGGTGGCATCGAACTCTTTGCGAATATCAGCAAAATCCACCACATAGCCGTAGCGGAAATCTTTGTAGGTACGGTTCACTCGCGTAAGTGCTTGTAGCAAATTGTGCTTGCGGATCACCCGCCCCAAGTAGAGTTTTTTCAAGCGCTTGGCATCAAACCCGGTGAGTAGCATGTTGTACACAAACAAAAAGTCGATTTTGCCTGCCTTAAAGTCTTCTACCCAGTTTTTACGCTCTTCTTTGCTGCCGATGTCGTGCAGGATTAACGCAGCGGTTTTTACCTTTTGTGCTTGTTTAACCGATTCTGTATAGGCTGTAGCTGGAGGCTCGGATATTTCGAGTACTTCATTATCAGAGGCACCCGTTTTCTTTGCAAGAACAGCTGTTTCAGCATAAACCCCATTAAAAATTTCGAACATTTGCTTGGCTTGGTCTGAGCTGTCGCAAATAACCATGCCACCGATGCTGGCGTCATTGAGTGCGCCACGGCTTTTTTCAAAATCGCTCACAATATATGCAAGCATAGGCTCAACAAAACTTGGGTGGGCATAGATAAGCTTGCGATCGATATCCCCCATTTTGACTTCAGCTTCTTCAAGTGCTTTTTGCAGTTCGAATTTATATTGGGTGCTGATTTCTTCACGGATTAAGCGCAAGGTATAGCCGTCGGCAATCGATGCGTTGTAGTAGTACTTGTGAATATAATCACCAAACAAAGCACGCGAGTTATAGTCATCCCCCAATAGCGGCGTGCCGGTTAAGCCGATTTTGATGGCGTTACTGTCTGATTGGCTTAAGTTGGCCAAAAAACTGCCTTTGGGGTTATAACTGCGGTGTACTTCATCTAAAAAGTACACGCGCTGTATCGCTACATTGTAGTCTTTAGTGCTGACCACATCAGGATCATCTTTAAACTTCTGAATGTTTACCACGGTGATTTCTGGCTTGCCAGAATGGTTGTGGATCACCTGAGTGGCTTTGATATCGCGTGTAAAAGCATCTCTTGAATTTATCGTATGAACGGTTAAACCACGGCAGGTAAATTCACGCTGAGCTTGTTGCAGTAAGTCTAAGCGGTCGACAATGAAGTAAAACTTAGGGATAACCTGCTGCTTTTGGAAGTAGTCGGTTAAAAAGCGCACGTTATAAAATGTCAGTGCGGTTTTACCACTGCCCTGAGTATGCCAAATAATGCCTTTTCTAACTCCTTCAAAGAGCTTTTGTTCAATGGCTTTTGTGGCAAACAATTGGGGGTAACGCATGATATGTTTTTGTAGCCCGTCTGACTCGGCCACATAAGCCAAGGCGTAACGCAAAATGAAGGCTAAGCGTTCACGGCTAAGTAAAGAGGTGCAAATACGGTTGGTTGGGCGCTCAGGCTGCTTGTTTGTTTGAAAATCTGGATTGCTGCGGATCACTTCCAGATTGTTGTCTTTTAAGACATTCAGCTCATCTGCATCTGATACCGACTTCAGCAAAGCAGTTAGGTTTAATATTTCTTCTTCACGGAAATAGTTAAATACCGGCTTGTGGTAGGAACTACTGGCATAGAAGGCACCTTGCACAGGTTCAGGCTCGCCGTCATCGTACTCCATGTTATTGGAGAAAATCATAAACTGAGTGATGTTTGCAAAACGCTTGAATTTAGGGTTTTGAAAACGTTTGTTGATGCGGTCACGTTCGGCCAAAATACCTTCGCGGTTATTGGGTTTTTTCACCTCAATAAACACTAACGGCATACCATTGATTAACAGCGTGATGTCCGGGCGGAACTCTTCATCACCATTCTGACACGTTAACTCGGTAACAACATGAAAGGTGTTGTTATTGAAGTTTGCAAAGTCAATCAGCTTGATATTTGATCGCTCAGATAGGCGTTCAAAAAAGGCTTTGCCTAAGTCTTCGTTATCGATTAAAAGCTTAACATCTTCCAGTACACGACCAGCTTCTGCATCACCAATACCAGGGTTGATTTTGCGGATAGCGGTTGTAAATAATTCAGGGAAGATATTGGTGTCGAGATCCCAGCTTTGCCCTTTGAGTGACAAATACTTATAACCTAAGCGCATCAGGTGCAATATCGCGGGGATTTTGACGCGGCTATCTTCATTAAATTTCATAACTTTCCTTGTTTATTGTGGTATCAGCTCAAGTAGGTCGCCGACCTGGCACTCAAACAGCAGGCAGAGTTTTTCAACGGCTTCCAGATCCACTTTCTGGGCCGTCTCTTTATAGAGTAGAGTCACCGTAGCGCGGCTTAACCCCGTTTCTCTTGCAACGTCGGCTATACGCATTTTGTGCTCACCCATCATGCGGGCTAGATGGCAGCGGATCATGGTTGTGCCTCTCGCTGGTAATCAGTTTTCTGGAATAACAAAGGAGCATATCATGACATTGATATTTGCGTAACATTTTGTGAGTTGAACTTAAATTATGTATGGATAGCCATTACAGTAGCTTACATCCCAATCAATATTTATTCCGCTCTCGCTACCTATGCATCAAGAGCGTCTTGTTAATTCAATTTCTAATATCTGAATCTTCCTCGATTTGTCCCGCTTAATCACCAAATCGCAATACCGAAGCGATCTATCGCCAACCAAATGCTGACTGCGACATATTTTCTTTGGAACCAATTCTTGTCATTGCGATACAACCAAGGATAGATAGGGCCACCATGCTCGGTATTTCTAAGTTCATTGTTAACTTTTTGGAAATACGCAGATGTCTCGAAATTTTCGAGAGCCCCCAGTTCAGTTTTTGTTGAGAATGTCTGCTTTCAGTGAAAAGCAGTGATTAAAGTGTTACTTTAGGGAATCGCTGACTGATCTGAAGATGAAACATGTGAGGCATAATTTCGCCATTCTTCGGTGACTTCTACAGGGGTACGAGCTTTCGGAGCAAAGGTCATTTTATGAAGTCAGAAAAGAGTGGTAAAAACATGAATGGTCACGCCATGGTCACCGTTTGGTCACCGGACATAAAAAAACCACTTGAGTTGCCTCTAAGTGGTTGATTTATATGGCGCACCCATCAGGATTCGAACCTGAGACCTCTGCCTCCGGAGGGCAGCGCTCTATCCAGCTGAGCTATGGGTGCGCAGCGGCGGCCATTTTATGGGGCTTTGTGATTATTGTCCAGCCAGCATTTGGCCTAAATCCCATAGTCTGGTTTAACGGCATAAAATTTAACCAATCAGCCTAAGGTGGTGTCTAGCACCATCATCACTGCAAAACCCACCATTAAACCCAAAGTAGCTGCTGTTTGATGACCATTGCGGTGGGTTTCGGGTATCACCTCGTGCGATACCACAAAAATCATAGCACCAGCGGCCAAACCTAAACCCATCGGGTAAGCTATGGCAAAACCACTGGATAAACCTACGCCAATTAAAGCTCCTATAGGCTCTAGAATGCCGCTGGCTGCGGCAACAAACACAGCAAAACCTGGTTTAAAACCAGCAGCGCGTAAGGATAAAGCCACAGCTAAACCTTCAGGAATATCCTGCAGCGCTATAGCCGTGGCCAGAGGTAAACCGACCGACAGATCGCCGTTGGCAAAACTTACACCTACGGCCATCCCCTCAGGTAAGTTGTGCAAAGCTATAGCAAATACAAATAACCAAATACGATCGCAGGCTTGAAAGCCTGGTCCACAAGGGCCGGTTTTGTCGTGCTCGTGTGGTGTAAAAGCGTCTAAACCCAGCATCAGCAAAACGCCGAGCGACATGCCAAAAACTACCACCAAAGCGCCTAAAGTGTCGCTTTGAAATAGCGCTGTGCCTGCTTCAATACCGGGTAACAACAAGGAAAATGCACTGGCCGCCAGCATCATGCCTGCAGCTATGCCCAATAAACTATCTTCCATTGCCTGCGGCAAGCTGCGTAAAAACAAAGCGGGTAGAGCACCTAAAGTGGTGGCAACAAAACCAGCAGTACCACCCAGTAAGGCCATTTGTAAGTTGTCGGATGAAGGGGAGTTGGACAAGTGCACTATGCTCTGGGCCAGTAGTACCAATACGGCCAGTAAACCTAAGGCTAACCCCACAGCGGCCAGCTTGTGTTCGCTGGCATGTTGTTTAAGTTCACTTAGCCAGTCTGAACTTATGGATAAGGTTTTTTCGTTCATTCTCCGCCCTTTAGTGAATTAGTGTCTTAGTTAATCAAGTTCGGTTTTAAACTGCAAGTACCTTACTAAGAGTGTTGTTTCGGACTTAAGTTGCTGCTTAGATTAAAGAAAAATAAAAAAGGCCAGCAATTTGCTGGCCTTTTTCTCCCCGTCGAACGTCTATCGTCCCCTGTTGTTTTTATTCTTTTTGCCCCTGATTTTTATCAAGTTTGGCAAATGAGCGTACCCATAATGCAAGCTGCCCAGAGTACAAAAAATCAACTGCGTTAGTTATAACTAATTTAACCGATAATCGCCACCCTCTTTTGCACGAAAGCACGGACTATTTTGTGCAGAGGTGACACAAAGTTGTGCCTGAGTATTGCCACGGATCATACTGAACCAGCCAGATTGCTCACCTGTCAGCTGCAATTGAATATCTTCAATGCCTGCTTTATCTATGGAGCCATGCGCTCCTTTGTGGCAAAACAATAATTCGACATGGCGCTCGCCATCTTTTAATAACAGCGATTGGGGTTGCTCAGGATGACCGCCAAAAGCGACAAACTGCGCCGGAGTTTTCAAACCACTGTTGCTGCCATCGGCAAAAAACGCCAGTACATGCTGGTAATACACTACATAACTGCAGACATCTTTGTGCGAGCCGCGGTCCAGTGGAAAAACTTTATCCAGAAAAGCTTTGGAGTAATCCATGATCTGACGGACATGACTCTGGTTCAGCCCGGCGATGTAGCTGATCTCTTCCCGGATATCATGGTCCTGGTGTGAGTGTTGGGTGGCTGTCATGTTCATGATTTCTGTCCTGTTGTTTGTTGCTTTTAATAAATTCTTAAGGCTGTAGGGCCAGTAAAGCAGCATTGCTGTTGCTTGATATTTAGTCTATGTTAGTTTTCTGAATAATTTCACAATAAAAACTTCACAGTGTGAATTTTACAAAATGACAGCAAATAAAAGTTTACTCAGAAAGTCGCATTTCCTTGGTACTAAGATCAGAAACCTGAGAAAGCGCAATAACTTAACTATGGAAGACTTGTCGACTCGTTGCATCAGAGTGAACTCTGAGTACGCGCCGTCTGTGTCTTATTTGTCGATGATTGAGCGTGGCAAGCGAGTGCCTAGCCTGGATATGTTGCAGGTCATTGCTGAAGTCTTTCAAAAAGATGTGGAATGGTTTCTCGATGGTGAAGAGCAGCAACTGGATATCACACCACAAAAAGGCAGCAGGGGTGGGGTGTCCGGTATGGCGCTGGAGCCGGGCTTTTTGTTTTCTAACGATATTCTGCAAATTGCTATTCCGGAGATGCTGTCACAAACCGGCATTAGTGGTCGTCAGTTTGCCCAACTGCTTATTCGTGCGCATCAGGAGCATCATCAAAACCATTTTCCTGAGCTGGAACGAGCCGCTGAAGAAGTGGGCCTGAAGCGTATGCCATTGTCGGTGGAGGATCTGATGCAGATAGTGCAACAGCTTGGTCTGCACATCCGCTGGTTTGAGCAAACGCCAAAAGAAGTACTGGATGAGTTGGGGGTATTGTCGAAAAACGTACCTACGTCGTATTTTTTACCACCTGCAACTTTGCATTTAAATAAGCTGCTACAGCAGTGGCCCACCCGGCTGAAATATGAGCTGGCCGTACATATTGGCCATGCTGTGCTGCATAACAAAGATGGTGTGAAAAGTGGCATGATGGTCGGCGGGGCTTTTGAATCTGTGCCCACAGATGATAGTGCCATAGCACCACAGGATATTTTGCATGCCTGGCGTGATTTTGAATCGAGCTTTTTTGCTGGTGCTTTGTTGTGCCCTAAAATGCCGTTTCGTCAATTGCTCGATAAACAAGGCTATGAAATCAGTTCGCATCACTTAGCTGGCGTCTCTGCCTCTGTTGCTATGCGCCGAATGACGGCGGTATCGCCATACAGTCACTGGCATTATTTTGATGCCTACACGCCAGGTAAACTGAAAGCGGTATACCGCGGCAATGGGATTCCGTTGCCTTGGGGCAATATGCGGCAGGTGGAAGATCCCTGCCAGCACTGGGCTGTATTTCGTATGTTTGAAGCGGCGGAATCCGCTCATTCAGCTCAGTTATCCATTTTAGATGTACAGGGCCAGCCACGGATTTATTGCTGTGAATCGACCAAAGTCTCTGATTTAGCCGGTAATGCTCATGTGCTTTGCGCTGGTATTGATTTAAATCCGGCTATTGATGCTCAGGGGATGGATGTGGAGACTATGGCGCAGGAGTTAAAGCAGTTGTGTCGCAGTCAGGGCGGCTCTGCTGCGGTGCCTAAAGCTATTCGATCGACCCTCACCACAGTATCCAATATTCTGAATATTAATTGGGTGGCCCGCAGTTTAGATAAACCAGCTCAGCTGATTTGTTCGCGTGGCAATCACTGCCCACGCGAGCCAGGTTGTTATCAGCACTGCTCTGCGAAATAAAAGCCTGCAAAAAGGGGCCAAACAGGCCCCTTGATAAGCTTATAAACCTTTCTTTAACTGCCAGCTTAATTGCTGTTCGGCGAAAAACGGCACTATAGGGCTGCCATCTGGCAAGGTGATTTCAGCCGGTACTGTCCAGTCTTGTTTCACTAAGGTGATGGTGCCGCTGTTGCGTGGCAGGTTGTAGAAGTCCGGGCCATAGTGGCTGGCGAAACCTTCTAACTTGTCTAAGCAACCTAAGTCTTCAAATACCTGAGCGTAGAGTTCAATCGCACTCCAGGCGCTGTAACAACCAGCACAACCACAAGCCGCTTCTTTGCGGTGTTTGGCATGAGGTGCTGAATCTGTGCCTAAGAAAAATTTGGTATTGCCACTGGCAACCACAGCACGCAAGGCTTCCTGATGCGTGCGGCGTTTTAATACCGGCAGACAGTAGTTGTGTGGCCGTACACCGCCCACCAGCATATCGTTGCGGTTTAGTAGCAAGTGCTGAGGTGTGATAGTGGCTGCAACACGGACCGGTGCGGCTTTAACAAATTCAACAGCGTCGGCTGTGGTGATATGTTCAAACACTACTTTAAGGCCCTGAATAGTGTCGATCAGCTGAGTTAAATGCTGATCGATAAATACTTTTTCGCGGTCAAAAATATCGATATGGCTATCAGTGACTTCACCGTGCACCAACAACAGCATCTGTTGTTCTGCCATCACTTCCAGCACAGGGTAGAGTTTACTTAAGCTGCTGACACCAGAGTGAGAATTGGTCGTAGCGCCAGCCGGATACAATTTAGCCGCCACTACACCAGCGGCTTTGGCGGCCTTGATATCTTCTGCTGTGGTTTTATCTGTTAAATACAACACCATCAGAGGTTCAAAACTGCTACCTGCTGGGCGGGCCGCCAGAATACGGTCTTTGTAAGCTAAAGCTTCTGCAGCATTAGTGACAGGAGGCACAAGATTGGGCATTACTATGGCGCGCTTAAAACAACGGGCAGTAGCTGCCACGGTTTCTTTGAGCATATCGCCATCACGAAAATGTAAGTGCCAGTCGTCCGGGGTTTGCAGAATTAGTTCAGTCACAGCGCTTCTCCTCTACTGATGCAGTGTCATGCCGTCAGGGCGGGGCAGTTTAACACGGCTGGGCGGGATACTCAGTAAGCACAGCCAGATTTATTCTATGGTTTTGGCATGGAGTAATAGCCTTTGTATAGGTTATAGTCAGTACTGATACTAGATGATGATCAACAAGTTAGAAACCATGGAACAGAGCAGCACTGTAAAAGCATATTCGAAATGGCTATTGCCCTGGCAATGGGTTGTACCACTATTTTGTTTATGTTGTGCTGCAATTGTTACCGAGTATCACGCCAGACAACTTGTGGAACAGCGGCAGAATCAAGCCTTACAGCAACTCGTAGGCTTGTCTGGCCAGCTGCGTTCTTTTGTTGAATCTGAACTAAACACCTCCTTGTATATGAGCTTGGGGCTTGCCTCTCATCTGCGTGCCAGTGATGGCAAACTGACTGAAAAAGAAATGTTATTTTTGCTGCAAAGTCTGCTGGAACAGGGCAAACACATTCGCAATATTGGTTTAGCGCCGGATAATGTGTTGACACTGATTTATCCAGTGCAAGGCAACGAGCGGGCTTTAGGGCTGAGCTATCAGAATTTGCCACAACAATGGCCAGAGATTAAACAGCTGATCGATGAAAAGCAGCCAAGGCTTGTTGGCCCTGTCGACTTGGTTCAGGGCGGTGAAGGTTATATCTATCGTCTGCCTTTGTTTTTAAATGATGGTCGTTATTGGGGCATTATCAGCACAGTGTTGGACTTGTCGACTTTTAACCAGATGCTGTTGCAACAGGCAAACAGTTATCAGGTACAGGTTGGTATCAGGGAAAAAGGTCTGGAGTCAGGACGGGCTTTGTTTGGTTATTCGCATTTATTCAGTGAGGATGCCTTGATTCTAGACTTAAACATCAAAGGTGCTCAATGGCAAATTGCAGTCCGATTTATGCAGGAAGCTGCAGGGTGGGGCTTGTGGCAATGGCGTTTAGCCGGAGCATCTGTGTCTGTTGTATTTTGTCTGATGCTGGCTTGGCTGCTGAGTTCTTTCCGGCGTAGTGCCTTGTTCGCAGATGCTTTACAAGATAATGAAATATACTCGCGCCGCATTATGGACAGTGTGCAGGATGTGATAGTGACTACAGATGTGGCCGGCACTATTGAAAGAGTAAACAGAGCTGTTAGCCAAGTATTTGGTTATCTGCCTGCTCAGTTGGTTGGGCGGCCTTTTAGTTTGTTGCTTGCTGCGGGGCAAACAGAGGCTTTAGTGACTCAGGAATTGCGCGAAGGAACGGCGCTAGAATTGCTAGGGATACGACATACGGGTGAATGTTTTACGATGGATTTGTCACGAAATACCACCGAGCATCAGGGCGAGTCTCGTTATGTATGGCTTATTCGTGATATCTCCGAGCGTAAAAAAGTTGAGCAGCTTAAAAATGACTTTGTATCCACTGTCAGTCATGAACTACGAACCCCTTTGACGGCCATCAGTGGTGCTCTGGGTTTAGCTGTAGGCGGAGCTTTGGGCGAGCTGAATGAAAAGCAGCGCCATATGTTGACTCTGGCCCAGCAAAACAGCCAGAGGTTAGGCAAACTTATCAATGACTTATTGGACATAGAAAAGCTGGCCGTCAATAAAATGCAGTTTAGGTTAAGATTCTGTCCCTTGGCGGCGTTGCTCAAGCAAGCTATAGATCTGAATCAGCCTGTGGCCCTGCAGCGTCAGGTGAAGCTTGAGTTGTTGTCTGTCGATCAGGAGGATTTGTGGGTCGAAGTCGACGAGGCCAGAGTGCAGCAAGTGATGGCAAACTTATTAGCAAATGCAATACGGTATTCTCCTATTGGCGGCGTTGTAAGAGTAACAATGACTCTATCTGCCAAAACAGTGCTAGTGTGCGTAATTGACCAAGGCCAGGGCGTGTCTGACAGCTTTGTGCCCAGACTATTTGAAAAGTTTTCTCAAGCAGATTCATCAGATCGCCGGCAAGTCGCAGGCACAGGGCTGGGGCTGGCTATTTGCAAAGAGCTGCTCAAAGCCATGCGTGGTGATATTGGTTATAAGCGCTCCGACACTGGTGGTGCTTGTTTTTATTTTACGTTGCCGCTGGCAACTGAACTTTCTATTGAATAAGGCTTGTTATGTTGACTTGGCTTGATCTAATCGCTGTGGCTTGGTTTTTATCACTTTGGTCAGGCTACACTCTAGTGGCGAAACGCAAGGCCAGGACCGTTAGCTGTTTGTCCTTTGAACTGCGTCGCAAGCGTAACGACTGGATGAAACAAATGCTCAACCGCGACAATAAAATGGCTGATGTGGCGCTGATTTCAACACTGGAGCGCAATGTGTCCTTTTTTGCATCCAGCACCTTACTGATGCTGGCTGGTTTATTAACTGCTCTGGCATCGAGTAACAGCATCAGCGAAGTACTGACCTATCTGACACCATGGGCAGCACAAAACAAAGAAACTGTGCAGGTGAAAATTTTATTCCTGGCGGTCATTTATGTTTTCGCCTTTTTCCAGTTTACCTGGTCGCTGCGTCAGTATGGCTTTGGTGGGGTATTGATAGGTGCAGCACCTGATGGCCGCGAAATGACCTCAGAAGAACAGGCGCTGTATGCCAACAGAACTGCCAAAGTGATCGATCAGGCAGGGCACTCTTTTAATTATGGCTTGCGCTCCATCTACTTCTCTTTGGCGACTTTATCCTGGTTCCTAGACCCCAGATTATTTATGGCGACTTCTGTTTTAGTGCTGCTGATTATGAAACACAGGGAGTTTCATTCAAAAGTGCTGAAGGCTTTGCAGGAGTGCTAAGAAATGAGTCAGATCATATTGTTAACTGTTAACAATGCGATCTGACTCCAATGTCTGCTAGTCTTTGTATTCAAAGGCTTTAATGACACGGGCTACGCCGTCGACGTTGCGCGCTAAGTTAACGGCTCTGTCCGCTTCTTGCTGACTAACCAGACCCATTAAAAACACTTCGCCGTTTTCGGTAACTACTTTGATGTTCAGGCCACTGACATTTTTATCCGCCAGAAATTTGCCTTTGATACGAGTGGTTATCCAGCTGTCTTTGCTGCCAGTACCAAAGCTGATTTCACTGCCAACACGCAATTGGTTGTGTATATCTTTTACACCCTCTACTCTGGCGATCTCTGCTGCTACTTCGCGTACTCGTTCGTTTGGCACCTGACCTGTTAACAGCACTATGCCGTTGTAACTGGTCATATTAATATTGCCTCTGTCTTTGGTTTCCGGGTTTTCGCCCAGTAAGCGACTTACTTTAATTTGAATACTTTTATCGTCGATCTGATTACCCAGAGTTCGTGGGTCGCCTGCAGATTTGACTGCGGTAGCTCCGCCTGCCAGCACGGCTGCGGCACAACCTTGCAATAACCAACTGGTCAGTAACACCAGCATTATTTTATTCAACATCAGAGATCTCCTTGTTGCGGAAACAGCGTTATGTCGATGAGTTCACATAGCGCATGCAGTAAAAAGGTATAACACTCAAATACCCTGGCCGGTCTGTGAGCAGGTACCTTGAGTTCAGTATCCTGATTGCCCAATAAACCAGACAATTCACCACTGTTATCAACTGTTAAGGCCACCACAGTCATATCTTTGGTTAAAGCCGCTTCAACAGCTTTGATTAAATTATGTTCTTCACCTGTCATTGAAATCGCTACCAGCACATCACCTGCCTGGCCTAAAGCCCGCACCTGACGCGCCAGATGGTCAGGGTTGTCCTGATTGCCCGGCTGCAGGCTGGAGTTGTTTGTCAGTAAGGCAAAGGCTGGTAAGCAAGGCCGTTCTGCTTCAAACTGATCCAATAACAGCTGAGCAAAATGTGTCGCTAAAGCGGCAGATGCTCCTTCACCACAGCAAATGACCTTACCGCCATTGATCAGGCAGTTCACCAGACTGACGGCGGCGTTTTCGATAGGGGCTGACAACGCTTCCCCTGTCGCTATCATGGTTTGAATATTTTCAGTAAAAAGTTGCCTGATATGGTCTTGCATTAGTTAGCTGTTCCTGCAAAAGCGTTTTTAATCCAGCAAATATCTGCTGGCTGTTCGGTAATGGCCACTACATCAAAACGACAATGTTGCTGGCCAGCTTGCTGTAAATAAAACGAAGCTGCGCGAGTCAGCTTTTGCTGTTTAGCCTGTGTTACTGCCGCAGCAGCACCACCAAAGCTGTTGCTGCGCCTGAATTTTACTTCAACAAAAACCAGACATTGTTGCTCGCGCATCACTAAGTCAATTTCGCCAAAACGACAACTGTAGTTTTGTTGCAGCAGTTGTAAGCCTTGTTGCTGCAAAAACACTAAGGCCTGTTGTTCATAAAACTGCCCAGTGCTTTTGCTCATTCAGGGCGTCCGGGGAGTCAGTAAACCATCCTTACTGTATTTGCCCCAGGTTAACTGCCGCTGAACCTGGCCGCTGGTAGAAAGAGTCAGATCCCCGGTTAAACCCTGATAACGCAGTGCTGGAAATTGTTGCTGCTGCTTTAAACGGTACACCAAGTGATAGGCGTCGTAGCCCATAGCAAATAAACGTTGCAGTGTTTCATCCTGTTGTGGAAATAATTGTTCAAACTGCTGACGGAACTCTTGTTGCTGTCTTGCAGTGAGCATCCAGGGCATTTCGGTAAAAGTTAAGCCCTGTAAGTCACGACGGTCGGTAAATTCCGCTGATTTCTGGTGGCTGCGCGAACTGGCGTAGACGGGCACAGTGGTTTTAGTTGGGGCCACTGATACATCAATATAAGGTTTTAATAAACGGGTTTGGGCAGGATCTGCCAATAAATAAATAGCGTCTATATCCTGACGGCTATGGGGTTCAGCTTTAACATTTTCTCCTGCTAACTGGCTTATCTCACGAATACGCTGCTCACTGGCTGCTGTTTCCAGCAGTTGTTTGATGGTGCTTTCCATGCCGGCCTGGTCGACAAACCAATAGGTTTCCGGCTCTTTCCCTGTTATTTGTCTCCAATCACGGCTGAATTGTTCGGCCATACGCTGACTTAATGGATTGCGGGAAGCCATCAATACGGGCTGTTTATATTTTTTTTGTTTAAACAGCATCGCCATCTGGTGGGCTTCGTCTTCCACGCTTAAAGAAAAATAAAACTTATCAGCAGATTGTTGTACCAAATCGGTTTTACCGTTTAAAAACAGGGTAGGAATAGTCCAGTCTGCTTGCTGCGAAATAGCATCCACTTGTTCTCTGAGCAGAGGACCTATCACAAAATCTACTTGCTCAGCGACCAGTTGTTGTTGCAAAGCTGCAGTATCAGTCTGGCTGTCGATAAAAATCAAACGTGCTTGTTGGTTGGCTGATGCGGCAAGAATTCCCTGCTGAATGGCTTCAGCATGCTGGCGGAAGTTGCTGCTAAAAGGCAGTAATACCGCGATAGTTTGCGGTGAAAAAGCGTCTACTGCGCTTAATTGCGTAATTTCAGCAGGCAGTTGCTGCAACGAAGGCAGTGTGGCGTATTGCTGCTGCCAGTCGGTAATGGCCTGAGTGAAAGCCGGGCTATTGCCTAAAAACTGTTGGTGCAGTTGCAATAATTTGGCCCAGCCTTGAGTGACGGCGTCTGTGCTACTGCTCAGACTGTCTAATTGGTCCGGTGTCAGCATACCCAGCTGTTGCCACAAGGCGCTTTGTACAGCAGTCTGTTCTGGCTGCAACGCCAGTAATTGCAGGTAAGTTTTAACCGCTTGATCCGGCTCTCTTCTGCTGCTTTGGTACTCTGCCAGACTTTGCAAATAAGCTGCTTTGTCTTCGTCTCTGAACGAGCTCAAGGAGTACTGGCGGCTGAATTTTTCTATATCTTCATGTTCGCCGGCTGCAATCAAGCCCTGAAGAAAAGGCAACAGGTTGGCTTGTTGTATTTCAGGTGCAGCCTGCTGTGCCAGCACACGGCTGATCGCCTGAGCCTGTTCAGTTTCACCTTGTTGTAAATGAGCTTTGGCCGCTTCCAGCAATTGCCATTGCTGTTCTGATCCTTGTTGCTGACCGGCTTGTTCAATAAAGTCGGCACCAGACAAAGGCTTTTCAATTTTCACAACTTCCACTTCCTCTTCAACCAAAGGCGCAGGCTTGACCACAGGCGCCTGTTTGACCGGAGCAACCTGCTCTGGTGTGGAAGAACAACTGGCTAACGCTATGACGCTGCCTAAAAGAATAAATGGCTTCAGTTTGCTGGATTTCACAATGCACAGGTACAATGAAGAAAACAATGCGGGTATCTTACTCAGTGCCGTGCCTAAGCTCAATGAATTCCAGCCAAAGTAATTCAAGTACAACGGATTAAGCGCCATATGACTGTACAAAGCGGACATTTATACATAGTAGCCACACCTATCGGTAATTTAGATGACATCAGTCAGCGTGCTATCAAAACCTTAAGCACAGTTGCCTGGGTGGCGGCTGAAGACACAAGGCACAGCGGCAAGCTGCTTAGCCATCTGGGTATTTCTGCCAAAATGCTGGCTTTACATGACCACAACGAAAAGCAGCGAGCCGCCACTTTACTGCAAAAATTGCAGGCAGGTGAAGATGTTGCACTGATTTCAGATGCAGGCACGCCGCTGATTAGCGATCCGGGTTATAGCCTGGTGCGTTTATGCCGTGACGCTGGTGTCCGCGTGGTG
This sequence comes from Rheinheimera sediminis, assembly GCF_004005375.1. Lineage (GTDB taxonomy): Bacteria > Pseudomonadota > Gammaproteobacteria > Enterobacterales > Alteromonadaceae > Pararheinheimera. The sequence goes on along the minus strand of NZ_RZUF01000016.1, from coordinate 119,058 downwards.
CCTATCCCAGGACCTTGCGCTTTGATCAGTGCTTTGTGTTGCGCTGGTTTACCTACAGACAAATTCCACTTTATAGGGTTTTTACCCGCCAAAAGCCAGCAGCGGCAGAATGTACTCAGCGCCATTCCGCAAGGTGTGGGCACCTTGATTTGCTACGAAACAGCGCGCCGTATCAAAGATTGTTTAGAAGATGTAGTGAAAGTTTTTGGTGCTGAACGTGAGTTGGTGTTGGCGAAAGAACTGACCAAAACCTTTGAGAACTTTGTGTATGGCACTGCTGCACAAATTACAGAGTGGCTGGACGAGGATCCGGCCCGTTGTCAGGGCGAAATGGTGTTGATGATAGCGCCCACTTTAGCGGCTGAAGAAGAAATTAATCCTGCGGCTCAGCAAACCTTAAAGCTGCTGATGACGGAATTGCCACTGAAAAAAGCCGCAGCTTTAACCGCAGAAATTCATGGTGAAAAGAAAAACGCCTTGTATAAGCTGGGGTTAAGTTGGGATACCGAATCGTAGGGGCGGGTCTTGTAGCCGCCCGTAACTGATATCGATATCCATACAGTATGGAAAGAGCCTTACCAACAACCTTGCAGCTTAGAGGAAGAAGGGTATAATGCGCGCCGTGAGTTGGCCCAGACAATCGCTGCCTGCGCAAGCAGGGGGAGGAAAGTCCGGGCTCCATAGGGCAGAGTGCCAGGTAACGCCTGGGCGGCGCGAGCCGACGACTAGTGCAACAGAGAGCAAACCGCCGATGGCCCTTGCGCAAGCAAGGGATCAGGTAAGGGTGAAAGGGTGCGGTAAGAGCGCACCGCGCGGCTGGTAACAGTTCGTGGCACGGTAAACTCCACTCGGAGCAAGACCAAATAGGCCCCCTTTGGCGCGGCCCGCGTTGGGGGCGGGTAGGTTGCTTGAGGCGTACGGTGACGTACGTCCTAGAGGAATGATTGTCCACGACAGAACCCGGCTTAACGGGCCGACTCACACCTTCTTTTTAACCAGACTAGCAAGCCTTTGACAAAGTTTGCTAGTCTGGATGCCTTACTCCATTGGCTCTGGTTGTTATGCCCCCTATAAATTCAGCTTCACTGAACGCCATCCCCTTCTGGCAAGCTTTTTGGTTTTGGCTCAAGTTAGGCTGTATAAGCTTTGGTGGGCCTGCAGGGCAGATTGCCTTGATGCATAGGGAGCTGGTGGAAAAACGCCGCTGGATCAGTGAAGGCCGGTTTTTGCATGCGCTGAATTATTGCATGTTGTTGCCAGGACCCGAGGCGCAGCAGCTGGCGACTTATTTAGGCTGGCTGATGCACCGCACTTTGGGCGGTGTGGTGGCGGGTTTGTTGTTTATTCTGCCGTCTTTGCTACTTTTGCTGCTGCTGTCCTGGGGTTATCTGCTGTATGGCGAGCACCCTTGGGTGGCTGCTTTGTTTTATGGCATTAAACCTGCGATAGCCGCCATAGTGCTGCATGCCGCCTGGCGTATAGGTGGGCGGGTAATGAAACACCCGTTGTTATGGGCCATAGCCGTTGCCGCTTTTGTCGCTATTTTTGCTTTTCAACTCCCGTTTCCGCTTATTGTTTTGTCTGCTGCTTTGATTGGTTTTATTGGCAGTAAAGTGACACCTGCAGTGTTTTCAGTTGACGGTCATACTGCTTGGAAAAAAAGTGATGGTCCGGCTTTGATTGACGATACAACGCCCACTCCAGCTCATGCATTATTTCGCTGGCAGCGTTTTGCGGTGGTCGCGGTTTGCGGTGTGCTGCTTTGGGCTTTGCCTATGCTGACACTCTTCCTGACGTTAGGCTGGCAACATCAACTCACGCAAATGAGCTGGTTTTTTACCAAAGCAGCACTACTGACTTTTGGTGGTGCTTATGCTGTCTTGCCTTATGTCTATCAGGGCGCTGTCGATAAATTTGGCTGGCTGACACCAGGGCAAATGATGGATGGTTTGGCTTTAGGCGAAACCACACCTGGCCCGCTGATTATGGTGGTGGTGTTTGTGGCTTTTGTTGGGGCTTATGTGCATGCCAGCTTTGGGCCTGATTTGATGGTGTTGGCCGGCATTACCGCTGCGCTTTTAGTCAGTTGGTTTACCTTTTTACCTTCCTTTATTTTTATTCTCGCTGGTGGCCCTCTGGTGGAGTCCACTCAAGGCAAGTTACAACTGACGGCTCCTTTAACTGCTATCAGTGCTGCTGTGGTTGGCGTTATTGTCAATTTAGCGCTGTTTTTTGCCTACCATGTTTTATGGCCAACAGGTTTTACCGGTGCCATCGACTGGCAAGCTGCGTGCATTGCGCTCGTTGCTGCCTTGGCTTTATTTGTGGCTAAGCAGGGCTTGATGCGGGTGATTGCAGTTGCAGCTCTGTTAGGTTTAGTGTTGTCTTTTTGGAGTAGCTATTAATGTGGATTGATTTACAACAGTTGGACCCTTCAGCCGCGTATAAGCTGCTGACCAGCACTATTACGCCTCGTCCCATTGCCTGGGTATCGAGTTTGTCTGCTGATGGCGTATTGAATTTAGCGCCTTTTAGTTTTTTTCAGATGATCACAGACCAGCCACCGACTTTGATGATCTCTACTCAGCACAAAGCCGATGGCAGCCGTAAAGATACCAGTTTAAATATTGAGGCCACCCATGACTTTGTGGTGAATCTGGTGCCGCATGCGCTGGCCAATGAAATGAATATCAGTGCGGCCGCAGTGCCAGCTGATGAAAGCGAATTTGAGTTGGCAGGTCTGGAGCAGGCTGCATCCAGCCAAATTAAAGTGCCTCGCGTCGCCTTGGCTCCTGTTGCTCTTGAATGCCGGTTGGCAAAGTTAGAACCTTACCCGCAGGACAACCCAAGCTGTGAAGTGATTTTTGCAGAGGTGCTCGCTATTTATATCAATCCCTCGTTATTGGATGCGAATGGTATGCCTGATCCTTACAAAATGGATTTAATCAGTCGTATTGGTGGCTCGGGTTACAGTAGGGTTGCCGCTGAGTTGTTTCAGATTGCTCGTCCTGCTTCAGCAATGCGTCGCTGATCGTGCTGTTTTCTGTCCTGACTACGAGCCGGTAGTCAGGATTTTATCTGTTCAGTTGTGAGCGCTTGCTTACCCCCTAGGTCACTATTTTAATGATTCATCTCTGCTTTTAACTCTGCTGTAGACTGTTTTTATCAGTTTGGTTTAGTTCCGTGTCTCTATTGCAGTTATTATCGTTTCTTGCTGTGCTGCAGGAACTGCTATATTAAGATTTTTGGTTTAACCTATAAAAATCAAACTGTTGCAGCTATTTTTCAGGTAAAAAATCGACTGTTATCACTTTAGTAACATAGTCTTAGTCGCATGTTGCAGGCCGTTAGTCTAAAGACTGTGGTTACGTGTAACTGGCTCAAATTTCTAAACTATTTCGCAGTTATTTTCTTCCACTTTTTCCCACAGAAATCAGGATCTTCGCGCTAAGCCTTGTTTTTACTGGATCTGTCAGCAGCAAACAAAGGAGGTTCGACCTTGACAAGCTTTCTTCCGCGGCCCTAAACTGTACATCAGTGGGAAATTGTGGGTATTTGTGGATCAAATATCAGGATCAAACAAAAACAAAGTGGGATTAACATGTTCCGTGGTTCGTTTTCTTTAACATTGGATGATAAGGGTCGGTTAGCGCTGCCAACGCGTTACCGTGATACCTTATTTGCTGATGCCGAAGGCGCCATGGTCTGCACTATCCATACTAAAGACCCCTGTTTATTACTTTATCCATTGCCTGAATGGGAAGAGGTTGCGGAGCAATTGCAACGTTTATCCAACCAGAATCCACAAGAATTACGCTTTAAACGCTTATTGATAGGCCATGCGTCAGATTGTGATATGGATAAAAGCGGCCGCATTTTATTGCCTGCGCCACTCAGAAGCCATGCCAGCCTGACAAAAAACATCCGCTTAGTCGGACAACTTAATAAATTTGAGATCTGGGACGAAGACACCTGGAATAAGCGTGTTGCTGAAGATATGGCAATTGAACGCGATATGGCCGTCGACGCTGAGATCTCTGAACGGCTGCAGGATTTTGTACTCTAATGGATCAAAGCGCCCATATCTCCGTACTATTGGCTGAAACCATAGACGGATTAGCCATCAAACCCGACGGGATTTATCTCGACGGTACCTTTGGCCGCGGTGGCCACAGTAGAGTGATCCTGTCTAAACTAGGCGAACAAGGCCGTTTATACGGTATTGATCGCGACCCGGCAGCTATTGCCGCGGCAGAGCCTTTGTTGGCCGACCCACGTTTTTCTATTACCCACAGTCCTTTTGCCGCTTTAGCTCAAATCGCTGAAGACCACGGCATTACCGGAAAAGTCGACGGTATATTGCTGGATTTAGGTGTGTCCTCGCCGCAACTTGATGACGCAGAACGTGGTTTTAGCTTTATGCGTGATGGCCCGCTGGATATGCGGATGGACCCAACATCAGGTATTTCCGCTGCCGACTGGCTGGCTAAAGCCGATGTCGAAGACATTACTTTTGTGTTACGTGAATACGGCGAAGAAAAATCGGCATGGCGTATAGCCAATGCCATAGTTGATAGTCGCAGTGAGCAACCACTGACCCGCACTGCTCAACTGGCTAGTTTAATCAGCACTGTAGTACCAAAAAGTCATAAAGAGAAAAAACATCCTGCAACTCGTAGCTTCCAGGGTATCCGTATTTATATCAACAGCGAACTGGATCAGATTAAAACTGCGCTGGACGCTGCTGTGCATGTGTTAAAACCTGGTGGTCGTTTAACTGTGATCAGTTTCCATTCGTTGGAAGACCGTATGGTGAAACAGTTTATGCGGTTAAAAAGCAAAGGTGCAGCTATTCCTAAAGGTTTACCTCTGACACAAGACCAGCTGAACCTGTACACCCCATTAAAACTGATTGGCAAAGCTATTATGCCGTCTGATGCTGAACTGGAAAACAACGTCCGTGCCCGCAGCGCTGTGTTACGTATAGCTGAGAAAACCGCATGAGCGCGATTAGACTGAACCGACTGATCATAAGCGATATCTGGCAACATAAGTTTTTGCTGGTGCTGATGTTGTGCTGCTTAGGTTCAGCTTTGGCCGTGGTCGAGTTCACTCATATGAACCGCCAGTTGACGATGTACGAAGACAGAATACTGCAGCATCGTGACACCCTTGAGATGGAGTGGCGCAACTTGTTGCTGGAGCAGAGGGCCTTGTCGGAACATAGCAGGGTAGAAGAGTTAGCCGCAACCAAACTCAATATGATCAGGCCCAGCGGTCCGCAAGATGTGGTGGTGCAGGAACCATGATAAAAAAACCAGCAGCACCTAAAAAGCAGGCGAAAAAGAATCAACAGCCGACTGTTATCAGTTGGCGTTTTGCTTTTGTGATTCTGTCATTATTTGCTGTATTTAGCGCGCTGATAATCCGTGCTGCTTATTTGCAGGTACTCGAGCCTGAAATGCTGCTGGAACAAGGTGATATGCGTACCCTGAGGGTGAAATCTGATGCTGCCATGCGTGGCATGATTTTAGACCGAAATGGCGAAGAGCTGGCGGTCAGCGTACCTGTTCAATCCATTTGGGCTGATCCACAGCTGGTACTGCGCAGCAGACATAAAATTGATGAGCGTCGCTGGCATGCGCTGGCTGATATGCTGCAAATCAGTCCTCAGCAATTGTCTGACAAGATAGGCGCAGACGATACCAAGCGTTTTGTGTATTTACAGCGCCAGGCCAGCCCTGCCACTGTGGATTACATCAAACAGTTAAAAATTCCGGGTATTGCTTTTCAGCAGGAATCCCGTCGTTATTATCCGGCTGGTGAGGTTACGGCGCACTTATTGGGTTTTACCAATGTAGACGACCAGGGCATGGAAGGCATTGAACGTCAGTTTAACGACCAGTTAACTGGCAAGCCCGCATTAAAGACCATCCGCAAAGATGCCAAAGGCCGCGAGGTTGAGGTTTTGTCACAAACCGATGGCCAGGCCTCAAATAATATCCAATTGAGTATCGACCAGCGCATTCAGGCTGTGGCATATCGTGAGCTGAAGAAAGCTGTAATGCAATTTGGTGCTACTTCGGGTTCTGTCGTGGTGGTGGACGTACATAACGGGGAGGTACTGGCGCTGGCCAATGCTCCTTCGTATAACCCAAACAACAGGAAGAATACCGACAGCAACAGATACCGTAATCGTGCTATTACAGATACTTTTGAACCGGGTTCCACCATTAAACCTTTGCCTGTTTTAGCTGCATTGGAAAATGGCACTGCCACTATGGAAACAGTGATTTCGACAGGTTATGGTCCTGTGCGTATTGGTGGCCGTTTAGTGCGGGATATTAATGGTTATGGTGATCTGGACCTGACTGGCATAATGCGCAAGTCCAGTAACATAGGCGTTACCCGTTTAGCTTTAGGTATGCCTACCGACAAATTTCTTGATATGTATTACAAAATGGGTGTGGGCTCTGAAACAGGTTTAGGCCTGACGGGCGAAACCCCAGGGGTTTTACGTGAACAACGTCGTTGGGGCGAGCATGCGCTGGCCACCGTCTCCTTTGGTTACAGCTTTACTGTAAACGCAGTACAACTGGCCCGTATTTACGCCACTATCGGCAATGGCGGAGTGTCTTATCCTTTGTCTATTTTCAAAAGCAGCAATAAACCTCAAGGTGAACGAGTGGTCAGCGAAGAGCATGCCGATAATATGGTTGCCATGTTAGAAGCAGTGGTTGGCCCTGGTGGCAGCGCGAAAAAAGCCGCAGTACCTGGTTATCGTGTAGGTGGTAAAACCGGTACAGCGAAAAAGGCCGGTATCCGTGGTTACAGCGATGATTACATTGGCTCTTTTGCCGGTATAGCCCCAATTTCAAACCCTCGTATTGCTGTGGTGGTTATTATCAACGAACCAAGCGGCGATTATTACTACGGTGGTGAAGTAGCAGCTCCAGTGTTCTCTGCGGTATCGGGTGCTGCAATGCAGTTATTAAATATTGCGCCTGATGCTACCGACAGCCGTATTACCAAAGTCAGTGAGGTGCCCAATGCAGGCTAACTCACTCCAGCTCTGGCTTACTCCTTTTGCAATCCAGCTGCCAACTTCTGTGGCAGCTTTGCCATTGAAGAATCTGCGTATCAATAGCTCAGAAGTGCAAAGCGGTGATGTGTTTCTGGCTTTGCCAGGTACTAAAACTCATGGCAATCAGTTTATTGAAAAAGCCTTAGCAGCTGGTGCTGTGTTGGTACTGACTGATACTCAGAGTTCGCTGCATGATGAACCTATTGTGGTGGTTAGCAATCTGGTTGAACAACTGAGCGATTTAGCTGCCGCTTTTTATCCGCATCAGGCGCTGCAACTTGTGGGTATTACCGGCACCAACGGCAAATCCAGCACTGCAATTTTTGTCAATCAATTAGCTGTACTGCTAGAGCAACAAGCCGCTGTGATTGGCACTTTGGGTTATGGCGATTACCGTAATCTGACGCCATTAAATAACACTACGCCTCATCTGGTGGATATTCACCGCATTCTGTCGGCTGAAGCCGCTAAAGGCGCAGAGTTGGTGGCGATGGAAGTATCCTCTCATGCCTTGGTGCAACAGCGTGTGGCTGGTTTGCAGTTTGAGGTGGCTGTGTTTAGCAATTTAACCCGCGATCACCTGGATTATCACGGCACTATGCAAGCGTATGGCGAAGCCAAGGCTTTGTTGTTTAAAGCGGATTTAGCCAAAAAAGCTGTGATTAATGTCTCTGACGACTTTGGTCGCCAGTTAGCTGCGGACTGCACTTTGCCAGTGCTGGCTTATGGCAAGCTTGAAGATTGTGTGGGCTATAGCGAATATTTAGCTTACGACCAGCTGGAAATCACTCCACTGGGTTATCAGTTCCGCTTAAGCAGTCATTTAGGTCAACAGCAGCTGCAACTTAAAGTGCTGGGTGAATTTAACATTCAAAACGTATTGGCAGCGTTCGGCGCCATGTTGCAGCTGGGCCACAGTTTTGACGCTTTGGTGGCCGCAGTGCAGCAGCTTTGCAGCGTGCCAGGCCGTATCGAGCAGTTTTATCAACCAAGCCGCAAGGTGATGGCTGTGGTGGATTACGCCCATACGCCTGATGCGCTGGAGCAAACCTTAATTGCAGTGCGCAATCATTGTCAGGGCAAGCTTTGGGCTGTGTTTGGTTGTGGCGGCGACCGCGATAAAGGCAAACGGCCTTTAATGGGCGCTATTGCTGAGCGCTTAGCCGATCAGTTGATTATTACCGCAGACAATCCCCGTACTGAAGATGTGATGGCAATTTGTCTGGATATAGCTGCAGGTTGCACACAACAGCAGTATCAGCTGATCACCGATCGTAAAACGGCGATACGCACAGCATTAGAACAAGCCAAAGCTGGTGACCTGGTACTGATCGCTGGTAAGGGGCACGAAGATTATCAAATCATTGGCCATGAAGTTTTACCCTACGACGAACGTGCCTTTGTCCTACAACTGGTGACGGAGACTGCTTTATGATCCCTCTACAAACAAGAGAAATAGCACAGTTAGTGCAGGGACAACTGGTTGGCGCTGATATTCAAATTCAGAGTGTCAGCACAGACAGCCGCAATATCAACCAAGGCGATTTGTTTATTGCCTTAAAAGGCCCGAACTTTGATGGTCACCAGTTCGCTGCTGATGTGATTGCCAAAGGCGCTGTAGCTTTGATTGTTGATCAGCAGCTCGATGTAGCAGTGCCGCAAATTATTGTTGCTGACACCCGCTTGGCTTTAGGTGCTTTAGGTGCTGGTGTAAAACAAAAGGTCAATCCTAAGTCTGTGGCTGTGACTGGCAGTGTAGGTAAAACCACAGTCAAAGAAATGATGGCGGCCATTTTGGACCGCATTGGCAATGTGCTCGCGACAGCAGGCAACTTTAATAACGATATTGGAGCACCTTTAACCTTATTAAGGTTAACGGAGCAACATCAGTATGCAGTGATGGAGCTGGGCGCCAATCATTTAGGCGAAATTGCTTATACCTCGTCTTTAGTAAAACCTGAGGTTTCCGTGATCACCAATGTGGCGGCAGCCCATCTGGAAGGTTTTGGTGACTTGTTTGGTGTAGCTCGTGCCAAAGGTGAAATTTATGGCTCTTTAGGCGCTGATGGCGTGGCTATAGTGCCGCTGGATAGCGAGTTTTCCGAGTATTGGTTAAAGCGTTTACAGGATAAAAAGGTACTGACTTTTAGCAGTACTCAAGCCGCTGATTTCAGTGCCGAACATATAGTGCTGAATGAACAGGGTTGTGCCAGTTTTGATCTGATCTGCCCACAAGGCCGCATCTTTGTGCAGTTGGTGCTACCAGGCAAGCATAATGTGGCCAATGCGTTGGCGGCAGCCGCTGCGACTTTGGCTTTGGGGGCCAGTCTGATAGATGTGCAGTTAGGTTTGGCTGCGATGAAGCCGGTCAAAGGCCGTATCAACGTGACGCAAGCCAGTGACAAATTACGTCTGATTGACGATACCTATAACGCGAATTCTGAATCTACTAAAGCGGCTATCGATTTACTAGCGACTTATCCGGGATTCAGAGTTTTGGTTTTTGGTGATATGGGAGAGTTGGGTGCGGACGCCCGTTTGTACCATGAGGAAGTAGGTTTATACGCCAAACAGAAGGGAATTAATCTGTTATTCACCCTGGGTGTGTTATCACAGAGCGCCAGTGATTTGTTTAACGGCCAAGGGGCCCATTTTAGTTCCCGTCAGCAACTGATCCAGAAGTTAAGCCCGATCCTTGATGAGCAGTCTAACGCGACTGTACTGGTCAAAGGTTCGCGCAGCGCCAAAATGGAATTGGTAGTGCAGGACTTGCTAGAAAGATGTCAGCAGGAGATCAGTTCATGTTAGTGTGGTTAGCCGAGTATTTAACTCAATATATCAATGCTTTTAACGTATTCAGTTACCTGACCTTCAGGTCTATTCTGGGTATTTTGACAGCCTTAATGCTCAGCCTGTATTTCGGCCCTAAACTGATCTCCAAGTTACAGCAACTGCAAATTGGTCAAACAGTTCGTGACGATGGTCCACAAAGCCACTTCTCTAAAAAAGGCACTCCTACCATGGGAGGTTTGCTGATTTTAGGTTCAGTGCTGACCAGTATTGTGTTATGGGCTGATCTCACCAATAAATACGTTTGGGTCGTTATTTTTACGCTGATAAGCTTTGGCTGGATTGGCTTTATTGACGATTACCGCAAGGTTGTGCGTAAAGATCCAAAAGGCTTGATCGCCAAGTGGAAATATTTCTGGCAGTCCTTATTTGCTGTTGCCATCGCCTTTTTCCTCTATGCGACAGCGGAACGTCCGGCAGAAACCAGTTTAGTACTGCCCTTTATAAAAGATGTGTTGCCGCAGCTTGGCTTTATCTTTATTGCTTTGTGTTACTTCGTCATTGTGGGTACCAGCAACGCCGTGAATTTAACCGATGGTTTGGACGGTTTAGCTATAGTTCCAACCATTATGGTGGCCTTTGCTTTCGCGATCATTGCTTATGCCAGCGGCAACGTGAATTTTGCCAGTTACCTGAATATTCCTTACCTGCCTCACGCCAGTGAACTGGTAGTAGTCTGTGCAGCTTTGGTCGGCGCAGGTCTTGGTTTCCTTTGGTTTAACACCTATCCAGCTCAGGTCTTTATGGGCGATGTAGGCTCTTTAGCTTTAGGCGCAGTGCTTGGGGTGATCGCCATTTTAGTCCGTCAGGAAATAGTGCTCTTTATCATGGGTGGCGTTTTTGTGATGGAAACTGTGTCGGTAATTTTGCAGGTTGGTTCCTACAAACTTCGTGGCCAGCGTATTTTCCGTATGGCACCTATTCATCATCACTACGAATTAAAAGGTTGGCCTGAACCTCGCGTTATTGTCCGGTTCTGGATTTTGTCAGTTATTTTTGTGCTGATTGGTTTGGCTACTTTAAAACTGAGATAAAAATGAACGCTAAGTTGTTTCAGGGAAAACGTGTTGCTGTGATAGGACTAGGCCTTTCAGGTCTGGCTACAGTGCGCTTTTTGCTGAAACAAGGCGTCAAACCTGTGCTGATGGACACTCGAGCCAAAGTCTCAGGGCTGGAGCAGATCCCCGCAGACAAGGTGGACGGGATTTATTTAGGTGAGCTGGACGCTAACCGTCTGGCTCAAATGGATGTGTTGGTGGTCAGCCCAGGCTTAGACCCTAAACATCCAGCGATACGTTTTGCCTTAGCGCAAGGCGCACACTTGATTGGTGATGTGGAGTTATTTGCACTGCAAAACCAGAAGCCTGTGTTAGCCATTACAGGTTCGAATGGCAAATCAACTGTGACTAGTTTAACTGCTTTTATGCTGCAATGTTCAGGCATAAAAGCCATAGCAGCAGGCAATATTGGTTTACCTATTCTCGATGCGTTGCAAAGCGACGCTGATGTCTTTGTACTGGAGTTATCGAGCTTCCAACTGGATACGACTCATTCCCTGCAGAGCAAAGCGGCCTGTATTCTGAATGTAACTGAAGACCATATGGATAGATACGGCACCATGGCTGCCTATGCTGCCTCTAAACAGAGAGTGTACAAGGGCACACAACTGGCTATTTACAATAAAGCTGATGCCTTGACTACTCCAAAAGCTTCAGTGGCTTCTCTGGCGTTGGACCTGACAGGTGCAGACTACGGCGTGGTACAGCTGCAAAACGATAGCTGGCTGCTGGTGTCAGGTGAAGCGCTAATGCCCATACGCGATATGGCCATTGTAGGTTTACATAACCAGTTTAATGCGTTAGTCAGTTGTGCTTTGGCTCTTGCCGCAGGTGCCAGCCGTTCTGCGTTGATTCAGGCGTTAAAAACTTTTGTGTCTTTACCTCACCGTTGCCAACTGGTCGCGAATCACAAAGCAGTGCGTTGGGTGAATGATTCCAAAGCCACCAATGTCGGCGCTACTTTGGCGGCTATTGCAGGTTTACGACCTGAGGTTGCTGGTAAGTTGATTTTAATTGCAGGTGGTGATGGCAAAGGTGCGGATTTTAGCGAACTTGCCGGGGTGTTAAATAGTGATGTTGATCACTTAATTACTTTAGGGCAGGACGGTCCTGCGATAGCTGCGCTAAAAGCTGGCAGCTTTGAAGTCAAAGATTTAATGGCTGCAGTGAAAACTGCAGCTCAGCTCGCCACTGCGGATGATTTGGTGTTGTTATCGCCTGCCTGTGCCAGTCTTGATATGTTTAAAAATTATGAAGACCGTGGCCAGCAGTTTGCCGCAGCGGTCCAGAAGGTATGGTTATGAAGCAAATGCTACTGAACCTGATCCCTTCCCCCATCGAAGCCATAGTTTTGTGGTGGCAGCGTGACGAAAGTAACAGCTACGACAAGCTGTTTTTAGTCTTGCTGGCATTAGTGGTTGGCGTTGGTATTATTATGGTGACCAGTGCCTCAGTGCCTGTGGCAGAGCGTTTACATGGCAACCCTATGCATTTTACCATTCGTCATCTGGTCTATTTGGTCATCGGCTTAGGTGCTTCTTATCTGGTGCTCAATGTGCCTGTGTCCTGGTGGCATAACACCAATATTTTATTACTGATGTTGGCTTTGGTGCTGTTGATCGCCGTGTTGTTATTTGGTCGAAATGTCAATGGTTCAACGCGCTGGCTGGCACTTGGGCCCATTAATATTCAAGCGGCTGAACCTGCTAAACTGTTCTTCTTCGTTTATCTGGCCAGTTACCTGGTGCGTCGGCATGAAGAAGTTCGTGAAAACTTAAAAGGCTTTATTAAGCCTCTGATCATTTTGTTTATTCTGGCTGTGCTATTGCTGATGCAACCAGATCTTGGAACTGTCATTGTCATGTTTGCTACCTCTGTGGTGCTGCTGTTTTTGGCAGGTGCTAAGTTGTGGCAGTTTTTCTGTTTAATTTTCACAGGCCTTGCCGCTATTGGCGTATTAATAGTCTATAGCGAATACCGTTGGCGTCGTGTGACTTCCTTTCTAGATCCATGGGCCGATCCTTTTGGTAACGGCTACCAGTTAACCCAATCGCTGATGGCTTTTGGCCGTGGTAGCTGGTTTGGTCAGGGATTAGGCAACAGTGTGCAAAAGCTGGAGTACTTACCGGAAGCTCATACCGACTTTATTTTCGCTGTTATTGCGGAAGAAACCGGCTTGGTAGGAGTTTTCGTGGTCTTGAGTCTGCTGTTTTTACTGGTCAGCCGCGCTTTATGGATTGGTAACAAGGCCTTGTTTAAAGGCATGAGTTTTCATGGTTTTTTAGCTTATGCACTGGCAATTTGGATAGGTTTTCAAACCTGCGTCAACGTAGGTGTTGCCAGCGGTGTTTTGCCTACCAAAGGTTTAACTTTACCTTTTATCAGCTCTGGCGGTAGTAGTTTAATTATCATGTTAGTCGCTGCAGCCTTGTTAATACGCATCGATTTTGAAGTACGACTCAAAGGTCGTCATGCCATCAGTGGAGGTCCTCATGCCTGAGCTGATGCAAACTGCCGGTAAGAAAAAAACCGCGCTGATTATGGCAGGTGGCACAGGTGGTCATATTTTTCCTGCCAAAGCTGTAGCAGAGCTTTTGCAGCAACAAGGCTGGGCCATTCACTGGCTTGGTACAGCGGACCGGATGGAAGCGACTTTAGTGCCGCAGTTTGGTTTCCCGTTTCATAGCATTGCTGTAGCAGGTTTACGTGGTAAAGGTTTCAAGAGCTTAGTGAAAGCACCTCTGATGTTATGGCGCTCTATCAGTCAGGCCCGTGCTTTAGTGAAGCAACTGGATCCGGAACTGGTTGTTGGTTTTGGTGGTTATGCCAGTGGTCCAGGTGGATTAGCTGCCTGGTTAGCGGGTAAACCTTTAATAGTACATGAGCAAAATGCCGTTGCGGGTACGACCAATAGAGTGTTAGCCAGCATTGCAAAGAGAGTATTAGTGGCTTTTCCACAAGCCTTTGCTGACCGTACAGACCGCCTGGTCGTTGGCAACCCGGTGCGTGCTGAAGTACTGGCTGTGTCTGCACAAAAACAACTACAGGCGCCAACATCAAGTTTAAAAGTATTAGTCGTAGGGGGCAGTTTAGGCGCGCAAGTCTTTAACCAGCAATTGCCAGCTCTGTTTGCACAAGCTGCTCACTCTGGTGCGCTGGAAATACGCCATCAGACCGGTAAGGCGATGGAGCAGCAGGTACAGCAGGCGTATGCGGCTTTGCCTGAATTAAAAGTCAGCGCCAGTGCTTTTATTGAAGATATGGCTGCTGCATACACTTGGGCCGATCTGGTGATTTGCCGTGCCGGCGCTTTGACTGTGTCTGAAGTGGCCTGTGCCGGTGTGGCTGCAGTTTTTGTGCCTTTGCCATCCGCTATTGATGATCACCAGACGGCTAACGCCAGTTGGTTAGTACAAAAACAAGGGGCAGTACTACTGCCACAAAGCGAATTTAGTAAAGGTGCTTTGTTGCCTTTGCTTCAGTCCTGGTTGCAGGACAAAAGTGCACTGCGTCATTTGGCAAATAATGCCCGCAGAACAGCAATAGATGATGCCGCAGAACAGGTTGTAAGAGTCTGTGGTGAAGTAACAGGTATGACTAAATGAGTAGCAATACAAAACAACAAAATAAAAATGCTATGCGCAGAGTAGATCGGATCCACTTCGTGGGGATCGGTGGCGCTGGTATGGGTGGTATTGCCGAAGTATTAGTCAATGAAGGTTATAAAGTTTCGGGCTCAGATATAGCGCCAAACCCTGTGGTAGACCGTTTAGCTTCGTTAGGTGCCTGCATTGTGATAGGCCACAAAGCTGAAAACATTGAAGGTGCCAGCGTAGTTGTGGTGTCCAGCGCTATTAAAACCGATAACCCGGAAGTAGCTGCTGCTATAGAACATCGTATTCCGGTGGTGCGCCGCGCTGAAATGCTGGCTGAATTAATGCGTTTCCGCCATGGCATTGCTATTGCCGGTACTCACGGTAAAACCACCACCACCAGCTTAATCGCTTCTATTTTTGCAGAAGCGGGCACTGATCCTACTTTTGTTATTGGCGGCTTACTGAATTCTGCAGGCACCAATGCGCGTTTAGGTGCTGGTCGCTATTTAATTGCCGAAGCGGATGAGAGTGATGCCTCTTTTCTGCATTTGCAGCCTATGGCCTCTGTGATCACTAATATCGAACCTGATCACATGGAAACTTATCAGGGTGACTTTGAAAAAATGAAAGCCACCTATCTGGAGTTTTGCCATAACCTGCCCTTTTATGGCGTCGCTGTGATGTGTATCGACGATGCTGTAGTGCGTGAGCTGATCCCACAACTTGGCCGTTTTGTCATTACCTATGGTTTTAGCGAAGATGCGGATTATGTCATTAGCAACTTCGGTCAGACGGGTACCCAAAGCCACTTTGTTGTTACTGATAAGGAAGGCGTAGCCAGCCAGATTGAGCTGAATTTAGCAGGCCGTCACAATGCATTAAACGCGACCGCAGCTTTTGCTGTCGCCAAAGACGAAGGCATAGCCACGGATTCCATTTTAGCTGCACTGAAAAAATTTGAAGGTATAGGTCGTCGCTTTGAACAGTACGGCGAGTTTGATACAGGTCGTGGCAAAGTGCTGTTGGTCGATGATTATGGTCACCATCCAAGCGAAGTGGCTGCCACTTTAGCGGCAGCGCGCAACGCCTGGCCAGAGCGCCGTATTGTGATGGCTTATCAGCCACACCGTTACACCAGAACCCGTGATTTATACGAAGATTTCGCCAAAGTACTGTCGTCTGTCGATTTATTGTTATTGCTTGAAGTCTATGCCGCAGGCGAAGCCGCTATTCCAGGCGCAGACAGTCGCAGTTTATGCCGCTCTATCCGTGCCCGTGGTCAGTTAGACCCTATCTATGTGGCGACGCCCTCTGACTTAGCTGCAGCTTTGGCTGATGTATTACAGGACGGAGATGTGTTGCTGACGCAAGGGGCGGGCAACATAGGGGCGCTGGCCAAACAACTGGCTGCTGCTAAATTAGCAATTTCTGCATTAAAACCAAACGAGGGAGCTTGAAGTATGAGCAGCAAATTTGGCAAAGTGGCCGTCATGTTTGGTGGAACCTCGGCAGAACGAGAAGTATCGTTACGTTCGGGAGCTGCTGTGCTGGCTGCCTTGCAAAAACAAGGGGTCGACGCTCATGCTTTTGATCCCAAAGATCAGCCATTAAGTGCTTTAACTTCGGCTGGATTTGATCGCGTATTTATCGTACTGCATGGCCGTGGTGGTGAAGACGGTACTATGCAAGGTGCCTTGCAGCTGATGGGCTTGCCTTACACAGGTAGCCGCGTCTTAGGTTCAGCCTTGGCGATGGATAAAATCCGTTGCAAATGGCTGTTTCAGGCACAAGGTTTACCTACAGCAAAATTTTTAGTGGCTGAAGCTGGAAAACAGTTGAATTATCAGGATATTTTGCAGCAATTAGCTGGTAAAGTGATGGTAAAACCAGCGAATGAAGGCTCCAGTATCGGCATGAGTGCAGCAAGCAGTGCACAAGAGCTGGAACAGGCCTTAGCTGTGGCATGTAAATACGATTCTGATGTACTGGTTGAACAGTGGATCCAGGGTCGCGAATTTACCGTGACTGTATTAAACGGTAAGGCATTGCCCATAGTTGAAATGCGAACACCCCGCTCTTTTTATGACTATGAAGCCAAGTATCAGTCCACTAGCACTGAGTACCTTTGTCCTGCGCCTTTAACTGCTGATCAGACTGCCTTTTTGCAACAGATTGCAGCTGCTGCCTTCACCGCTGTGGGCGCTTCAGGTTGGGGGCGTGTCGATGCCATGCTGGACGAGCAGGGCAATTTTTACTTGCTGGAAGTGAATACTGTGCCAGGTATGACAGAGAAGTCTTTAGTGCCTATGGCGGCAAAAGCTGCGGGTTTAAGTTTTGAACAGTTAGTTTTACAGATTTTAGAACAAACCTTATGACCAAAAACGGCAAGACAGTCAAAGCACCTATCAACAAAGCCTTTTGGGCTGGTGTGGCCTTTTTCTGTTTTTCCGTCTGGTTTGTATGCTGGTTAGGCTATCAGATCTGGCTCTGGAGTCAGGATCAACAGAGTGCCCCTATCCAGCAAGTAAAGGTTTATGGCGATTTTTCTCAGATTGAAGCTGCAGGTTTAAACCAAAAGCTGCAACAACAGTATCTGGGTAACTTTTTTAATTTGAACGTGGATCAGGTGCAGCTGTTTCTGCAGCAACAACCCTGGGTCGCTCAGGCAGCCGTGCGCAAACAATGGCCTGATACGCTCGTGGTGGTGGTGACTGAACATAAGCCAGTCGCGGTATGGAATGACCACTATTTACTCAATCAACAAGGTCAGATCTTTGTCGCTCCTGTCGCTGAACTAAAGCAGCCATTGCCAAAGTTACAAGGTCCGGACGGGGCCGAGCAGGATGCACTGACCATGTTCAATCAATTGAATCAAATGCTGACCGTCCATCAGCATGCGGCAACAGGACTCACAGTGTCAGCCCGTCAGGCCTGGCAACTGAATTTAGCAGAGGGCATTCAATTGACTCTGGGCCGGGAAGATACGGCAAAGCGGGTGCAGCGGTTTATCGATTTGTACCCTGTGATTAGTAAACATAAAACTCAGGCAGTTGCCGAAGTTGATTTGCGTTATGACACAGGCGTCGCTGTACGTTGGGTCGAAGCGCCAGAACAAAGAGAACAAGATGACAAAGTCGACAGAACGTGATCTTATCGTTGGCTTAGATATAGGCACAGCACAGGTAAAAGCCTTAGTGGGCGAAATTACCGCTGACAATCAGTTAAGTATTGTTGGTGTGGGCACTCATGTAGCCCGTGGTATGGACAAAGGTGGTGTCAACGATCTGAACCTGGTGGTGCAGTCTGTGCGCCGCGCCGTGGAAGAAGCCGAACTGATGGCCGATTGCCGCGTATCTTCTGTGTATTTAGGTATTACCGGCAAACACATTCGTTGTCAGAACGAAAGTGGCATGGTGCCTATTAATGACGCAGAGGTCACAGCTGAAGATGTGATCAATGTGATTCATGCGGCCAAGTCAGTACCTATTTCGGCTGAGCGTCGCATGCTGCATGTGCTGCCACAAGAGTTTTCAGTCGACATGCAGGAAGGCATTAAAAGCCCAATCGGCATGTCAGGGGTGCGGATGGAAGCCAAAGCGCACATCATCACCTGTGCCAATGATATGGCAAAAAATATCGAAAAATGTGCCGAGCGCTGCGAGCTACATGTCGACCAACTGATATTTTCTTCCTTGGCATCAAGCTATGCAGTGCTGACGGATGATGAAAAAGAGCTGGGTGTTTGCGTCGTCGATATGGGCGGCGGCACTATAGATATCTCGGTCTTTACCAATGGTGCTCTGCGCCATACCGCAGTGATCCCTGTGGCCGGTAATCAGGTCACCAGCGATATTGCCAAAATTTTCCGCACGCCTTTAGGCCATGCTGAAGACATTAAAGTGCAATACGCTTGTGCTCTGCGCAGCATGGTAGGTAAAGAAGAAAACATTGAAGTGCCAAGCGTGGGCGGTCGTCCGGCCCGCAGTATGTCACGCCATACCCTGGCTGAGGTGGTAGAGCCACGTTATCAGGAATTATTTGAACTGGTGCTGGAGGAAATCCGCAGCTCTGGTCTTGAAGAACAAATCGCTGCCGGCATAGTGCTGACCGGTGGTACGGCCAAAATGGAAGGCGCTATCGAGTTTGCTGAAGATATCTTTCAGATGCCGGTGCGGTTGGGATATCCGATTGGTATTACAGGTTTACGTGAATACGTACAAGACCCAGCCTACGCCAGCGTAGTGGGTTTACTGATTTATGGAAAAGACATGCGGACCCAGCAGAAAAAAGCTGTTGCAGCCCGCGAGTCGGTCGGCGGCATGGTGAAACGACTCACCAGCTGGTTTAAGGGTGAATTTTAACTTTGTGAGTAAGCGTACTAAAACGGAGAGAGAGCTATGTTTGAGTTAATGGAAAACCACAGCGAAGAAGCTGTCATTAAAGTCATAGGTGTAGGTGGCGGCGGCGGTAACGCAGTAGAGTATATGGTTGCAAGCAACATCGAAGGTGTTGAATTTATTGCGGCTAATACTGATGCGCAGGCGCTGCGTAATTCGTCTGCCCATATGACATTGCAACTGGGTGCTGGCGTGACTAAAGGTTTAGGTGCTGGTGCTAACCCTGAAGTAGGCCGTCGTTCTGCCGAAGAAGATCGTGAAACTATTAAGAAAACGCTGCAAGGCGCGGACATGATCTTTATCGCTGCCGGTATGGGTGGTGGTACAGGTACTGGTGCTGCTCCAATAGTGGCAGAAGTGGCACGTGAAATGGGGATCCTGACTGTAGCTGTGGTCACTAAACCATTCCCGTTCGAAGGCAAAAAACGCTCTGCTTATGCCGATGAAGGTATTGCTGAGCTGGCAAAACATGTCGACTCATTAATCACCATCCCTAACGACAAGTTATTAAAAGTCTTAGGTAAAGGCACAAGTTTGCTGGATGCATTCAAAGCGGCGAACAACGTATTGTTAGGTGCAGTGCAAGGTATTGCTGAGCTGATTACTCGTCCAGGTCTGATTAACGTTGACTTCGCCGACGTGCGTACAGTGATGTCAGAAATGGGTACTGCCATGATGGGTACAGGCCGTGCTTCAGGTCCGGACCGTGCGGAAGAAGCAGCTGAACAAGCTATTTCCAGCCCGTTGCTGGAAGATATCGATTTATCAGGCGCCAAGGGTATTCTGGTCAATATCACGGCAGGTCTGGATATCAGCATCGAAGAGTTTGAAACCGTGGGTAATGCGGTGAAAGCTTTTGCTTCAGAAAATGCGACTGTGGTCGTAGGTGCTGTGATTGATCCTGATATGTCTGATGAACTTCGTGTCACTGTCGTTGCCACAGGTATAGGTGCAGAGCGTAAGCCTGATATCAGCCTGGTGCCAAATCATCGCCACGAACCAGTTCGTTCAGCGCACGTTTATGGTAATGCTGGTACAAGCTATGCTCACCATCAGGGTAACACTGCCCGTGACATGTCACAGGCTCCGTTAGAAGTCCCGAGTGTGCAAAATAAGCCTTTAGCGGAAAAGCAAGCGAACATCGATATTTTCGATATTCCGGCGTTTTTACGCAAACAAGCTGACTAGTTTTTAGTCTGCTTACAGAAGGCCCAAAGGTTGGCATAGCTGGTCAGCTATGTTATGCTTCGCCGCCATTTTGGATTTGTTCAATATTTGAACAGGAAAAAATATGATTAAACAACGTACCATTGCAAAATCAATCAGCTCGATCGGGGTAGGTTTACACAAGGGAGAAAAGGTTACGCTTACTCTCCGGCCTGCTCCTGATAATACCGGTATCGTCTTCCGGCGTGTCGATCTGAACCCGATCGTTGATTTTAAAGTCAGCCCTGAATTAGTGGGCGACACTGTAATGTGTACTTGTTTGATCAACAATGACGGCGTGCGCCTGTCCACCACTGAGCATTTAATGGCTGCTGTGGCTGGTTTAGGCATCGATAACCTGTTTATCGAAGTGGACTCTGCTGAAATTCCAATTATGGACGGCAGTGCCAACCCTTTTGTTTACCTGTTACTGGAAGCCGGTGTCAGCGAGCAGAAGAAAGCCAAAAAATTCATTCGTATTAAGCAAAAAGTACGGGTTGAAGACGGTGATAAGTGGGCTGAGTTTGTGCCACACCACGGCTTCCGTATGGATTTTGCCATCGACTTTGATCACCCCGTGATTTCAGAAACCAAACAGCGTATGAAGCTCGACTTCTCTGCTGCGTCTTTTATCAAAGAGATCAGCCGTGCCCGTACTTTTGGATTTTTGCAGGACATTGAATACTTACGCGCCAATAATCTGGCGTTAGGTGGCAGTTTTGATAATGCCGTAGTGCTGGACGAGTTCCGTGTATTGAACCAGGACGGTCTGCGTTACGAAGACGAATTTATTAAACACAAAATTCTC
This sequence comes from Rheinheimera sediminis, assembly GCF_004005375.1. Lineage (GTDB taxonomy): Bacteria > Pseudomonadota > Gammaproteobacteria > Enterobacterales > Alteromonadaceae > Pararheinheimera. Next base: position 98,059 of record NZ_RZUF01000016.1, on the reverse strand, counting down.
GATGCGGTCGGTGATTTATATATGGCCGGTTACAGCATTCTGGGCGAGTTCCGTTGTTACAAAACGGGACATGCTTTAAATAACCAGTTATTGTCTGCAGTACTTGCTGATCAGGCTAACTGGGAATTTGTTAGCTTCGACAAAGAAGCTCAGATGCCAATATCATATTTGGCACCTCAACTTGCCTAAACCCGTCTTACCTGAAGCTGCAGCTTTGTTAACTGCGTCTTCATGTCAACGGCATTGGTTTGAGATTTTAGACGGGCAGGGACAAGCCCAGCCCCTACTGGGGGGGTGTGGGCTTTTTTGCTAACCCTGCCAGCCTTTGCAGTTTTTGTTTTAACTCACCTTCACTGTTTTGCGCCAAAGCCAGTAAATAGACCGCTGCCTGTTCAGAAATTTTCGGCCCTTCAGTTTTGATTTCTTCCGCTTTGACATACTGCAACTGGGTATTGGGTGACACTTCGATATCAATACCTGCTAAATCTGGCAAGATTTTCTGGCGAAAATTGTCTAGAATGGCGTCTCTTTGCATTTTCAGCCGGGTCGCCCAAGCGGGTGATTGACATAAAATAACTAAGCGGCCCGCGTTTATGGTACTAATTTTGCAAAAACCTGATGGATCCAGTTGCAGAAACTGCGCTAATTCGGTATTAAGTTGGCGCAACAGATTGGCTTGCTGCATAGTGGACAACAAAGAGCTTTGCTGCAGCAACTGACTAAGATCCATTGGTTTCTGAGAGTAGCGTGCCATCTTAACTTATGAATTTAAACTGAGGTTACATGAGTGTAACAGTTTTCTATCGTGGCCGACATCGCCACTTCAGCTTTGGTAGTACTCCGTGGCAATTGACTGTCACTGCAGTCCTACTGTTTTGTATTGCTTCTGGGGCGGGCGCCGCTTTTGCGAATCTGTATCAGAAAGGCAATGCTGAACTTGAAAAAGCCCAGTTCAGTCGTGCCGCTGAAACTGAAGAAATAGCAGATATCCGCCGCCGAGCAGAAAATCAGTTAGCCGCCTTAACGTCTAAAGTAGCAACTCTGCAGGCTCAGGTAAACCGGCTTAACATGGTCGGTGAACGTTTAATTGACGCAGCCAATTTATCGACCGAAGAGTTTAACCTGCATCAGGATCCTGCAATGGGAGGCCCTGCACAAACCTCCACTGAAATCAGTCTGGCTGAATTGAATGCTGTATTGTTGCAACTTAATGAGTTGGAGCAAAACCTGCAATCCGAACAAACCCGATTTGCAATGCTTGAATCTCTGGATTTGAATCACCATATAGGAAAAAGCGTACAGTTATCCGGCCGCCCTGTATTAAGTGGTTATTTGTCTTCGAGTTTTGGGGTTCGTAGCGATCCCTTTAGTGGAGAGCCCGCGGTGCACCGTGGGGTAGATTTTGCCGGTAGGGAAGGCGATTCTATTTTTGCAACAGCAGGGGGCATAGTGACCTGGGCCGGCGAACGTTTTGGTTACGGCAAGATGGTTGAAATTGAGCATAGTGACGGTTATCGTACCCGTTATGCTCATGCCAAAGATGTGACAGTTCAGGTCGGCCAGATGGTAAGCAAAGGTCAGGAAGTTGCCATTATGGGCAGCACTGGTCGTTCGACAGGCCCACATGTGCATTACGAAGTGTTAAAAAATGGTCAGCAAATTGACCCTATGATGTTTGTCAACCGTCGTATCCAATGATATAGACCCGCTAACCAAAACCTCTGGTTAGCAGGGTAAAAATAAGGCTCAGGCCGGGCTCGGATTGAGTCTCAACCAAGAAGTGGTATTTATAAAATGTTTGGAAAATTTTTCGCCAAATTAATTGGTAGTCGTAATGATCGTTATTTAAAAAAACTGAAAAAAACGGTTGAACTGATTAATAGCCTTGAACCTTCTTTTGTTGCCCTGACCGACGAACAACTCAAATTAAAAACCGCTGAATTTAAACAGCGTGTTGCAGACGGCGCAACTTTAGATGACTTACTGCCAGAGGCTTTTGCCACTGTGCGTGAAGCCAGTAAACGTATCTTTAAAATGCGCCATTTTGATGTGCAGCTGATTGGCGGTATAGTGCTGCATCAGGGCAAAATATCTGAAATGCGTACAGGTGAAGGCAAGACCTTAACTGCAACTTTACCTGCTTACTTAAATGCGTTAAGCGGTCAGTCTGTGCATGTAATTACAGTCAACGATTACCTGGCTCGTCGGGATGCTGAAACCAACGCTCCTTTATTTGATTTCTTGGGTTTAACTGTTGGTGTAAACGTTCCTGGTATGGGGCATACCGATAAGCAAGCCGCTTACAATGCGGATATCACTTACGGTACCAATAATGAGTTTGGTTTTGACTACCTGCGCGACAATATGGCTTTTTCTGCTGTAGAGCGTGTTCAGCGTCGCTTGGCTTATGCCATTATCGATGAAGTGGATTCTATTTTAATAGATGAAGCCCGTACTCCACTGATTATTTCTGGTCAGGCGGAAGACAGCTCAGAGCTGTACCGTGTCATTAATACTGTGGTTCCTCAGCTTGTTAAGCAGGAAAAAGAAGACGAAGAAGGCGCTATGGGTGATGGTCACTTCACCATAGACGAAAAAGCCAAACAAATTTATCTGACTGAACTGGGTCAAATTCGTGTGGAAGAAATTCTGCAGGAATTGGGATTAATTCAGCCGGGTGATTCCTTATTCTCTGCTGCCAACATCACCTTGTTGCACCACACTTATGCTGCCTTGCGTGCACACAATCTGTTTAAGAAAGACGTGGACTATGTGATCAAGGATAACGAAATTGTTATCGTCGATGAACATACTGGTCGTACTATGGAAGGCCGTCGTTGGTCTGAAGGTTTACACCAGGCCATCGAAGCCAAAGAAGGGGTTCGTATTAATCACGAAAACCAAACCTTAGCTTCCATCACCTTCCAGAACTTATTCCGTTTGTATGACAAACTTGCTGGCATGACAGGTACTGCGGACACTGAAGCTTTTGAATTCCAGTCTATTTATGGCCTTGAAACTATTGTAGTTCCAACCAACAGACCTATGGTGCGTAAAGATATGCCTGATTTGGTGTATCTGACGGTAGAGGAAAAGTATCAGGCCATTATTAAAGATATCGAAGAGAACCGGGCGCTGAAGCGACCAATTCTGGTCGGTACTGCTTCTATCGAAAGTTCTGAATACCTATCGAAATTGTTACATGCTGCCAAAATACCGCATCAGGTATTAAACGCCAAGTTTCACGCCAACGAAGCTCAGATCATTGCTCAGGCTGGTCAGCCGGGGACTGTCACTATCGCCACCAACATGGCTGGTCGCGGCACGGACATTGTATTAGGCGGTAACTTACAGGCTGAACTGGCTGCGTTAGGTGAGGCCAGCGCTGAGCAGGTTGAACAGGTCCGGCAGGAATGGCAAAAACGCCATGATGCTGTGATTGAGTCTGGTGGTTTGCATATCATTGGTACTGAACGCCATGAATCACGTCGTATCGACAACCAGCTACGGGGTCGTTCAGGTCGTCAGGGCGATCCGGGTTCTTCACGTTTTTACCTGTCGTTAGATGATGCGTTGATGCGTATTTTTGCTTCAGACCGTATGGCTGGCATGATGCGTAAGCTCGGTATGGAACCAGGCGAAGCTATTGAGCACCCATGGGTGAGTCGCGCTATCGAAAACGCTCAACGTAAAGTTGAAGCCCGTAACTTTGATATCCGTAAGCAATTACTGGAATTTGATGACGTAGCGAACGATCAACGTAAAGTGGTGTACGAGCAACGTAATGAGCTGATGGACGCCTCTGACATCTCAGAAACTATCAAGGCGATTCGTCACGATGTGGTGGCCTCTGTACTGGACCAATACATTCCACCTCAGTCCCTGGACGAGATGTGGGATATTCCAGGCTTGGAAGCCCGTTTCCGCTCTGATTTCGCTATCGATATGCCAATCGCCAAATGGTTAGCCGACGATAAGAAACTGTTTGAAGAGAAACTACGTGAGCAAATCCATGAAGTAGTAGATAAATCCTACGAGCTGAAAGAGCATATGGTTGGTCCTTCAGTGCTGCGCCAGTTTGAAAAATCAGTAATGCTGCAAAGCTTAGATACGCACTGGAAAGAGCATTTAGCCGCAATGGATCATTTACGTCAGGGGATTAACCTGCGCGGTTATGCACAGAAAAACCCGAAGCAGGAATATAAGCGTGAAGCTTTTGAGCTGTTCTCTACCATGCTGGACAACTTGAAGCTAGACGTCGTTGGTGTGTTATCCAGAGTACAAATTCGCGCTGCTGAAGATGTAGATGCGGTAGAGGAACAACGTCGTAAAGCAGAAAGTACCGCTATGCAATTCCAGCACGAGGAAATGGAACAAGTAGCGACTGATGTGCCGCAAACCAGCCCATCTCCAGTGTTTCGTGATGCTGAAAAAGTAGGTCGTAACGATCCATGTCCTTGTGGCTCTGGTAAAAAATATAAACAGTGTCACGGTAAGCTGGTTTAAACCATGACGCTTAAAGTGGTTCATGTCGCTGTAGGTGTAATTTTAAAGCAGCAGCAGGTTTTACTGGCGTTGCGTCCTGACAAATTGCACCAAGGCGGCCGCTGGGAGTTTCCTGGCGGCAAAGTAGAAGCAGGTGAAACTACAGCTGAAGCTTTAGCCCGTGAATTAAAAGAAGAAGTCGACCTGGATATTGCAGGTTCAAACCCTTGGTTAGAACTACGGTATGCCTACCCTGAAAAGACAGTGTTACTGGATATTCATCTGGTACAGGACTTTGCAGGAGAGGCTAAAGGTCTGGAAGGCCAGCCCGTGCGCTGGGTGCCTTTGTCGGAACTCAATCAGTATCAGTTCCCTGATGCCAATCAGCCGATTCTGGATAAGCTTCTGAAAGAATTCGGTGCTATGTAGGGGTAGGGCTTGTCCCTACCCGTCTATCTGTACCGCGGTGTCTATGGACGGGCGACCATAAAGGTCGCCTCTACAGTACGCAATTTATTTAAAGAACTCGTTATCCTGCTCAAGTAACTCATTTTCTAGCTGTTCTAATTGCTGCTCTGAAAGAGGCAAATCTGCCCGGCCTTTATCCGGTATTTTGTGTTCTTCATTGGCCCAGGCGCCTAAATCTATTAAACGGCAACGGTCAGAACAAAAAGGCCTGAAAGCAGATTCTGGACCCCAGACGACTTCTTTCTGGCAGGTCGGGCATTTGACGTTAGTGGCCATAAGGCGGACTCCGGAAGCAAATTCAAAAGTGCGCTAGTGTACCGCAGACTGTGGATTTCAGGCGAGCTTAAATAGTAGGGGCGGTGGTTTATCCCCGCCCGTTCGGAATTCCAATTAAATCTAAGATTGGTTTACCCCGCCCGTCTCGAATGATAAGTCATATGCTGATTGGCTTAACAACAAGCCAATTTGAAAGGAATAGCTTTATCTATGGTCGTACGGCCTAAGCTGTCGCAAAGCTGCATAAAACGTATGGCATAACGGTATCTGTTGCCGCTGATGGTGGGGTAGCTCTGGTATTCCATTGAGTACTCAATACGAAGCAATTCAAATTGCTCAGTGTTGCTCTGGAAAAAGCCATTCTCTGCAGTCAATGGCTGAAACTGGCCGCGCTCACGGATAAAGGTCAGCACATAAGAAATAGCGTTTTCCACCAAAGACAATTGGTCCAACCAATCCTGTGCTAATTTTTTACGCTGGCTTAACGGCTGGGAGAACCAGTATTGCAGCTGAGGTAAATCAAAATAACAGGTGCCCCCCGGTATAAAAAATCGTTGACGCAGTGGAGCCAAAAATTTGTCTTCTTTTAAGCTGGCGGCAAATTTCCCGCAACGTAATAATTCACTTTGTAGCCGTACCGCTTTTTGCAGCATAGTATGTAGCATATCATCCGAAATAGATGGATGACGCGACCAGTTGACTAATGCTGACTCGCAACGTTCCACATCTTTAATAAGATCCGGTCTTACATCATTGCGTTCTAATACCTCTATTAACGAAAACAACGAATTGAAAAAGCCCTGTTGTTGCCACTCTGTTTCCAAAGGCAGCAACTTTGTGACTTGCTGAAATAGATACTCCACCCTTAAATAAGTGCGTACTTTTTCGTTCAGCGGATGTTCGTAGAGAATTGAGGTCATAACTGAAACATTTGTTAACAATGTTCGTTACCTTAAACCTAAGTTGAGCTTTTTGCTAGTTTTTCCTTGGCGAACTGCTGATAACGCCGATGCAGTTGCTGGACTTGCGGTTGGAGCTGTGAAACTGGCACTGTATTGAGCAGAACATCGTCGGCAAGGTGCAACCTTTCCGGCCTGGAGATTTGGCTGCTGAGGATATTCTGCACTTGCTCTGCCGATACCCCATCTCTTTGAATGGTGCGACTGAGTTGTAATTCTGCGGGCACATCCACTATCAACACACGGTCTGTATACGTATTCAGTTTATTCTCCAGCAGTAATGGCGCTATGAGTAAAGCATACTCCGAAGTACAGCCAGCTAGCTTCTCCAGCATTCGCTGACGGATCAGTGGATGTAACAGTTGGTTTAGCCAGTGCTTTTCTGCAGCATCCACAAAAATTTTGGCCCTCAACGCAGCGCGATCCAACTGGCCATCTTGTTGCAGAATACTCTGGCCAAAATGCGCAGTGATAGCCATCAAAGCAGGTTCTCCCGGCATAACCACTTCGCGGGCGACCAGATCGGCATCGACGCTTTGTATATCTAAATCATGAAATAGGTTAGCTACCGTAGTTTTACCGCTGCCTATACCTCCAGTCAGACCCACCACATATCCTGCCATGGTCAAAGCCCCATAGTGCTGAGGTACCAAGCTGTAATCTCTCTGCCCCAGAGCATGGCGATCCAGCCTGCGGCCGCTATATAAGGGCCAAATGGGATAGGAGTGGCTTTGCCTTTACCCTGCATCAGCAGCATAAGCGAACCCAAGACCGCACCTACTACAGAGGACAATAAAATAATCAAAGGTAATAACTGCCAGCCAAGCAAAGCGCCAAAAATCGCCAGCAGCTTAAAGTCACCATAGCCCATTCCTTCTTTACCTGTCACTAGTTTGAACAACCAGAATACAGACCATAAACTCAGATATCCTATCGCCGCGCCTATTAGTGAGTCTGTTGGGGACACTGTATAACCTGAGATACTTAGTAAAAGGGCAAACCAAAGCAAAGGCTGAGTGATCTGATCCGGCAGCAACATCTTGTCTATATCAATAAAAGACAAAGCAACAAGGCTCCAGGTCACCAAGAGGTAAATAAGGGTCTGTTCTGTGACACCAAAGTGCACAGCGACCAGCAGAGACAACAAAGCCGTAAAAATTTCAATAGCGGGATAACGCGCGCTGATAGGCGCTTTACAATAGCGACACTTAGTGCCAAGGAGTAGCCAGCTCAGCACCGGGATATTATCCAGAGCTGATAGCCGATGCATACACTTAGGACAATGTGAATGCGGTAAAGCAAGATTAAATCTGGTTTTTGTCTGTTCAGCCTCTTGGTTAAAATACTGTTGATAGTCTTGCTGCCAAGCGAGCTCCATCATTTTGGGTAACCGGTAAATGACCACATTTAAAAAACTGCCAACGGCTAAACCAAGGACAGTGACTACACCATAGAATGTCAATACAGAGTGCTGAAATACCTGCATCAAAGGAGAAAGAAAATCCATTACACAATACTGCCCAGTTGAAAGATCGGAAGATACATAGCGATAATAAGTCCGCCTATTAAGACACCTAATACCGCCATAATCAAGGGCTCAAGTAAGGCAGTGAGGCCATCCACTGCATCATCCACTTCTTGTTCATAAATAGTGGCGACTTTTGCCAGCATGCTGTCAAGTGCTCCTGACTCTTCACCTATAGCTACCATCTGGTTCACCATTTCAGGAAAGACCTCAGTATTTTTCATAGCAGCATGCATTTGATTGCCGGCCGCAACTTCTTGGCGCACGAAAAAAATGGCAGCTTTGTATTTTTCATTACCTGCAGCCCCTGCTGCGGACTCTAAAGCCTCGATCAATGGGACACCAGCAGCGAAGGTGGTAGATAAGGTTCGGGCGCAGCGGGCAATGGCAGCCTTACTTAAAATCATCCCGATAACAGGCAGTTTCAAAATACCATGATCAGCTGCAATTTTGACATTTGGGTTGTTCTGGTAGCATTTAGATAAAGCGACCCAACCGAGGAACAAAGCTGCTAACATCAGATACCAGTTTGCCTGCATAAACTTCGATATTTCAAGTACTAATGAGGTAAATGCTGGCATTTCGGCGCCCATAGTGCTAAAAGTTTCGGCAAATTGTGGCACAACAAAGATCAGTAAGATTGAAGTCACTATGCATGCTACCAGGATAACGGCAATAGGATAAAACATAGCTTTTTTGATTTTAGATTTGAGCGCTTCCGCTTTTTCTTTATAAACAGCAATACGGTCAAATATCCTGTCTAACGCGCCGGATTGTTCTCCGGACTTAACCAAATCACAATAAAGCCCATCAAAAAAATCGCTGTGTTCTCTTAAGACTTCAGACAAAGGGATACCCCCTTGAACTTGGATGGAGATGTTTTCCATCAGTTGGCGCAAGGTGTCGTTACTGGCGCCACTGGCAATTAAATTAATACTTTGAACTAAAGGTACGCCAGCACCGAGCATAGTGGCTATTTGTCTGGTGACGACAGAGATATCGGAGGATGTGATCTTTGGTCGGGTAAAAACCAGAGCTTTACTTTTTTTCTTCACTAAAGAGGGGGTAATCCCCTGTTGGCGCAGCAGAGCTTTGGCCTCCACCAATGAATGAGCTTTGATTTCGCCATGGTCTGTTTTGCCTGTTCGACTGATACCTTTCCAGAGGAAGATATCCTGCAGTTTAACCTTCACATCAGCCATGACACTAAGCCTTGTCCGCGCTATGGTCGCCGGCTTTTGTTATCCTGTTCACTTCAGCCAGACTAGTCAGGCCTGCTAAAGCTTTTTTAAGCGCAGATTGGCGTAAGTTTTGAAAACCTTCCCTCTGTGCCTGAACTGCAATATCCAATGAATAGGCACCTTGCATAATACTGGCTGCAATTTGCCCGGTGATCGGCATGACTTCGTAAATCCCCAAACGACCTTTATAGCCGTCTGTGCAGTGGTCACAACCGACGGCTTTAAATAGTTTTAAGTGAGGCAGTTGCGCTGCTGTGAAACCTTGTTTTAACGCCTCCTGTTCAGGAATTTGTTCTGTGGTTTTGCAGTGATTGCATAAACGCCGAGCTAGCCGCTGCGCGATAATTAACGTGACAGAGCTGGCCAGATTATAAGCTGGAACCCCCATGTTTAGCAGCCGTGTTAAAGTTTCAGCAGCTGAGTTTGTATGTAAGGTGCTCAATACCAAATGGCCAGTTTGAGCCGCTTTAATGGCAATTTCTGCCGTTTCCAAATCACGGATTTCACCCACCATAATGACATCCGGGTCTTGTCGTAAAAAGGCTTTGAGTGCTGAAGGGAAGGTCAGTCCGGCCCTTGGATTCACTTGCACCTGATTGATACCGGGCAAGTTGATTTCGACCGGATCCTCAGCGGTTGAAATATTAGTTTCTTCGGTATTGAGAATAGTCAGGCCTGTATACAAAGAAACTGTTTTTCCTGAGCCCGTAGGGCCAGTGACTAAAATCATACCTTGAGGTTGCGACAATGCATTTAGATAGAGCTGTTTTTGTTCGGCCTCGTAGCCGAGCATATCTATACCTAACATGGCGCTGTCGGAGTTTAGGATGCGCATTACAACTTTTTCACCCCACAAGGTAGGCAAAGTGCTGACGCGAAAGTCGACCGATTTTTTTTGTGATAACTTGAGTTTGATCCGGCCATCCTGTGGCACACGTTTTTCAGCTATGTCTAATCTGGACATAACTTTTAGGCGGGCAGACAAACGCGTGGACAGCGCTACAGGCGGTGATGCAGCTTCATGTAAAATACCGTCGATACGAAAACGGATGCGGTAGCTAGTTTCATAAGGTTCAAAATGCAGGTCGGAAGCGCCTTTACGAATCGCGTCGTGCAACATTTTATTGATAAACGAAATTATGGGCTGATCTTCACTTTGCGAGCCAGATATTTTTGTTTCTTCTTCGTCACTGCAAGCGAGCCCCATTTTGGCTAAATCCCATTGGGTCTCAGTGAAGCTATCTGTGACTTTGGTATCAAACAACTTATCTATGGCCTTGTGCAGCTTATCAAACTCGACCACTACCATTTCTGCGTTAAGGCCGGTATTAAACTCAAAGTCTTCTAATGACGTCATATCCGTTGGGTCTATTACAGCCAAAAATAATGTTTTGTATCTTTTACTTAGGGGGAGGATATGATGCTTACGAATGAGTTTTTCATTGCGCAATTGTTCCGGAATGGTCTCGATCTCAAAAAAATCTAAATCCATTGAACTCAGGAGGGTAAAAGAAGCGGCAGCGTCCGCCAGAGCTTGAGGCTGGATCAGTTGTTCGCTAATAAGGAAGTCTGCAATAGTCTGATATTGTTGACTTTTCTCCAGCAGTAATTTGGAGCTCTGCTGAAAGTCGATTAAATGCGCTTGCTGCAAGCGTTTTAATAGTATCGAGTTTGTGTTTAATGCCATACAGATTCCCAGTGCTGAAACTTGACCTGTCTGGTATTTCTATTCTGAGAAAAACGGCCCTGGTCGGACCGTTTTTCGTGCATAGAATTTAACTATCAGATACCACAACCTTTAATAGGGACTGCGCCATCGCCAGATAAAGCACATGCCCAACTGAGATTCTGTCCTGCTGCAGCTGGCAGGTTTGGGGTCAAGGTGGCACTAATGCCATCATAAGTCAGTGACAGCACGCCGGCTTCTGTACAATTAGGGATAGCTCTGTTCGAGGAGTCAGTACAACCTAAAGTGCCGCTGGTGGCATAGGCTTCAGCGACTCTGGTTTTTTGACCAGCTAATGACGCAACAGCATTTGAACCGCGGGCTTTTGCTGTGTAATCCTGATAAGCAGGGAAAGCAATAGTCGCCAGAATACCTATGATGGCAACTACTATCATTAATTCAATAAGGGTAAAACCTTGTTTAGTTTTCATAGAATATCTCCTGATTGGTTAGCTCATGACCGGGGTTACTTCATTCTGGTTCTTATTTATTATTAATCATTTTTTACTGCTTACTTGAATTTTATTTTCAAAATTGTTAAATTTAAGTTAAGTTTTTAATCTGAAACAGGTTTTTTTTCTTATGTAGTAGGCTGAACCTGTGAGTCAGAATCATAAAACCTTGTGCTGAAATCTGCTTCTGAGTCGTGCATATGCCAAAGAGGTGTGGATTAAACAAAGGTCCATCAAGTAGCAAATGAGGCTAACCCTGCTTGCATTCTCTCCAGCTAAATAGTCCGGTGGTCCGCTTTGTGGCTGTTGTTTGTCAACCTGGCAGAGACAACAGCTTAACAAAGGCCTTCCTGGATAAAACAGGCATGTTGCAAAAGTAAGATGATTGTTCAGTAATGATAAAGACAATTCAGAAAACAAGATATGACGGAAATAGCCTACCAGGTCTGGGACCTGAGCAAAATCAAGAGTGCTCTGATGATTAGCATTGCCGCTGGTTCTGATCATAAGTTTCTGAGTTGCTACAAAGGGCGGAGTCTGGACCTTAAGGCTATTATGGTTATCCAAGGGGAATTGCAAGTCATGCTGAGCTGCTTGTGATGACTTATACTGTTGGGCCATTTTAAAATCGCCGGTACTCAAAAACTGCTGCTCGGCAGACTCTATAGCAAGAAAACCCCAACCTTTGTTTTTCAGACAATAACAGCTGTTGCCTGGTAAAACAGGACTAAAGCTCATTACCCTTACCGCGTCATAAGAACACTGTTGAGAAAGCATCAACTTTAGCTTTTTGCCGGGTGCTAATGCTTGGAGCAAGCTATCAAAGCTAGCCCCAAGCGGCGGTTTAAATACTGCGTAAACGCATTGATAAATCAATCGCCTGTATATTTTTTGTTAAAGCTCCGCTGGAGATGTAATCTACCCCAGTGCTACTTAAAGCCCGTAACGCCTCTGCAGTCACATTGCCCGAAACCTCCAGTTTGGCTTGACCATTATTCAGAGCAACTGCTTGCTGGATATCGGCAATATGGAAGTTGTCTAGCATAATAATGTCCGCACCTGCTTTGAGTGCCTGTTCGAATTCAATCAGATCTTCTACTTCTACTTCGACTGGTTTTCCCGGAAAGTTTTGCCGGGCTATGCTAACTGCATTATCTATTGAACCGGCGGCAGCAATGTGATTTTCTTTAATTAAAAAAGCATCGTACAAACCCAGTCGATGGTTTTTACCACCGCCACAAGCCACAGCATACTTTTGGGCTAAACGCATACCGGGTAAAGTTTTACGGGTATCGAGTAAACGTGTGGAGCTACCTTCGAGCAAAGCTACATAGGACGCTGTGGTTGTAGCTGTACCGCTTAAACTCTGGATAAAGTTTAAAGCTGTCCGCTCACCTGTTAGTAAAATACGGGCAGGGCCTGTCAGTTCGCAGAGTACAGAGTTCGCTGTTACTTTGTCACCGTCTGAGACAAACCAGTCGACCTGTACTTCGGCGGATAATTGACGAAAGACTTCAGCCAGCCAGGCGCTACCACAAAACACACAGTTTTCACGGCTGATAATGGTGGCTCTTGCTTGTTGGGCTTCAGGGATCAAAGAGGCCGTAATATCGCCTTGGTCCATGGGTAAATGGCCTAAATCTTCGGCCAGAGCCTGACGAACGGTCAGTTCAATATCCCGTTGTAAATCAGTAAGGTAAGGGACGTTAATCATCTGTATTTATAATTCCAATAAAAATCAGGCTCTACAGCCTGGTCATAGCCCAGTAAAAAGTTAACGTTGAATAAGCTTCAGCTCGTCCTGTTGTTGGCTGAATTCTAATTGTTTTAACGCACTCATGCCTAACAAAATATCCTTGCCTTGCAAGCCCGGAGTAATACTGGCGCGTATTTCTGTCAGCACAATATCACCCAGTTGCAGGCTATTCAGTCTGCTGTCGTAGGCTGCAGCAAGCCCATTGGCTGTGCTGACCTGATAACGCTGGCCTTTAGGCATGCCTAGTTGGAGTGCTGCCTGCTCTGACACTGCGACTACAGTGGCGCCTGTATCAAGCATAAACTCCATCGGGACACCGTTAAATAAGGCGGTGCCTACATAATGACCTGCCTTGTTGCGTTTTAAGACGGTAACTTTTTCACCACCAGTACCAATTTGACTTTGCAGCTGCTGATTTGGATTTATTTGCAGCGAAATCTGGTCTTCAAAAAACCAGTACAGTAAGGCCAATAAAAGCAGCCAACTGATCCAGCTAAAGAACCGGCCTAATTTAGTTGTACTGTCAGGTGCTTGCATTCCAAAGTCTCAGGGTTGACAATAAAGGCTCCAGCTTAACCGAGCATGAAGCGCATTTGCAAAATGGGATTGACACTGTGGGGTTAAATCAACTGCAAGCTCAGCTTGAACTTGAACAGCGTGCCAGTCCGCATTGGAACAGACGACCACAAGACTGTGATATCAGCTTGTTGGTGATCCATTGCATTAGCTTACCTGCTGGTCAGTTTGGTAACAGCTATATTGACGACTTGTTTATGGGTATTTTGGATCTTGCTGCCGATCAGAGTTTTGCTGATTTAGCTGGTGTGCGTGTATCTGCCCATTGTGTTATCTTTAGGGACGGATCCATCCGGCAGTATGTGCCGTTTCAATACAGAGCATGGCACGCTGGAGTCTCGGAGTTTGCAGGACGACAAAACTGTAATGATTTTTCGATAGGAATAGAGTTAGAAGGGACTGAGTATCAGGCTTATACCGATGTTCAGTACCAAAGCCTGGTGCTGTTAACCAGGCAACTGATGCAAGACTTTCCAGCTATTACACTGGATCGTATTGTGGGACATCAGCAGATTGCACCGGAACGGAAAACCGATCCTGGGCCGTCATTTGACTGGAATCGTTTTCAATCTGCGCTAAAGGAGAATGGATAAATGACCTTGATCAGTATGCTTATCGCCTTAATTATTGAACGCCTGGCGGTTCGCAGTGAGGCCTGGCAATTTTCGTTTTACGCCAAAAAGTATTTGTCTCTGAGCCATGGCTCGATGTTATCTAAGCTGTTGAGTGACAGTAAAGGCCAATACTTGTGGTTAGTTTTACCCGGTATTTTGTATGCGCTGTTATTGTGGCTTCTTGGTAGTAGTCTGGTTACTTTGGTGTTAAACACCGTTGTACTTTTGGTTTGTATCGGGTGTTGGCATTATCGGCAGTTGTACAAACACTATTTAAATGCCAGTGAAAGGGCTGATAATGAAGCAGCTTTTCTCACGATGAAACAACTGAGTTGCGATGCAGGTTTAACAGATGCTGACCTGAGTTATGGCCAGCGTTTGGTGTGGCTGAACTTCCGGTATTATGCCGCTGTTTTATTCTGGTTCGCCCTTTTAGGTGGAGCTGGTGCTATTACCTATGCTTTATTGCGTCAACTGAATGAGCCTGCCAGCTGGGACAAGCCAGTGAAACTGGCAGAAACCGAAGATGCAGAAACAGCTGAATTGATTGAAATTATCCCTGATATTCCTGCCGCATTCCAGCAAGTGATGTTCTGGGCCGACTGGATCCCAGCCCGTTTATTTGGCGTAGGTTTGGCTTTGGTAGGGCATTTTTCCCGCGCTTCCGCTGCGCTGCTGGCGTATTTGGGTGACTTCAGCACGCCATCCACTACTGTGATTACCAGTGTGGCTAAAGCGGCCGAGCCTTTGCCTGATGAGGCATATAATTGTGCTGAAGAAACGGCATGTATGGTGCAGTTAGCCAAACGTAATGTGCTGTTTTTTCTTGCTTTGGTTGCAGTGCTGACTTTGTCTGGCTGGCTGGGTTAATATCCTCAGGGTCAGGCCTTGCATTTTGCATCTAATACGCAAAATGCAAGGCCTGACCCTGAGGGATCCCCAAGGCCTGACCCTGAGGGATCCCTCAAATGCTTCTGCCCCCATTTGATGAAGCAGTTTAATTTTATTCAGCCCCAAAAATCTCTCAATGGTCTGACCAATTTTCTTGTCGTATTTTGCCACCCTTATTTCTGAGTTTTTACTCTAACTATTTTCTCGCGTTGGTCGCATAATTCAGCAGTTTAATTTACAGTTTGATTCCTTTCTGCTAAGTTATGCCGCATTAAATTGAATTGGTAAGACCAATTTACAATGGTTAAGCTTGGGGCAACCACAACATTAACCAGAGACTTAACATCAAGGTAGCAATGTCTAGTCTGAGAATTAAACCAGCCAAACTGTCCGACCAAATAGTCCAGCAATTGGAACATATGCTGCTGGAGGGTACTTTTACGCCCGGACAAAAGTTACCGCCTGAGCGTGAACTGGCATTGCAATTCGATGTCTCACGTCCATCTTTACGTGAAGCTATTCAGAAACTTGAAGCCAAAGGTTTAGTCAATCGCCGTCAGGGTGGTGGTACTTATGTCTGCGAAAATCTGGCCGTGGGTTTAACCGATCCGCTATTTGCTTTGATTGGTCGTCATCCAGAATCACAATTTGATTTACTGGAGTTTCGTCACGCTTTGGAAGGCATTTGTGCGTATTACGCAGCGCTGCGTGGTACGCAAGCTGACTATGATTTGATTAAACAACGTTATGAAGAAATTTGCGCTGCTCAGCAGCAGCAGGATTTAGACGCTGAAGCGCGGTCGGTTGGCCAGTTTTATTCGGCGGTTGCAGAAGCATCGCATAATGTGGTGCTTTTGCATTTGGTGCGCGGCTTAACGCCGCTGGTAGAGCAAAACATCAAGTTAAACCTTGAAGTTTTGCGGGAAAAAGAAGGCATAGTGAGCCAGCTGAATTCGCACAGGCATCGCCTGATGCAAGCGGTGATCAATGGCGAGCCGGAGCAAGCCCGGCAAGCCAGCAACAGCCATTTAGCCTTTATCGAAGAGGCATTGCTGGAAGCTGACCGGGAGCGCTCACGCATTGAACGCTCGCTCAGACGTTCACAACAGAGCGAATGAGCGTAAGCATACTTTTTAACTGTTAATGTTCCGCTCTCTGGCGTGGAACTGATTAAGGAAACTTTGATATGTCTGACGTCAATAAGACTGACATCGACGCGCTCGAAACCAAAGAATGGTTAGAGGCTCTTGAATCTGTAGTTCGCACCGAAGGTGTAGAGCGCGCTCAGTTCCTGTTAGAACAAGTGCTGGAACAGGCTCGTCTGGAAGGCGTGGATATGCCAACAGGCATCACCACCAATTACATCAATACTATTCCGCCACAGCAGGAGCCTGCTTATCCTGGTGATGTAAATCTGGAAAAACGTATTCGTTCCGTGATCCGCTGGAACGCTATAATGATCGTTTTACGCGCTTCGAAAAAAGAGCTGGATTTAGGTGGCCATATGGCATCTTACCAGTCTTCTGCTGCGTTTTATGAAACCTGCTTTAACCACTTTTTCCGTGCGCCTAATGAAAAAGATGGTGGCGATTTGGTGTATTACCAGGGCCATATTTCTCCGGGTATCTACGCCCGTGCTTTTGTTGAAGGCCGTTTAACAGCTGATCAGCTGGATAACTTCCGTCAGGAAGTTGGTGGTGAAGGTTTATCCTCTTACCCACACCCTAAATTAATGCCTGAATTCTGGCAGTTCCCTACAGTTTCTATGGGCTTAGGTCCTATCACTTCTATTTATCAGGCCCGTTTCCTGAAGTATTTAGATGGTCGTGGTTTAAAAGACACCAGTGCGCAACGTGTTTATGCCTTCTTAGGTGACGGCGAGATGGATGAGCCGGAAAGCCGCGGTTCTTTATCTTTTGCTGCCCGTGAAAAGCTGGATAACCTGTGTTTCCTAGTGAACTGTAACCTGCAACGTTTAGACGGTCCTGTGATGGGCAACGGTAAAATCATCCAGGAACTGGAAGGTTTATTCCGTGGCGCCGGCTGGAACGTGATTAAAGTGGTATGGGGCAGTGGCTGGGATAAGCTGCTGGCCAAAGACACTACAGGCAAGTTACTGCAGTTAATGAACGAAACGGTAGACGGTGATTACCAAACCTACAAAGCCAAAGACGGTGCTTATGTGCGTCAGCATTTCTTCGGACGTTACCCGGAAACTGCAGCTTTAGTGGCTGATATGACAGATGAAGAAATCTTCGCGTTAAAACGTGGTGGTCATGAGCCATCCAAGTTATACGCCGCCTTTAAATCTGCGCAGGAAACCAAAGGTCGCCCCACAGTGATCCTGGCCAAAACCATTAAAGGTTATGGCATGGGTGAAGCGGCTGAAGGCAAAAACATTGCGCACCAGGTCAAGAAAATGGATATGACTCATGTGCTGCAAATTCGTAAGCGCCTGAATCTGGAAGACTACATCAGCGAAGAGGATGTAGCCTCTTTACCTTACATTCAGCTGCCTGAAGGTTCACCCGAGCATGCTTACCTGCACGCCCGTCGTAATGCGTTAAATGGCTATACGCCAGTGCGTTTACCAAATTTCACTAAGGCGTTAACTCTGCCAGAGCTGAACCTGTTTGAGCCGCTTTTAGAAGAGCAAAAACGTGAAATTTCTACCACTATGGCTTTTGTGCGTTCATTAAACGTGCTTTTGAAAGATCCTAATATCGGCCAACAAATTGTGCCTATCATTGCTGACGAAGCCCGTACTTTTGGTATGGAAGGTTTATTCCGTCAGATTGGTATTTATAACCCTCGTGGCCAGACCTATACGCCGGAAGACCGCGCTGTGGTGTCTTACTACAAAGAAGAAACCTCAGGTCAGGTATTGCAGGAAGGCATTAACGAGCTGGGCGCTATGGCATCATGGGTAGCCGCTGCTACTTCATACAGCACTAACGATCTGCCGATGATCCCATTCTATATTTACTACTCCATGTTTGGTTTCCAACGTGTTGGTGATATGGCCTGGTTAGCTGGTGATCAGCAAGCCCGTGGTTTCCTGTTAGGAGCTACTGCTGGCCGTACTACCTTAAACGGCGAAGGCTTGCAGCACGAAGATGGTCACAGCCATATTCTGGCAGGCACGGTACCTAACTGTATTTCGTATGACCCGACTTACTCTTATGAGCTGGCTGTGATCATTCAGGATGGTATCCGTCGTATGTACGGTGCTGAACAGGAAAATATTTACTACTACATTACAGTGATGAACGAAAACTACCATCACCCTGCTATGCCAGCAGGTGCTGAAGAAGGTATTCGTCGTGGTATCTATAAACTGGAAAGTCATGTTGGCGAAAAAGCCAAGGTCCAGCTGTTAGGCAGCGGCACTATCATGAATGAAGTGCGTAAAGCGGCTGAAATCTTAAGTGAAGATTATGGTGTAGGCTCAGACGTGTTCTCTGTCACGTCATTTAACGAGCTGGCACGTGATGGTCAGGATTGTGAACGCTTTAACATGCTGCACCCTATGGCAGAAGAAAAAGTGCCATATATTGCCACAGTGTTAGGCACAGCTCCTGCTATTGCTGCCACCGACTATATTAAAAACTATGCCGATCAGGTGCGTTCTTTTGTACCTGCGGTGTCTTATAAAGTTCTGGGTACAGATGGTTTTGGCCGTTCTGACAGCCGTGAAAATCTGCGTCGTCACTTCGAAGTGAACGCAGGTTACATAGTTCTGGCGTCGTTACGTGAACTGGCTAAACGCGGTGAAATCGACAAGCAGTTAGTGGCAGACGCCATTGCCCGTTTTGGCATAGACACCAATAAAACTAACCCACTGTACGCATAAGAGGATTTGTCATGACGATTGAAATTCATGTGCCGGACATAGGTGCTGATGAAGTTGAAGTCACCGAAGTACTGGTGAAAGTGGGCGACAAAGTCACGCTGGATCAGTCTTTGTTATCGGTAGAAGGCGACAAGGCTTCAATGGAAGTACCAGCTGCACAAGCCGGTACTGTCAAAGAAATTAAAGTCAAAGCTGGCGATAAAGTAAAAACCGGCTCGCTGATTATGGTATTCGAAGCTGAAGGTGCTGCTGTTGCAGCGCCAGCAGCAGCTGCTGCTGCGCCAGTGACTGCACCAGCTCCGGTTGCCGCGGCTCCTGCTGCTCCTGCAGCTGCAGAGTTAAAAGAAGTTCAGGTGCCTGATATTGGTGGCGACGCCGTTGAAGTAACGGAAGTGATGGTGAAAGTTGGTGACTCTGTTGCTGCTGATCAGTCGCTGTTGTCTGTTGAAGGTGATAAAGCTTCAATGGAAGTACCAGCGCCATTTGCCGGTACTGTGAAAGAAATCAAAGTGAAAGTAGGCGACAAAGTACAAACAGGCTCTGCAGTCTTTGTATTTGAAGTGGCAGGCAGTGCTCCTGTCGCAACTGCTCCAGCAGTAGCCGCTCCGGCTGCTGTTGCTGCGCCAGCTCCGGTAGCAGCTCCTGCACCTGTTGCATCAGCTGTGGCTGCAGCACCATCTGCTCCTGCAAACGAATTCACTGAAAATCAGGCCTATGCTCATGCATCTCCTGTGGTGCGTCGTTTGGCCCGTGAGTTTGGTGTAGATTTAAGCAAAGTCACAGGTACAGCGCGTAAAGGCCGTGTCCAGCGCGAAGACGTACAAAATTATGTGAAAAACATTATTGCGCAAGTAGCATCAGGCAAAGGCAACGTTACCAGCAGTAGCAACAGTGTGGGTTTTGATTTAATCCCTTGGCCAAAAGTGGATTTCAGTAAGTTTGGTGCTGTGGAAGAAAAACCACTGTCACGTATCCAGAAATTATCTGGCGCGAACTTACACCGTAACTGGGTACGTATTCCGCATGTGACTCAGTTTGATGAAGCTGATATCACTGGCCTGGAAGAATTCCGCAAAGAGCAAAACGCACTGGCTGACAAAAAGAAAATGGGTGTGAAGTACACCCCATTAGTCTTTATTATGAAGGCTGTTGCCAAAGCTCTGGAAGAGTTCCCAACCTTTAACAGCTCGTTATCGGAAGATGGCGGCAGCCTTATTCTGAAAAAATACGTGCACTTAGGTATAGCAGTCGACACACCAAATGGTTTAGTGGTACCAGTGGTGCGTGATGTGAATAAAAAAGGCATTATCGAATTATCCCGCGAACTGCAGGATATTTCGTTAAAAGCCCGTGAAGGTAAACTGACTGCTGCAGATATGCAGGGTGGCTGTTTCACCATCTCCAGCTTAGGTGGTATTGGTGGTACGGCCTTTACGCCTATAGTCAATGCGCCTGAAGTGGCTATTTTGGGTGTGTCAAAATCAGATATCAAACCTAAGTGGAATGGTAAAGAGTTTGAACCACGCCTGATGGTGCCGTTGTCTGTCTCTTATGACCACAGAGTGATTGATGGTGCTTTAGCTGCGCGTTTCACTGCGACTCTGGCATCCTATTTAGCGGATATCCGCCAAATCATTATGTAAGACGAAACACGACTGAAAGTTGTGCTGTGCTCTGAAAAGATACGGGACATCTTTCAGGTAGGGTGATAAAATTCCGTCACTTTATTTCCTGGCCGCCTATTTTTGTGGCGGCTATCTTAGCAAAAGATAAAAAGGTAAAACGATGAGCAACGAAATCAAAACTCAAGTTGTGGTGTTAGGCGCCGGCCCTGGTGGATATTCTGCAGCATTCCGCGCTGCTGACTTAGGTCTGGAAGTGACTTTAGTTGAAGCCCGCAGCACACTTGGTGGTGTTTGTTTAAATGTTGGCTGTATCCCATCTAAAGCTTTATTACATGTAGCAAAAGTGATCGACGATGCCAAAGATATGGCATCACACGGTGTGACTTTTGGTGTGCCACAAATCGATTTAGACAAAATCCGCGAATGGAAAGATAAAGTAATTGGTCAACTGACCAACGGCTTAGCTGGCATGTCTAAAATGCGTAAAGTCAAAGTAGTAAATGGTTACGGTAAATTCACTGGCCCAAATACGCTGGTTGTCGGTGATACCACTATTACTTTTGACAGCGCTATTATTGCAGCCGGTTCTGAGCCTGTAGCTCTGCCATTTATTCCAAAAGATGACCCACGTGTGATTGATTCCACTGGCGCTTTGGAATTAAAAGACATTCCAGGCGAAATGCTGGTATTAGGTGGCGGTATCATTGGTTTAGAGATGGGTACTGTGTACCGTGCTTTAGGCTCTAAAGTTTCTGTCGTTGAATTTGCTGATCAGCTGGTTCCTGCCGCAGATGCTGATTTAGTCAAAGCCTATGCTAAATACAACAAAGACAAATTCAACATCATGCTGTCGACTAAAGTAACAGCTGTTGAAGCCAAAGCTGACGGTTTGTATGTGACTTTCGAAGGCAAAAATGCACCTGCGACACCAGTTCGTTACGACAAAATTTTAGTCGCTGTTGGCCGTCGTCCAAACGGTTCTCTGTTAGATGCAGCTAAAGCTGGTGTCAACGTGGATGAGCGTGGTTTTATCAATGTGGATAAACAACTGCGTACTAACGTACCTCATATTTATGCGATTGGTGACGTGATTGGTCAGCCTATGTTAGCGCATAAAGCTGTACATGAAGGCCATGTAGCTGCTGAAGTTATTTCTGGTCTGAAGCACTTCTTCGACCCACGCTGCATCCCTTCTGTGGCTTACACAGATCCGGAAATGGCATGGGTTGGTATCACTGAAAAAGAAGCCAAAGAAAAAGGCATAGCTATTGAAACAGCTACTTTCCCTTGGGCGGCTTCTGGCCGTGCTATCGCCTCAGCCCGTACTGAAGGCTTCACTAAGTTAATTTTCGACAAAGAAACACACCGTATTTTAGGTGGCGCTATTGTCGGTATTAACGCTGGCGAAATGTTAGGTGAAATCTGCTTAGCAGTAGAAATGGGCGCAGACGCTGAAGACATAGCTCTGACCATCCATGCTCACCCAACCTTAAACGAATCTATTGGTTTAGCAGCTGAGATGTACGAAGGTTCTATCACTGACCTGCCAAATCCAAAAGCCAAGAAAAAATAAGCTTTACTCTGTTATAAGAGATTAAGCACTAAAACCGGCAACTGCTTCGCATTGCCGGTTTTTTCATATTTTGTTACAACTTCCATTAACACTAATAATCAGCCAAGCGTAGTATAGTTCGGTTAGTTAACCCATTTTGGCAGGAACCCTTCGGATGAAAAAAATTACCTTAACTGCGCTGAGCGTTGCTATAGCGCTTGGTCTGGCGGCTTGTGGCAAAGCCCCGGAAACCACCACAACTGAAACCGCAAAACCAACAGCAGAACAACAAACAACAGCAGCGGTAGCCGCTTTAGTTTCTGGTGTGGATAAAGAAAACTTTGATTCGACAGTGCGTTTTCAGGACGACTTCTTCTTAGCTGTGAATGGTGGTTGGCTGAAGAAAACAGAAATTCCGGCAGATAAATCTTCCTACGGTTCTTTCCATATACTGGCAGATAACTCTCAGTTAGCTGTGAAAGCTATTATTGATGAAGTGGCCAGCCGTACTGACTTAGCGCCTGGTTCAGATGGTCATAAGTTAGGTAGCTTCTACAACAGCTATATGAACGAAGCCAAACTGGAAGAATTAGGCTTAACGGCATTACAGCCTCAGTTAGAATTGATCCAGGGCTTAAAAGATAAAAAACAACTTGCCAGCACTTTTGCCTCATTGCAACGCGATGGCGTGACTATTCCACTGAGCTGGTATGTCAATAACGACGCGAAAAAATCCACTGAATATGCTGTGTATTTTGATCAAAGTGGTTTAGGTTTACCAGACCGCGACTATTACACCAAAGAAGACGAAGCCTCGAAAAAAATTCAGGCTGATTATCAGACCTACCTGCTGGATTTATTTACTTTAGCTAAGCATGCCGACCCTGCAGCTGCAGCCAAACGTGTCTATGCGCTTGAAACTGAACTGGCTAAAAACCAGTGGACTCGTGTTGAAAACCGTGACGCAGACAAAACCTATAACAAGGTATCTAATGCTGATTTGAGCAAAACTCTGGGTGACTTTAGCTGGAGTGACTTTGCCGCTGCTTCTAAACTGAGCAACGTGAATGAAGTCATTATCGGTCAGCCAAGCTACTTCGAAGCTTTAGGCAAACTTGTGGCAACCACAGATATGCAAAGCTGGCAGGACTACCTGACCTTCCATACCATTAATGCCTTTGCTGACAAGCTGAATAAAGCCTTTGAAGACCGTCAGTTCCAGTTTTATTCAGCCAGTTTACGTGGCATTAAAGAGCAAAAACCACGCTGGAAAAAAGCTGTGGATGCCAGTGATGCTGTATTAGGCGAGTTAACCGGCAAGCTGTATGTAGAGCGTCATTTCAAACCTGAAGCCAAACAACGTATGGAGTTGCTGGTCGCCAATTTGATCAGTGCTTATGAGCAGTCGATTAAAGAGCTGGAATGGATGTCGGAAGACACCAAAAAGGCTGCTTTGGTGAAGTTAAGTACTTTTGTGCCAAAAATTGGTTACCCGAATAAATGGAAAGATTACTCCAATCTGGAGATTAAAGCCGATGACTTAGTTGGTAACTTTGTCCGTTCTACCCACTGGGGTTATGATCAGATGCTGGCCAAATTAGGCAAGCCAATCGACAAAGACGAATGGTACATGACACCTCAAACTGTGAATGCCTACTACAACCCAGTGAACAATGAAATCGTGTTCCCGGCTGCTATTTTACAACCGCCGTTTTTTAATATGGCCGCAGAAGATGCAGTCAACTATGGCGGCATAGGTGCAGTGATTGGTCATGAAATTGGCCATGGTTTTGACGATCAAGGCGCTAAATACGACGGCGACGGTAACTTACGCAACTGGTGGACAGAGCAGGACGAAACTAAGTTCCAGGCTTTAGGCAAAGCCTTAAGCGCTCAGTACAGCAAGTTTGAGCCTGTGACTGGTCACTTTGTGAATGGTGATTTGACCTTAGGTGAAAATATCGGCGACTTAGGTGGTTTAACTGTTGCACTGAAGGCTTATCATTTGTCGCTGCAAGGTAAAGAAGCACCAGTGATGGATGGTTTCACCGGTGAGCAGCGTGTGCTATTAAGCTGGGCTCAGGTATGGCGTTCGCAATACCGTGAAGAAATGATGAAACAACAGCTGGCAACAGGACCTCATTCACCACCACATTACCGTGTTAACGGCATAGTTTCTAACTTGCCAGTGTTCTACACGGCTTTTGATGTGAAAGAAGGTGACAAGTTGTATGTGGCGCCGGAAAACCGTGTGAAGATTTGGTAATTCGTTATTCTTATCGATAACAAATGGTCGCTTATGCGGCCATTTGGTTTTCTGCACGACCAGTTTTAGCATTATTTTTGAGAATGATTCTCAACTAGCCAAGGTATTCACAAAAGTTATAGCCACTATAAGCTTGCTTGCTTATACTCAGGTGTCAATTCAGGCGATTTTTTCTTATAATCCAGCCTGTTCGAGATTCCTGTCTATCGCTGCGGTACTGACACAGTGCTCTGTAGCGACCTAACCAGAGGACATTACTGTGCTTCAACAATACCGTGAACATGTAGCCGAACGTGCGGCTCAAGGCATTCCTCCGTTACCACTGAATGCGCAACAAGTGGCGTCGTTAACTGAATTGCTGAAAAACCCTCCAGCGGGTGAAGGCGAATTCTTAGTTGATTTGTTAGAAAACCGTATTCCTCCAGGTGTGGATGAGGCTGCTTATGTCAAAGCTGGCTTTTTAACTGCTGTCGCTAAAGGCGAAGTGGTAAGCCCGTTAGTGACTCCAGAGCGTGCTACTGAATTATTAGGCACCATGTTTGGTGGCTACAATATCCAGCCAATGATCGACTTGCTGGATAACCCAAAATTAGCGGCTTTAGCAGCTAAAGGTTTATCGCACACCCTGCTGATGTTTGATTCTTTCCACGATGTGAAAGAAAAAGCAGACGCAGGCAATGCGCACGCCAAAGCTGTATTACAAAGCTGGGCTGATGCCGAGTGGTATACCAGCAAGCCTGCTATCCCTGAAAAAATCACTGTGACTGTGTTTAAAGTGACAGGTGAAACCAACACGGACGATTTATCACCAGCTCCTGATGCCTGGTCACGCCCTGATATTCCTCTGCACGCTTTAGCTATGCTGAAAAACGTGCGTGATGGTATCGAGCCTGATGCACCTGGTTTTAAAGGCCCGGTGAAACAAATCGAAGCGTTAATAGCTAAAGGTTTCCCACTGGCTTATGTAGGTGACGTGGTAGGTACAGGTTCAAGCCGTAAATCAGCCACTAACTCAGTGCTGTGGTTTATGGGTGAAGACATTCCATTCGTACCAAACAAGCGCACTGGCGGTGTTTGTTTAGGTAGCAAAATTGCACCTATTTTCTTCAATACTATGGAAGACTCAGGTTCATTACCTATCGAATTAGACGTGTCTAACATGAACATGGGTGATGTGATCGACATTTTCCCACATCAGGGTGTGGTAAAACGCCATGGCACTGATGAAGTGATTTCTACTTTTGAACTGCGCTCTAACGTGCTGCTCGACGAAGTACGTGCCGGTGGCCGTATTCCTCTGATCATAGGTCGTGGTTTAACAGACAAAGCCCGTGAAGCTTTAGGTTTAGCTCACTCTACAGTGTTTGAACGTCCTGCAGTAACTGAAGTGACTAACAAAGGTTTCACTTTAGCTCAGAAGCTGGTTGGTAAAGCCTGTGGTGTCAAAGGTATTCGCCCTGGCCAATACTGTGAACCAAAAATGACCACTGTAGGTTCTCAGGATACGACAGGTCCTATGACTCGTGATGAGTTAAAAGACTTAGCTTGTTTAGGTTTCTCTGCTGACTTGGTGATGCAGTCTTTCTGTCACACTGCGGCATATCCTAAGCCAGTTGACGTGAACACACACCACACACTGCCTGATTTCATTATGAACCGTGGTGGTATCTCCTTACGTCCTGGTGATGGTGTAATCCACAGCTGGTTAAACCGCATGCTGTTACCAGACACTGTAGGTACTGGTGGTGACTCTCACACCCGTTTTCCTATAGGTATTTCTTTCCCTGCTGGTTCTGGCTTAGTAGCTTTTGCTGCTGCGACTGGTGTAATGCCACTGGATATGCCTGAGTCTGTGTTGGTACGTTTTAAAGGTGAAATGCAGCCTGGTATCACTTTACGTGATTTAGTGCACGCAATCCCTTACTACGCTATCCAGCAAGGCTTACTGACAGTTGAGAAGAAAGGCAAGGTCAATATTTTCTCTGGCCGTGTGTTAGAAATTGAAGGTCTGGAGCATTTAACGGCTGAACAGGCATTTGAATTGTCTGACGCTTCAGCTGAGCGTTCAGCTGCAGGTTGTACTATCACCTTGTCTGAAGCTTCAGTGGCTGAATACTTAGAATCCAACATTGTGATGTTAAAGTGGATGCTGAGCGAAGGCTACGGCGATGTGCGTACTATCGAGCGTCGTATTCAGGCGATGCAAGCCTGGTTAGCCGATCCAAAACTGGAACGTGCTGACGCTGATGCTGAATATGCTGCAGTGATCGAAATCGATCTGGCTGACATCAAAGAGCCAATCCTGTGTGCACCAAACGACCCGGATGACGCGCGTTTATTGTCTGCAGTGGAAGGCGATAAGATTGATGAAGTCTTTATCGGTTCTTGTATGACCAACATCGGTCACTTCCGTGCTGCCGGTAAATTGTTAGACAAGTTCAAAGGCCAGATCCCAACCCGTCTGTGGATAGCTCCACCAACCAAGATGGATAAAGATCAGCTGACCGAAGAAGGTTATTACGGTATCTACGGCCGCGTTGGCGCCCGTATTGAGATCCCGGGTTGTTCATTATGTATGGGTAACCAGGCTCGCGTAGGTGACAATACTACAGTGGTCTCTACTTCTACCCGTAACTTCCCGAACCGTTTGGGTCAGGGTGCTAACGTGTATCTGGCTTCTGCTGAATTAGCTGCTGTGTCTGCTATTATCGGCCGTCTGCCAACGGTGCCTGAATACCTGGAGTACGCGAAACAGATTGAAACCACAGCAGCGGATACTTACCGCTACCTGAATTTCCATCAGATGAGCCAGTACACCAGCAAAGCGGCTAATGTGATTATCCAGCAAGCTGTATAATTTACAGGCAATAGTGTTTTAGCTAAAAGGCCCGCACTTAGCGGGTCTTTTGCTTTTCAGGAATCATGGCATGGAATTCGATTTTATTTATAACTCTGATGCGAAGCGCTACAGCCTGAAGTTAAGTTCTGAGCAGTTGGCTTTGCAGTGTTTTTTAATGGATGAGTTTGAGCGACGTGCCAGTGCTTATCAAAGCCTGCTGGAGCAGCTACAGCGCCTTAATGCGCAGAGTCAGTATCAATGGGATGGTAAAGAGTATCGCCTGACAGTACAGGCCTCTGAAGTGGTGATTTGTCATTTCTCATTGTTGCAGGAAGGAAGCTCAAGCATTGAGTTGGATCCAGAGCAGGATTTGGAGCTGGATCAGAGCCAGCTTTATGCCGAATGTGGGCTGGAAGATCTGCTGCATTTGGTGCAGCAATGGCAGCAATTTTTACCCGCCTAATTTGGTTTTTTCATCTAGCCGCTGCACTCTGGCAGTGAATAAATGCACCTTCGTGGTGCATTTTTTTTGAGCATTTTAGAATTATTTTCATAACTAATTGAAAAATAACAATTAAAAATCTTGGCACAAGGTTTTCTTGTCTTATTGGCAAATGCAACAAGACACCATAAGGATAATAACCATGAAACTCGTATGTGCCATCATCAAGCCATTCAAGCTTGACGATGTCCGTGAAGCCATAGCGGACATCGGTATTGAAGGCCTTACTGTCACTGAAGTCAAAGGCTTCGGTCGTCAGAAAGGTCATACAGAACTCTATAGGGGAGCAGAATACCAGGTCGACTTTTTACCTAAGGTAAAACTTGAGATCGCGGTATTGGATGAAAACGTCGAGCGTTTGTTGGAGGTCATCCAAAAAGCTGCCCACACAGGTCGTATCGGCGACGGAAAAATCTTCGTCTACGATCTTGAACAAGTCGTGCGTATCCGCACTGGTGAAATGGACTCAGAAGCCATCTAAGGGGTAAATCATGCAGGAACAAATTTATCATTTACAGTTTGCAATGGACACCTTCTACTTTTTGGTGTGCGGCGCTTTAGTGATGTGGATGGCGGCTGGCTTTTCTATGCTGGAGGCTGGTTTAGTCAGAGCAAAAAATACCACTGAAATTTTGACCAAAAACGTGGTGTTGTATTCAGTGTCATGTGTGATGTATCTGGTTTGTGGTTACCAGCTGATGTACGGTGGTGGCTACTTCTTATCAGGTATAGGTGAAGTGGATGTGGCTCAGACCTTAACCAGCTTCGCTGAACGTGAAAACGGTTTTGAAGGGAAAGCCATCTATTCTAAAGCCTCGGATTTCTTCTTCCAGGTTGTGTTTGTTGCAACAGCAATGTCTATCGTATCGGGCGCTGTAGCTGAACGTATGAAGCTATGGGCATTCCTGACTTTTGCTGTGGTGATGACAGGTGTGATTTACCCAATGGAAGGTTCTTGGACTTGGGGTGGTCAGTCTGTATTTGGCTTATACAGCTTGGGTGACTTAGGCTTCTCTGATTTCGCAGGTTCAGGCATAGTGCATTTAGCTGGTGCTGCTGCGGCCTTGGCTGGTGTGTTACTGCTGGGTGCCCGTAAAGGCAAATATGCGAAAGATGGTAAAGCCCATGCATTCCCGGGTTCTAACATGCCATTAGCGGCTTTAGGTACCTTGATTCTGTGGTTAGGTTGGTTTGGCTTTAACGGTGGCTCAGTGCTGAAGCTAGGTGATATTGCCAATGCCAATGCGGTAGCTGTGGTGTTCTTAAATACCAATGCTGCTGCTGCTGCAGGAACTATTGCTGCCATTGGCTTGTCTATGCTGTTGTTCAAAAAAGCTGATTTAACTATGGCGTTGAACGGCGCTTTAGCGGGGCTGGTAGCTATCACCGCAGAACCTTCAACACCAACCCCATTAGAAGCTTCTATTTTCGGTGCTATTGCGGGTGTGTTAGTAGTTGGGTCAATCCTGGCTTTAGACAAGTTAAAAATTGATGACCCTGTAGGTGCTATTTCTGTGCACGGTACAGTAGGTTTGTTTGGATTGTTGATTGTTCCTCTGACCAAAGAGTCGGCCACTTTAGTAGGTCAACTGGCTGGTGCCGCTACTATTTTTGTCTGGGTCTTCGTTGCCAGCTCTGTAGTGTGGTTTGCTTTGAAAATGACTATGGGTATCCGTGTCACAGAGCAGGAAGAATATGAAGGTGTGGATCGTTCAGAGTGCGGTGTAGAAGCCTATCCTGAATTTGTATCTACAGTAAAGTAGGCAGCCTGGGGAGAGCCGGTGGGGCTTCTCAGGAGCTGGTTGCCAAGCCAGTCGCTACGCAAGTAGCAATTGGTCTTGGCAACTAAACCCGTACCACCAATTCGTCTATCCTTGTCCTTTGTCTTTATCAGACAACCTCGGTGGCGTGAGCTTCCGGGGTTTTTTCTTGTGGTCTTAGCCACGGATCTGTGAGCTGTTTTAGTGCAGTCGCCAAATCATTTTGCAAAGAACGCAGGTAATCTAACAGCTGTTTTCAAACAGGAAAAGAGGGGAGATGAAAAAAACAACATTATTGTTAGTGCAGAAACTCTAAATTGCATCAGAGTAGCGCAAGAAATGCGTTGAGATGGTGCATCTGTGAGAGGGGAAGGCAGCAAGTAAATAAAAGCGGTTGCTCTGAAAACAAGACGGGCCGCGAACTTCGCGGCCCTTAAAACTTGGTGGCGTCCTTCCAACCACTATCCCTGATGGATCATCCCTGTGTTCATCCTGAACAATCCGACTGCATCCCCGCAGCATCCTTCTCCATCTCACTCTCATCCTGAGAGTACCTTCTGCCTCCGGCAGAGTCCTTTTCCTTGTATCTTCATCCTGAAGATGTATGCTCAATCCGGAGCCTGTCCTGTTCATCCCTGTGCTACCCAGCACAATCCTTTGGTATCCAAGCATCCTGCTGCTACATCTTGTAGCTTTTCCTGCTAAACATCTTGTTTAACTGCCGCATCCAACGACGAGATAATTATCGTACATCTATCCTCTTAAAAGGACCTTGCATGTTAAATCCTTGTATTGAAATATTATTGCAATCTAGGTTGGTGTTAGATAAAGTCATTTGTAATCAATGTCTTATTTGTTTTTGTTGTGGCTTGGCTTGCAGCAAAAGCTGCCTTGGCTTACTCATTTGTGAGATATATCTCACAAATTTTTAGGGCAATTGTCTACAGTGTCCGAACTGGTGTGAAAACTACTGACCAATATCTGCCAAATTGGTATGATCATGCTCTGTTGATTCTAGTGAGATGACTATGGCCCGTGAACAATCAGGTATTTGCGCTGAAGCAAATTTGCATTGTTGTTATGTTTTGCTCAATGCCCTAGACGGACACGAGCCGCACGTACGCTTGCAATTGGCTAAAGTTCCAATGCTAGTAGAGCGTTTATCTGATCAATTCTCTGAGGCCATGCTCAATGTGGTAGTGGCCATAGGTCAAAACTACTGGCCGCATTTGTATCCTATGCACCAGCCGCAGCCATGGCCAGCTTTTACTAATAACCTTGCTGGTTTACCTGTAGTCGCTCCTGATTTGTTGATTCAAATTCGTGCTGACCGCTTTGATGTAATCCATATTGCCACTCAACAGATTTATCATTTATTGCAGCCACATGTTGATTTATATGAGCAAGTGCATGCATTTCGGTATTTAGACGGACGAAATCTGACTGGATTTCACGATACGCCTGATAACCCTAAAGGCAAGCAACGCCGTTTATGTGCACTGATAAGCAATGATCCTAAAAATCCTATGAACGCTGGCAGCTATGTCTACATGCTGAGATATCAGTATGATCTGCAACGCTGGCAACAACTAAGTATGTCAGAGCAGGAAGCGGTAATGGGAAGGAACAAGTTAGATAGTCAATTGTTACCATCTGCCCAACGACAGTCGAATTCGCATGCCGATAAAGCGGCGCTAGAGACAGAAACTGGTCGTAAACAGATCCTCTGGCAAAATATGCCTGTGGCTGATATCCGCTCTCAAGGCATGATTTCGATAGGTTTTTCAGCCAATGCTATGGATGTTCCTTTGTGGTTAGTGACCAGGCTAGGCCATCACTCAGCTGCGGCTGATTTACTGCTGGATTATTGCCAAGTTGAAGCAGGGGCTGCTTTTTTCGCCCCCTCGATCAATTTTCTGGAAGAGCAGGCCGGTTCAGACCTTTTCAAATAGCTCAGTCACCTTGTTTAAGGTGAAGTTGATATTTTTAACACTGGTAGGTGCGATAAAAATGGTGTCATCACCAGCTATCGTGCCCAACACGCCTTCGGCTTTACCAACAGAATCCAGTAAGCGGGCTATCAGCTGAGCTGCGCCAGGGCTGGTGCGGATAATAATCATCACATCGTTGTGCTCAATATCCAACACTAATTGGCGTAATGGGCTTTTTGTTGTGGGAACACCGAGTTCGGGTGGTAAACAGTACACCATCTCCTGCTTCGCATTACGCGTTCGGACAGCACCGTATTTGCTTAACATGCGTGACACTTTCGATTGGCTGATGTTGTCAAATCCTTCAGCCTTGAGCGCATCAACAATGTCGCTTTGTGAGCCAAAACGTTCTTCTTTCAGCAAGGATTTAAAGGCCTGGATCAGTGCTTCTTGTTTGGATTGTTTAGTCATCATTTTTAATTAAACTTTTGGTTTTTGCGGCCGTCTTGACCGAACTTGGACTAATACTGTGGTTCAGCAAGTAAATTACACCAAAATCAGATAAAATGCTTAGACTTTAGGCGTAAGTGATTTGTATTTTGTGCCACATTTCAGTATTGTTGGCGCGTTTCTTATGAACCGTAAATTGGGAGAATAGCATGAAAGTTGCCGTATTAGGTGCTGCTGGTGGTATAGGTCAGGCGCTGTCTTTATTACTCAAGTTAAACTTACCAGCAGGTACTGATTTAGCTCTGTATGATTTAGCTCCGGTCACACCAGGTGTAGCTGTTGATTTAAGTCATATCCCTACAGCGGTGAAGATTTCAGGTTTTGGTAAAGAAGACCTGGACAAAGCCCTGATTGGTGCAGATATCGTGATGATCCCGGCTGGTATGCCACGTAAACCAGGTATGGACCGTTCTGATTTATTCAACATCAACGCTGGTGTAGTAAAAACTTTGGCGGAAGCCATTGTTGTAAATTGCCCTAAAGCTTTAGTAGGTGTAATCACGAACCCTGTGAATACCACTGTAGCTATCGCTGCTGAAGTATTCAAAAAAGCAGGTACCTACGATCCTAAGCGTTTATTCGGTGTCACTACACTGGACGTGATCCGTGCTGAGACTTTTGTTGCTGAATTAAAGGATAAAAACCCAGCTGAAATCATAGTTCCAGTGATCGGTGGTCACAGTGGCACTACTATTCTGCCTTTATTGTCTCAAGTGAAAGACGTAACCTTCACAGATGAAGAAGTATCTTCATTAACTTACCGTATTCAGAACGCTGGTACTGAAGTTGTTGAAGCTAAAGCCGGTGGCGGATCTGCAACTCTGTCTATGGGGCAGGCTGCAGCACGTTTCTGTGTGTCTTTAGTCAAAGGCTTACAAGGCGAAAAAGTAACTGAGTACGCTTATGTTGAAGGTCAAGGCGAACACGCTCGTTTCTTCGCTCAACCTATCGTATTAGGCAAAAACGGTGTTGAAGCCCTGTTACCTATCGGTGAGTTAAGCGCCTATGAGCAAAAAGCCATGAATGACATGTTAGGCACTTTAAAAGCTGACATTACTTTAGGCGAAGAGTTTGTTGCTAACGCAAACTAAGATTGTTCTGAGAATAAAAAAGCCAGCTTAAGCTGGCTTTTGCTTTTAAGGCAGATTGTTTTAGTGATTGCGTTGCACAGCGATATCGGCCAAGGTCAACAAAGCGTCTTTGTAACCAGATTCTGGTAAAAATGCTATAGCCTGGCGAGCTTTTTCAGCTTCCTGGTCTGCCATGGCTCTAGTGTAATCAAAAGCTTTGGTGCGTTCCAGTATGGCCATTATGCGTTCCAGATGTTGCATACCGTTGGCATGTTCTATGGCATCTTTCAGTAGCTGATGCTCTTCACCACTAGTATGACGTAGCGCATAAATCAATGGCAGGGTAGGTTTACCTTCAGCTAAATCGTCGCCGATGTTTTTACCCAGTTCATCCGCATCAGCCTGATAATCCAGTACATCGTCAATTAACTGGAATGCGGTACCTAAATGCATACCGTAGAGCTTCATAGCGTTCACCACAGCTTCGGGCTGATTTGCCAAAATAGCAGCAAGCTGGGTAGCAGCTTCAAATAATTTAGCTGTTTTGCAGTAAATCACCTGCATATAATTCTGTTCGGATGTTTCCGGGTCGTTGACATTCATCAACTGCAATACTTCGCCTTCAGCGATGATATTGGTGGCATCAGCGAGGATTTGCATGATTTGCATTTTATCCAGCGACACCATCAGCTGGAAGGCTCTGGTATAAAGGAAGTCACCAACTAACACACTGGCTTGATTACCAAAGACCGCATTAGCCGTCTCTTTGCCACGGCGCAGCATGGATTCATCCACAACGTCATCGTGCAGCAAAGTGGCGGTATGAATGAATTCGACTATAGTGGCGAGGGTAATATGTTGTTGGCCCTGATAACCCAGCGCGCGGGCAGCCAATACAGCTAACAGTGGGCGCAGGCGTTTGCCACCACTATTGACTATATAAATACCGAGCTGATTAATCAGCGCCACCTCAGAGCTAAGCTGAGAGAATATATGTTGGTTAACGGCCGTCATGTCATCAAGACTGAGCAGGCGGATCTCTTCGAGCGTCATCTGGTAAAACAACTGCTTAGGTATACAATGACGCTGATTCTACACCATTGCAGCTGATCAGCTAAAGTAAAACCCGATCCTTTTTACTGCTCACTGATCTTTTTAATAATTGTGCTTGCGAGGGTAGGGGAAATTGCGTACAATTCGCGCCCTGTGATTATAATTAACACGCCCTTAAAAGTCGGCGTGATTTGTACGGAGTTAACTATGTACGCGGTTTTCCAAAGTGGTGGTAAACAGCACCGTGTAACGGAAGGGCAAACCCTTCGTCTAGAAAAACTAGACTTAGAAACCGGCGCAACTATTGAATTTTCAGCTCTGATGATCGCTAACGGCGAAGACATCAAGATCGGTACTCCTTTAGTTGAAGGCAGTAAAGTAACAGCGGAAGTGGTCAACCATGGCCGTGGCGATAAAGTTAAAATCGTCAAATTCCGTCGTCGTAAGCACTACCGTAAACAAGCTGGTCACCGCCAGTGGTTTACAGAAGTGAAAATTACCGGCATCAGCGCGTAATCGAAGGAGTAACTACTCATGGCAAGTAAAAAAGGTGTAGGTAGCACTCGTAACGGTCGCGATTCAGAAGCGAAACGCTTAGGTGTGAAACGTTTTGGTGGTGAGTCAGTGTTAGCTGGTAACATCATCGTTCGTCAACGTGGTACTAAGTTCCACGCTGGTAGTAATGTTGGTATAGGTAAAGACCACACATTATTCGCCTTAACTGACGGTAAAGTGCAATTCGAAACGAAAGGCGAAAACAATCGCAAGTTCGTAAGCATCGTTAGCGAATAACGACGCATAGATTCGAAAAGCCCCGCCTAGTGCGGGGCTTTTTTATTAAGAATCGATCAAAGTCTGATTATTCAATGTACTGAATATCAGTTTTGTTGCTTTCAATTCATCAGAGCCCAGCTATGTGCATTCATGTGCGGGCAGAATTGATAGTATAATGAGCCATAGTTTTTTTAGATCAGGATAGTCCAGATGAAATTCGTAGATGAAGCAGAAATTCGGGTTGAAGCCGGCGATGGCGGCAACGGTATTGTCAGTTTCCGTCGCGAAAAGTTTGTCGCCAAAGGTGGCCCAAATGGTGGTGACGGTGGTGATGGTGGCGATGTTTATTTAATGGCTGACACTAACCTGAACACTTTGGTGGACTATCAGTTTGAAAAGTATCACCAGGCAGAACGTGGTCAGAATGGTATGAGTACCAACTGTACCGGTAAACGTGGTGATGACATGATTTTACGTGTGCCGGTAGGGACACGCGCTGTGGATATAGATACCGCAGAAGTGATTGGCGATTTGACCAAAAACGGTCAGAAGCTGATGATAGCTAAAGGTGGCTGGCATGGATTGGGTAACGCCCGCTTTACCAGTAGCACCAACAGAGCGCCGCGCAAGAAAACCAATGGTACGCCAGGGGAAGTTCGTAATATCCGCTTAGAATTGCTGCTGCTCGCTGATGTAGGCTTATTAGGCCTGCCCAATGCTGGTAAATCGACACTTATTCGAGCTGTATCTTCAGCTAAGCCGAAAGTTGCTGATTATCCTTTTACCACGCTGGTGCCCAATCTGGGGGTCGTTCGGGTGGAAAGTCATCGCTCTTTCGTAATAGCTGATATTCCTGGCTTGATTGAAGGTGCAGCTGAGGGGGCAGGCTTAGGTATACAGTTCTTAAAACACTTAGAACGTTGCCGCTTATTATTGCACGTTGTTGATGTACTGCCTGCTGATGGTTCTGATCCTGCTGAAAATGCTGTGACTATTTTAAAAGAATTAGATAAATACAGTGACAAATTGGCCAATAAACCACGTTGGTTAGTCTTTAATAAACTGGATTTAGTGCTGGAAGATGAGCTGGAAGAAGTGATTGAGCGTGTTACTAAAGCCATCAACTGGGAAGGTGAGGTTCATAGAATCGCTGCTGCCAGCCGAACTAACACCGAACGTTTAGCTGCAGATATTCTGAATTACATTGAATTATTACCAGTTGAAAAACCAAGAGAGCAGATTGAAGACGCTGTTAACTTCAAATGGGATGATTATCATCAGGACGTCTTATCAGTAGAGGATGACCTGGATGATGATGATTTCGATGAAGACGATTACGACGTCGAAGTCATTTACAAGCGCTGAGGTGAGAATGCGGATTGCAATGATAGCGGCTATGGCCAATAACAGAGTCATCGGCAAAAACAACCAGATGCCTTGGCATTTACCGGCTGATCTGAAGCATTTTAAAAAAGTGACTTTAGGTAAGCCGGTGATTATGGGCCGTAAAACGTATCAATCTATAGGTAAAGCCTTGCCAGGTCGCCGTAATATTGTGATCAGCAGGCAGAGCGGAGCGCTCAGTACTGATGCAGACTGGGTGCAAAGCATTGAGCAGGCATTTGCTTTGGTGAAGCACGAAGATGAGGTGATGGTTATAGGTGGAGCTGAGATTTATCGTCAGGTACTGCCTTTAGCTGACACTCTGTATATTACCGATATTGATCTTAGCGTTGAAGGCGATGCTTTTTTCCCTGATTATAGTAAAGCTGCGAACTGGCTTGAAGTTGCTTCAGAGTCACATCCACCCGACCCTCAAAATCCCCATTCCTATCATTTCCGTACACTGAACAGAGAATAAACAGGTCTTCATTGCGCCTCTTGCTACATATTGCTACTATGAATTTGTCTGTTTTTTGACTGATTCAGGAGTGATGTATGAAATTGTTGCCAGCAGTGTTCTGTGGTGTAGTGGTGGCCGGTGCAGTATTAGTGGCTCCGGTGGTGCATGCTGACGACCAGTTAGCGGCTTCGATGTGCGATTATGTCAAGGCTGACGATAAGAATAGATTACGCAAAGTGTTAAGTGACTACCGCCTGCGTTTACGTAATATTTATGATGGTGTGACCTGTAACGGTGATAGTCTGGTTCGGTTTGCGATTAAGCATAATGCTGCCGATGTTGGCGAGTTCATTGTTAAACAGCTACCCTCAGCTCATGTTGCAGCTGCAGGAGATGCTGCCTGGGCTGAAGGCAATGGTTTTGCTGCATCACCTTTATTGGCTGTGTTGAAAGAACGAGCTGGTAGTGGCGATTAAACTATTCACACAATTTAAATAAAAAATCCGCCTAAAGGCGGATTTTTTATTTAAGCTAGAGATCAGTTCAAACTTTGAACTGATCTACAGACTGGCGTAATTCTTCTGCTAATCGAGCCACTTCATGACTGGATTGAGAGGTTTGTTCAGCACCTGAAGCTGTTTGTTCAGCAATAGTCACAATAGATTCCAACAGATGGCTTATTTCGTTTGAAACCTGATTTTGTTCTTTGGCAGCATGAGAGATTTGCTCACTCATGTCATGTGCAAGATGAACCGCATTAGTAATAGACTCAAGGGCCTGAGCTGCAACTTCAGTTTGAGTCACACAATTTTCAGCCTGCTTCTTACCTTTGTTCATCGCTTCGACAGCTGCGTGAGCTCCGGTTTGCAGCACCTGAATCATCGCCTGTATTTCCTGAGTCGATGCTTGAGTTTTGCTCGCCAGAGAGCGAACTTCATCTGCTACTACAGCAAAACCACGACCTTGTTCGCCAGCGCGAGCTGCTTCGATAGCAGCGTTTAATGCCAGCAAGTTGGTTTGTTCTGCTATGCCACGGATCACATCAAGGATGCTGCCGATTGAAGCGCTGTCTTTATGCAGTTTATTGATCACAGTGGAAGCCTGATCCACTTCTTTAGACAACTGCAGTATGGTCTGCTTGTTATTTTCAGAAATAACCTTAACCCGTTCAGCTTCACTGTCTGCGTTCTTAATTTCGGCCAAAGCATCATTTGAGCTTTGCATTACACCTTGTGAGGTGCTGCTCATTTCAGTTGTTGCTGTAGCGGCCTGAGTCACTTGTGATTTTTGTTCACGAATGGCAGTAGTGGTCTCTATGGTAATTGCTGAAGTCTGCTCAGATGCTGCAGCAAGCTGAGTGGAGCGTGAGATAATGCCTTGGATCAGCTGTCGTAAGTTAGTAATAACCTGGTTGCAGTTACGCGCCAGATCACCAAATTCATCCTGAGCTTTATCATCCAGGCGTTTAGTTAAGTCACCTGAAGCAACCACACCTAAAATTTCGTTCACTTTAGACAATGGAACTGTGATGCTGCGTACTGTCACCATAGCTATACCTACGGCCAAACCAATAGAGATCAGCACCACAAGGAAGATAGTTGTAATAGCGCTTGATACATCAGATTGAGCTTCAGCCTGAATTTCACCCGCTACAGTTCTGGCACCTGATAACAGTTGGTTCAAACTGTCCAGCGCTGTTTTGTTGTGTGTCTCAGTCTGAGCCAGTAATTTTTGAGCTTCAGCAGAGGCTGCCAACATTTGTGCTTTTAACGTCAGTATGCCTTCATCACCAGCCAATAAATCATTGATAGCGGTGATTTTCTCATCTAAATCGGCAACCATATCTACACCAGCACCAGCTTCAGTCTTAATGGTATTCATCTGCTGAGTCACACCTTCCAATCGTGATTTTACTTCGTTGGCAATTGTGTCTGCTGTAGTAACTGAGGTGGTGCGGGTTAAATCAACGACCACGCTTACGAGCGTATTCAAACCAGTTTCCAATTCAGTTGCTGCTTTACTTGCTTCAGGAAAACGGCGATTTACATCTCTGACATCACTAAAATCGAGCAATAACGAAGCTGAATCGTCTGCGTTAAGTTCTACGTCGGATAATTGACTTGTGATTTGATCACGGAGAGTCAAGCTTTTGCTTAATTCAACAAATAGTTTTTTACTGATGGGACTTAATGCTGCAAAAGCGGCAGAGACCTCTTTAAACGACTTAGCTAGCGTATCCTCGGAGGTGACTACGCCTTCTAGTGCTTTTGCTGCGTTTTCATATAACACATATTCTTTAGCAATCTGTGTTTCCAGCTCTTTTATTTGTTTCACTTCAGTTGCATAAAAAGCCTGCAAACTGATTTTGCTCATTGTCACAAATTCACTTTGTAACACTGCACTGTTTTCAAGTGCTGGTATAGATATTTCGTTTACTTGCGTGGTTGAGGCATTGATACTATTCAAGCTCATGTACGAGGTAATACCGATCACCAGTAGCAGGAGTGAAATGACACCAAAACCACCAATAATCCGAAGTGCTACCGTTAACTTCATAACCTTACTCCCAGTATCCAGGCTAAAAGGGCATTATTGGCCCTGTCACCACACAATAAAAATTCAATGTACAACGTTTTAAATAGCGAAGCATTATAGCTTTATTTTTAGTCACAAACACTATAACGCTGTGTTGTTTCAATACAATAGGCTGTTAAATAATTTCCCCAAACACACCCAGTGTCCAAAGCATAAATGCCATCAACTGGGCTATGCCCCATCAAAGCTGCCCAATGCCCAAAAAAGATCATAGGGTGCGATTTTCGTTCCCAGAACTCATACCATGGACGCAGAGTAGTTACTTTTTCCGGGTGGCGCTTTTCTTTGAGTTCAAGTGCTCCATTTGAAAGACAAAACCTCATTCTGGTACAACTGTTGATGGCGAAACGCCAGCGATCTTCATCAGTTTTCGCATCAGACCAAAGACTAGGGGTGTTACCATACATCACGGCAAACAGCTTTTCCGGCGAGTCTTTTAACAGTTGGCTGACCTCTGCTGTTGTGGTCAGTGCTACAGATAAATCCCAATCCGGAGCTAAACCTGCATGCACAAGTAGCACATTTCGTTCTGCGTCAAAATGCATTAGAGGTTGTTGTTGAAGCCAATTCACAAGCTCAGATAGATCAGGGGCTTTTAGCAACTCATCAAGTTGATCTTTAGGGTCGACTTTGGCAAACCCATAGACACAGGCTAAAAAATGTAAATCATGATTCCCTAGTACTATTTTTGCTTTTGTGCCCAAAGCATGTATAAAACGCAAGGTCGCTAATGAGTCTGGACCCCGTGCCACTAAGTCACCGCAAAACCATAATTCATCCGCTTTTGGATCAAAGTTGATTTTAGCTAACAGAGATTGAAGCTGCTTGAAGCAGCCTTGCACATCCCCTATAACATAACTTGCCATAAGGTTAGTTCAGAATATTAGGCAAAGCTAAACGAAATAACGGAATAGCGGTCTTAAAGCTTACTTGGCTTTGGCTTGTCATTTCATAGTGACCTTGCATGGTACCAACTGGGGTTTCTAAAACAGCGCCACTGGTATAGCTGTAACTTGAACCTGGCGCGAGTTGTGGTTGCTCGCCCACTACGCCGTCACCATGTACTTCAGTTTCTTTACCATTTGCGTCTGTGATAAGCCAATAGCGTTTGAGTAGCTGTACAGTCTCAGAGCTATTGTTTTTGATAGTAATGGTATAAGCAAAAACATACCTGCTTGAAGCAGCATCCGATTGAGCTGCCACATAAAAAGTCTCAACTGAGACAGGTATTTCAAAACTCAGGGTCATAATTGATGTTGCTCTTGCTGATGCAGCCAACGTGCGATACCAATAAATTGCTCAACACTCAGTTGTTCAGGGCGTAAGCTTGGGTCTATCCCCATTTCTATGATTTGTTCAGCGGTTGCGAAGTTGCTGAAGCAGTTTCGTAGCGTCTTACGGCGCTGGTTAAATGCTTCCAGACAAACTCTGTTTAATACAGCGACAGGTACATCCTGGCGTTCTGAAATTGGTTTAGGGATAAGGCGTACCACAGCTGAATGAACTTTAGGTGCTGGCTTGAATGCACCTGGGCCTACTTCAACTACCGGCATTGCATGACAAAAGAACTGCGTCATCACCGATAGGCGTCCATAAGTTTTGGAACCATGTCCTGCAGTCATGCGCTCTACCACTTCTTTTTGCAGCATAAAATGCATATTTTCAATATCGTCTGCATAGTCAAAAAGGTGGAATAACAGAGGCGTAGAGATGTTGTAAGGCAAGTTACCGAATACTTTCAATTTTTTACCGGGTTGCACTAACTGACGAAAATCAAATTTCATTGCATCAGCCTGATGGATAATCAGTTTCCCAGCCATCACAGGATGTTCCTGTAAACGTTGGGCAAGGTCTCTATCCAGTTCTATGACTGTCAGGTGACCGGCCTTTTCTACGACAGGCTCAGTAATAGCGCCCAAGCCTGGACCTATTTCAACCAATACATCTGTTGGTTTTGGATTAATGGCTTTTACAATACGTTCAATGACGACAGGGTCGTGTAAGAAGTTCTGACCAAAACGTTTTCGTGCTGTGTGTCCCAGGTGTACTTTATCTGTCATGTGATAACTTGGCTCTTTGCGCTAAATAAATGGCTTGTTCCAGGGCATGGAATAAACTTCCGGGGTCGGCTTTTCCTGTGCCGGCTAAATCCAGCGCAGTACCATGGTCGACTGATGTTCTGATTAAAGGTAAACCAAGGCTGATATTCACCGAACGACCAAAACCTTTATGTTTCAGCACAGGTAAGCCTTGGTCATGGTACATCGCCAAGACTGCGTCGGCGTGATCCAGGTATTTAGCCTGAAACAAGGTATCAGCGGGCAAAGGACCTATCAGGTTCATGCCTTGTAAACGTAGTTCTTCCAAAGCCGGACTGATGATATCTATTTCTTCGCGTCCAAGATGCCCGTCTTCTCCGGCATGCGGATTTAAACCGCAGACATAAATAACGGGGGAGGCGATGGCAAACTTAGTTTGTAAGTCGTGATGCAATACCGAGATCACTTTGTGCAAGCGCTCTTTGGTAATAGCTTTGGCCACATAAGCCAGTGGTATATGAGTTGTTGCCAGTGCAACCCGTAAACCTTCAGTCGCCAACATCATGACTACATAAGGCGTGTTGGAAAGATGCGCAAAATATTCGGTGTGGCCACTGAAAGGAATACCGGCTTTATTAATATTGCCTTTGTGGACAGGGCCTGTAACTATCGCATCAAATTCAGCAGACATACACTGTTCACCTACATAGTGCAGAGTCTCCACCACATAACGACCGTTGGCTTCATTCAATTGACCTGCTACTACAGCTGCTTCAGTAGAAAAATCAACACAGCTAAGAGTGCCTGCTTGTTGAGGTTGTGCAGGCTGAGCAGGGTCATAAGGCAGAAGCTGAAGCGGCAGCTTCAGCATTGCCGCCCTTTGTTTTAACATTTCCGCGTTAGCACATACAACCAGCTGCACTGGCCAGCTTTGTTGTGCCAACATCACCACCAGATCAGGACCTATACCTGCAGGCTCACCTGGGGTGATTGCGATCTTTAAGGTCATTCAGTATCCGCCAGTACTTCGATAAAAGCCTGATCACGAAGTTCACGCAGAAAGTTAGCTTGTTCTTCGTTGAAGCGGCGATTAAACAACATACGATAGACTTGGTCCTGCTTTTTTTCTGCCGTCATATCAACTACGCGTTTGTCTAATAACTGCACTATATGCCAGCCATGTTCAGTGCGGAAAGGTTCACTTAGCTCCTGCAATTGCAGGCTGTTTAATGTATCGCGAAAGGCAGGTACATACATAGCCGGATCCGCCCAACCCAAATCACCACCTTTTAGCTTTGAACCCGGGTCTTCAGAGTTTGCGCTGGCAAATTCGGCGAAATCTGCTTTGCCGGCTTTAAAGTCAGCTGCAAACTGCTTTAAGGTATCACGGGCTTTTTCTTCGCTCATGATGATCGATGGTTTGATCAACACATGGCGAGATTTTACTTCATTCATCTCCGCCACATTGGCACCGCGAATATCAAAAATAGTCAGAATATGAAAACCAGCACCTGAGCGCAAAGGACCTATCATATCTGTTTTCTTTTTGCCGCGAATCGCATCAGAAAAAAGGGTAGGCATTTCATTAATGTTCATCCAGCCCATGTCACCTCCGTCAAGAGCAGTGCCATCAGACGAGGAGGCAATAGCCAACTTTTTAAAATCGCTACCTTCCCGCAATAACTTCATCACTTTGTCGGCACGATCTTTGGCTTCAGCTATTTCTTCTGAGCTACCCTGACTTGGAATAGAGATCAGAATGTGACCAATATTGTATTGCTCATTCGAAGCGCCTTGTTCTTCCATTACTTTCATCAGGCTGTCTATTTCCTGAGGGCTGATATAGATACGGCGTTGTACATTCGCCCTCAAAACTTCACCCGTAGTGATTTCTTCTCGGAAACGTTCTCTAAACTGTTGATAGTCGCCTTCTTCCGCCACTATACGTTGCCGGAATTGGTCCATCGTCAGGTTTTCGCCTCTGGCTACGTTTTCCAGTGCTTGATCCAGTTGCGGGTCAGTGATCTGCAATCCCATGCGGCTTGCCATCTGCATTTGCAAACTATTACTGATCAAACGCTCCAATGCCTGAGTGCGTAAAGCGCGGTCTGAAGGTAAAGTTTGCCCTTGGCTTTGAGCATTGCGTTTCACTTTGTTGACCATGTCGGTCACTTCAGTATCCAATACGACACCGTTGTTGACTATAGCAGCAACGCCGTCGATCTTTTGTTCTGCCGCCTGGCTCGAAAAGACCAGAAATGCGGCCACAGAGCTGGCAATCAAAAGTTGTAACTTCATAGGTTCCTACATTAATTATTTAGTAAATATGGGCGTCTATAACCAAAAATTCCGTTCGATAACATGTCGTTGACTGAGAAACCTGCACCCTCACCAAAACCTTTTAAAACAAATTGTACGGCTATACCGTTGTCAAAGGTAGGAGGTTGGGACAAATCGTCTAACGCCAATTCAAGGTTGGTATTGATTTGGCGCTTAGCAACCACTCGAATTGCCCAGCAACAAGATTCATATTGCAAACCAAGGTTAGCTTCTATCATATGATGCTTGTTGATGTCACGATAATAACTGGCAATCAGTTTCCATTGATCGTCAATTGGTGTGGTTCCCAAAAATCCTAATTGTGCAATTTCGTAATCTGAGACCTCACGACTGTATCTGTGGTTCAACTGGATTAAGCTTTTATCATCAGCTATGTAATCTAAAGTGACATTGCTTTTGACCATCCGCTCATTACTGGAATCATATTGCAGTGCGGTATTTAAGTACCAGCCCTGGCTCCAGTTCCATAAAAGCTCAGAGGCTAATACCGAATCTGCTGGTTGCTTGGCGTCAGGCAATAAATGATCTATTGGCTTTGGATCATTAAGAAACACAATCTGACCCAGGCTGAAACGAAATAGCTCTGAATCTTCTGAATCATAAAGGCGAGTTGTCCAGCCCAGCGTTACCTGATTGGTATCGGCAATTCTGTCGAGGCCTGAATATCTGTTTTCACGGAACAAGCCGTAATAATCGTCCTGTAAAGGTGCAGTGTCGTAGAGCCCAATCATGGACTGATCGCGGTAGGGAATGTACAGATACTGTATTTGAGGTTCAAGCGTTTGCAATGAACCCGAATTGTCCCAGCTTAATTCCCTTTCCATATTCAATTTTGCATTGAGCTGAACTTTAGGCACTGTTCTGCTGATTTCTTTTTGCAGCAACAGATTGTCTTGACTGGAATTTTGCTGATAACGGGTATGCAGCAGACTGGTTTCTGCGACAAGCTCTAAGGCTGGTGTGATTAAAGGCCAAATGATGCTTGGTTCAAGGTGTAAGCGATCTGCACTATCGATGAGAGCACTGTCATTGCGAAAATGAGCGTATTGGCTGTGCCAGTGAAATTCAAATCCTGCGGCTAAATCTGTCGGTGCTGCAGAGTCCAAATTAATTTGTGGTAAAGCTGCGTAGGACTGCAGATAGTTCCCTAGGATTTCAAAGCCTTGCAGTCTGATTTCTGAGTTTAGGTAATCACCAAAATAACTCAGACTTGCTTGGCGATACAGTTGCGTATCGCTTTGGTTATTGTAGCCAGACCCTATTTCAGACAAGTAGGCATCGTCGCTTACATCCGTAAAATCCACACTGGTACGCCAACGTTCAGATAACTCTCCGCTATGGCTAAAATGAGTTAAGTAGCGACTGCCAAAATCAGCAGGTTTGTCATTATCATCAGGTAAAATTTCCAGTTGAAGTCGACCA
The DNA here is from genome assembly GCF_004005375.1 of Rheinheimera sediminis. Taxonomy (GTDB): domain Bacteria; phylum Pseudomonadota; class Gammaproteobacteria; order Enterobacterales; family Alteromonadaceae; genus Pararheinheimera. The sequence goes on along the minus strand of NZ_RZUF01000016.1, from coordinate 53,116 downwards.
TTGTGATTCTCAGTCAGATAGCGGAATTCAGTGTTCAGTTGAGCTCCTCTTTTACTCATAAAGCGTGGGCTGATAGTTGCATCATAATTTTCAGCCAGATTGAGATAATAAGGGGTCTCAAAGTCCAGCCCTAATTTCTGCGAGCTACCAATCTTTGGGAACAATAACCCACTTTTGCGTTTATCGCTGACAGGAAAGGTCATATAAGGCAAATAAAAGACGGGCACATCCTGGATTTTAATCACAGAGTGCCAGGCTTCACCCCAGCCGTCGTCAGCATTGATATTAATTTTGTTTGCATGCAAGGCCCAGCTATTATCATTCGCTGGGCAGGTGGTGAAACTGGCCTGGATTAAGTTTATTTGCTGTTTGTCTGCACTCATCTCCTGAGCAAAACCTCGCCCAGACTGACTAACCAACTGGTAATCGGCTTCACCCAATATGGCTTTATCTTCTTTGAGCAGTGCGGTGAAATGACTGCTGCTGACTTTTAAACCCGGGCTGTAGTACTGAATACCGCCGCTGGCTAGCAAGGTTTGATTTTTCTGATTTACCTCAGCGTTTGTGGCATTTAACATCGTATTGCGGTAAATCACTTCAATATTGCCATCAAAAACAGTAGTTTGGTCCTTCAACATACGGACCCGGTCAGACAATATTTGTAGCCTGTTGTCCTTTGCTGACAGCTGGCTCAACTTTGGCGGCATTTCTACAGCTCGATAACATTGCTGGATAGGTTGAGGTGTTAGCTCTTCTGCATGGGCGAGATAAGGAATACCAAGCGCCATGATAATAAGGCGGTAGATCAAAGAATGAGTCATGCAACCTACTTAGTACACTATGTGAAACAGGTGAAAAGGGCTGGAACACCAGGTTGGCTATAATAAATCAATTTTCCCGATCCTGCTAATCCGTTATAGTGCTGGCTTTAATCTGATGATGAGGGATCTTGTGGCAGATCGAATGCAGTTCATTCAATGTTTTTTGACAGCCTGTTTTCCTGGTGAAGCTATTTGCCTCGAGCCTATTACCGGAGATGCCAGCTTCAGACGTTACTTTCGTTTTTCTGTAGCACAAAACAGCTATATTTTGATGGATGCCCCGACGCCTGCCGAGGATTGCGGCCGTTTTGTGGCCACTCAACAAGCTTGTGTACAAGCAGGATTGCGCGTTCCTCAGATTATTGCACAGGACATTCAACAGGGTTTATTGATCTTGAGTGATTTGGGTGACACCTTGTTATTAACTGAATTAACTCAGGAAACAGCACCTGCTTTGTATCGTCAGGCGCTGGCGCAATTAGCTCAGATCCGCACTATAACAGCTACAACTGACGGGCCTTTACCTGTATTTGATCAGGCATTTTTGATGCGGGAAATGCAAATTTTTACTGATTGGTTTGTGCACAAGCATCTCCAGCTGACGCTCAGCGAACAAGAACAAGCCATGTTGCAGCGACATTTTCAGTTGCTTGCCAATACAGCTCTGCAGCAGCCTCAGGCTGGCATGCATCGGGATTATCATGCTCGTAATTTGATGCTACAACAAGATGGTAGTTTGGCGGTCATTGATTTTCAGGATCTGGTGACTGGCCCTGTGACTTATGATGCCGTGTCTTTGTTGAAGGATTGTTATATCAAGTGGTCAACAGAACTGGTGTTGGCATGGGGCCATGAGTTTTATTGTGATTTGCAACGGCAAGCTGAGTTGTCTGAAGAGATCAGTGCTGAACAGTTTCAGCTTTGGTTTGATTGGATGGGGTTGCAGCGGCATATTAAAGTGTGTGGTATTTTTTGCCGCTTATACCATCGAGATGGCAAATCAGGGTATATGGCTGATTTACCTCGCGTGTTCGAGTATGTGCTGGAGGTGACCCAGCATTACCCTGAGTTGCAGGAGCTGGATCTATGGCTGAAAAATAAGATCAAACCTGTACTGGAGGCTCAAGCCTGAGATGAAAGCAATGATACTGGCTGCAGGTCGTGGTGAACGGATGCGACCTTTAACCGATCTGTTACCTAAGCCTTTACTTGCCGTGGCCGGTAAACCATTGATCCACTATCACCTCGAAGCCCTGAGTAAATCTGCTGTGCGGCATATAGTGATTAACCATGCTTGGCTGGGACATTTACTGCCGCAACACTTGGGAACAGGCGAACAGTTTGGTATCAGCATCAGTTACTCCGACGAAGGTACTGAAGGTTTAGAAACTGCAGGTGGAATAAAAAAGGCCTTGGTTCTGTTAGGGGATGAGCCTTTTATTGTAGTCAATGGCGATGTGTTCAGTGATTACCCCTATCAGCGCCTGATGAATAAACTAGCCCCCGGCATTCTTGCTCATCTGGTGTTAGTACCGAATCCTTTGCAGCATCCTAAAGGTGACTTTGGTATCAGCGCAGAGGGTTTGGCACTGGCCGAAGCGACACAGTGTTTTACGTTCAGTGGCATAGCTGTTTATCGCCCTGAGTTCTTCAGTGTGGTGGCTGAAGGCAAACAAAAATTAGCACCTTATCTGCGTGATGCTATGGCACAACATCAAGTGACGGCAGAGCTGTATCAGGGGCAGTGGCATGACATTGGGACTGTACAGCGGCTGACTGAATTATCAGCGCAATTGGAGTCAACACATGTGGGGTAAAATTCTGGGGGCGCTTTTTGGTATGGCGTTGCTGAAAATTCCTGGTTTTTTTATAGGTTTATTAATAGGTCACTGGTTTGACAAATCTTACGGAGGAATATTTGCCAGACAGGGTGGGTTCAGCGCTTTTTCAAGGGACTCTGCAGAGGCTCAGGGTATTTTTCGGTATAACACTTTTGCAGTGATGGGGCATGTTGCAAAGTCAAATGGAGTTGTCACCCAATCCCATATTCAGCAAGCTACTGTTTTTATGGAGCAACTGGGTTTAACTGCAACACAAAAACAAGAAGCTCAAGCCGCTTTTCGCGATGGTAAACAGGCTGATTTTCCGCTAGTTGAGCAGTTGGCTGAGTTTAAGTCAGTATTCAGGGCAAGATCCGATCTGTTGCTGATGTTTCTTGAAATTCAAATTAGCACAGCTTATGTCGACTTAGATCTAAGCAAGGCAGAGCAGAAAATACTAGCTCAGGTAGCATCTGCATTAGGTATTAATCAGACTCAGTTTGAACATATGCTCAATAGGTATGAAGCAGAAGCTCGTTTTGCTAAAAGTAACCACAGTGGAACTGCTGAGACAGGGCATCGTCTGACGGATGCCTATAACGTATTAGGGCTCAGTTCAGCCTGCTCTGAAACTCAATTGAAAAAAGCCTACAAAAAGCTGATGGCGCAGCATCATCCGGATAAATTAATGTCACAGGGCTTACCGCCCGAGCTGATGGATGTTGCAAAGCAAAAAACTCAGGATATTCAGGCTGCTTATGAGTTAATACGTAAGCACAGAGCCTAGTCGCGGAAAAACATAAAATAAACAGCTCCAAGCAAACATAAGCCGGCGTAGAAGTAATTCCATTTAAATGGCTCCCTCATATAGAAGACAGCAAATGGAATAAAGACACTTAAAGTGATGACTTCCTGCAAGATCTTCAGCTGTGCCAGGCTTAGTACCTGATGACCTATTCTATTGGCTGGTACCATGGGCATGTACTCAAGCAAAGCTATGCCCCAGGATACGGCGATTGCTATAGACAGAGCAGAGCTTTTAAAGTGTTTAAGATGACCATACCAGGCAAAAGTCATAAAAGTATTACTGGCAGTGAGTAACAATACAGTCTGGACTACAGGTGGCATAGTCGGGAGTCTCCATTGAACGAGGGCAGAGAATAAATTGGTTTTTAGCAACGCAGAACTGAGTTTCACCTCAGTTCAACTCAATTTAATAGCCTTGATAACTCAACCAGCCATAAATTTCTTTAAATACCCGTTGTTGGGTTTCTGCCTGAGCAACAAGTCCACTGATTTCCCGCTGTCGATACAATAATTTTTGCTGTTGTATTGCTAGTTGTTTCCGCTTTTTCCATTGAGCAGCGACTTGTTGGTTACCTTGTTGTTGCATCAAATCTAGTGTGGGGACCTGCTGTTTTGCTATGGCTAAAGGCAAGCCATGCTGTTGTTCTGCCTGTGGCAAATAGGCCTCGAGCAAAATGAGTGATTGGGGTTCTTTTAACTTTTTGTCTGCATAAAGTTGACTGACGAGCGCTGCGCTGCTTCCTTGCGCTATAACAATGACCGTCGTGTTTTCTATTATGGCGCTATCCATCGCGACCTCGATACGTTGTTGTAGCTGATCTTTGTAGTTTTGCAGATCTTCTATATTGTCCTCTGCTGGTGCATCAGGAACCGCGATAGCCAGTGTGTCCCAACCGTAGTCGTTGAACTCTTTTCGTAGTAAATTCAAATTTTTAGGGCTGGCGGCATGTTGAGACCAATCAGGAATAAACAATATGGTGCCTTTTACCTTTGGCGTAAACGCGGCCCTTTTTAATACCAGAAAGCTCTTATCTCCAACCTGTAGCTCTGACACTTCATCAGCGGGTAATTGCCAGCTTAAATCTGATTTGTGCCACTCCTCTGTAGATACAGCTTCAGCAATTTGAGCATGAAGACTGAGTAATACTACCAAAGCTGAAACTTTAAATGGCATAAGAGATGGCTTTATAAGATAGGACTTAGACAAGATATCGGCGCCACTGCACAAAACTTTATAGAACAGAGTAGCTTAAAAAGCAGAATGCCAGAATGTAACTGAAAAAAAACCGCCTTGCGGCGGTTTTTTTAAGCGTAAAAATTAACGCTCTACTTTTTCTTTCACAGTTGCAGTTACTACAGCTTCGATGCGGCGGTTAGCTGCATGAGCTGCTGGAGTATTACCTGCAACTTTTGGACGTGAAACACCGTAGCCTTTGACAGTTACACGATTAGCACTGATGCCATGCTCGTTTAACAGTACTTTTGCTACCGCATCAGCACGGCGCTCTGATAATTTCAGATTGTATGCAGCACCGCCAACGTTAGAAGCGTGACCACCGATTTCAACATCAGTACCAGGGAAGCGCTTTAAGAAAGCCGCTAAATCTGCGATTTCTGAGTTATATTCTGGTTTGATTTCAGCTGAATCATTGGCAAACTGCGCTTTTAACGTGAAGTTTACTTCTTTTTCAGTGAAGATCGAACAACCAGTCGCATCTACTTTGTCAGTAGATGGAGTGCCTGGGCACAGGTCAGTTGAATCAGGAACACCGTCTTTGTCGCTATCTGCAACAACTACAACAGGCGCTACTGGCGCTGGAGCTGGGGTTGGTTCTGCAACTGCTGGTGCATCACCAAACAGCATTGACATACCAAGCTTGATATTGGCATCAGCATAGCTGTTGTTGGTCAGACCCTGGAAACGATTCATTTCAGCGAATAAAGACACGCGCTCGCCGACATAGTGACGGTAACCTGCACCTATGTTGACAGCTTGAGTATCACGGCTGCTTTCTACTTCGAAATGCTTCAGACCAGCTACAAGGTACATACCAGTATTTGCAACATTGTATAACGCGTCCATACCAAAACGGTCTGCGTCAAATTTGTTGTCAGAAGTTAGTTGTTCCAGACGATCCCTTGCGTATTCAAAACGCACAGCCCAAGTCTCATCAATGTTGTAACCCAGCTCAAAGCCATAACCTATGCCTTTATCCAGGTAATTCCATTCAAGACGTTCAGTTTTGTCAGTGTCTGGCAGGTAGTATTCAGCAAAAACTGAACCAAAAGCACGATCAGTAACAACAGGCTTTGCACTATCAGCTAAAACAGTTGAGGACAATAAAGCTGCCATAATGGCAATTGCGCTAGTACTTAGTTTCATCCATATCTCCTAAGAGTCAATTTCGGCGGCCGTTCTATTTACATAAAAAATTTTAAGCAAATTCAGCCGCTCTTTGTTACAAGTTTTTGTACGATATCCATCAATTTACTCAGATCAGTACCTAGTTTACCTTAAAAAACTGAACCTTAGGTTAACAGTGTTTTAAATCGCCTTTTTACCCTGAACCTAAAAAGGGCAATCGGCTTCAAATTTCAGTTCAGTTCCTGATGTTGGGTGTCTCAACTCCAGGGATCTGGCATGCAATTGAAGCCGGGTGACTGAACGTTGTCCTTGTTCAGTGCCATAAAACTTATCCCCAAGTATTGGATGCCCCAGCCATAACATATGCACCCTTAGCTGATGCGAGCGTCCGGTAATGGGAATAAGCTCTACTTTCGTTTGGTGTGAAGTTCGCTCCAGCACCTTAAAAAACGTTAAAGACGGCTTTCCGGATCCAAAATGGACCATTTGTTTGGGGCGGTTCGGCCAGTCGCATACTAAAGGTAGATCAACCACGCCGCTGTCGACTGATACCTGTCCCTCTAGGTTGGCTAAGTAACGCTTTTTGGTCTGGCGTAATTCAAACTGCTTATTTAAATCACGTTGGCTTTGTGCATGCATAGCCATGATGACCAAACCCGAAGTAGCCATATCCAACCTATGTACTATGCGAGCGAGCGGCCACACCAGCCTTACTCGGTATTCCAGACTGTCTTTGTGTTCTGCTGCTTTACCTGGCACAGTGAGTAAACCGCTGGGTTTATTCAAAATCAGAATATCTTCGTCCTGATAGATGATATCCAGATAAGGTTCTGTCGGCGGCTTGTATTCAAGTAACATTATATTCACTTTTAGTCATGGCTGACAACCACGACCCTCAGTGCATCAAATTTTAACCTTGCTTTACTGATGTAATCTGTTAAGTCTTGTTGTTGTTGCTGTAAATGTGCAATTTCTTCTGGCCTGACAGAGGGGTTTAACTTTCTCAAAGCCTGTAAACGCTCAATTTGTGCGTTAAGTTTCTGTTGCATCAATTGCTGAGCTTGCTGCTGTACTTCAGTTAAACGCAAAGAGGCCAGTTCCTGTGCCTTTCCTATCAACGGATGAATAAAACTTTGTAAGGCTTTCACCATCTTGGCCGCAGGTTGTCTGCCTACAGGTTTCAATTGTTTATTAAACTGCTCAAAGCCAACATTTGCAGCCAGATTCTTCCCATTTTTTTCTAAAAGCAAACGAATCGGAGTGACGGGCAAATAACGGCCAAGCTGTAACTCTTTTGGTGCGCTGGCTTCAACGATAAAGATAAACTCAACAAAATACGTGCCTGCAGGCAATGCTTTGTTGGGTAGTAAAGCAACAGAACTATTACCCATTTGCTCATTGGTGAGGATATCCAGCGTGCCCTGAACCATAGGATGATCCCAGCTTAAGAACTGAATATCTTCCTGAGCTAAAGCTGTGGCTCGGTCAAAAGTAACGCTGATACCATCATCATCTAACATGGGGTAGTGGCTGTGCAGATGTTCTGACATGGTCAAGACCATGCTGTTTTCGCCTCTGTCATCCTGATTGACACCCAACACATCCCAGGCGCGTAGCATGAACATAGGCAGTCTTGTTTCGTCATCTAAGGCTGCTATGGCGCTGGTCAGCTCGCTCGCTTTTCCGCGACCAGAACTATTCATTTCCAGTAACTTATCCCGACCTTGCTCCAGTTTTTGTTTTAACTGCTGGTTCAACTCAGCACTTTTGCTGATAAGTGCCTGAACTGCATCTTGATCCATAAGGTTGGCACAAAGAAGCTCAAATAGCTCTGTAGACACTTGTTCAAACACCGATCGGCCCGTTTGACAGGTCTGGCTGAGAGCCTGCAGGCCCTGTTGATACCATTCAAGTAATACTTGCTGTGGATGATCGGCAAAATAAGGGATATGAATTTGAATATTCTGGGTCTGACCAATACGGTCTAAGCGGCCAATGCGTTGCTCCAGTAAATCAGGATTCAGTGGTAAATCAAATAGCACCAGATGATGAGCAAATTGGAAGTTACGGCCTTCACTCCCTATTTCAGAGCAGATCAGCATTTGAGCACTGTTATCTTCCTGAGCAAAATAGGCAGCTGCCATATCCCGCTCTACAATAGTCATGCCCTCATGGAAGACGGAAGCCCGGATACCTTCACGAACCCTTACCGCCTCTTCCAGCGCAATGGCTGTGTCAGCATGGGCGCAAATCAGTAAAAATTTACTGCGTTTGTGCTGTTTTAGCAGAGTGATCAGGTGATCAACCCTTGGATCAAACTGCCACCAACTGCTGGCTTTGCCTTCAAACTCCTGAAATACCCGCTCAGGGAACAAGCTGGCTTTGGCCTTTTGTTCAAGGCTTTGTTGTTTATTAAAAGCCTGTTGTACTTTTAACGCATTTTTATATTGCTCAGGCAAGGGCAACGCGACGGCTTGTGGCTGACGTTGCGGGAAACCTGCAATGGCGCTGCGACTATTGCGGAATAAAATCCGGCCAGTACCGTGACGATCCAGTAGTTGATTCAGCAGTTCTTGCTTCGCCTGCTCCACTTCATCTGTTGCACAGGCAGAGTTTTGTAATCTGGCTAAGGCGGCTTTGATATCACTTTCTGCTAACAACTGAGTCAAAGCATCGGCTGAAGCGTCACTCAATGGTCTTTGTTCCATCACCGCAGCTGCTAAATCTGCGATTTGTTTGTAGCTTTGTTCTTCGGCAATAAAAGCCTGATAGTCATGAAAACGATTCGGATCTAACAAACGTAAGCGGGCAAAATGGCTCTGGTGCCCTAACTGATCCGGTGTTGCTGTCAGCAGAATTAAACCCGCTGTGCCTTCTGCCAGTTCTTCAATACGCTGGTATTCAGTACTGCTCGCTTCCTCACTCCATTGCAAATGGTGAGCTTCGTCTACCACCAATAAATCCCAGTCTGCGTCGACAGCTTTTTGATGATGGCTACGTTTTTTCACCAGAAATTCCAGACTGGTGAGTACCAGCTGTTCGGTTTCGAACGGATTACCACCATCCAATGAGGATTCAACGCAGCGTTCCTCATCAAAAATTGAAAACTTCAGGTTAAAACGACGTAGCATTTCGACCAGCCACTGATGTTGCAGCGATTCAGGCACAATAACCAGCACTCGTTTGGCCAAACCTGCCAGTACCTGCTGGTGAATGATTAAGCCGGCTTCAATAGTTTTACCTAAACCCACTTCGTCGGCCAATAACACCCGTGGGGCGTGACGTTTCGCTATTTCTTCTGCGATATAAAGCTGATGTGGGATAAGGCTCATACGGCCTCCCACCAAGCCTTGCAATGGACTTTGTTGCTGTTGATGTAAGTGCTGCCAGCTTTGGTAACGTAGAGGAAAGGTCTCAAAACGATCGACCTGACCAGCGAACATGCGGTCCTGAGGCTGGCTGAAACTGATAAAGTGGTCAAGGAACAACTCACGCAAAGCAACAGTTTCAGCTGTATCAGTGCGAGTGCCATGATAGATAAAACAGTCGTTTTTGCTTTCCACCTCACTGATCAACACAGAGAAGCCTTCGGCACTTTTGACGGTATCGCCCGGGTTAAACTGGACACGGGTCAGCGGCGCTTCCTGAATCGAGTACAGACGGTTTTCACCACTGGCCGGGAACAGCAACGTCAGCATCCTGCCTTCCTGCCCGATCACTGTACCTAAACCTAAATCCGACTCACTGTCGCTGATCCAACGTTGACCCAAAGCAAATTTTATCATCTTGTCCTCACTGCAGAAAATGGCGCGTCATGGTACAGCGAAAAGCCTGAGACCGCATCAGCTGAGATGACGTATTTTTTTCCATAGATTAAAAATCGTCATCTATCGGTCATACAGACAGTGCATTTTTGCTCTAAGCTTAGATCAAATGAATAAAAGCACTGAGGGTTCTGCTTCGATTGAACCAAAAAGACACCCTACAACTCAGATACAGTGGACGGATTGTTTTGCCATGAACTTTCATGGTTTTTATTGTCGCTAAGGAGCTGCTTATGGCGCGAAGAAGAGCTAAAGATAAAAAAATATACGTTCTGGACACCAACATTCTACTGCATGAACCTTTCGCCTTCTTAAACTTTCAGGAACACGACGTTGTCATACCGATGACAGTGCTCGAAGAATTAGACCACATCAAAGATAAACACAAAGACGTCAGCCGTGAAGCCCGTATCGCAATTCGTGCCTTGGAAGATGTGCTCAAAGACGCGTCGCCGGAGCAAATGCTACAAGGTGTCGCTTTACCAAGTCACGCCGAAGAAAAAAGTGCCGGCCATTTATTTATTATCAACGACCATCATATCAGTGACCAAATTCCGGGTCTGCCCGGTGGTGAAAACGATCATTTAATTATCAATACCGCCTTATTTTTACAGAGGGAAAAAGCACCAACCAAAGTCATACTGGTGACTAAAGACATCAATATGCGCCTGAAAGCGAAAGGGGCAGGGCTGAAATTAGTTGAAGATTATCGTACTGACCAATTGATTGACGACGTGCGGTTTTTATACAAAGGTTATTACAAGTTTTCCGGTGATTTTTGGTCTGTAGTGAAAGATTGTCGCACCCATAACGAAGGTCGTGATACCTATCATTTTGTGCCTCGCTCTGTATTGCCTAATGCCTATCTGAATGAATATCTGATTGACGAAGCTGAAACTTTTGCTGGGCGGGTGCTGGAAATCAATGAGCAAGAAATCAAAATTCTCGATTTAGGTTTTGAGCGTCTGATGCACAAACATGCTTGGGGTATTCACCCGAAAAACATTTATCAGGCAATGGCACTTAATGCTCTGCTCGACCCTGATATGGATTTAGTGATCCTGACGGGGCCTGCAGGTTGTGGTAAAACTCTGATTGCTTTAGCCGCAGCGCTGGAGTTGGTCATTGAAAAGGGCGTCTATGACAAAGTTATAGTCACCCGAAACACGCCAGAGATTGCTGAGTCTATAGGTTTCCTGCCCGGGACCGAAGAAGAGAAAATGGCGCCCTGGCTGGCTGCTATCACCGATTCACTGGAAGTCTTGCATAAAACTGATGAGCATCCGCATGCCAGCGTTCAATATATTATGGACAAAGCGAATATTCAGTTTAAGTCGGTGAACTTTATGCGAGGTCGCAGTATTCAAAATGCGATAGTACTTTTGGATGAATGTCAGAATTTAAGTGCGGCCCAGTTAAAAACCATCATTACCCGCTGTGGTGAAGGTACTAAGCTCATCTGTTCAGGGAACCTGTCGCAAATAGACAGTAACTACCTCACGGCAGTGACTTCAGGCTTAACTTATATTGTTGAACGTTTTAAAAACTTTGAGGGTAGCACTACAGTGAATCTTAATGGGGTAGTACGCAGCCGGCTTGCCTCTTTTGCCGAGGCAAACTTATAAGATCTGGAACAAGCCCCGCTTTGGTGCGGGGCTGCATTTCACTAATAGGGTTTAAGTTTGCGCCTGCTGAGGGCTATCCCGATAAGTCCGAATAAACTTAACCAGCCCAGACTGCCGCTCTCCTCTTTCACTACCACCACTTGTGGTTTGTCATAAGAATAATCTTCCAGCGGAAGTCTGGCTAAAGCTGGTTCGTCGAAGCCTGAAATCTCAGCCAACAGATCATTGTAGTCCGCGTCATAAAGTCGGATCACCAGATCATAATAAGCCGGAGGCAGGCTGTGTAACAGGTCGCTTTCTATCGCAAACCAATCATCAGCACTTGTACCATATAAGGTGAAAATCGAGCTGGTATGGATGATAACTTCAGGCGCTCCGGTACGTTTTAATGCAAAGTGAGCATAGACAGGAATAGATTTGTAATTAGTATCTGCGTCAAAACGCAGGTAGAGGCTATGATAAAAGCCGTTTTTGTTTAAATCGGTATCAAAGGAAATATCTATACTGTCAAACCAGACATTATTTTCCACACTTTGTATGAGGGCGCCGCCGCTACGTAATGTTGCCTTAGGTTTTGGTGTTGCCGCCAGTTCGGACTGCAGCTTAAAAGACTCTTTAGTGGATGCCACTTCGGTAGGCGCCGCCAGAGTTAAGAATGGAACCAGAGTAAATAAACCAGCCAGAAAAAAATTACGCATACACAGAGCCTCCTAAGCTTTGGTATCATTACAGGCCAATGGCCATGAATACTGGCTGAACTTGTTTTTAAGTGAAGAACTATTTTGAAACTATCGAAAAAACTCCAGATCACCACACCTACACAAGCTATTGAGGCTTTAGTTGCTGCTGCTCCGCAACTCAGTAAAGGCCGGCTGAAAGATGCAATGAATAAAGGTGCGGTGTTATGGCGCCGCGGTAAGCAAAATAAAAGGCTACGCCGTACACAGGCTGATCTGCTGCCAGGAGATAGTTTGGAGCTGAATTACGACGAACAATTGTTACAGCGCAGTTGTGATCCAGCGCTTCTTATCCATGAAGCTCGCGGCTACAGTGTTTGGTTTAAGCCAGCGGGGATGTTATCGCAAGGCAACGAATGGGGAGACCATCTGGCATTGTTACGTTTTGCTGAGCTGCACTGGCAGGGTAAGCGTCAGGTCTTTTTAGTACACAGGTTGGACCGTGAAGCCAGTGGTCTGGTTTTGATTGCTCATACGAAACAAGCCGCGGCCGCTTTTAGTTTGATGATGCAACAGCATAAAATTGAAAAAGAATACCGGATTGAAGTCAAAGGCCAGTTATCAGAACAACTGCTGGCAGAAGGTAAACTCAATTCAGTGTTGGATGACAAAGCCTGTACCACCGAATTTGAGCTCGAGTCTTATTCGGAACAGCATCACAGCAGCATTATCAGAGTAAAGCTGATCACAGGTCGTAAACACCAGATCCGCCGCCATTTTGCCTTGGCTGGCCATCCCGTAATGGGCGATCCTGCTTATGGCTCAGGTAACAAAAATGCACAAGGTTTGATGTTGCAGGCAGTGAAACTGAAGTTTACTTGCCCGTTTCGCAAGACCGCTATGTCGTTTGAATTGCCTACAAACTTGATACAGATTTAGATCTGAGCCAATTGTTGTTGCAGTTTGTCACTCAAGGATATGTCATTAGCATGAACTTCTAATAAGCCCAGACTCATGGCGTTAAATAGATCCTGGCGCAGGTTATCTGTCTGCCAGGAGCAAGGGCGGTTTTGATGGCAGTAGTAGTGAATTTGCAAAGCTCCTTGCAGCCCTTGTTGTTGTGCTAAGTACAAGCTGTACCAGTACAGTTCTCGAAGTGCATCTAAGTCCTTCTCAGACATAGGTTCAGACAGGAGCGCATGCAGCGGGAATGCTGCGCAATCAGCCTGATAATCAGAAGGTAAGCTTCGTAACAATTGATGTTGTAAGTCACGACTCTGTTGCTCTGATTCACAGTACAGCCAGAACTCCTGATCTTGTTCTACCCAAAATAACGCCTGATCCAGCAGGGATCTGAACTGAATCAGATCGGAGTTGACTTGTTGCACTCCTTTTTTCAGCATGACTGTCGTTTGGCCTGGACTGATCACCAACAGCTTACCTTGAGTTTTAAGTCCGTGATGATGCAATAACAACTCGGTAAAGCTGCGCCATTGCGGTTGCTGTATCAGCTTGTTGGAGCGATTTTTTTTCTGCTTACTGAGGAAAAAAAGCAAAGCGAGCAGAGTTATGGCTAGCAGAGCTAAACTTATGAATAACCATTGTTGTAACTGGCTTTGTTGTTCTTTGCTCATCTGTTGTTGTTTCTCTTGCTGCATCTGTAATTCAAGACTGCTTTGCAAACTGTCGAGTTGGATTTTACTATCGTCGTTTAGCTGAGCTATCTCCAGTTGATTGGCTGATTTTTCCAATAAATAAGCTTGTTGCCACTTTTGCTCTAAGGCTGCCAGTTCAGCGCTTAAGGCAAGATGTTTGTATTTCAGGTAGCCCGGTAACTCATCCGGTTGTGGCACCGCCTCATTTAACAATTGTTTAGCTGCACTGAAGTTTTGTTTTTTGATAAACACGTTGACAAGAAACAACGCAGTTTCGGATTTGATGGATTGTGCTGAGACCTGACTGGCTAATTGATGGGCTTTGAGTAGTAATTGTTCTGACTGGTCAAGGTTGTTTCGTTCTAGCTCCAACTCTGACAAGCTGACATAAACAGAAATCAGCATATGGAGATCCTGATTGTCCAAGGCTAGTTTCAGAGCCTTATTATAAGTAGTTTGTGCTTTATCTGTTTGATTGAGAACCAACTGGCTGTCGCCAATATTGATGAGGGCGTTTATCTGACTGCTTAGACTATCTAATTGCTGATAAAGTCTCGCGCTTTCTTCAAAATGCTGCAGTGCCCTTTCATGTTGCCCAAGCTTTTGATAGGCCATGCCCAAGCGCATATGAATAGATGCAATGGCCTGTTGGTCGGCTAATTCGCTGGCAAGGGGCAGTGCGGATTTGAAATGTTGATAGGCTTTAGTTAAATGATTGTTTTGCAAATGCAAACGGCCCAACATAATAATTGCATCCAACTGACGCTGTTTATCCGCCGTTTGGGTGGCTAAAGCGAGACTTTCAGTGGCTGCTTTCATTGCAAGCTCAGTCTTACCTTGTTGATTGTAGGCTTGAGAAAAACTCTCCAGAATGTCCATTCGCAATGCAAGCAGCACAGGGTTGTTGCCTGTTGGCAAAATAGCCTCTGCTAACTTTAATTTTTCAAGAGCCTGCTCTGTGTCGCGATAAAAAACACCATAGGTTAGAGCTTGCATAAGTAAAATACGAGCTGCGAGCTCGGCGTCTGGTTCTAATGTGAGAGCTTTATTGCTGAATTCAAGCGCCGCCTCTTTATTCCTCAGCGCATAGTGACTGTAAGCTACTAAGAAAAAATCGCTTGCAGTACTGGCTGGTTGTTTTTGCTGTACAGCCAATTGAGCTTGAGGGTTAGCTTTTACTTGTTCCAGTAATTCAGTCAGCTCTGACGCCTCCATACCCGTTGAGAGCAGTAGCAGAAAAAAGCAGAAAGCGATACGCATGCGGAAAAACTCCCAAAAATAGACACTGCAGTGTAACTGAAAGAAAATCAGACAGCCAGATGAAAGCGATGAGGTGCTTAGTGACTGAAAATATTAATAATTTATGGCTGAAACAGTGGCTGTTTTTTAGTCTGAAAACTCAAATGAATAGCCAGACTTTAACAAATAAACAGCTCAGCAGATTAAGTCAGCTGCAACCGTCAACGCCTTTCATTATAGGTATCAGTGGTGCTCAGGGCAGTGGAAAAAGCAGTCTGGCAGTCGCTTTGCAACAGTTATGGTCAGGATTTGGTGTTCAGGCTGAAGTGGTGTCTTTGGATGATTATTATCTCGAACCAGCCCAAAGGCTAAAAAGGGCGGGGCTCTGGCATCCACTTTTTGCCGAACGTGGAGTGCCCGGTACTCATGATACCGAGCTTTTGTTATCGCAGCTGCAGGGCTTTAAAGCTGCAGAACCTCAGCACTGGCGTCGTTATGACAAAGGCCAGGATAAAGTGGCTACAGCAACTTCAGTTACCCAAGCCACTCTACTGATTTTGGAAGGTTGGTGTGTTGGGTTGAAACCTCAGCCAGATGCTGAACTCCTGCACAGCATCAACGCCTTGGAACAACAACAGGATCCTGATGCTGTATGGCGGCATCGGGTTAATCAACAACTCAGTGGCGATTATCAGCTTATCTGGCAAGAGTTGGACCAGCTAATTTGGCTAAATGCGCCGGATTGGCAAGCGGTTTGTCGCTGGCGGGCTTGGCAGGAGCAGCCATTGCAGCAGCAAGGTTTAGGCAAAAGTGCTTTAGAATTGGAGTTCTTTATGCTGTATTTTCAGCGTTTAACCCAGGAAGCATGGCGCCAACTGCCTCTGAGTGCAGATTTTATTCTGGAGCTGGATGAGCAGCATAATTTCATCCGCCTTAGACCTGACGAATAGGTTGCTGGCGCATAAATGCCTGCAGATTTTCTGCTAGCTGTCCAACCAATCGTTGCATAGCCTGACGACTGGCCCAGGCCACATGGGGCGTCACTAAGAGATTAGGAATAGACGGGCTCAGTAACGGATGCTCGGCTGGTGGTGGCTCTGTGCTTAACACATCTAAAGCTGCACCAGCCAGACGACCTGTTGTTAAAGCCTCAGCCAGTGCCTTTTCGTCTATCAGTCCACCACGGGCTGTGTTGATTAACAAGGCCGTGGCTTTCATCCAACTCAAGGTTTTAGCGTTGATAAGTCTCTCCGTTGCGGCAGTGAGTGGACAATGCAAAGACAACAGATCGGCCTGCCGTACAGCACTTTCAAATGCTGTTCTGCCAGGCCGTAGTTCTGTCGCATCAGGACGTTCAGCTATCAGCAACTTCATGCCAAAAGCTTCAGCAATACGGCCAGTTGCCTGCCCTAAATCACCATAACCAACCAATGTCATGGTTTTATCAGCCAGTTCTTCTATCGGGTGCAAGTGCAGGCAAAACTGTGCGCTCTGACTCCAGTGTGCTTGCTGCACAGCCTGGTGATAAGAATGAATATGGTTGGTCAGTTGCAGCACTAACGCGAAGACATGCTGAGGAACTGCAGTACCGGCATAACCCTGAGCGTTACAGACCACTATACCTGCTGTTTTGGCTGCGACTAGATCGACTATATTAACCCCGGTAGCAGCAACAAGAATACAGCGTAGCTTTGGCAAAGCCGCAATAGCATCAGCATCTAAAGGCACTTTATTGCTAATCAGCACCTGAGCGTCTTTAGCATGTGTCAATAACTGCTCAGTGCTGGTTTGAGCATAGAGAGTTAAAGCCACATCGGGCAACTGCAATGGTGTCAGGTCGGTGTCAGCCATAGTGGCAGCATCAAGAAATACGACTTTGGTTTTCATCAGCGATACACTACGTCTTTATACATGGGGGCTAACAGGGCTAAGAATTCATTCTGAGCCTCTATAGCTACTTTTTGTTGCTGCATAGCGGCAATTAAATGATTCACCAGCGCATCAAAATGAGCTTGAGTGATCTGAAAGCCGGTATGGCTTTCCTGCATAGAGACACCGCTGTATTTACAAGGTCCTCCAGAGAGTTCGCAAAACTGTTCTATCAACAAACGACGAAATCTTGGGATGTCTGTGTCCGAAAAATGATGCACTATGCTTGGGTCCTGTTCAATACCAGACAAAAGGCTATCAACAATATTTTCAACGCCGGTTTCTGCACCTAAACGTTGATACAAGCTGCTCTCTGGCTTTTGTTGGCAGGCTGTTAACGCCAAGGTTGCTATTAGCAACAGGTACTTCACCATGTGCCCTCCACGGATAGATAAAAGCCGGTTTGTTCTGTAAGACCCGCTATATCACCTAAGTCGACATAACCCAAAACCACAGATGCATTTTTATTGATAAACCAGGCGGCAAACAAATCACGCCAGTGTTGCTCATCAGCAAAACTCAGTTGATTGGGTTTTTGTTTAAATTCGGTGCCAATAGCCAGATTGTAATTCAGTAACAACACGGCTGAAGTTTCTAGCATCCATTGATGCTCACTGCCTTGACCACCAAAACCTAATAAACCAGTTTGATGTGCATCAGTAGAACGAACAGTGGCATTGAGTAATAGATTACGTCCTGCAATGGCATCAAAAAATACTTTAGTTGCAGCTACATAGAACTCATAACCTGAATCATCGCCAGCCCCTACTGCAGATGGTAACGCAAAGTCACGGTTTTTCTTCAACTGCACTCCAAGACTGATTTGTGGTATTGTTGTATACAATAGCTCACCAGCAATTTTATATTTTAGACCCAAAATGTCCTGGCGCAGTGCACCGCCTATGGTATCAAGACTAAAGTCTTGCCGGGCAAATGACAGTTCCCACTGGTTATTGAAGCTGGCACCCAGACCATAGCTGTTCAATGTAAAACTCTTCACTCCCACCCGGGCGGCAAAAGTATTGACAGACCATTCATCACTGCTGCTGTAACCGTTGATAGTTGCCCATGGCACTATGCCGCCACCTGAATTGCCTTCGATGCTGGTCGCGCCTCCTGTGGCTATCACTTTAGAGCTCTCAGCCATCAGATTGCCGCAGGCTAATACTAAGCACAGCGCACTTATCATTATTTTCATTGGCTTATCTCTTGTTCGAACCATTGCGGGCTCTGCTTGGAAAACTGTTGAAGCCATTCGCTAAAATGTTCAGCTGTTAAAGGTTTTGAGAAGAAATAGCCCTGCACCTTATCACAGTGATAGCGCTGTAGAAGTGCTAGCCCTGCGTAGTTTTCTAAGCCTTCAGCTGTCACTTTTAAACCTAAACTATGAGCCAGTTGAGTGGTCGCACTGACAATTAAAGCATCATCCTGATTGTGCTCAATATCTTTGATAAAGGCTCTGTCAATTTTCACTTCGTGCACTGGTAGTTGTTTTAAGTACGCTAAAGATGATTGGCCTGTACCAAAATCGTCAATAGCCAGCTCTATGCCCATGGCGCGGAGTTCAGTGAGTATCTGAATCACTTGTTTTGGGTCTTGCATCACAGCCCCCTCAGTGACCTCCAGTGCTAAAACCGATGCCGGCAATTGATAACGCTTTAGTAGCGTTGCAATATGTGTTGGTAGTTGCGGATTGGTTAAGTCGTGGGCCGACAGATTGACCGCTACAGTGATAGCCCTGCCTTGCTGGTACCAAAGCGCTAACTGAGAGACCACAGTAGTGAGTATCCATTCTGTGACTAAGGCGATGTTACCCGAGTGTTCAGCTAACTTTATAAACTCATCCGGCGGCACAAAACCCAGCTCAGGGTGGATCCAACGGATTAAAGCTTCAGCGGAACTACACTTTTTCTCACGCAAATCGACTTTGGGTTGATACATCACAAACAACTGATTTTGCTGCAAGGCTCCGGGTAAATCACGTAGTATGGTCAGCTCACGCTGGTGGCTTTCATCCTGGCCTTGCTGATAAAAGGCAAGCAGCCCAGGTTGTTGTTTCGCGTGGCTCAGCGCAATATCCAAGCGTCGAATCGCATCGTTGGCATGTACGCTACCTGGTTCGATGTTGTAGGCCCCAATGGAGGTTTTTAAGCTCAAAGGCGAATCTGCTAACAGATAACCTGAATGTAATTGTTGCTGTAATTGTTCTAGTTGCATGGCAGACAAATACTGGCTGTAGAGTAACAAAAACTCGTCCCCGCCTAAACGGGCAGCTAACAGTGGTTTAGGGCTAAGTTGGTGTAAACGTTGTGCCATCTGTTGCAATAAAGAGTCACCGTTAGCAAACCCCAAAGCGTCGTTAATATGACGGAAATTTTTGATGTTCAGCAGTAATAAAGCCACATGCTCAGTGCTTAGTAGCTCTGCCATTTTACGTTCGGCAGCGCCACGGTTTTTCAATCCCGTCAGTGAGTCATGTTCAGCCTGAAACAAAAGTTCTGCTTCCCGACTGCGGATATCCAGCTGCATTTTTTGTAAGGTATTGCCTAATACTCCGATTTCACCTTTAGCGAGTGGTAACTCAGTAGTGTTCAGACCCTGACCTATCTGACTGGCAAAGTCAGATAACAAACGTAAAGGTTGACTGATACTACGAGCAATAAAAAAAGCCAGTAACAGTGCAAGTGTTAAGCTGACACCAAAAATAAACAGTAATTGATGGCGGGTCTGCTGGTAACTTTCTAGCCAGCGAGCACTGGGATAATGCAGCACAGCCCATAGCAATTGCTGCTGGTCCAGAGTTAATGCCAGAGATAAAAACTGATCCTCGTTGCTGCTAAAGGGCAGCTGTTTTGTATCTGCCAGATTCGGCAATAAGGGCAGCAGGCTTTGTTGGATCGAAGGGTGCAAGGTTGAGTGTAAGGTTTGGTTACCTCTGTCACTGTTGGTTGTAAAGCTGATATCTAAACCCGTGATTCCTTTAATCTGCTCTGCCAGCTCCCTGTTTAAGCTAAAGCCCATACCGACCCATGCTATGGTTTGAGGGGCTTTGACCGCGACCAGAACCAGTTGATAAGAATTACCTGCAAGTACAAGAATGTCGTTTACTGTGCTGGACTGATTGACTTTGTTTTGCAAAAACACGTGTTTCAGATCAGTGCTGTCCAGGTCTGTGCTGGTGCTTGTTAGTAAGTCACCCTCAGGAGATAAAAGCAAAACCAGGTCGGCATTGACTCTACTGCCATGATTTTCCAATACGGACAAAACAGTTTCTTGCTCTGCCGTTGCTACAGCGCGACGAAAGCCAAAGTCACTGGCCAGGATGCTGACTGAATTGGTGAGCTGGTCGGCTCTGTTCTCCAAGGCTTGCAGAAATACGTTAGCTGCCACTTTTAAAACTTGTTGGGCTTGTTGCTCGCTATCTTTTTTCATCGCATTTAACGTGGCTAAGCCACTGGCTAGGGCCAGAATAGTGAGCAGGCTAACCAGCGAAACGACCAGGCGACTACGTAATGAATCGAACATTTGACCTCGTTGTGGCAGCATATAATGAATGCTGTCATAGTAGATAACGTTAAGGGAAGTAGCAGAACCAGAATGTCGGTATCTTCAAACTGCTCCTGAAAATTAAAGGCCCTATTAAATGTGATGAAACCTTAGCAACAACTCAGAAAGGACTCAACTCCAAAGCGTCAAAACCAAGAAAAAACCTGATTATTCAACTTTGTATATTATGACTATCTTTGATATCGACTATAAAAACACAGGAGCTGTACATGGGGCTTAAGTGGGTGCTTTGGGGGGCAATACTTTTGTTCAGTGAGTTTGGTTTTGCACTTGAGACGCACATTGAAACAGAAATTGTGCAGCAAGAGCCTTGTGCCAGAATAAAAAACCGGCCTTGTATTGCCTTAGTGCTGGGGGGCGGTGGCGCCAGAGGTGGGGCGCATCTTGGTGTGATCCGACAATTAGAGCAGCAAGGCATACCTGTGGATTTAATTGTAGGTACCAGTATTGGTGCCTTTATTGGTGGCCTTTACGCCACAGGTCATAGCCCCGATGAGATCCAGTCTATTCTCGATCATCTGCAGTGGAGTACAGGCTTTCGCGATAAAGTTCATCGCGATGAAATGCCAGTGCGGCGTAAACAGCAGCAAGACCACTACCCCATCAGACTGGGGTTGGGGCTAGATAGCTCAGGCATTAAAATCCCTAAAGGAGTCTTGTTAGGCCAGGCCATGGCAGAGCTGATTTTGGAAGCTTACGGTGCTCAGTTAAATCATAGTCATTTTGACCAGTTGCCTATTCCATTTCGTGCTGTAGCTGCAGACTTAACCAATAGAGAAACTGTAGTGATGAGCCAAGGCAGTCTATTGCAGGCGGTGCAGGCGTCTATGTCTATTCCCGGTGTAGTAAGGCCAATGGAGCTGAATGGCCGCTTGCTGGTTGATGGCGGTGTCGCCAACAATTTACCTGTTAGTATTGCAAAAGACTTAGGTGCAGACAGAGTCATTGCAGTTGCTATTGATGCTCCATTGCTAAACAAAGAACAGCTTGATTCCGCTTTTGCTGTGACTGATCAGTTAACCAATTTTTTAGTGCGTCAGGTGGTTGATCAACAAGTTGCTCTGCTAGGGCCAGAGGATGTGCTGTTAAATCCGGACGTAGCAAAAATTGGCACTTTGGATTTTGATCAGTTACCTGCTTCCATTGAGGCTGGCCGTTTCAGCGCTGAGCAGCAAGCTGACATATTGAGCAGTTTTTCTTATCCTGAGTATTACCCGGCCTGGCTGGCAGCGCACAGAGCAAAACAAGCGACCAGTATTCAGGTAGACAGGATTGAATTGGATAACCAAAGCTTATTATCCGACCAGGTGGTATTACAGAGATTGGCTTTAAAAGAAGGGCAAAGATACAACAGTAAAAAGCTCAAAGAAGGCCTGCGCCAGGTCTATGGAGTCGATACGCTGGAGCGGGTATCTTTACAATTAGAACAACATAAGCAAGGCGAAGATACCAGCCTGAAAGTTCGGGCCGTAGAAAAAAGCTGGGGTCCAGGCTACCTGAATTTCCGTTTTACTATGGAAGATGACTTTCGCAATAAAAGATATTACCAATTGGCGGCTTCCTATACTTACACCAATATTTCTGACCTTGGCGCTGAGTGGCACAATGAGCTGGCACTGGGGACAGATAAATTGCTTAGTTCTGAATTGTATTGGCCCATCTTTACGCCTGCTACTTTTATCAGCGCTCAGCTTATGCGGGACGCTACTATTCTGTCTTTGGAAGATACAGAAGGCTTATCTTTGGGCGACCTGTCGAACAGAGAAACCACAGGTATAGCCAAAGCAGGTTGGAACTTGTCGGATCACGCCAGACTCAGCTCGGGGTGGATTGAAAAGAGTGGTTACTATCGTATTCCGGTATCAGGTGTGGAGGAGTTAGGCTTTAGCAGACTAGGCTATCAGCGTGAAGGGCCTATGCTGGATTTTGTCTGGGACAGGTTAGATAACCCTGCTTTTCCTACCCGTGGTTTCCGTGTCAATGCGAATTGGCAATGGTTAAATGATACAGCTATGGGGCAAACGTACCGCAGTCGTCGTCATGCGTTTGAAGTTCTCGCCGCCCGTAGCTTTTTTGAACGTCACATCGTGCGGGCCCGCTGGCGTCTCGAGGATTACACCCCTGGAGATCCTAATTTAGCGTTGGAGCAGTTTTCATTAGGAGGTTTATTAAACCTCTCTGGTTATCCAAAAAATTATTTGTTTGGCAGTGAAGTAAAGTTCGGTAGCCTGGTTTATTTGTTCAAAATGAGTGAAAACAGATTCAGCATCATTAATTCACCTTTTTATCTGGGAGCTTCACTGGAAAAAGGTCTGGTGCATGGCAATATGATCCAGCTCGAACGTTTAGCCAATGAAACTGACTGGATTTGGGCCAGCAGTGTGTTTGCTGGTTGGGATAGTCCCTTTGGCCCTGTCTATCTGGGTTATGGCCGTGCTGAAGATGAAAATAATGGCAGGGCTTATCGTTACTATTTCTCTGTAGGGCATAGTTTCTAGAGTCTGAGTGACAGCGCCAACCCTTAGTCGGTCTGCTGCTTGTGATTCAATCTGTATGTGGACAGACGTATTATGACGTCAGGGTGCCAGACCATGCGGCCAAAGTGTTTTTTTAGAGGACTCAGCCACAGGAGCTAAAAATCGAAACCAAAAGCATCTGTGTATGCTTGTTATGGCTGGCATTGTCATCGTCATTGAGCTCAACAAAATCTGGCTTGATTGTATAAAGTTTAAAAGGTAATGCTATTGGAACTGAATTGCCGCTGATACTGACCCGGGCTGATCCCCAGTTGCTTTTTGAACTGTTGACGTAAATTTAACGATGAACCAAAGCCTGTTAGAACACTAATCTGCTCGAGCGAATGCAGACCTTGTTCCAGGTAATGTTGCACCAGTTGTAATCGCTGTTGCACTAACCACTGCAACGGGCTGAGGCCTGTGCTGGCTTTAAAATGCCGATCAAAGCTGCGCCTGGACAGACCCGCCTTATCTGCTAGCTGTTCAATGGCCAGAGGCTGATCCAGATGTAATAACGCCCAGTCCATCGTAGAGCTAAGTAAATTGGTTTTTTTCTGCAGAGGTTGAGTGATAAATTGGGCTTGACCGCCCTGACGGTGCGCTGAAATCACAGCTCTTTTGGCCACCTGATTGGCAATTTCAAACCCGAAGTCCCGGCGTATAATGGCCAGACCTAAATCCAGAGCTGCTGCGCTGCCGGCCGAGCAACCAATCTGGCCATCAAAACAATAGAGCACGTTTTGCTGATAGCGGATATCCGCATAGCGGCGCTGAAATTCGTCGGCGTAACGCCAGTGTGTGGTGGCTGCTTTATCTCGCAGAATACCAAGCTCAGCCAGCAAAAATGCTCCTGAGCAGAAGGATATCAATCGGGCGCCTCTGTGATAAGCCGCCAGCAGTTGCTGCCGTAGCTGTTGGTCAGGTGCGGGGTTAGCGACAGACCAGTTGGGGATCAGAATAGTATCGTAGCAGGCTAAATCCTGTACCTGTGGCACCAGTAATTGCAGGCCTCCAGTCGCTGTGAACGGCCCGGGGTGGAAGCTGATAATGTCGGTCTGGTACCAATCTGGGTATTCGGGCCTGCTTAATGCGAACAACTCTGAAGCACAACCCAATTCAAAACTAGCGACGGACTGTCCTAATAAAATAGCGACTTTATGCACGCAGCAACTCCCCTCAGGCTTGAAGCTCAGTTTTGGCTTAATACTATTCTAATGTGTCTTTTAAGCCAATGGCAGTCAACTGCTTTAGCACAATAGAGTAGCGGTGAACTTGATACTGTCAGACGCAGAAAAGTGTTACTCATGTCATCTATGGTGTCCAGACCTGCAGTAGCAGGAGTAGGGCAGGCTATCACTCACTTTAGTTCTTTAGCGCTGTTTGAAACCGACTGCTGGGACCTGCATCATGGCATGAGCAACCAAAGGCAGGATTTTGTGCTGCTGAATATGCGGGAGCAAGCTGCTTATCAGCAAGGCCATTTGCCGCAGGCTGTGCTTATTCAGCACAGCAGGATTGATAGCGAAAGTCTCGCGCTTTATCCGGCGGACACTTTATTTGTGGTCTATTGCGCTGATCCTCATTGCAATGGCGCCGATAAAGCAGCGTTAAAATTAGCGCAGCTGAACAGGCCGGTGAAAAAAATGCTAGGCGGCGTCACAGGCTGGCTGGACGAAGGTTTTTCGCTATGGTGTCAGAGTGACCACCAGTATAAGAGATGACAGGTCACAACCACAGTGGTCAGATGGGTTCTTAATCTACCGTAGGCTGGAGAGTAGGCTAATTGATTGTGATGCCAGATTTCAAACACTCTTAATGTGGCAAAAGCAGCAGCCAGAACTAGAACTTGCTCTGGCGCTGCAAGCAAGCTGCTAAACCAGCCTGTCAATGCAAAGCTCACCACCCAGAGTGGAAAAAAACGTCCTGGCTGCTGATAGAGTGCAGGCCAGAGTACACCAGCCATAAAAGCCAGAATAATTTGGCTATAGCTTTGGAAAGCGGTAAAAGGAACTTGCAGCGCCAAAGTGTGAGGCATTAATTGCAATAAGGTTAGACCAATAAAGGGCAGCAGGCCGGCGTAACCTAAAAGTTGGATCTGGCGCATGGCAGTTTTTCCTGAGGAAGATGAAGATAGGAAATTTACGAAGCAGCGCAACAAATGGATGAAAACAGACAAAAAAAAAGAGGGAGAACCACGAAGGTTTCCCTCATCAAAAATCCAGGACAATCCAGAGAGTTAAAGCAACATGTACACAGGGTTCGCATTTAACTGCTGCTTATTATCGGGCCGTTCAGTGGCATTTTTATGACAGGTTGATAAAGCTTTCACTACACTTGCCAAGCTGCTTGCTTTGCGGTTCACTGCTATCAGAAGCAAGACAGAGCCCAATCTGGAGCCAGGAATGTTAAAAAAATATCTGCAACAAATTCGTCAGGGCAAAGCTATGCATTATGGTCGCATGCTGGAGTTGTTGCCGCCGTTGTTTTATCAGAAAAAGTCAGAGATGTTTAAAGTGCGTCAGTTAGGCTCAGGTCGTTGGCAGGTCAGTATTGTTTCTGAGGTGCTATTTCGCCAGCTTGAACAGCAAGTGTGGCAACCAGCGTCCCGTAAAGAGGCCGCCCAGACTGGAAACTCGCATCAGGTGAATACATCTTTCGGTTATCAATTGGTGTACCACGAACGCTGTCAGAACCGGCAGCCAGAAGTCGTGGTGCTGGATGGCACAAATAAATTCCAGAGTTATCAAGCCAAACCCTGTTTATTGTTGATTGAAAACGAAGAATGTTTTTTCCGTTATCCAGAAATGTTACCTGTCTGCGGACAAATGCTGGCGCTGGATTTTTCTTTGCTTAACAGCGACATTGGCTTTGCGTCCGGTAGTAAAGCCAGTTCAGCCTTGCTGACACCTTTTTATCAGCAGTACCAACAGATTTATTGTGCTTTTGATTTTGACGCTGCAGCTTTGGAGTTGTTTGATTTATTAAAACAACGCCTGGGTGAAAAGCTAAGCTTTGTCACCCCTGCAGACTTTAGTCCCTGGCAGGAGTTATTTAATAACAAACCCAAGCATCCACATCAGTTAACTAAAGCGCTGGAATTGGCTGAAAAACACCACTTTTATGGCTTGTTGGAAGCATTACAGCTAAAAGGTTGCTTTTTAGAGCAGGAAGCGCTGCTGATAAATTAGCGCTTTGTTGTCGTTTTTTGTTCATTATTCCGCTCTATAGTGTTGTTTTATTTAGAAGGCTGAAACGATGTTACTTAGATTTTGCTGCGTTGCAGCGCTCTGCTTTTGCACTATGGTACAAGCGGCGGAATCGTTGAAATTAAACCAATTACAGTGGATTGGTTCGCATAACAGCTATAAGCAGGCCCTGCCAGAGGGGGTGAGTCACTACTTGCAACAACAAGGTCAGGATACATCATCTTTGCAGTATCAGCATTTAACCTTGCCCCAACAGTTAGAACTGGGGCTACGTCATCTGGAGCTGGACGTATTGGCTGATCCCACAGGTGGAATGTACCTGCAGCCAGCCGCAGAGCAATGGTTGGGCAAGTCGTTGTTATCAGCGGATTACAGGGCTAAATTACAACAACCCGGCTTTAAAGCATTTCATATTCCGGATATGGATTTTGCTTCACATTGCCCTTTGTTTCAGGACTGTCTGCGCCAATTAGTGGAATGGTCAAATCAACATAAAAATCATCTGCCGGTGGTGATTTTGCTTAATGTTAAAGAAAGTGGTGTGACTGGGGGTATTAAACCCCGCATTCTGACTGCTGAAGATTATGCTCAGTTGGATCAGGAAATCCGTGCCATAATCCCTGAGCAGAATCTGCTGACTCCTGATTTCGTCCGAAAACCTGGTCTGACTTTACAGCACACTGTGCTGACTCAAGGCTGGCCCAGTGTTGAATCATCCCGCGGCCGTTTTATGTTCTTGTTTGATGGTCAGCCAGCGCAGTTAGAGATCTATCGTCAACAGCATCCATCTTTGGCCGGACGAGTGATGTTTGGTAACTATCCGCCTGCCAGTGCTGAAGCTGCTATGGTTTTGCAGAATCAACCAGAGCAGCAGTTTGAGGCTATAGAAAAACTGGTGAAGCAAGGCTTTATAGTAAGGACCCGCAGTGACGAGTTTCATCCAACAGACTATTCGATTTCAAGACGGGAAGCCGCACTGAAAAGTGCAGCTCAGATTATATCAACAGATTTTTATCCGCAGGCTCCGCAACAAACTCCGGATTTAAAAGCCGTACATTTTCCGGATTTGAGCTTATGGCGTTGTCATCCGCAACTCACCAGCAGTCCTTGTATGCTGTCAGAATGAACCACAAAGCCAAAGCATAGTTTCCTTGTCTTTGGCGTGTCCTGGCCTCCAGATTCAGGTTTTAAGCTTGGCTCTTTCACTGCTGAAAATGAATAGGCAAGTATGACAAGAGTCAGAGCTGGAACTCAAAAAGGCTGATGTTGTAGCTGGGCCGCCCGGTAAAATCAGGGGCCAGATCACTTATGGCTGCTTGTGTTGTTTCAGTTCAGCTCTTAAAGCCTGCAACTCCTGCTTGATATCTGCCAATTGTTGATGCATCAACTGTTGTTCTGCCTGTTCAGCTTTTTTATCCTCGGCTCGTTCTGCGGCATGTTCCTGATCGGTAAAAGTTTGCATAGTGTTGACGATAATGGCGATAAATAGGTTTAGCATGGTAAAAGTGGCTATTAAGATAAAAGGCACAAAAAAGGCCCAGGCATAAGGGAACTGTTCCATCACAGGACGGGAAATACCCATAGACCAGCTTTCTAGTGTCATCACCTGAAACAGCGTGTAGAACGAAGCGCCAAGAGAGCCAAACCACTCAGGGAAAGCGGCACTAAATAACTTAGTGGCGATAACGGCAAAGACGTAATAAATCAGCAGCAATACCATAGCAATGGAGCCTAAACCCGGTAAAGAGCCAAGCAGAGCCGAAACCACACGGCGCATTGAAGGCACGATAGACAATAAACGTAGCACCCGCAGCACCCTTAAAGCCCGCAGCACTGAGAACTGACCAGTCGCCGGCATAAGAGCTATGGCCACTACGGCAAAATCAAATAAACTCCAGGAGTCTTTAAAAAAATTGAGGCGATAGGCAAAGATCCTCAGCAGCAGCTCGAGAACAAAAACTGCGAGCAAAATTTTATCCGCCAGCAGTATGACTGAGCCAAACTCCTGCATCAGTGAAGCTGACGTTTCTAAGCCTAACAAAACAGCATTGATTAAAATCAGCACTAAAATACTGTGGTTAAACCAAGTGGTCTCGACTAACTGCAGCACTTTTTGTT
Organism: Rheinheimera sediminis; assembly: GCF_004005375.1. Lineage (GTDB taxonomy): Bacteria > Pseudomonadota > Gammaproteobacteria > Enterobacterales > Alteromonadaceae > Pararheinheimera. Next base: position 24,947 of record NZ_RZUF01000016.1, on the reverse strand, counting down.
GCATGTTATATGGTTTCATTTTTCCCTCATGATTAAGAAATTTTCCGCATTGTAGCTGCGTTCAAATGAACTTGGTAGCTGTCCTTCAACTGCCATTGCAGTGCTGTCAAAGCAATGACTTTAAGCGCTGGCCTGTATCTTGCTTTGGTACGCTTTGAGTCAAAGTGGGCAAGAAATAAAGGACAGAGTTTATGAAACTGGATAACAGCAATCTTTTTGAAACCCTGAGTCAATTACGCTCAAATCAGTATTCGGCTTTGTATACAGCAGTGGCAAAAAAAGAAACGCACTCCGCCACCGGAACAGTGGAAAAACCAGCAGAGGGCAGCGCAGAGGAAACTGCACAAGCTAAAACTTTGGTTTTTGACAATATGACTCGTAAGCAATTATCGGATTGGCTGACGAAAGGATTGGACAGCGGTAAAATTCCGGCTGAGCAGGAGCAGGCATTTAGGGTATTGTTGTATTCAGGTAAAACCGAGAGCTCAGATGAGCAAGCCACTACGGATAATCAGGCTATAGATTTTACTGCAAAAGCCAAAGAGGCTTTAAGTAGCGCAGTGCAGCGCAATGATAAAAGCTCTATTCTGTTTTGGGCCAATGCGATGGCGACTATGAATCAGTTTCAGGGCAAAGAAAAATAAGGCAGTAAATACTGCCTTATTCGTTCTCTAATTAAAGGGCGACAATAAAGTCCGTAGTGCAGGTCGTAAAGCCAGCAATATCGTATCTTTTTGCAGTTCAGGGTACAAAGTCCGGCGCATCGCCAAACCTGTGATCATGGCAAAAATCACATTGATACGTGCATCCAGTTCCTTGTCTGTTGCATCTTTTACTAAGCTGCGTTCGCCGGTTAATAATCTTCGGAATCTTGCTCTGGCATGGGTATCGGATTGTTGCATCAAAAAGGCTACTTTTTGATTGCGGGCTGCTTCGGCTAACATTTCCAGCTCTAATGCATTTTTCTCTTTGTCTATATGACGTTCAACACCATGGTCTGCACCGTCCAGCATATTAGTCAGCAGTTCGCCTGGATCGTCTTCAAATTGCTGAAATACAGAAAACATTTCTTCCATATCGCGCTGAATAATAGCTTCGATAATGGCTTCTTTACTGTTGAAATAATTGTAAATATGACCAGCGCTCATACCAGCAGTTTTCGAAATCTCTGCCATGCCAGCACCATGGTAGCCTTTACGACGGAAGCAGTCTGCTGCCGCGGTCAGGACCTGGTTTCTGCGCGCCTCAGCTAAGGCTGGATCTGAATGTCGTTTTTGTTTTTCTGTCATAGGGTACTCCAACACCGGGCTTCAAAGCCCGGCTATTGCTTATTATTCCACTGCACTGACATTGCTCTGCCAACCACCGCCGAGCACTTTATACAAACTAATCTGGCTGGCAAGCAAAGCTTGCTGGCCACTGATTAATTGTTGTTGTGCGCTGTACCAGGATCGCTGCGCGTCCAGTACCTGCAGATAGCTGTCAGCCCCTTGTTTAAAGCGAGCTTCGGACAAGACAAAGCTTTGCTGGTTACTGTTGGCCAAATCCTGTTGCGCCTGCAGCTGAGCGGCATAACCTTGGCGATCCGCTAAGCTGTCAGACACTTCACGAAAGGCCTGCTGGATTTTTTGCTGGTAAGTTGCCAGTGCCACTTGCTGCTGAGCTTCAGCGACCTCCAGATTGGCTTGGGTACGGCCCATATTAAAGATCGGCAGGTTGACTGAAGGCATAAAACTCCAGCTGCCCGAGCCACCTTTAAACAGATTATCCAAATCGCTTGATGCTGAGCCTGCATTGGCTGTTAAGCTGATGCTGGGGAAAAATGCGGCTTTGGCTATGCCAATATTGGCGTTAGCGGCCAACAAGTCATGTTCAGCGGCTTTTAGGTCTGGCCGTTGTTGCAGTAAATCTGAAGGTAAACCTGCCGGTAATTCAGGTAACTGCAGTAGTTTGCTTAGTGGCTGATCCGGCAGCAGATCCTCAGATACTGTAGCGCCTGTTAGCACATCCAACGCATTTTTATCTCTGGCCAACAAGCGCTGATAACGCGCCATATCTACTTGGGCTGTTGCAACCGTACTTTTCACTTGCTGCAAGGTTAAAGCGGAAGCCGCCCCTAAGTTATAGCTTTGTTCAGTCAGTTCCAGAGTTTTTTGCTGGCTATGCAGCGTATGAGTGGCCAGCTCAAGTAATTGCTGATCAGCCGCATAAGTTAACCAGGCATTGGCTAGCTCAGATACCAGGCTGATCTGGCTACTCAACTGGGCCTGCTCTGTGGAATAGAGCTGTTGCAAAGCTTGTTCTGACTGATTACGTACCTTGCCCCAGAAATCCAGCTCGTAGCTTGTGATGCCGACAGTTGCGCTGTATTGCTGACTGATTTGCGCATTGCCTGTGCCTGTTAGATCGGCAGGTAAACGCTGGCGTGTGCCTGAAGCCTTTAAATCCAGCGACGGATACAAAGCTGAGTCTTCAATCTGATACAAAGCCCGCACCCGCTGCACGTTCAGTGCAGCGATTTGCAGATCTTTGTTGTTTGAAAGGCTGAGCTCTATCAGTTGCTGTAGCTTAGGGTTGTTGAAAAACTGTTGCCAATGCAGTTCTGCTGCAGCAGTGCCTGAGCCTTGTGCAGCTAATGCATAAGCATCAGGCACAGGTAATTCAACAGCTTGCTGCTCTGGTGCCAGCTGGCAGGCAGTTAATACCAGCAGGGCCAGAGTGCTTAAACTTAAAGTTTTTAATTTCATTCGGCTTTCTCCTGAGCTGTTTGGTGTTTGCCAGGGAATACACGGCGAACCAACACAAAAAACATCGGAACAAATACCACCACCAGAATAGATGAAGCTAAGGTACCGCCTATCACTGAAATACCCAGAGCGTTCTGCGCGCCAGAACCCGCACTTGAGGCTATGGCCAAAGGCAATACACCACAAATAAAAGCCATAGAAGTCATAATAATAGGGCGCAAACGTAAACGTACTGCTTCAATAGCTGCTTCGACTAAGCCTAAGCCCTGCTCCATCCGGTGTATGGCAAATTCCACAATCAGAATGGCATTTTTCGAGGCCAAACCTATGGTGGTTAACAAACCCACCTGCAGATAAATATCGTTAGACAAGCTACTGAGTAGCGCAGCCAACGCGGCACCAAATACACCCAGTGGTACTATCATCATGACTGCTGCAGGTACAGACCAGCTTTCGTACAATGCCGCCAGACAGAGGAATACCACCAACAAGGATAAGGCATACAGCAGAGGCGCCTGACCACCACTTAAACGTTCCTCGTAGGAAATACCAGTCCATTCATAGGAGATGCCTGGTGGCAGCTGTTTAATCAGCTTTTCCATTTCATCCATAGCCTGACCTGTGCTGTAACCAGGAGCTGCAGCCCCTTGAATTTCCATGGCGGCAAAACCGTTATAACGCTCTAACCGAGGCGAACCATAAGTCCAGTGCGAGCTGGCAAAAGCGGAGAATGGGACCATCTCACCTGAATTGTTACGCACATACCATTTGGTTAAATCTTCTGGCACCATGCGGCTGTCTGCTGTACCTTGCAGATAAACTTTTTTCACCCGGCCACGGTCAATAAAATCGTTGACGTAGCTACTACCCCAGGCTGTTGACAGCGTGCTGTTGATATCGGCCTGACTGACACCTAAAGCTTCAGCTTTTGCTAAGTCGATGTCCAGTTTCAGCTCTGGCATATCTTCCTGACCATTAGGACGTACGCCAGCTAATACCGGGCTTTGGCCAGCCATACCCAACAACTGGTTACGAGCAGCCAATAACTGGTCATGACCTAAACCAGCTCTGTCTTGCAGAAAGACGTTAAAGCCATTGGCAGTACCAAGTTCTATCACCGCTGGTGGCGGGAAAGCAAAAACAAAAGCTTCTTTAATAGTCGAGAAATAACCCATGGCTTTGCCTGCGACAGCGCCTACGGATAAGTCAGGGCGTTGGCGTTCATCCCAATGTTTTAAATTGACAAAACCTAAGGCCGCGTTCTGACCTGACCCGGCGAAACTAAAGCCTGTAACGGTAAATATCGACTTCACCGCTTCGCTTTGCTCGTTAAGGAAATGGTTTTCCATTTTCTCTACTACTTTCAGGGTTTGTTCAGTGGTAGAACCTGCTGGTAACACCACCTGGTTAAACATAATGCCCTGATCTTCATCCGGTAAAAAGGCTGAAGGTAACTGGCTGAAAATGTACACCATGCCGCCAAAAATCAGCGCATAGCAAAGCAGGTAGCGTTTACTTTGCTGGATCATACGGCTGACAAAGTTTTGTGTGCCTTTGTTGGTGTTATCAAAACCACGGTTAAAACCAGAGAAAAACTTACCTAATACAGAGCCGTTGTCGTGCACATGGCTTGGTTTTAATAAAGTCGCACACAAGGCTGGCGTTAGAATTAAAGCAACCAGTACCGACAAGCCCATAGCAGAGACCAAAGTGATAGAGAACTGACGGTAAATCACACCCGTAGAGCCACCAAAAAACGCCATAGGCACGAAGACAGCAGACAACACCATAGCTATACCCACCAGTGCGCCTTTGATTTCATCCATCGATTTGCGGGTGGCCTCCAGTGCAGACAAGCCTTCTTCGGTCATCACCCGTTCGACGTTTTCGACCACGACAATGGCGTCATCGACCAGCAGACCTATCGCCAGCACCATAGCAAACATAGTCAGGGTATTAATGGAGTAACCAAAGGCCGCTAAAATGGCAAAGGTTCCCAGTAAAACCACTGGCACTGCGATAGTAGGAATTAAGGTAGCGCGGAAATTCTGCAGGAACAGATACATCACCACAAACACCAGTACCACGGCTTCAATTAAGGTATGTACTACTTTTTCAATCGACAAGGAGACAAAAGGTGTAGTGTCGTAGGGCACCACAGCTTTTAAGCCTTCCGGGAAAAAGGGTTCCAGATCGGCCAGAGCTTGTTTCACGCCAGCTGCTGTTTCCAGCGCATTGGCACCACTGGCCAGTTTGATACCTATACCTGAAGCTGGCTTGCCATTAAAACGTGCTACTACACCGTAACTTTCGCCGCCCAATTCAACGTTAGCCACATCGCCTAAACGCACCACAGAACCGTCACCGTTAGTTTTTACCAGAATGTCACGGAATTGCTCTGCGGTTTGCAGCCGGCTTTGTGCTGTGACTGTTGCATTTAATTGCTGACCTTCGATGGCAGGCATGCCGCCTAACTGACCGGCAGACACCTGAGCATTTTGCGCACTGATGGCAGCGCTGATATCGGCAGTGGTCAGTTTGTAGTTTTGTAGTTTGGCTGGGTCTAACCAGATCCGCATGGCATATTGAGAACCAAACAACTGCACTTCGCCCACGCCGTTTACACGGGAGATCACATCCTGTACGTTGGATGAAATATAGTCACCTATGTCGATGTTCGTCATGCTGCCGTCTTCGGAGACAAAACCTGCCACTAACAAAAAGTTAACCGCTGATTTGGCCACGGCGACGCCTTGTCGCTGCACTTCTTCAGGTAGCAGTGGTGTGGCCAAAGCCAGTTTATTTTGCACCTGAACCTGAGCAATATCAGGATCTGTATCAGCGGTGAAGTTTAAGGTGATGGTCATTGAACCGCTGGATTCAGAAGTCGATGACATATACATCAGACCATCTAATCCTTTCATTTTCTGTTCTATAACCTGGGTAACCGTATCTTCCAGAGTACGGGCAGATGCACCAGGATAGTTGGCTGTGATACTTATAGCAGGTGGTGCTATCGATGGATATTGAGCTATTGGCAAAGCGTTGATGGCTAAAATACCTGCCAGCATCACTACTATCGCCAACACCCAGGCAAAAATCGGCCTGTCGATAAAAAATCGTGACATCAGAATTCTCCGTTGGCTTTACTGGGATTTGGCTTGAGCAGCGGCTTCGGCAGGTACTGCCTGTACCGGCGCACCAGGACCTATTTTCTGTAGGCCTTCAATAATCAGCTGATCACCGTCATTTAAGCCACTGCTGACCAGCCAGTCTGAACCTATGGTGCGGTCGGCTTGTAAAATACGTGCTTCCACTATGCCTTCTTTGCCAACTACCATGGCCGTCGCTTCACCTTTGTTATTGCGACTGACACCACGTTGAGGGGCCAGAATAGCGTTGGCTTTTACCCCTTCAACCACTTCGGCACGCACATACATACCTGGCAGCAGTAATTTTTCAGGGTTAGGAAATTGCGCTCTTAAGGTGACAGAACCTGTGCCTGGATCTACTGTCACTTCAGAAAATTGCAAAGTGCCTTTATGTGGATAGACAGTGTCGTCTTCCATAGTTAATTCAACCACAGTCTGGGTAGCCTCGTCTGAACCTAAAGCACCTGAGGCCAGCGCTTTTTTCAGCTGCAGCATCTCGTTGCTGGATTGAGTCAGGTCGACATAAATTGGATCTAATTGAGTTACTGTCGCCAAAGCTGAACTTTGATTGGCACTGACTAAAGCGCCGGCAGTGACAGCTGATTTACTGATTTGGCCGCTGATAGGGGACAAAACTTTGCTGTAGTTCAGATTAATCTGCGCTGTTTTCAGCTGCGCCTGAGCTGTTAATACATCCGCCTGAGCTTGTTTATAGGCCGCGTCTGCTTCATCAAATTCTTGCTGACTAACCGCCTTAATTTTTAACAGTTCGGTATAACGACTGGCTTTGGCTTTGCTGCTGGCAATGCTGGCCTGAGCTCGCGCTACTGCTGCTTTAGCGCTGGAAAGCTGAGCTTCAAAAGTCGCTGGGTCTATTTGATACAAGGCCTGACCGGCTTTCACTTCACTGCCTTCGGTAAATAAACGTTGCAGCACTATGCCGTCGACCTGAGGGCGAATTTCCGCAATTTGTGACGCGGCAACACGACCTGGCAATTGTTTAGTCAGGGTTATGGCCTGACTTTTCAAAGTAACGACACCAACAGGTATGGCCTGTACAGCAGGCGCTTGAGCTTGTTGTGCTTGACCACAACCGGCCAAAGTCACAGAGCCAGCCAGGGCTGAAAGGGCAAAAAAGACAATGCGGGAAGGTTGCATATTTAGAATCTCCTTTAGAGTGAACGTTCATTCTAAAATGTTTTGTCAGATTTAGCCAGCTCAATTTGTCGCCGTTTTACAGGTTTTTACCGAGAAAAATAAATTTAAGCGCAGGAAAAACCAGCTTTGTTATTTCAGATCAAGAGACAGTCAGCTGCAGTCTTTTACACTTTGCTTAATTTTGTTGCAGGGGCAAATAATGATGGACTTAGCATCTCAGCTTTTATGGTCTTCCGAATTGGTACAGAAGTACTCGGTGAATGGACCACGTTATACCTCTTACCCTACGGCTTTATCTTTATTACCGGACTTTCCTGCCTCAGCGGTGCAAGCCGCTTTGGCGGGTTCTGCTGCTGAGTTGTGTTTGTATCTGCATATCCCATTTTGCCAGCAGCTCTGTTATTACTGCGGCTGCAATAAAATAGTGACTCGCCACAGTACAAAAGCCGATTTGTACCTGTTGGCGCTGGAGCAGGAGATGGGGCTGTATCAGCATTTATTGGCAGATAAAACTATCTCTCAGCTGCATTTAGGCGGTGGTACCCCAACTTTTTTAACCGAAGAGCAGCTATCGTTGCTAATGCAGCTGTTACGGCAGCATTTTGTGTTTAAAGCCGATGCTGAGCTATCGGTAGAAATTGATCCTCGCAGTTGTTCTTTGGATAAACTGGCGCATCTGCGTGAACTTGGATTCAGCCGGCTAAGCTTTGGTGTGCAAGACTTTGATGAACAGGTGCAAGTTGCTATTAACAGGGTGCAAAGCGAGGAGCTGGTGCGGGTTTTGGTATTGCATGCCAGAGCTTTGGGTTTTAGTTCAATCAACCTGGATTTGGTCTATGGTTTGCCTTATCAGCAAGCCACAAGTTTTGCCGAAACTCTGGATAAAGTACTGGAACTGGATCCGGATCGAGTGTCGTTGTTCAGTTATGCCCATATGCCGACTCGTTTTGCCGCGCAGCGAAAAATTCCGACGCGAAGCTTGCCTCAAGCAGAAGATAAATTGGCCTTATTGCAACTGGCAATAGAGCGTTTTAGTCAGGCTGGCTATCAGTGTATTGGCATGGATCATTTCGCCAAAGCCACAGACAAGCTGGCGATAGCACAGCAACAAGGCAAATTGCAGCGTAATTTTCAGGGCTATACCACAGCAGGACAAGATGCTTTGGTGGGGTTAGGTGTGTCGTCCATCAGTCAAGTCAATGGTGTGATTTGGCAAAATCAAAAGGATCTACAGCAATATCAGCAGCAATTGGCCTTAGGCCAATGGCCGGTAGATAAAGGATTGAGTCTAACTCGGGACGATAAAATCAGAGCCGCTTTAATCAGCCAGTTGATTTGTCACTTTGAATTGGACATCCCTGACTTTTGTCTACGTTTTGGTTTAACAGACTTTTGGGATTACTTTGCTGATGTGCTGCCTAAACTAGAGCCTTTGCGTGCCGATGCTTTGGTTAGCTATTCTGATGAGCATATTCAAGTTACAGCTCTGGGCCGTTTACTGGTGCGCATTGTCTGCGCCTGTTTTGATCGTTATCTGGCTAAAAACGATCATTTGAGTTATTCCAAAGTGGTTTGATCCAACGCAAGATCCTGAACTGAGCAGGCGCTAAGATGCGCCTTTTCTTTTCGGACTTTAGATTGCAGCGATGAATGTTCCTGAGCTCTTATCCCCAGCCGGTAGTTTAAAAGCCATGCGCATGGCTTTTGCTTATGGCGCTGATGCTGTGTATGCCGGCCAGCCGCGTTTTAGTTTGCGGGTGCGCAATAATGAATTTGATTTAGCCACTTTGGCCATTGGTATTGACGAAGCGCATCAGCTGGGTAAAAAGTTTTATCTGGTAGTCAATATTGCGCCCCATAACAGTAAGTTAGAGCGTTTTGTTGAAGATATGGCTCCGGCTGTAGCGTTAAAACCTGACGCCCTTATTGTCTCTGACCCTGGTGTTGTATTTTTACTGCGTCAGCATTTCCCACAGATCCCTTTGCATTTGTCGGTGCAGGCCAACACAGTCAATTGGGCTGCCGTGTTGTTCTGGCAGCAACAAGGCATAGAAAGGGTGATTTTATCCCGAGAGCTGGCGTTGGAGGAGATAGCACAAATCCGTGAAAAAGTACCAGAGATGGAGCTGGAGGTGTTTGTGCATGGTGCTTTGTGTATGGCTTATTCAGGTCGCTGTTTATTATCAGGTTATATCAACAAACGAGATCCTAACCAGGGTGCTTGTACTAATGCTTGTCGCTGGTCTTATCAAAGTCATCAGGCTGAAGCCGATGAGGTGGGGCAATACAGGCCTGTCGCTTCAGCCTTGCCAGCTCCTGTGTTGGTAGAAGAGCAAGGCAGACCGGGTGAGCTGATGTTGCTGGATGAAGACGAACATGGTAGTTACATCTTTAATTCCAAAGATTTGCGCGCTGTACAACATGTAGCTGCATTCACAGCTATGGGGGTGCATTCACTGAAAATAGAGGGCCGTACTAAATCACCTTATTATGTGGCTCGTACTGCACAGGTGTATCGCAAAGCCATAGATGATGCAATGGCTGGTAAAGGGTTTGACGCCACCTTGCTACAGCAACTGAATGGCATGGCCAATCGCGGCTTTACCGAAGGTTTTTTACGTCGCCATCTGAGTGCTGAATTGCAAAATTACCAGACCAGCCACAGTGAAGGTGAGCAGTTACTGGTGGGGGAATTTAGTGGAGAGTTCAATGCACAGGGACATGCCTCGCTGCAGGTAAAGAATCGTTTTACAACAGAAGATCAACTGGTGTTGATGACACCAGAAGGCATTCAGGTGGTAGACGCAGTCTTTTATGATCAACACGGCCAAGAACTGCTGGTTGCGCCTGGTTCAGGCTATCAAGTCTGGTTTCAGTTGCCTGATGGCGTCAATCCGGCTTACGGTTTTTTGTTAAAACAACAAGATGTGCAAGTTCAGTCAAGTAGCGGAGCCGTATCATGTCAGTGTGGATAGAGGCTTTGTGTATTAATTGCGATATGTGCGTGCCTGAATGCCCCAATACTGCTATTTTCCGTGGTGAGCACCACTACCAGGTGAATGCAGACTTATGTACGGAGTGTATAGGTTTTTACGACAAACCTGCCTGTATTGAAGTCTGCCCGCTGGATTGTATTCAGTACCTTCCGGCCAAATCTGGTCCTGCTGCAATTTAATTTATTCATCTGGTCTTCTTTTTGTATTTTTATCACTAAACTGTTGATACATAGCCACAAGCTTAAATGAGTCTGTGGCTGCTTTCAGATGATCGCCGATCTACAGGATAGAGTGAATGACAGACCCTTTTATGTTAGCCGCTATAGAACAAGCCAAAAAAAGTCTAGCCGAAGGAGGCATTCCAATTGGCTCAGTATTAGTGATCAATGGCGAAATTGTCGGCAGAGGACATAATCAACGAGTGCAAAAAGGCAGTTGTGTCTTACATGCTGAAATGGATTGCCTTGAAAACGCAGGTCGTTTAACAGCAAAGGACTATCAGCAGGCCGTGCTGTATTCTACTTTATCCCCTTGTGATATGTGCAGTGGCACAGTGTTGCTGTATGGCATTCCTAAAGTTGTAGTGGGTGAAAATCGAACTTTCCAGGGCCCTGAGGACTATGTGAAAAGTCGTGGCGTAGAGCTTGTGGTGCAGGATAATTCCCAGTGTGTGCAGCTGATGCAGGACTTTATCTCGGCGAACCCGGCATTATGGTACGAAGATATAGGGGAATAACGTGAAGTTATGGCAGATGCTAGTACAAGGATTGCTAACTACAGCACCAGCACTCGCAGAGGGAGCCATCTGGCAGAAAACTGATACAGGCAGTACTATTCTGGGTGCTGCTATCTTTTTCATTGTTCCCGCTGCTGTTGTTTTTCTTTTTTTTGTTTATCGTATTAACCGTAAGCTCAAAGCTATTGTGATAGCAGGCCAGCGCTCAGCCTTGATGCAACAAAATCGTAGCAGGGTCCTCGCTATGATTGTTGAACAGGCACCACTGGAACAGGTATTGGACGCTCTGGTGGAAGGAGCAGAACAAATGGACCCTTCAGCGAGTTGCACTGTGTTGTTGCTAGATGACCAAAATATTCTTCATGTCGCTTCAGCCCCTCATTTACCGGACGCATACAATGCGGCGATAGATGGCATAGCAGCCGGGTACGGCGTTGGCTCTTGCGGTACAGCTGCTTATTCGGGACAGAGGGTGATAGTCGAGGATGTGCGGGTACATCCTTATTGGCTACCTTATCAGGCTTTAGTCGATGTTGCAGGTATTCGCTCTTGCTGGTCTGAGCCGATAAAAAATCGCCAAGGTAAAGTGCTGGGTACTTTTGCTATTTATCACAAAGAGGTGACAGCTCCATCTGAGCAGGATATCCAACTGATTAGTGAGAGTGCAGCTTTAGCTGAGATTGTGATAGAACGCAGTCATGCGATAGAAGAATTAAAACGTAGTGAAGAGCGGCATCGTTTGTTGGCAGATCATGCTACTGATGTGATCTGGACTATGGATCCAAGTGGTCATTTCACCTATATCAGCCCTTCAGCAGAAAAGCTGACAGGTTTTTCTGTCTCAGCATTGATGCGGCAACAAATGCGGCAACTCGTTACCCGGGAGTCCTATGCTCAGGTAAAACTGCAGATGAAAAAGGCCGCCAGGGCTTTGCAAGCAGGACAACCTTACCCAGACTATGTCGGAGAAGTTGAGCAGGTCTGTAAAGATGGCCGCAGAGTGTGGAGTGAAGTTAAAATTTCGGGCATGTATGCTGACGGCGTTTTTGTCGGAATTTTGGGTGTGAGTCGTGATTTAACAGAAAGGCGTAAAATTGAAGAACGCATGCGTTACATGGCGCAGCACGATACCTTAACAGGCCTGCCGAACAGAACTTTATTTACAGACAGGCTGCAAAAGGCGCTGCAATATGTAATGCGAAATCAAAAATCCTTGGCTTTGATGTTATTGGATTTAAATAAATTTAAACCTGTAAATGACACCCATGGTCATGCCGTAGGTGACTTGTTATTACAGCAGGTTGCGGAACGTTTAAAGAATACAATCCGTACCTCTGATACTGTCGCCCGCATTGGTGGGGATGAGTTTATCATTCTGTTGCCGCAGCTTGAGCAAGGCTATAGTGCCTCCATGGTGGCGGATAAAATTCAACAGGCCATTGCCCAGCCCTTTGATATTCATGGTCTGGACATTAGGATCAGTTGCAGTATTGGTTTAGCTTGTTACCCAGAAGACGGTGAAACCGATCTGCTTCTTAGCAAAGTTGCTGACCAGCGGATGTATCAGCAAAAAGCGACAAGCACAGAGAACCCCGTGCTTTCCATAAGCTCATAAACCGAACAAAGGCCGCAGGCATTTTTCCAGTTGTTCTCTGGATAACTGGTCGGTAATAAACACCAGTTTACTTTGCCTGTCGTCATTGGGCCAATGTGTCAGTACAGCTGTTGGGTGCAATAGCTGCTGCACCCCATGGATCACTATTGGGCCTGGAAATCCTTCCACGTTTAAAATTGCTTTTACACGCAGTAATTGATGACCCATCTCTGGCAATAATGCATCCAGCCAGAGTTGGATAGCAAACAAAGTTACAGGGCTGGTTATCTGATAGCAGTAAGTGTTGATTGTATCCTGATGTGGGCTGATTTCATTGCCAGTTGAACTTGCCGAGGTTGTCATTTGGCTTGAGTTCAAAGGTTTAAATTGCGCAGAACCAAAATTCAACCAGTTATGCAGTGGTGTGACAGACTGCACGGGTTCTACATGATCCAACTCCAGTAAAGCAGTGAGAGCTGTGACGCCCTGATCAGATCGCTGCAGAGGGGCTGTTGGGTTGAGCTGGCGAATATGCTGCTGCACCTGGGTCAGAGTGTTCTCATCAGCTAGATCCTGTTTGGTTAGCAGGATCAAGTCGGCCACAGCAACCTGGCGTTTAGCCTCCCGGTACTGACTTAAAGTATGCAGCGCATTCACTGCATCTACTGTAGTCACAGTGCCCTGCAATCTGTATTGCTGAAAAACTTTCTCATTGGAAATCAGCGTACTGAGTATAGGACTTGGGTCTGCCAGACCTGTAGTTTCAATAATAACCCGGTCAAAACTTTTGCTGCCGTTGCGGCTAAAGCGCCAACTGATGTCAGTCAGGGTTTTCACCAGATCGCCCCGTGTCGTGCAGCAAATACAGCCATTGGACAGTTCAACAATTTGTTCTTCTGTGCTTCGAGTGACCAACAAATGATCCAGGCTGGTTTCGCCAAATTCATTGATAATCACCAGGGCCCTGTTGAAGGCTGGATCTTTTATCCACTGGTTCAGTAAGGTGGTTTTGCCGCTGCCTAAAAAGCCAGTCAGCAGATAAAGCGGAATACGCTGTGAGCTTATGGTCATTCTATATGGTCCTTTTGGCAAGATGCACATATGCCATGAAATTCAACAGGCTGCTGATTTAACTTAAAACCTGTTGCTGCTATTTTGCGTTTTTGTTGTTGCAGTGGATTTGAACTGGCTGAAAACGTCACGGTCTGACAAATTTCACAGATCAGGCACTGGCCAGGTTCAGTCAGGTCTCTTGGCAAAGCGACAAATTTATTGACCGACACCAGCTTCACCACTAATTGCTTCGCCAGTAAAAAATCCAGACAGCGGTACACCAGCATAGGGTGAATGATCCGGCCTATTTGTGGGCGCAACAGATCGATAATTTCATAAGCAGACAAAGCACGTTGTTGCTGTTGCATCAACATATACACGGCTTTGCGGTTGCCGCTGAGCTTCAGCTCTGTTGGTACTTGCTCTGCTGTGGCTGTCTGCATAGATCAGTTCAGCGATAGTTGGTGGTTAGCTTGCGTCAAAGTGGCAGCGGACTGACCATTTTCTGTGATCCAACTGCTATGGATCTGCTGCAAGTCCGGGAACAGGCTAAATAAATTCACCTTTAGCGTGACGGGCTTTGTAACCGATGAACAACTGAACTGATAACTGGCTTCTATATCGGAATGACCTGCATGCTTGTGGTCATGGTCATGGTCATGCTCATGTGAGTGTTTGTGTTCAGCCTTTGCAGGCTGCTGCAGTTCGGCCAAATTTGATTGATGGTGCTTCAGCTGACAGTCTGCCCCTGTAATGTGAAACAGCTTGTCAGGCTGAGCCAGCAGAGTTTTGGCTTTTTTAACGGCATCAAGTTCAGCCTGTGTTTTTGGCTTATGCTCAAAACCCAGAATATCTGAACCTGTGGCATAAAAGCTTAGCTGTAAATCTGTAGCCAGTTGAAATAACTCAAGCCTGGCGACCCCATGCTGATGGGCTCTGGTATCGGGCTGTTCTGCCAGACTTAAGGCACTAAGCACAGAACAATAGCAGGCAAAAATATAAGATAAGCGCATAGAAATTCTCCGGATAGATTATTCGCCTACTGGATCCAGGCTCAGTAGCAAACGGGGTTGATCGGTATGAGGGGAACGATGCCAGATGGCTCCGTCTTTATTACCAGTCCAGCCAGATCCTTTTAGTAGCGCAACCTGACCGGTGCCGATCTGCTGGTAAGGCTGTTGGCTTTGTGCTGTGGTTCCGGCATGCCACTCTGTGGCAGGGCCTGAATAAGTGACCAGTAAACGTGCTGCTACATGGTCGGTATGAAAGCGGGGGCACATGGCCTTTTCCAGTCGTTTTAGCCGAACTCCTACTGCAGAGCAATCCATCAGGCAAGTCAACATCTGACTCATTAGTTCCAGATCGGCAATAAACTCGGCTTTCCCTTCAGCGTCCGGCAAGCGCTTCTGCAGCAATCTTGTTAGCTCTTCAGGTTCAGCGACCAGTTGCAGATCAGCAAATGTGCTTAGCTCTGCAGCATAAGTCCGGATCCGCTGACTGAGTTCGCGCTGCCAAATCACCAGATTTACATCAGGCTGAAATAGCTCAGTCAGTATGTCGCTGCAACTGCTTTGCAGCTGTTTCATCTGAGGTAGAAGTTGAAAGGCCGCCAGCATCAGGCAAATTCCGCCTTAAAAGGACTGGCGAACGTTTTCCATTCGTTGATGGATAAAGCCAGTTCTTGTTCTGTCAGCAAGCATTGTTCTAATTGTTTCAGCATCTGTGCCTGATCCAACTTCTGGCCAATAAACACCAGTTCTTGCCGGCAATCGCCAAAAGGCCCGACAAAGCTGCTTTGAATACTGTGCACTGCTTCAGCGTCATCCGGCCATTCATCTTGTGGTACTGCATGCCAGAATAAACCTGCCATCCCATAACGGGCAATGCCGCCAGCCTGATGCCATTGCCAGGCATAGTCGGGTTCACTGGCCAGCCAGAAATAACCTTTGGATCTCAAAAGTTTAGCCTGAGGCCAATCCTGATGCAGGAAGTCATAAAAGCGCTGTGGATGAAAAGGAATGCGGGCCTGAAAAGCAAAACTGCTGATGCCATATTCTTCCGATTCGCTCTGATGTTCACCCCGTAACTCTTTTAACCAGCCAGGTGCTTGCTGGGCTTTTTCAAAATCAAATAAGCCTGTTCCCAGCACTTTATCGATATCAATTTTTCCCTGACTGGCCTGATGAATTTGGGCCGTACTATTCAATTTGCGTAGTATGGCTTTGAGTTCCTGCAAATCGTGCTCACTGACTAAATCTGCTTTGCTGATCACTAATAGATCACAAAACTCGACTTGTTCGATCAGAAGATCCGCCACACTGCGCTCGTCTTCTTCACCCAGACTTTCGCCTTTCTCCTGCAAGGAACTGGCTTCGCGATAATCTTTTAAAAAGTTCACTGCATCCACCACTGTCACCATGGTATCGAGCCGGGCTATATCGGATAAACTCTGGCCTTCTTCATCGGCAAAAGTAAAGGTTTCAGCTATAGGCAGGGGCTCTGAAATGCCTGTTGATTCAATGACTAAATAATCAAAACGGCCTTCACGGGCTAAGCGACCCACTTCCAGCAATAAGTCTTCGCGTAAGGTGCAGCAAATGCAGCCATTGCTCATTTCCACCAGTTTTTCTTCGGCACGGTTCAGACTGACTTCGTTTTTCACTGTGGCGGCGTCAATATTCAGCTCGCTCATATCATTGACGATGACCGCGACTCTACGACCGGCTCTGTTGTTAAGGATTTGATTCAGCAAAGTTGTTTTGCCTGCGCCTAAAAAACCGGAGAGCACAGTAACGGGTAATCTTTTATCTGCGGAGTTAATCATAGTGAATTCGCTAATGGCTGAGGGATATGGGTATTCAGCAGGCGTCTGTTCAACAGATGCGCTGCAATCAAAATAAATCCACCTAAAACCGCCAGCACAGGCTCTGCAGATTCAGGCACAAAAAGAGAGAGCAGCAACAAGCTAAAACCCAGACCGCCAATCAGTAACGGCTTCATATTGCGATGCTTCACCCAAGACAGTGGCAGGCTCCAGGCCAATATCAGACTGATGGGTGCCAGCAATAAATAATGCACCCACTCGGATTCAAACCAGGCGCCAATCAGACCTACACCACCCAGCGCTAACAACACAGGTGTAAACAAACAATGCAGGATACAAAGTCCCGATAAACACACTCCTAACAGATCTTTCATGATGTTTGCCTTATTTGATGTAACAGGGACTTGCCAACTTACGGTGATTTCGTGATATGTTATATTATCACAATTTGTGAAAGCAACTGAAACTGATTTTGTTTTTTGGGGAAGTGCATGGGTAGAAAAACTTTATTGGCCAGTCTGATCGCCGCTAGTCTGAGTGGTCAGGTATGGGCTCAGTCAGTGCAGGGTACTGTAGTGGATGAGCAAGGGCAGCCTGTAGCTGAAGCTTGGGTCACAGTAGTTGGGCAGAATAAAAAGGTGAAAACCGACGCTGCTGGCCGCTTTGAATTTCAGGCGTTGCAAGGTAATCACACTGAATTGCATATTGAAGCAAACAGTTTTGCGCACCGGAATTTTCAGTTGGAGTTACCAGCACAGGACATGCAATTTGCGTTAACCCCTACTGCGCTTGAAATTATTGATGTCAAAGCCAGTCCATTTCATGCATCCAGCACAGAATCCGCTTTGCCTGTCAGTGTACTGGCTGGTGATCGGCTGAAAATGAATCAACAGTCGACTTTAGGCGATACGCTGAAAAACGAAGTAGGGGTGCACAGTAACTTTTATGGCTCTGTGGCCAGTAGCCCAATTATTCGTGGTTTAGATGGCCCACGGGTTTTGATCACCCAAAATGGTCTGGATGCTGGTGATGCCTCACGGGTTGGGCCTGATCATAGTGTGTCGGCTGAAGCCAGCACTGCCAGTCAGATTGAAGTATTACGTGGCCCAGCCACTTTGTTTTACGGCAGCGGCGCTATTGGTGGTGTGGTCAACGTGGTGGATGACAGAATTCCCACTGAGCAAGTCACCAAAGGCGAGTGGATGCTGCAGCGCGAGTCGGTGAATAACGAAAAGCTGGCTTCAGGTTCAGCTCAGACCTTTGTTGGTCAAACCGGTTTATATGCCGACGTATTTTGGCGTGATAACGATGATTACCGTATTCCGGGTGAAGCAGAAGTGCATCACGACGACGAAGATCACGATCACGAAGAAGGCGCTTCAGGCAAAGTCGCCAACACAGCAGCAACAGCCAAAGGTTTTAGCTTAGGCAGTAGTTACCTGCTGGAAAATGGTTTTGTGGGTGTCTCTTTTGGTCAGTTAAAACGTGAGTACGGTATTCCGGGCCATAGCCATGGCGGTCATGCACACGAAGACGAAGAGCAGGCCGAAGAGTCTGTGTATGCCGATTTAAAACAAGACAGAGTACAGTTTTTAAGTGAGTTGGATCTGGATTTGCCATGGCTACAAAAGTTGAACAGCCGCATTGCTTACACAGACTATCAGCATGTGGAAGTTGAAGAAGGCTTAGTAGGCACCACTTTTAAAAACCAGAGCGAAGAAGCCCGTTTTGAATTACTGCATCCGGTGATCTCCGATTGGCGTGGTGGGGTCAGCCTGCAATACAAACACAGTGATTTTGAAGCTATAGGAGCTGAAGCTTTTACTCCACCATCCAGTACTGAAATGCTTGCAGTGGCCCTGATGGAAGAACGGCACTTTGGCCCAGTGTTAGTGCAACTGGGAGCCCGTACTGAGCAGGTGGCTATCAATGCAGCTGATGTATTGTTGCCACCATTGGCGGCGCATTCGCACGACGAGGATGCGCATGATCACGGCCCTGACCACGACCATGGTGCAGAATTTATCCGTGTGTTTGATGTAGAGCATAAGTTTAAGCCCTACAGTTTGTCTGCTGGTGCTTTCTGGGATTTTACCGAAGGTTACAACTTAGGTGTGTCAGTCTCCCGTTCAGAGCGCGCCCCTTCAGCTGCTGAGTTATTGTCATTTGGCCCTCATATTGGCACGGCCTCTTATGAAATAGGTGCGTTGTTCAGCCTCAATGACGACCCGCACGCAGAACAAGCCATAGTGCTGAATCGCCAGCCAATAGAAATGGAAGTCGCGAACAACCTGGACCTGACCTTCCGTAAAATCAGCGGCGATCTTGGTTTGGTACTCAATGCCTTCTACAACAAAGTAGATAACTACTACTACCAGCAAAACACAGGTTTATTCGCTGAAGACGGCCATAACCATGATCATGCCGAAGAAGAAGGCCATGATCACAGTGGTGAGTTGCCGGTTTACCTTTTTGTCGCTGAAGACGTGATTTTGCATGGTTTTGAATCACAACTGGTGTGGCAAATTGCCCAGCCTTATCGCTTCACTGTGCAGGCCGATTACATTCGTGCCCGACTGGACAGAGGGGGAGATTTACCCCGCACTCCACCACTGCGTTTATCCAGTGAACTAGCCTATGAAGGCGATCAAATCTCCGCTGATCTGCGCCTGACCCGTTATTTCAAACAAGACAGAATTTCAGAGCTGGAAAGTGCAACTGCAGGCTACAACCTGCTGGATGCATCAGTCAGTTATCACCTCAGTGGTGCCTTGCAAGACATAGTGCTTTACGTCAAAGGGGAAAACCTGACGGACGAAGAAGCCCGTGTTCACACTTCTTTTTTGAAAGACAAAACCCCCTTGCCAGGCCGTTCTTTGGGTTTAGGTATTCGTGGTCAATTTTAAGTTTTATCGCGGTTTAACGTTTCCTGGTGAGCCGCGATCTTTTTATTTTTATGGAGTTTTTATGTTGAAATCAAAAGTAAATGTGCTGGCGTTACTGATCAGTGCTTCATTACTGGCCGCCTGTGGTGACAGCACGACCAACATAGTAGAAAAGGATCCTATTCCTGTGGAAGATGATCACGACCACGAAACCGGTGCTGGTCGTCTGGTTATTTCAGATAAAGACAGCACCATGCTTAGGGTTTACAACCTTGAAGACGGCGACCTACTGGGCCAATTTAGCTCATTAAGCAATGCCTCAGCTTTATACGCTTCAGCCAGCCAGCGTTTTGCTATGGTAGTGCAGCGTGAAAGCGATAAAGTAGAGTTTATCGATGGCGGTTTGTATCAGGAAGATCATGGCGATCACTTGCATCCTTATGAAGAAGAACCCCGCTTAATGAGCCTGCAGCTCAGCGAAAGCCGTCCTACTCATGTCACCACTACGGATGAACAAATTGCCATCTTTTTTGACGGCAATGTGGCCACTTCCAGTGTGGCAAAAGTCGCAGTGCTGAATGATGATCAAATCAATACGGGCAGCAATGACTATCCGGTTTTAACTTACAGCACTCATATGCACGGCGCCGCTCAGGCCCGGGGTGAGATGTTAGTTTCAACTATTCGTGATGCAGCAACAGCCAGTACTTTGCCCGATCAGGTGGGTGTTTATCATGTGCATGGTGATCATTTCCATTTGGAACAGGAATTTGCCCTGCGTTGCCCTGGCTTACATGGCAGCGCACAAAACAAAGATTATGTCAGCTTTGGCTGCACTGATGGCGTGATGCTGTTAAAGCAGGACGGTGAAACTTTTACCGCCAGCAAAGTGGCTCATACCGCTGACTTCACTGGTACTATGCGTATCGGTACCTTGGAAGGTGTTGAAGATGCTCCGCATTTTATCGGCTTTGCCGGTGCTACTGTGTTTTCAGTCAATCCTGTTGCAGGCAGCCTGAATAAAGTGGATTGGCAGGGCGCTACTGGTGCCAACATCATAGGCTATGGTTTTGCTGATCATGGCGAAAAGTTTGTGCTGCTGGACTCCACTGGTGCTCTGAGTATCCTGAATTACAATGCAGCAGCTGCAACTGGTGCTGCTTTTGCATTGGCAAACAAAGTCCAGATCACCACTGCTGATTTAACCACTATGCCAACAGGCAGTCAGTTACAGCTGGCTATCTCTGCAGCGGACGACAAGGTGTATGTGGCTGATCCACTGAGCAAAACCGTCAGTACTATTGACCTGGAAGAGGCTAAAGTGATTGAGAAACAAGAGCTGGGTTTTACGCCACATAAAATGGTGTGGGTAGGAATTCCTGCAGGGCATGACGATCATTAATTGCTTCTTTTGCCACTAACTATTGAATAAGGCAGCCGTTAACGCTGCCTTTTTTACGCCGTAACATCAGAGCATCAAAGCCTCAGCTTCTTATGCTCTAGTCACAACAGATGCACCACTAGTTAAGACCGGATTAGGAAATCTTACTTCACAGGCGTGTTATAACTTTTTTACCTTCCAGAGTGGTTAAGAGATAAAGTGGATCAGTGGTAGTCGCTGGATAATAAACAACATCGTCTTCTAAAACCTTGACTGCCTTAACTAGCTCTTGCTCCACATTGTAGAATCGTATGGTTTTGCGATCTGAATCTCTTAGGGCGAATCCGTCATTCAATACAGCTTCTACATGATAAGATTGAGAAAGTTCAGCGAAAAATTTCACCTTTGTTAACTGCTCATAAGCGCCATTTACAACTTCTTTGCCCTCTGAATTCAGAATTGCAAACTCAGCCCTGACATTGTTGGTCAGCAAAAGTGTGTTTCCGTCAGGAGATTTCTCCATAACGCTAATTTCTAAATCAGCGTTGCTGTAACTCCACACATTCGTTTGAGCCTGATAAGCATTGATTTTTCCGTCAAAATTTATAATAAAACTATTGCCTGAAACTATGACTTGGTTCGCCATGCGGCGTCCATCTTCAAATGTGTTTTGAACATTGAATGACTCAGTATCGTAAGAAAGAAGTCCACCTGCACCGTCCATGTACGATATAATAATCTCTTTTCCGCTCTCAGAAAAATTCAAGGCAGCATGTCGTAGCAACGCCTTTTGGACTTGATTTTTGGATAGCACAGTCCCAGTATTCATATCAATTACAAATACTAATAAATTATCTTCATCACCCTCTACCTTCCGGTAGAAACTCACTGTATTAGAGTGAGAAGCAACTTGCGCAGAGAATGCCCTCTCAAATAAAAAAGCAGAATCCAACTTTTTGAAGAAATGAATATCTTGACTTTCATCTGTCAGCAAAGCTAAAGGCTCTGCAGAATCTAAAACACAATGCTTAACCTCGAATGGCAAATCTTTGATTACTTCACCCCTAGTCAATGAATGGAATGTGATGCGAGAAACACCTGCCGTTTTTGTGACTAGATAGAAGCCTTCTTTTCCGTAGTTTTTTGCACACAGCACTTCAGTATCACCAACTGCTGTAATCGGCTTGGCAGTAGAGAAAAAAGAAAATAATGCCAGAGTCAAAATAATGTATTTCATAAATTTATCCTTAATTTAATGATCTAAAGCTTGGGACATCCTAATCCACCCAAAAGCTGTACAGGATCTGTAAGTTATAGTTTCACCCACTGCCAGACTGCTTCCTGTTTTTTGCCATAGGGTTAATTGCAATCACTTACTTTTGACTCTTTGACTTGAAAATGGAGATGTGGGCTGATGATATTAGCTGTATTTCCCGACTTACCAACTGATGTTCCATCAATATTCAGTGTTGTAGAAAAACTCTATTTCAGAAGTATCGGCTGGTTCAAGTCGTTATAAGTTGAATTATGTTTAAGCTGTATCGCAAGAGCAAATTATAACATCCGGCTAGACTTATTAGGATGTTGGTAGCACAGAGGTAGCACAGACTTAAAGTGGATCAGAAGAAGTAACGTAAGTGCTTGATAAATGGTGGCCCCACCTGGACTTGAACCAGGGACCTGCCGATTATGAGTCGAAGGAATAACGTATTTATCCGTATTGAACTACGCTTAAAAACCTCATAAAAACAGCTATTTAGCTGTTAGCCCCCTTGCTGGCGTGTTGTTCGGAATAGGTGTATATTGATACAATTCCGATCCGTGGCCGATCCGTAGAACGATCCGCAGCACTAAAAAACAAAAAGCCCCGCTGGTGCGTCAACACGAGCAGGGCAAACCACAAGAACCATAGGGGGTTCAAATGGCTACCGCAGATTCTACCACCAAACAAAGCAGCACCAGCAACAAAGTCAGTTTTAACGCTGGCAGAGTTGCCGCCTTTAAGTGTCCAGAGGGTAAAAAAGAAGCCTTCTTATGGGACACAAAACAACCGGGTTTAGGGTTAAGGGCTTTTGCTTCAGGCAAGAAAACTTATATCTATCAAGTGTGGGTTAATGGCCGCACACAAAGGGCTGTTATAGGTGCTGAAGAAGCCTTTGATATTGAGCAAGCCAGAGCCGAAGCCAAAAAGCTTGATGTATTAGCCAGTCAGAATATAAGCCCGGCCAAAGTAAAACGGCAAAAGGCCGCTGCTGAACTGGCTGAAGAAAAAGAGATTAAACGGGGTTCCGTTACACTTGGCGCTGTATGGGCTGAATATGTGGAAGCAAACAAAGCCGATTGGGGCGAAAAGCACTATAAAGACCACTTAAAATCTGTTCAGCAAGCGGGTTTACCTTGGGCCAGAGGAAAGGGGCTGCTGACAAAACAGGGCTGCTTATTCCCTTTGGTAAATGTAAAGCTTGGTGACTTAACCGCCGATCTGATTAAGCGTTGGCTGGACAAGGAAAACAAAACCCGTCCCGGTGTAGCCGCTCAAACTTACCGCTTGTTGTTTGCCTGTTTAAGCTGGTGCAACGAACAGCCAGAATATGCCGGGCTGATTGATGTTGTAGCGCTGAAAAGCAAAGCTGTGAAAAAGACAGTAACCAAACTAAAAGCCCGTGATGATGTGTTGCAGCGTGAACAATTACCTGCTTTGTTTGCCGAACTTAGAAAGATCACTAACCCTATAATTTCAGCTTATGTACAAACCCTGCTGCTAACCGGAGCCCGGCGCAATGAATTAACGGGCCTGCAATGGTCAGATGTTGATTTTAAATGGCAAAGCATGGCTATACGCGATAAAGCCACCAGTAAAGGCAGCGTTGCAGGGGTACGGGTTATCCCGTTAACGCCTTATGTAGCAAGCCTGCTGAATCAGTTACCCCGCCGCAATCAATGGGTATTTTCCAGCCCTTCAGGTAAAGACGGCAAACTAACAGACCCCCGCAAAAGCTACGATCCGGCGATTATGGCCGCAGGTATTGAAGGTTTAACCTTGCATGGCTTACGCCGCAGCTTTGCTACCTTGTCGGAATGGGTTGAAGTACCTACAGGCGTAGTAGCTCAGATTATGGGCCACAAACCCAGCGCTACCGCAGAAAAGCATTACAAGCAAAGGCCACTTGATTTATTAAGGCTATGGCATGAGCGAATAGAAACATGGTTTTTAGAACAAGCCGGGCTTAGTGTGCCCGTTAATGCTGAGACTCGCTTAGCTGTGGTTAAGGGGGCGTAATGGCAAATAACTCAAAAATAGCAAGGAAACGACTTAAGGAAAGTGGTCAGTTGGAACATTTTAAAAAGGCCGTTTCTGAATCGAGCAAAGACCGTATTGTCTTAACCTCCGAGGATGGTGGTGTTTATCTTTTTGATAAAAGGGGGCAAAGATTTACTGATAATGTTCAACTCATCTATGCCTCAGTACCTGTGCAAAGCGATCCATTGCCATTAGCTGAGAAAGTAAAACTGACCTTAAACGGAATAATTAGTTTATTCCGTAGAAAGGGAATTAAATTAAGAGACCCCCTGTCGGGTATAAGTTATTCAGGCAAGCAGATCCGAGAAAATAATAAGTTTGAGCTTGGTAGCCATTTAGATTTATGTTCACTGTACTTAGTTCAGGCTGATATTTTACTTAACAAAGAAACCAAAGTTGAGGTACAACTTTCTGCTGCCTACGAGCTGGGTGATATTTCTAGGTGTTTGAAGGTCTCCCACGCTTATGGACAAAATCAACGTAAGATAGCAAAGGTGGAACGTAAGAGAGGGTTATCGGAGATATTTGAAAATCTCAAAGCTATGAAAAACGCAGGCTCTAAGCCAAAAGAACTTTGGCCTGAATTTATAGCAATGCTCGGTAATGAAGAACAGTATTTTGACAATGTTCAAGAGGTTGCGCCTAACCCGCAGAATTGCAAGACTTGGTCTGTAAGTTTCGTGATTATTCCAAACAAAGACGGCGCGAAACATAAAGATGAACAAATAACTTATGGGCGTTTCGTTAGACGATTGAATGAAAAATAAAACCACCTAGCCGTGGCTAACACCACTTCATTTTTAAGGTGCTAATACCAAACAACACGAGGTATTAGCATGAACACCATTACATTCACACCGCAAAATTTGACCACAGAACAGTTCGCCGAAGTCTTGCACGGCAAACCAAGCACTATCAGAACTCGCCTTTGTAAAACAGGTTCTTTCTACGGAATCAGACCGATCAAGTTACCTTCAGGGCGTTTGCTATGGCCTGCCGAAGCTGTACAGGCTTTTTTAGCTGGTGAGGGGGCGCACTAATGAAACTATTTTCACAGCAGGCGCAAAGCTCTGAAGCTCAAGCTCGAAAAGCTGTTACCAACAATGCAAAACTGATCCAC